>JBDRIT010000089.1:0-30916 GCA_043815665.1 Pseudomonadota bacterium
ATGGCGGTGCTGACAAGGATAGCGAACGAAGGCGATGCCGAGTATCGTCGAGTTCGAGTGAGCATGGCGAACGGTCTATCCGCCGTTCAGCACTGGCAGATCGGCTGCCGCAGTAGGCAGATGCGCTTGTTTTGGGTCTAGAGGTTGGGGCGGCCGGAGCCGGCGGGCCCGAGATCTTCGGGCTTGTCGTCGCTGCCGATGTCGGCGACGTAGGAGCCCCACATCTTGATGAAGCGGATCATGAGGGTCTCGCGGTGGGACAGGATGTCCTTGTCCGCCAGCTCCTTGAGCTTCACGTGGATCATGTGCAGCTGCTCGCTCGCGGCTTTGAGCTTCTCACCGATGGGCTCGTTGAAGGTCGTGTCGAAATTTCTCGAGCCCACGGAGTCACGGAGCTCGTTCTCGAAGGCCTTGACGATGAGCTCCTCGAGCGCGCCGCCCTTGGAGGGATCGTCCATGAGCAGGGAGAGCTCGTCCTGTTTCGCTTCGAGGACCGCTTCGAAGTGTCCGTTGAGCTCCTCGATCGTGTCGTTGCTGATCCCCGTGATCATCCCCCGCAGCTTGCTCTTGCCCTCCCGCATGAGGATCTCGACCAGCTGGTCGAGGCCCTTCTCGGTCAGCAGGTTGATGATCTCGGATTTGTTGGCCTTGATCTCGGTGACCGCCATCCCCAGGAGCTGCGTCCCTTGGTTCCGGATGGTCTCGACGATCACCGTGCGCATGCCCTGGGGCGTGCCGATGCTCGTGAGCGACTGGAACAGCCAGAACATGTAACTGAAGACGACGATCGTGACAATGATGCCCGCCACGAGGCGGATCTTGAGGCTCTTCTTCTCCTTCTTGATCTTGTCATCGAGGAAGGTCTGCGCCGCTGTGATCTCGTTCAGCAGTTTCTTGTCGTCCATGGGTGCCTCCCTCCCGCTCACAGGGTCTCCGCCGGCTCACCGGCGGGCTCGGCGGGGGCCTCCACGGGGGCCTCCTCGCGATCGACGACAGGGGCCGAAGGTTCCTGCGTCTTCTCCGCAGGCGCCGTCTCCCCATCCTTCACCGTCTCCGCTGCAGGCTCCTCGTAGGCCGCGTTGATGAGCTCCATGAAGAGCTCGAGCATCTCGGCCTCGACCACCTTGGGCTGCCCGTCGCCTTCCTTCTTCGCGGGCGCCGTGTAGCTCTTGACGACGGTCTCGTTGATCTGGCCCATGGTGTCGAAGTAGTCGGCCATGACCCGGGTCATGTAGGCCACCGTCCAGTGCTCGAAGGCCTGGTTGACCGTGTCGGCCATGGCGTCGAGCCTGTCCGGATCCTCAGCGAGGTCGGGATAGAGCCTCGCGAGCAGCTCCTTGTGGGACCCCCTCTTGTCCTTGATCGCGAGGGTGGCCTGATCCTTGATGAACTGCTCATTCGACTTCTGGAGATAGTCGATCTCTGCAGAGAACTTCTGGATCGCTGCGTCGCTGGCCGCGGCGAGCTTGATCTCGAACTCCTCGATGATCTCCGGCGCGACGTCGTCTGCGAAGGCTTTGATGACCTTGTTGAAGTAGGGCATCAACTGCTCACCGGCCAGGATGGTCTCGTTGTTGATGGCCTTCTCCGGGAAGGCGCCCCAGATGGTGAGCCAGGTGGCGATCAGGAACACGACGATGGTGGAGAGCACCAGGAGCGGGAACGCCACCCGCACGATGGAGTTGAGCCGGACGGTCTTCTCGTACAGCTCGATGCGTTCCGTGACGTTGATGTCGCCGCTTGCCGGCGGCGGCGGCGGTGGCGGTGGCGGGGCCTTGGCTTCCTCCTTCTTCGGAACCGGGGCCGGCGGCCTCGGGGCCGGTGCTGTCGGGGTTGGCGGCGGAACGGCCGCTGCCGGCTTCCCGATCTCTGGCGTTACTTCGTCGGGCTTCTTCCCCACATCATTGTCCTTCGGTGGCAAATCGCCATTTCCTGTCATCTGAGTCCTCCTTCCCAGTTGTAACCGTACGATCCCCCCTCGGGGAGGTCAAACGCCGAAATTCGGGGCAGGCAAAGAAAAAATAACCTGCAATGCCCAGGTCAGTCAACGACAAAGCGCCCGGTGTCTCGATTTCATTCCTCAGCGAGGGTGACCCGGTCACGCCCGTCCCGCTTGGAGCGGTAGAGCGCCTGATCGGCTGCCTTGAGGATTCCATCGGCCCCGGCGCCGTGGAGGGGATGGACTGCGACGCCGAAGGACGAGGTGATGTGCAGGTCCTTCCCGTCGGGCAAAGGAACAGAAATCCGGGTTCGGATCAGGCGCCGGATCTCCTCCGCCCGGCGCAGGGTGTCCTCGACGCTGGCTCCGGGCATGATGAGGATGAACTCCTCGCCGCCGTACCGGCACGCGATGTCCTCTCCACGGATCAGGTTGGGGAGCATGGCGCCCAGGGCCTCGAGGACCCGGTCGCCGATGTCGTGACCGTGGCCGTCGTTGACCTTCTTGAAGTGATCGATGTCGAGCATGATGATGCCCAGCGGGAGATCGTGCCGATCGGCGCGCAGGATCTCCCGCTCGAGGGACTCCTCCATGTAGCGTCGATTGAAGAGCCCCGTGAGCTGGTCCCGGACGGACTGGTGGTGCAGGCGATCCCGAAGTTGGAGGTTCGCGTAGGCCATGGTGAACTGCTCCACCACGTTCACCGCGAGCCGGCGCCACTTGAGGACCCTCTCGCTGTCGGACACGTCGAACGCGTCGAACTGGATGAAGAGGCTCCCGAGGCTCTGGCCGTGCGCCAACAGCGGCAGACAGAGGCAGGGTTTCTCCGGATCCCGGGAGCGGTGACCGCAGACGACCCCCGAGTCTTCCTCGGACAGGAGCACCGACTTGCCCCGGGTGAGGGCGGGGCAGCTCTCCACCGGGAACGAGTCCTCGGTGGTGGGCGTCGGGCCCCAGCAGGCCGCGGTCTCCAAGGTCCCGGAGTCGCTGTTGACGAAGCTGAGAGAACCCGACGTGTTCGGGAAGAGCTGCTTCACGACCCACTGGAGCACGGGCCAGGTCTCCTTCGGCGCACGGCATCCCTGGAGGTCCTCCTGCATCGCGTTGATGGCCGCGATCTCCCGGTTCTGTGCGCCCAGCAGCTTGTTGGCGCCCTCCAACTCGCAGGTCCGGACCTTGACCTGCTCCTCCAGGAGGTCCTGGTGCCTCGCCAGCTGCCCCTCGGCCTCCTTGCGGGCGGTGATGTCGGAGACCGCGGTGGCGAAGGTCCCCGGTGCGGGGGAGGACACCGAGACGCTGAGGTGCTTCCCCAGCTCCTCGAAGAAGGCCTCGAACTGCACCGGCTCACCCCCGGACGCCACGTCTGCGAAGATCGCCAGGAACGGCGGCGTGGGGAGATCCCAGATGCTGGTCGGAGTGCGCCCCAGGACCGTCTCCCGACGAACGCCGGCGATGTGCTCGTACCCCGGGTTCATGTCGAGGATCGCGTAGTTCACGGCCTCACCGTACCGGTCCCGGACGATCTCGTAGACGACCACCCCCTCCCGCATGGTGCGGAAGATCTCCTCGTACAGGGACTGGTCCGCCTGGACCCGGGCCCGGATGCGACGGAAGTACAGCAGCAGCAGCCCCACCGCGGCCAGCGCCATGAGCGTCGCTCCCAGGCCGTTGAACAGGGGCTGGAGCCACTCGAGGTCGCTGGTGAACGGTCGATTCAACTCGAAGAGCCCCAGGGCCAGGAAGGCTGAGCCGGCGAGGCCGCGTCCCGGCAGGAGGGACGGGGGACGGCTGAGGAGCAGGATCCCTGCCTTGACGAAGAACAGGCTCACGAGGAGCGAGAAGGGCACCATGGTGAAATAGAAGGGCAGGGAGGTGGAGAAGCCGACCACCACCCATAGGAAACCCGTCACCGCGGCGATGCTCCAGAGCTCGTGTGCCCGCCGCTCCAGGAGCGTGTGCAGGGAGACCAACACCAACGCTGCGGTGATGATGTCCGGCCCGTAGATCGCGATGAGGTAGAGGCCGGGGGGGTTGGTGTAGCGCATGAAGGAGAGCCGCAGGATGGCCACGGCCGGGAGGAGCTGGAGGCACCAGGCGAGGGTCCAGAGGCGCAGGAATCGATCCTTGGACTGCACGGACAGGAAGACGAAGAGGCCGACGGAGATCAGGTTGACCGTCAGAGCGATGATCGCGATGAGCAACGTCCAGGCCACCCACAGGCCTCCCATGAAACACGATGCAGTGATTGCCATTGTCGTTGAATTGTGGCTTCCCTACAAAAAGGTGGCTGGGTGGGAGGAGAGCGCCCCCCCGACCTCTCGGGCAGAGATCCGATCAACTCGCTCTGCGGACCAACCCGGGGGGGCCTTCGATGCCCCAGCTGCGCTCGGTTGCTCAGGATGACGTCAATCGCTGCCGGCGCGCGCGCCGGTGGCGCTCCGGTGCGGGAGGCCGAGGTCCGTCACGCCGGCGAGGTCTCGCCGGGTCAGGATCGGTCCCTCGGTGCACATCCTGATCCCGGTCCCGTCCATGCAGCAATGTCCGCAGATGCCGATGCCGCACTTCATGTAGCGTTCGAAGGACAGCTGGTAGTCCAGGAGGTGCTCCTCGGCCAGGTCCCGCACCGCCAGGAGCATCCCCTCGGGCCCTGCGGCGAAGACCTGCTCACAGTGTCCCTGCGCGAGGAGCTCGCGTAGGCGGTCGGTGACGAGCCCCCGGGTGCCCAGACTGCCATCCTCGGTGACCAGCCAGGCGCCCCCTCGATGGTACTCGTCACGGAACATGAGATCCGTCGCCGTGCGGGCTCCGAGGACGAGCTCGAACTCCACCCCGGTCCGGGCCATCACCTGGGCGAGGTGGCGCACGGGGGCAACCCCGCAACCGCCCCCGACCACCACCGCTGGACCCACGGGTCTGAAGCCGCGCCCGAAGGGGCCGCGGAGACCGACGCGTTGCCCCACCTCGACGTCCATCATGGCCCGGGTAAACGGGCCGACAGACTTTATTGTAATTTCTAGGAAATTATCAGTAACACCTGAAACAGAAAAGGGTTTCTCGTCTATACCAGGAAGCCAGAGGAGGACGAACTGGCCCGGCGCGACGTCGAACTCCCGGGGCAGGTAGACGCTCTTCAGGTCCGGCGCGTGGGTCACCACCCGCTGCACCGGGAAGGTGCACATTTCATGTCCCATGTGCCATCCCCCGGAGCGCGTCGATGCTGGTCATTCCCTGCTCCTTCAGGTGGGCCCTGAGCCCGGCGCGGATCACGCCGAAGAGGCCGGGGCCCCCGGAGTAGATCCCGGTGCCGATCCCCACCGCGTCCGCGCCGGCGAGGAGCATCTGGAGCGCGCCATTCAGATCCTCGACACCGCCGGTGCCGATGACCGGGATGTCCACCGCGGCCTTGATCCGGTAGACAGCGCGCACCGCCAGGGACAGGATAGCGCCCCCGGAGAGGCCCCCCTCCCGGTTGGAGAGCACCGGTCGCCCGGTGTGCACGTCGATGAACATGCCGGGGCCCACGGTGTTGATCGCGGTGACCGCGTCCGCTCCGTGCTCCTTGCACACCCGGGCCATGTGGACCACCGAGGGGCAGTGGAGGGTGAGCTTGATCGACACCGGGATGTGCCCCGCGGCGGCCTTCACCCCCTCGGTGATCCGTGCGACCGCGTCGAAGTCCGCGCCGAAGGGCTGCCCGAACTCGGACTCGACGTTGGGGCACGAGACGTTGACCTCGATGAGATCCGGCTCGGCCGTCGCCAGCCGCGCTGCGACCCGCCCGAACTCCTCCTCCGTGCGGCCAAAGACCGATGCGATGATCGGCGTCCGGCTGCGGGCACGGAACGCGCGGATCTCCGCGGCGACCGCGTCCGCGCCGGGGTTGGAGAGCCCCACTGCGTTGAGCAGCCCGTGGCGGATCGGCAGGATCGAGGGGCCCGGGTGGCCCTTCCGCGGCAGGAGCCCGCAGGTCTTCACCGTCACTGCGCCCGCCCCCGCTCGAGCCGCCAGGGCCAGGGTCGATGCGGTGACGCCGAGGATCCCCGAGGCCAGGACCGTCGGGGACTCCAGGGTGAGCCCCGCGAAGGTGGTGCGCAGGGGGTTGGGCGCAGTCGCGGTCATCGGGAGACCAGCTCCAGCTCATCCAGGAAGAAGACCCGCTCGCAGAACAGGCACTGGTACATCCCCGGGTCCCGGCGGGTGGCCTTGAACCGGGCGGCCATGTACCGCTCGTTGTTTGTGATGCAGTTGGGGTTCCGGCAGCGGACCTGTCCGTTGATCTCCGTCGGCGTGGTGATCACGAACTTCATGTCCACGTGGTAGTCCCGGATCCGCTTGATGCTGATCCCGGGGCTCACCAGGGACAGGTGCTCGAGGATCTCCGGCCTCAGCTCGTCGGTGGTGACGAGCTTGAGCATGTCCTTGCTGCCCAGACGGGTGCTCTGGTAGTTCAGTCCGATGGTGATGACGACGTCCCGCATCCCGGGATAGGAGCGGATGATCTCCAGGACCTTGACGCCGAAGCCCACGGGGATGTGATCGACGACGATGCCGTTCTTGATCTTCGGGATCAGCTCGTTCTCGGTGTTCTCGGTCATACGTCCACCCCCAGCAACGTCAGCAGGATGGCCTGCCGCATGATCATGCCATTGTACACCTGCGGGAAGTACCCCGCGTAGGCCGTCGCGTCCACGTCCGGCGCGATCTCGTTCACCCGGGGGAGCGGGTGGAGGATCTTGAGCCGCTCCGGCGCACCCTCGAGCATGGCGGCGTCGATGACGAACGCGTCCTTGATCTTCTCGTACTCGAGCGCGTCGGGGAAGCGCTCCCGCTGGATGCGCGTCATGTAGACGATGTCCGAGGAGTGAAGCGCACCCTGGAGGTCAGCGCTCTCCACGACCTTGACGTTCATCGACCGCGCCTCGGCCAGGAGATACTCGGGCAGGCGGAGGGTCGGCGGGGAGACCAGGACGAACTCGTTTCCCTGGAACTTGAGCAGCGCCTGGAACAGCGAGTGGACCGTCCGGCCGTACTTCAGGTCACCGGCGAGGGTGATCTTGAGCCCGCTGGTGCGTCCGAAGTTCTTCCGGATCGTGTGGAGGTCGAGGAGGGTCTGGGTCGGGTGCTGGTTGGCTCCGTCCCCCGCGTTGATCACGGGCACCGACGCGGCGCCGGCCGCGAGCCGGGCCGCTCCCTCCTGGGGGTGACGGATGACGATCACGTCCGCGTAGCACTCCGAGGTCAGCACCGTGTCCCGCAGGGTCTCGCCCTTGGCGACCGAGGTGCTGCCGGTCTCCGAGAACCCGATGACGCTGCCGCCGAGCCGGACCATGGCCGCCTCGAAGGAGAGTCGGGTGCGGGTGCTGGGTTCGTAGAACATCACCATGAGTACGCGACCCTTGAGGAGGTCGATCTTCTCCTCCGGGGCCATCTCGTCCATCTTCGCTGCCAGCGCCAGGAATCTCTGGATGTCCTCCAGGCTCAGATCCGTGGCGGAGATGAGGTCCATCTTCATGTCGTCCATTCCCTCCTGATGATCGAATCAATATAGGCTGCCGGATCCTCTGCGAGGAGCAGGGACCGGCCAACGATCAGGTTGAGGCGTGCGAGGAATCCGAGGTCCCCCGGATCGCCGCCCTGGCTTCCGTAGCCCGGCGAGTAGAACTCCACGTCCCCTGCACGGTCGACCTCGTCCGCGATGCGACGCACCGCCTCGGGCTTGGTGAGGGGCACCACGAAGGAGCGGACGCCCCGGGCCGCCGCGTCCCGGTAGATCTGCATGATCCCGTCGTCCCGCAGGAAGCCGCCCTCGGAGGCCTGGTAGGCCCGATGGGTCATGAGGCCCCCGACGATGACCTTGAGGCCCGCGTCCTGGAGGGCATCCACCCACGCCGCCAGGGTCGCCGGGCCCGCCTGGGGGAAGAGGATCCCCTCGTCGATGCCCGCGTCAGCGAGGGTCCGGGCGAAGAGCCCGCCGGTATCGGGGATGTCCGTTCCGGCCTTCTGATGGTCGTAGATCACGGGCTTGTCGGACCAGGCGCGGATCCGCTCCACCACGACGGGGAGGCCGTGGGAGAGGCCCAGGGAGAAGCCCACCTTGAAGCCGTAGACTCCCGGGTGGCGACCCACGGCCGCGGCGATGGCGGAGACCCGGTCGAGGTCGGAGACGTCCAGGGCGGGGATGACGCGTACGTCCATCAGGACCTCCCTTCGTAGAAGTCGCGCATGGCCTGGTGTCGGGGGTCTCCCTCCGACTTCAGGTGGTCAATGAGGTCGGTCAGGGTCACCAGGGACTCCACCCGCAGATCCGGCCGACCGATGGAGAACCCCGCCTGGGTCCGGTCCACGCAGACCAGGATCCCCTGGGCGCGGACTCCCAGGGAGTTGGACAGGAGGTCGATGGCCTCGAGCTTCGTGCCGCCGCTGCTCATCACGTCGTCGACGATCACCACCCGGTCCGAGGGGCCCGGCAGCTCACCGACGAAGGAGCCGCGCTCCCCGTGGTCCTTGCGCTCCTTGCGGCTGTAGACCGTGGAGAGTTCGCCGTCGAAGAGGTTGCTCCAGCCGATCGCCGCCGCGGTGACGAGCGCGATGCCCTTGTAGGGCGGACCGAAGAGCAGGTTCACGTCGGGGAACGACTCGCGCAGGGCCCGGGCCAGGGCCTCGCCGAGGAACTTGAGGTGCGCACCCGTGCGCACGTCCCCGAGGTTGATGAAGAAGGGGGAGCGGGCCCCGGACTTCAGGGTGAAGTCCCCGAACCGGAGCGCGCCGCTCTCGAGCAGGAACCGAATGAAGTCGAGTCGAGCGGGCGAAGCCCCACGTTTGCGAGACGGATTCCCATTGGGGTTGAACTCCGACCTGGGTGTCATGGGTATACCTCCCTGCCCCGGGATTCCCCGGGGAATGTTCCTTCGAGGTGGACGAGGTCGCCTCGGACGATCGTTGCGGCGACGGTCCAGCCCATTGGATGATCGCGGTAGGGGTCCCAGCGGGCCTTCGTCACCACCTTGCGGCGGTGTCCCCGGCGCAGGAGCGCAAGGTCGGCGGGTGCGCCCTCCTCCACCCCCGCTGCGACCTCGAAGCCGTAGCAGCGTGCGGCGCTCCGCCCGCCCAGGTCCAGGAAGCGGGGCCAGCCGATGTGTCCCCGGTCGGCCAGGGAGATCAGCCACGGCCCGAGCCACTCGATCCCCGCGATCCCCGAAGGCGGATGTCCGGAGGCTTTCTCTGCGGGGGTGTGCGGTGCGTGATCCGTCGCGGCGAAGTCGATGGCCCCGTCCGCGATCCCAGCGAGGACCGCGTCGCGATCCGCTGCGGCGCGGATCGGCGGGTTCACGTGGAGGCGGCCCCCGAGGCGCAAGGTGTCCTCCTCGGTGAACACCGTGTAATGGGGCACCGCCTCGCCCCAGAGGTCGAAGCCGCGGGCCTTCATGCGCCGCAGCCAGGTCAGCTCGTCGGCGGTGGCGACGTGACAGAGGATCACCCGAGGGCGGTCCGGGGGCGAGAGGGTCCCGAGGGTGTCCTCGATCTTCCGCAGCGCAGTGCGAACCGCCTCCCGGGGACGGACCTCGTGGTGCGGCCCCGTCGCGTCCGCGGGGAACCGCGCCTCGTCCTCGGCGTGGATCGAGATGCGGGGGAAGGCGGCGAAGATCTCCCGGAGACGCGCGGGGGTGTTCAGTGCGGAGTCAGTGGAGGAGCGGGCCATGTAGACCTTGACCGAGGCGATCCTGGCGGTGTCCAGCGCCTCGCGCTCCAGGGACGCCTGGACATGGAGCCCCCAGTGGACCCGGGACTTGCGGCGGAAGCGCGCCCGCTTGGCCTCCAGCCGCGAGGCCGTGGACGTGGGCGGCCGGTTGTTGGGCATGTCCAGCACCGTGGTCACTCCGCCGGCCAACGCGGCCCGGGTGCCGTTGGAGATCCCCTCCTTGTAGCCCTGTCCCGGCTCCCGGAGGTGGGTGTGCGGGTCCACGAGACCGGGGACCACGAGCCCGCCTGCGCCGTCGATCACGACATCCGCGATCGGAGCCGCCGCGTCTTCCGGCAGCAGCCGGACACCGTCTTCGGCCGCGAGGAGGGTGCCCGTCCCCGTCGTCCCGTCGGCCCGCAGCCAGGTGGCGTGGTCGATGCGCAGCATCCTCACTCCCACTCGATGGTCGCCGGCGGCTTCGTGGTGACGTCGTACCAGAGCGCGCCCACGCCCGCGATGGCCCGGGCCTCGCCCTCCATGGCCTCCAGGAGGTCCCAGTCGATGGCGAAGACGTCCGCGGTCATGGCGTCCGTGGAGAGGACCGGACGGACCACGTAGACCTGTTGTCCGTCCCCATCGAAGAGGGGCAGGGCGATGATGCCGAGCTGCCAGATCTCCGTGAACGCCGCCATGCGCTCCCGCACCAGCGCGTCCACCAGCCGCAGACGGTCCGCCTGCTCCCTGTCCGCCCAGGCGCGGCCCAGGTGCAGGGAGGCCGGCGCGCAGCGACCCGGCGAGAAGACCACCCGGTTCACCGTAGAGTGGGCGTTGACCAGGCGGGCTGCGAAGTCCTTGAGCCCGGACCAGTCGGGGCGGGCCGCGGTCGTGCTCCATAGGAGCGCCGGGTGCGCATAGGTGCGGGAGTCGCCCTGCACCCCGACGCTGCGGATGGGCAGGACCGCGCTCTGGAGATCCAGGTCAGCGGCCATCGCCGCGACGCTGGTCTCCTCCCGGTCGAAGCCCGCCTCGGGGACGTCGGTGTCCGAGCAGAGGATCCGGATCACAAGGGCCGGCCCGGGGAAGGGGTGCCGGAGCAGGAGGTGCTCCGGTAGATCGAGCCGTCTGCCGAGCTCCCGGACCTCGTCCTTGTACAGGTCCCGGAGCGGCTCGATGATCCGGCCCTGGGCGATGAGGTCGTCGATCTCCTGCACCCGGTTGTGGTGGGTCTTGATGGTGTCGGCCTTGGCGGAGCCGCCGCTCTCGATGGTGTCCGGGTAGATGGTCCCCTGGGCCAGCATCCAGCCCTCGTCGAGGCCCAGGACCCGCAGCTCGTCCCGGGCTACCTCCACGAAGAGGCGTCCCACGATCTTCCGCTTCTCCTCGGGTGCCACCTTCCCGGCGAGCTCCCGGAAGAACCGCTCCGACGCGTCCACGACCTTGAGGTTGTGGTAGCCAAGCCGGTGGAGGTGCGCCGCGATCTGAGCGCTCTCGTCCAGCCGCATGAAGCCTGTGTCCACGTGGAGGCCGAAGACCCGCTCGGGGCCAAGCGCCTCCACGCAGAGCTTGAGGGTGACGAGGGAGTCCACCCCGCCGGAGACCAGCAGGATCACCTTCCGGTCCCCCGCCTCCTCCCGGGTGCGCTCGATGAAGCGATGGGTGTAGTCCTCGGGGGTCCAGTCCCGGGTCTCCGTGCAGAGGCCGACGAAGTTGTCGAGCATGGTCATGCCGCCCACGGTGTGGGTGACCTCGGGGTGGAACTGGAGGCCGAAGATCCGTCGCTGCGGATGCTCGAAGCCTGCGATGGGGACCGTGTCCGACGAGGCCACGACGCGGAACCCCACAGGGAGCCGGGTCACGAGGTCACGGTGGCTCATCCACACCACCTGTTCCGGCCCGAGGCCCTCGAACAGGGCCCCGTCGGTCTCCACCGCGGCCTTCGTGAGCCCGTACTCGCCCTCGATGCCGGTCTCCACCTCGCCGCCGAAGGTCTTGGCGATGAGCTGGTGGCCGTAGCACAGCCCCAGCATCGGGACCCGGACCGCAGTCAGGTCGAACCCCGGTTGGGGAGCGCGGGGGTTCGACACCGAGTCGGGACCCCCGGAGAGGATGATCCCGCGAAGGCCCTGCGTCCCGGGGGAAAAATCCTCGGGCGCGTGGATGCGCGCCAGGACCCCCAGGCGGCGGATCCGCTTGGTGATGAGGTGGGTGTACTGGCCGCCGAAATCCAGGACGGCTATCTCGCTGAGCGATCCTTCGAGCATTCCCTCTCCATCTCTGTTTCCTGGATCTGCGCTGCGGTGATCCCCGTGGGATACTCTCCCGAGAAGCAGGCATCGCAGATGGGCAGGCCCCGGTAGATCCGGCGGAGATCGCTGAGCCGCTGGTACACCAGGGCGTCCGCGCCGATCCGCTCGGAGATCTCCTTCACGCTGAGGTCCGACGCGATCATCTCCCGCCGGATGGACATGTCGATGCCGTACACGCAGGGGTGTCGGATCGGCGGCGACGCGGACACCAGGTAGACCTCCGCCGCGCCGGCCTCCCGGAGGAGGCGCACCAAGTGGCGGGACGTGGTCCCCCGGACGATGCTGTCGTCCACCACTGCGATCTTCCGTCCCCGGACCACGTCCTTGAGCGGCTTGTGCTTGAGCCGCACCACCTTCTCCCGCTCGGTCTGGGTGGGCGAGATGAACGAGCGCCCCACGAAGTTGTTCTTGGACAGGCCCCGGCGGTACGGAATGCCCAGCTCCTCCGCAAGGCCCGAGGCGAAGAAGTAGGCCGAGGAAGGGACGTCGATGGCCACGTCCGGGCGGAGCCCCGTGCGCCGGAAGGTCCGGGCCAGGGCCCTGCCCATGTCGACCCGGTCGTGGGCCACGCCCCGGCCGTGGATCGTCGAGTCCTCCTTCGCGAAGTAGATGTACTCGAACACGCAGAAGGCCTGGCGCTCCCGGTATCGGATCTGGGAGTGCACCTGCCCGTCGTTGTCGATGAAGATCACCTCACCGGGTTCCAGATCCCGGACGAGCTCGAAGCCGATGTCGTCGAGGCAGGTGGACTCCGACGCGAAGGCGTAGCTCGTCCCGTCGCCGGTGTCCTTCCTCCCGAAGACCACGGGCCGGATCCCGTAGGGGTCGGCGAAGGCCAGGAGTCCCCGGTTCGCGATGATCGTGATGGTGGAGTAGGCCCCCTGCACCCGGCGCTGGACCGCCTCGACCGCGTCGAAGAGGTCGTCGTTGTTGAAGTGCTTGAGGTCCTTTTTCTCCAGCTCCGACGCCAGCGCATAGAGGATCAGCTCCAGGTCGCAGGAGGAGTCCAGGAGGCGGTGGTCGTCCTCGTAGAGGGAGCGGCGCAGGGCCTGGAAGTTGTTCACGTTCCCGTTGTGGGCCATCGCGAGACCGAAGGGGTAGTTCACGAAGAAGGGCTGGGCGTCGAGGGCCTCGTTGGAGCCGATGGTGGAGTAGCGCACGTGGCCGATGCCCACGGATCCCGTGAGCCGCCGGACCGACGCCGGGTCCTTGAAGACGCTGTTGACCAGGCCGAGGCCCTTGGCCATCCGGAAGGTCTCGTCGAAGGTGACGATGCCCGCCGCGTCCTGTCCACGATGCTGAATGGAGTTCAGCCCGTAGAACAGCTCCTCGCAGACGTCGCCCTGGCCCAGGATTCCGATGATTCCACACATTGGGGCTAGTCCTCTCCCTCAGGGTTGTCCGATCCCCCGCGCTCCATCCATGCTCGACCGAGATCGACCTCGCCCCGGCACACCCGCTCGAGGACGTCCGCGAAGAAGAGGTGCTCCACGGCGAGCCCGCGCCGCTTGATCTCGGCCAGGTCCGATGCGCCGCGCAGGTCCACAACCGCCTGGTCGAGGATCGGTCCGGTGTCCATCCCCTCGTCCACCAGGTGGACCGTGATGCGGGTCTCCTCGAGGCCCTCGTCCCAGGCCCACTCGTATCCGTGGGCGCCCTGGTAGGTCCTGGAGTCCGCCGGGTGGATGTTCACGATCCCGCCGGGCCAGCGGTCGATGACCACCGAGGACAGGACCCGCATGAAGCCCGCCAGGACCAGGAGATCCGGGCGGTAAGGCGAGAGGGCCGCGACCAGGTCCGCGTCGAAGCTCCGCCGGCTGCGGCGCCGGGAGGGTACGCAGACCGTCTGGATGCCGCGACCGCAGGCGATCTTCAGGCCCTCGGCCTCGGGGTCGTTGGAGAAGACGACCACCGGCTCGCAGACCTCCCCGAGGCTGCCGTCACGGCACCGATCGAGCAGGGCCTCCATGTTGGAGCCCCGCCCGGAGAGCAGGATCGCGATCCGGGTCATCGCCCGTCCCCCCGCCGTCCGATGTCCGTGCGGAAGATGCGGCCCTCGAAGTGAATCGCCTCCAGCTCCTCGTAGACCCGGCCGACGGCCTCCTCGATGCTGTCCCCGCGGCAGACGATGTTGAGGACCCGGCCGCCGTTGGTCACCACCCGGTCGCCCTTCCGCTTCGTTCCCGCGTGGAACACCAGGGTGTCCTCGGCCACCGCGTCGAGGCCCGTGATCTCGTCACCGGTCCTGCAGTCGCCCGGGTAGCCGCCGGAGGCCAGGACCACGCCCACGAAGGCGGAGTCGCTGAACCGCAATTTCAGATCATCGACGTCAACGCCCCCGTCGGTGCACGCGAGGATCAGGTCCAGGAGGTCGCTCTCCAGGGCCGGCAGGACCACCTCGGTCTCGGGATCCCCGAGGCGGACGTTGTACTCCAGCAGCTTGGGGCCGGTCCCGGTGAGCATGATGCCGAAGTACAGCACGCCACGGAAGTCGATGCCATCGGCCTGGAGTCCCTGGAGGGTCGGGCCGACGATGTCCTCGTCCACCCGGTCCGCGAGGTCCTGGTCGTAGAAGGGGACCGGGCAGAACGCCCCCATGCCCCCGGTGTTCGGACCCCGATCCCCGTCCAGGAGCTGCTTGTGATCCTGGGAGGGGGTGAGGAGCCAGATGTGGGCCCCGTCGGTGAACCCGAGGATCGAGATCTCCCGCCCGATCAGGTGCTCCTCCACTACCACCGGGGCGTCCGCGCCGTAGCGCCGCTCCACCTCGGTCAGGGCCTCCAGGGCCTCGAGGAGGGTGGGGCAGACGAAGACGCCCTTGCCGGCGGCGAGGCCGTCGTACTTGACCACCACGGCGTCGGGGAAGCTCTCCGCGAACTCCCTGGCCTCTCCGGGGCTCGTGAAGGCTCTGAACGCGGCCGTGGCCACGCCGTGTCGCTGCATGAACTCCTTCGCGAAGATCTTGGAGCCCTCGAGGCGGGCACCGTCCCGTCCGGGGCCGAAGACCCGGAGCCCCGCGGCCCGGAGGTCGTCAGCCAGGCCGTTGACCAGGGGAGCCTCGGGGCCGATGATCACCAGGTCGACGCCGTCGTCCTGGCACCATGCCGTCACCGCAGCGTGATCGGCGATGTCCAGGGCCACGTTGTTCCGGGTCCCGCCGTTGCCCGGCGCGACGGAGACCTTCTCCACCTTCGGGCTCTGTTGGAGCTTCCAGGCGATCGCGTGCTCGCGACCGCCGGAGCCGATGACGAGGATCCTCATTTCTCTTCCTCCGCGGTCCCCAGGAGCTCGTCCGCCCGCGCCACGACACGGTCGCACACCGCCGCTGCGAGGCCCGTGTAGTCCCGGGTGCGCAGGGCCCGGCAGCGGGCCTTTACGTCCTCGGGCACGTCCAGGCCGTCCACCAGGGCCAGCAGGTCCTCCCGGGTCACCTTGTGGCCCCGGGTGGCGACCTTGAGGAGCTCGTAGGGATCGTCCACGCCAGCGGTGCGCAGGATCGTCTGTACGGGCTCTGCGAGGAGCTCCGGGCTGTCGTCGAGCTCCTCGAGGCAGCGGGCCTCGTTGTACTCGAGGGTCTCGAGGCCCGCCCGGGTCTCGAGCATGGCCAGATGGACGTGGCTCAGCGCGACCCCGATGTTCCGGGTCGCGGTGCTGTCCGAGAGGTCCCGCTGGAGCCGGGCCCGGGACAGCTTGTCCGCGAGCGCGCCCAGGAGGCCCGTCGCGATCTCAAGGTTCCCCTCGCTGTTCTCGAAGCGGATCGGGTTGATCTTGTGCGGCATGGTCGACGAACCCACCGCCTTGTCGTCGGCCCGCTCCCTGAAGAATCCCAGGGAGAGGTAGAGCCAGACGTCCCGATCCAGATCGATGAGGACGTTGGCCAGCTGCCGGGTCAGGTTCAGGTACTCGCCCCAGGCGTCGTGATCCTCGATCTGGGTCGTGGCCCGGTTGGGAACGAAGCCCAGGCGCGTGACGAAGCGCTCGGAGAACCCGATCCAGTCGTGGTCGGGGTACGCGGCGACGAACGCGGACCAGTTCCCCGTGGCCCCGTTGAGCTTGCCGCGGAACTGGAACCCGTCCAGGCGCTCGTAGAGGCGCAGGAGGCGCTCCACGAAGACCGCGATCTCCTTGCCCGCGGTGGAGGGGGAGGCCTTCTGACCGTGGGTGCGGGTGGGCATGGGCGCGTCTCTCAGGGGCGCCGCCATGTCCCGGAGGGTCCGGATGAGGCCGCGCAGGGTGGGGAGCTGCTCCTCCTGCCGGTAGGCGTCCAGCATCAGGTTGAAGGCCAGGTTGTTCACGTCCTCCGAGGTCAGCCCGAAGTGGATCCGGTTGGGATCCGGCAGCGCGAGCGCTCCGCGCAGGAACAGCTCCACGGACTTCACGTCGTGGCGGGTGGTCACCTCGATGGCCTTGATGCAGTCGAAGTCCCCGTCATCAAAGTGATCAACGATGTCCTGGATCGCGGCCTTGCGGTCCCCCGACAGGGGCGGCCACAGTCCGGTCTCCTCCTGGGCCAGCAGGTACACGCACTCCACCTGGGCCCGGGCCTCCATGAGGGCGAACTCGGAGAAGTACTCCCCCAGATGGCCGATCCTGCCTGCGTAGCGTCCGTCCAGCGGTGAGATCTCCCTGCTCATCAGCGCCCCCGCACCTCGGCGTCCGCGGCCCGCTGGCCGGCCTTGGTCGCCTCGATCTCCCGGTCGAAGAGCATCCGGAGGTCCGGGAGGTTCAGGCAGCGCAGGGCCAGGGCCGCGGCGTTGCCCGGATCCACCGCCGTCCCCGCGGGGGCCTGGGACGGCATCATGAGCGACGAGCCCACGTTGAGCATGAGGTCGGTCTTGTCCCCGAAGGGCGGGCAGTTGATCACCGGCAGGTTGAGGTTCGCGGCCAGCGCACCGCCCAGGCCGTTGGAGCGCCCGGCCACCGCGATGACCGCGCCGGGCTCCAGGGATCCGTTGTACTCGCGGGCGAGCGCAAGGATGTCCTCGCCGTTCTTGTGCGCGGACATGACCCGCAGCTCCGTGAACACCGGGTAGAGCGCCAGGGCCTCCCGGATCGTCTCACAGAAGGGGAGATCCGCCTTGGAACCCATGACGATGGCCACGAAGCCCGGCTTCATGAGCCCCTCGATGACGAGGCCCCGGCCGAGGCGACGGGAGGGGGACGCGTTGCCAAGGGCCAGGGGCTCCCCCACGATCCGCTCGAAGACATCGAGGTAGCGGCGGGTGGTCTCAGCGATGACGTCGGCGGGCAGGCGGTTGGGGATGCCGGCCTCGGTCTTGTTCGCCAGGAGCCACTGGCGGACGTACTCCTTGTCCAGCTCCACGGCGGTCAGGGGGTCCGTCTCCCAGTCCTCCTTGAACCAGTAGCGCGAGGAGTCCGGGGTGTGGATCTCGTCGATGAGGGTCAGCTCCCCGTCCACGAGGCCGAACTCGTACTTGGTGTCCACCAGGAGGATGCCCTTTTCTTCGAGGATGCGAGTTCCCCGTTCGAAGAGGGTGTGGGCGACGGTGACGACCCGGTCCCAGGTCGCCGCGTCCACCAGCCCGGACCTGACGATCTCGTCGGGAGTGATCGGCCGGTCGACCTTCTCCTTGGTGGTGGGGGTGAGCAGGGGCGTCGGGAACCGCTGGTTCCTGGTGAGGCCGTCCTCCACCTCCACGCCGGAGAACACCCGGTTGCCCACCCGGTACCCGCGCCACATGGAGCCGGTGAGGTAGCCCCGCATGACCACCTCGACCCGCAGGGGCGCGGCCTCGCGAACGAGGCTCGCGTTGGGGTCGACCTGACGGATCAGGTGGTTCGGGATGATGTCCTGGGTCTCCGCGAACCACCAGTTGGCGAGGCCGTTGAGGACCGCCCCCTTCTTTGGGATCGGGGTCTCCAGCATCTTGTCGAACGCGGAGATCCGGTCCGTCACGACGATGAGCCGCTGGTTCCCGTTGACGCGGAAGCTCTCCCGGACCTTTCCGGACGCGAGCTTGACCAGCTGCGGGGTCTCTACACGATTCAGCACGTCGATCATCGGTTCCTCCTAGTGCTTGAAGTGCCGGGTTCCGGTGAACACCATCACCAGCCCCAACTCGTCACAGCGCCTGATGACTGCCTTGTCACGGATCGAGCCGCCGGGCTGGAACAGGATCCGCACCCCTGCGTCCGCCGCGAGCTCCACGTTGTCCGGGAAGGGGAAGAACGCGTCGGAGATCAGGTAGGCCGCGCGGAGGGCCGCGGCCGCGGTCTCCCCGTCGCCCTCCCGGGCCAGGTTCTCCCGGGCCCGGGCCAGCGCGAGCTGCGTGGAGTTCACCCGGTTGGGCTGCCCCGCGCCGATCCCCAGGAGCTGGCACAAGCCATCTGCCCGGCGCCGCACCAGCACGATCGCGTTGGACTTTACCTGCCGCACGGCCACCATCCCGAAGGCCAGGAGCTCCTCGTCGATCCCGCCGGGGGTCGCCGCGGTCTTCACGTCGAGGGTCTCCCAGAGCGCCGCGTCAGTGTCCTGGAGGAGGGCCGCCCCTGCGAGGAGGCGCACGTCCGTGAGGCGCCCGGCGTCCTTCGGATCAAAGCGGACGATGCGCAGGTTCTGCTGCAGCCTGAGGTACTCCAGCGCGCCCTCGCCGAAGGCCGGCGCGGAGATCACCTCCACGAACTTCCGGTCCTGCTTCTTCTCCGCGTCCAGTGCGAGGTGCCGGGCCGCCTCCAGCGACAGGGGGCGGTTGAACGCGATGACCGAGCCGAACGCGGAGAGGGGATCGCCGCCCCAGGCGGCGGAGAAGACTGCGACGAGGTCGTCCCCCATGGCCAGGCCGCAGGGGTTCTGGTGCTTGATGATCGAGCACGCCGGGCCCCGGAGGTCCTTCACTGCGTCCAGGGCTGCCTGGATGTCGGCCAGGTTGTTGAAGGACAGGGCCTTGCCCCCGAGGATCTCCATGTCGCAGAGGCTCTTCGCCGCGCCCCGCTCCCGCAGGAGCACCGCCTCCTGGTGGCTGTTCTCCCCGTACCGCATGGGCTGCGGCGCGTCGAACGCGAGGCGGAGGCTGGGGACCCCGTGGCGCGCGTCCAGGGTCGTGGCGATCGCCGCGTCGTAGTCCGCGGTCCGGTTGAAGGCCTTGCGCATGAGCCGTGTCCGGGTCTCGGGCCCCAGGGACCCGGCGTTGGATGCCAGCTCCTCGATGATCCCCGGATAGTCAGCGGGGTCCGTCACCACCGCCACCCAGCGGTGGTTCTTCGCTGCCGCCCGGATCATCGTCGGGCCGCCGATGTCCACGTTCTCGATGAGGCGCTCCAGATCACCGCCGGCGTCCCGCACCTCTTCGAAGGGGTAGAGGTTGCACACCACCATGTCGATGGGCCGGATGCCCAGCGTCACCGCCTCCTCCCCGTCTCGCTCCCGGTCGAAGAGGAGCGCCGCCTCGATCTCGAAGGAGATCGTCTTCATCCGGCCGCCGAAGGCCTCGGGGTTCCCGGTGATCTCGGAGATGTCCGTGGTGGCCACGCCCGCATCCTCGAGGACCCGCCGGGTCCCCCCGGTCGAGATGATCTCGCACCCGGTCCCCACGAGGGCTCGGGCCAGCGCGACGACGCCGGTCTTGTCCGAGACGCTGAGCAGCGCCCGCTCGATCTTGATCATCAGGCTCTCCGTCCTTCGATCCATCGCACCGCGTTGCGGAAAATGGCCAGCCCCTCGCCCTCCTCGCTCCGATCCGGGTCCTCCCGGCGGCGGCGGGTCCAGGCAGGGTGGTTGTACTCCGAGAGGAAGGCCTCGGGGTGGGGCATCAGGCCCAGGATCTGGCCCGTGGGGTCCGTGATCCCGGCCAGGTACAGATCCGAGCCGTTGGGATTCCCGGGATAGTCCCCCGTGGCCTCCCCGGCGCCGTCCACGTAGGTCAGGCACCCCAGACCCCGGGAGCGGATGGCCTCCCGCACCGCGGGATCCCGGATCACGAGCTTCCCCTCGCCGTGGCGGACGGGGAGGTCCATGGAATCCAGGCCCCGCAGGAAGGGCTGGTTGCCGGCGCCGGTCACCCGGCAGCGGACCCAGCGATCCTCGAAGCGGCCCGAATCGTTCCGGGTCAGGGTGACCTGCTGCCGCCGATCCGGGGTCAGCCCCGGGAGCAGCCCGGTCTTCACCAGGACCTGGAAGCCGTTGCAGATGCCGATGATCAGCTTCCCGTCGCCGAGGAAGCGCTCGATCTCGTCCAGGAAGCGCCGCCCGGAGGATGTGCGCTTGTAGGTGAGCTTGTTGGCCAGGACCTTGCCGGAGCCGAGGTCGTCGCCGAAGGAGAACCCCCCGGGGAAGGCCACCACGTCGAAGTCGTGGATCGAGACCTGCTCCCGGAACACCGCGTTGAGGTGCGCGATGCGGGCCTCGCCGCCGGCCAGCTGGAACGCGGCCGCTGTCTCCTCCTCGCAGTTGATGCCGAAGCCGGTGATCACCAGGGCGCGCGCGCTCATACCTCCACCCCCCGGCTCCACGCCTCGAAGAGATCGTCCACCGGCGCGTCTACCACCACGCTCTCCCCGCACCGTAGGATCAACCGCGGCGCCTCAGTCACCTCGCCCAGGAGCCGCGCGTCGTCCCCCAGGATCGCCTCGAAGCGATCCGCGTCCTCGGGGCGGACGGAGACGACGAAGCGGCTATGGGACTCGGAGAAGAGCTGGGCCGCCGCTGAGAGCCCACCCGGATCCAGGATCCCCTCCACGCCGAACCCGCCGCCAAAGGCGGTCTCCGCCAACGCGACGGCCAGGCCGCCGTCGGAGAGGTCGTGGCAGGACTGGACGAGCCCCGCCCCGGTGGCCTCCTGCACCTTGAGGTAGAGCGCGCGGGCGGTCTCCCGCCGGACCCGGGGGACGTTGGCCCCGAGATGTCCGTGGAGGCGGTAGAACTCCGACCCGCCCAGCTCGTCCCAGGTGGTCCCCACCCGGTAGACCCGGTCCCCGGCCGCCTTGAGATCGCTGGTGATCGCGGCCCGGACGTCGGCCATCTTCGCGGTCATGCTGTACAGGATCGTCGGCGGCACCGAGATCTTGACCCCCTCCCCCCGGAAGTCGTTCTTCATGGAATCCTTCCCGGAGGTCATGGGGATGGAGAAGAACGTGGACAGGTCGTAGAGGGCCTCGCACATGCGCACGAGCTGGGCGAGCTTGTACTTCCCGTCGGGGTTGGTCCGAGGGTCGTAGAGGGAGTCCGGGACGCAGAAGTTGTCGTTGACGGACCAGAACCGGTTCTCCCCGTCCCCGGGGGTCGGGATCCGGCCGCCCACCGCGACGATCTGTCGGACGCCCTCGTCGAAGGCCCCCGCGGACATCTCGTACGCGTCCAGGTCTCCGAACTTGGGGCAGATGCCGTTGGAGATCGCGAGGCCCTGCCAGCCGTCGAAGCCCACCCGCATCACCGCTGCGTCCTGGGGGGCGCGGCCCCGGGGCCCCATGAGGGGCTTTACGATGGTCTTGCCCTTGACCTCGTGGTCGTACTGGCGGATCACCCACTCCCGGGAGCAGACGTTCCAGCTCCCCAGGATCGCCATGAGGTCGCCGGTGTAGTCCTCCTGCTCGGGGAGATCGGGCTCCGCCGCGGTCGGCGGCGTCCACTCGGCCTCCATGAACCTCCGCGGGACGCCCTCGTGGAGGAACTCCAGGTCCCACCGGGCCACGGGCTGTCCCTCCCAGGAGACCGACATCGCGCCGGAGTCGTCGAAGACCCCGATGTCCGTGAGCTCCACCTCGTACTGGTCCGCGAGGTCCAGGAGCGGGGCCATGTGCGCGGGGTCCACGATGTAGGTCATGCGCTCCTGGGACTCGGAGACGAAGATCTCCCAGGGTCGGATGCCCGCGTACTTGAGGGGGACCTTCTCGAGGTCCACCCTGGCCCCGCCCGCGAGGGGCGCCAGCTCGCCGATGGAGGATGCAAGGCCCCCGGCCCCGTTGTCCGTGGTGCAGCGGAGCAGGCCCCGGGCGCTCGCGTCCTCCATGAAGTCCGCCAGGAGCTTCTGGGTGATGGGGCTGCCGATCTGTACGGCGGTCTTGGGCGAGTGCTTGTCGATCTCCGCGGAGGAGAACGTCGCGCCGTGGATCCCGTCCTTGCCGACCCGCCCGCCGCCCATGACGATGCGGTCCCCGGGGAGGACCTCCTTCACGGAGGAGTCCCGGCCCGCGAGGCGCATGGGCATCACCGAGCCAGTGCCGCAGTAGACCAGGGGCTTCCCCCGGTAGCGGTCGTCGAAGATGATCGATCCGTTCACCGTGGGGATGCCGGACTTGTTCCCGCCGTCCTCGATGCCGTGGCGCACCCCTGCGAAGATCCGCATGGGGTGGAGCTGGCCCGGGAAGAGCACGCCGTCGAAGTCCGGCGGGCCGAAGCAGAGGACGTTGGTGTTGAACAGGAGGCGGCCGCCCCCCCGCCCGGTGCCCAGGGGATCCCGATTGTTGCCCAGGATTCCGGTGATCGCCCCGCCGTACGGGTCCAGCGCCGAGGGCGTGTTGTGGGTCTCCACCTTCCACACGAAGAGCCGCTCGTCGTCGATGCGGACCATCCCCGCGTTGTCCGAGAAGACCTTGACCAGCCAGTCCTCCCCCGCGGCCTCCAGGGTCTCGCGGACCCGGTCCGTGGCCCCCCGGATGTAGGTCTTGAACAGGGAGTCGATCACCCGGGTCTCCCCGGTTGACTGATCTCGATAGCTGATCTCGGCCTGGAACTCCTTGTGTTTGCAGTGCTCGCTCCAGGTCTGGGCGAAGACCTCCAGCTCGCAGTCCGTCGGCCCTCCGGGGAGCCCCGCCGCGTCCCGGGCCGCGCGGACCCCGGGATCCCGATAGTGATCCCGGATCTCGCACATCTCCTCGAGGTTCAGGGAGAGGACCCGGGACCTGGACAGGGCCAGGAGGGCCGCGTCGGAGATCTCCAGATCCAACTCCTCGGTGGTCGCGTCGGCCTCCATGAGGACCACGGGGACGTACCGCGGGTCCTGCGCAACGGGCCCGTACTCGAAGTGGTGGATCAGGGCGTTGCCCAGGAGGTCCTCGGCCAGGCGGGCGAGGGTGTCCGAGGACAGGGCCCGCTCCACCAGGTAGAGATCCTGGGTGAAGATCCGCTGGATGTCCTTCTGCGGTGGCGCACCCAGGAAGTCGGCCAGCGCGGTCTGCGCTGACGCCCCCTCGTCGTCGGTGACCCCCGGGGCCTTGGCCACGAGGATGAAGCTCGCGAAGCCCTCGGGGCGGTGGAAGCGGTTCACATGGACGTCGTGGACGATCTCATCACGGAGGGCGGAGGCGGCGAAGCGCGCGAGGTCGTCCCCGTCGAGGTCGTAGAGGATCCAGAACACCCGGGTCCTGCGGACCTCGCCGGTGTCGAGGCCGAGATCGCGGCGGGCGTCCTCCCGGGCCTTGCGGCCGTCGGGGTCGTTGACCCCCTCCTTGAGGACCAGGTGGACGAAGCCCGCGTCGCTCCCCGGGGCCGGGCGGAGGGACTTCATGACGTGAAGACCAGGGTCCGGGCCTGCACGCCCCGGGACTCGAGGATCACCCCGGGGGTGCCGGTCACCGAGCCGCAGCGCACCGCGGGGCAGCCCGCCCGCCCCAGGAGCTCCACCATGCGCTCCGCGTCCCGGGGGTTCAGCACCACGAGCATCCCCGTGCCCATGTTCCAGAGCCTGTAGGCGGTCTCCTCGGGGACCTCGCCCAGGGCCTGGACCTCGGCCATGAAGGGGAGGGGGGGCGGGAGGGCGTCCAGGTGGGCGCCCAGGCCCGTGCTGCGGAGCACCCGGCCCAGGTTGTCCGGGATGCCCCCGCCGGTCACGTGCGCGATGCCGTGGATGTCGATGCCCTGCTCCCGCATGGACACGATCCACGGGGCGAAGATCCGGGAGCGGGTCAGGAGCACCTCACCCCAGGTGCGGCGGTCGTCGTGGGGCGTTCGGTGCCACTCGGGTCCGAAGGCCGCCGCCATGATCCGGCGGACCAGGGAGAAGCCGTTGGATCGAAACCCCATGCTCTCCAGGGACACGACCGCGTCCCCCACCTGGACGGAGCTCCCGTTGATGGGCTCCTCCCCTGCGGGCAGGATCCCGATCCCCGTGGCGCACCAGTTGAAGTGCATCCGATCGCCGTAGCCGCTGATGCGTTCCCCGAGCTCGGCGATCTCTCCCCCGACCACGGCGAGGCCCGCGATCATCGAGGCGTCATGGAGCCCGCGCATGAGCGCATCGACGATCTCCACGTCGAGGTGGTCCACATCGAGGATGTTGGAGAGGTTCGTCGGCTCGATGCCGTTCGCTGCGAGGTCGTCCACCACCATCGCGATCAGGTCGTACCCGAGGGTGTCGTAGATCCCCGTGCGCTCGGCCAGCTCGGCCTTCGTGCCGATGCCGTCGGAGGACATCGCGATGCGCACCTGCCCGTAGTTCATGAGGTTCGAGAAGGACCCGTCGAGGCCCTTCACGGGCATGCCGAAGCGCATCTCGCGGCTCACGAAGGTCTTCTTGGCCCAGCCGTACGCCGTCTCCGAGCAGAGGTTGCCCAGGTCGATGTCCAGCCCGCTCGTCTTCCTGTCTACCATAGACTCCGCCTCGTGATGGTCTGGGTGCGGTCCGGGCCGTAGGAGGCCAGGGCCACGGTGACGTCGAGGGACTCCTCGATGAAGCTGATGTAGTCGCGGCAGGCCCGGGGGAGGTCCGCGTCG
Source organism: Pseudomonadota bacterium (assembly GCA_043815665.1). Lineage (GTDB taxonomy): Bacteria > Myxococcota_A > UBA9042 > CAIXZC01 > CAIXZC01 > CAZNWW01. Next base: position 24,594 of record JBDRIT010000089.1, read on the forward strand.
GACTGCGCACCGTCGAGGGGTTCCTCCCAGCCGGGGCGGTCCTCGTAGACCGGCGCGCCGTCGGGGCGGCGCCCCACGGCGACGGGGATCGTCTCGAGGCCCGTGAGGACGTCGAGCTTGGTGAGGACCAGCGCGTTGTACCCGTTGGTGATGCAGGCCTCCCGGACCAGGGGCAGGTCCAGCCAACCGCAGCGCCGGACTCGGCCCGTGGTGGCGCCGTGCTCGTGCCCCCGCCGCTGGAGGGCCTCCCCGGCCTCGTTCTCCTGCTCCGTAGGGAAGGGGCCGGTGCCCACCCGGGTGGTGTAGGCCTTGAGGACGCCGATGCGGTTCTTGAAGTCCAGCCAGACCCCGGTCCCGGAGTAGGCGCCGGCGATGGTGGTGCTGGACGAGGTCACGAAGGGGTAGGTCCCGTGATCGATGTCCAGGAGCATCCCCTGGGCGCCCTCGAAGAGGATCTCCCGGCCGGCCCGCGCCGCACCATGGATCAGCTCCCGGGTGTCGACGATGAAGGGGACCACCACGTCCATGGCAGCGCGCATTCGATGGAGGTCCACGTCCGCGTCGGGGAAGGGATCCTCCTTCGGCGCGTCGATCTCGCATCGCCACGCGGCGTTCTGTGTCTTGAAGCGTTGGTCGAAGGTGCCGTCGAGGATCGACCCCATGCGGATGCCGTGACGGCGGACCTTGTCGGTGTAGCACTGCCCGATGCCGCGGCCCGTGGTGCCGATCCAGCCCGCCTGGAGCTTGTCCGCGTGCTTGTGGGACGGGGTGACCACGTGGGCCTTGTCCGACAGGGCCAGGGTCTCGGTGGTGATCTCGAAGCCCAGGCCCCGGATCTCCTGGATCTCCGCCGCGAGCTGCTCCACGTCCACCACGCAGCCGTTTCCGATGACGTTGATCCTCCCCGGGGACAAGACCCCCGAGGGCAGGAGGTGCAGGACGTACTTGTTGCCGCCGAAGACGATGGTGTGCCCCGCGTTGGCGCCCCCCTGGAACCGGACGATCATGTCCACCCGCCCCGCCAGGGTGTCGACGATCTTGCCCTTGCCCTCGTCGCCCCACTGGGCGCCCATGACGATGTGGTTCGACATGTTACTCGCCCCAGCTGCGGTTCCCGAACTGGTGATCGTTCCCCGGCATGTAGATGTCGTGGACGTCGCCCTCCCGGATGGAGAGGGCCGACACGACCTCGAGCTCTGCGTGGTGGTGCAGCTCCCGGATGGTGGCGCACCCGCAGGAGGACATGGACGCCTTGATCTTGCTCAGGGTGCCGTCCAGGTTGTCCTCGACCTTGCCGGCGTACTCCACGAAGCCCTCGACGCCCTCCACGAACTTGAGCTGGCTGTACCGGGCCTCGCGCCACTCCCGGGCGCGCCCGGAGCCCTCGCCCCAATAGGGCTTCATCACCCGCCCCCGCACGGTGATCTTCTCCGTGGGGGACTCGTCCATGCGGGCGAAGTAGCGCCCCATCATGACCGAGTCGGCGCCGATCGCGAGGGCGACCACGACGTCCTTGGCGGTGAAGAGGCCGCCGTCGGCGATCACCGGGACGTAGCGTCCCGTCCGCGCATGGTAGCGGTCGCGGGTCTCGCACACGTCGATGAGGGAGCTGGCGAGGCCCCGGCCGGTCCCCTTCTGCTCCTGGGTGATGCAGATGGAGCCGCCGCCCATGCCGACCTTCACCGCCCAGGCGCCGTGATCCGCGAGGAACTCGAAGCCGTCCCCGGTGATCACGTTGCCCGCGAGGACCGGGAGCTCCGGGAACCGCTCCGCAAGGGACTCCAGACAGCGCTGCTGGAAGATCGAGTGGCCGTCGGAGGAGTCGATGGAGACGCCGTCCACCCCGGCCTCCACCAGGGCCGGTACCCGCTGCTCGTGGTCATGGGTGTTGATCGCCGCGAGGGCCACGAGGCGCTTGCGGTCGTCCACGCACTGCAGGGGATTGTCGAGGTGGTCCTGGATGTCCTTCTTGAACACCATGTAGCGCAGATGATCCGTCGAATCCACGATGGGGAGCACCGAGTGGTGGCTGTCCAGGAGGCGCTCGTTGGCCTTCTTCAGGTCGACGATGTCCACCCCGACCTCCAGGCACTCCCTCGGGATCATGCGCTCCTCCACGCGGAGGTCCGCGTGGCGGTGCTCGTCGTAGTCGTTGCGGCTGATGAGGCCCCTGAGGACGCCGGCGTCATCCACCACCGGGAAGCTGTTGAAGCCGGTGCTGCGCTTGACCTCGCAGACCCGGGCGATGGTGTCCAGGGGCCGGACGGTGATCGGCTCCACGAAGCCCGCCTTGTAGTTCTTGATGGCCGCGACCATCGCCGCCTGGGACTCCGTCGTCTGGGAGCAGTAGATCACCGCGGCGCCGCCGAGGCGGGCCATCTCGATCCCCATGCGGGGCCCCGACACCGACTGCATCGCCGAGGCAAGGATGGGCAGGTTGAAGCGGATCTCCGCGCCGGTCTTCGGATGGACCGCGAGGAGGGTCTCCAGGGAGATCGCCTCGAGGGTCGCGCTCTCCGTGGTCAGTCGCGGCAGCAGGCGGAACTCCGCCAGCGTCCGGGATGGTTCGAGGATGATTCGCCTGGCCATGTGCTCCTCCCCGTCAGGTCCTCAAGGACTGCTCTCGTCGTCGTGTCGAGTGATCCGCGAGGGCCCGCTGTCGTAACTGGAATGTGAAGCGCCGATGCCGTGTTGCCAACCACCCCGCGGGGCTTGCCCGGTTTATCCGTCGGGGGGACCACAGGGTCAAGCAATATTTGCGGATTTCTACGCGACATGCGGGGGGGCGCACGCGGGCGCGGACGAGATGTTGTGTGCAACTGGTGGGAATTACAGGTCGATGGTGGATGGACGAGGGACGATGGACGCTGTGCTCAGCGGAGCGAGAACAGCGCGCGGAGGGGGTCGCGCAGATCGGCGCGTGAGCGAAGCTCCTCGAGGGAGATCGGGCAGCGCCAGGTCCAGTTGTGATCACCGACGGTGCCGGGGATGTTGATCCGGTGGGTTGCAGGGTCTCCAGGGAGGAGGCCCAAGGGGGCGAGGAGCTCCTGGAGCATGTAGATGACGAAGAGGGAGCTGCCCCCGGACACCCACCGCAGGATCGCCCCGTGGGTCTCCGGATCCAGCTCCGGTGGGGACCACCCCGCCCGACCGAGGCGCTCCCACAGCTCCTGTCGCTCGTGGGGGAAGGTCCGCCACCACTCGCCGAGGAGCTCGGAGTCGTGGGTGGACACCGTGGCCAGGGAGAGGGACGCCCAGGTGGCGGGATCGATGAAGCGGCGGTCCCCGTGCCAGTCCTTCTCCCAGCGCTGCACCTTCATCCCGCAGATGCCCAGCTCCGAGAGGGTCTCCCGGCACACGGCTGGGATCGTCCCCAGGTCCTCGGCGAGGGGGAGCATTCGGGAGGCATCCAGCATCATCTCGAGGATCTCCCGCCCGTGGGATCCCCACCGGGCCTCGTCAGCAGGAACGAAGGTCCCCTCGCGACCGGTGTTCTTCCCCGCGGGGATCGTCCAGATACGGAAGAACCCGACCACGTGGTCGATGCGGTACAGATCATAGTACCGCTCCGCCACCGCGAGGCGATCCCGCCACCAGCGGAAGTTCGTCCCCCGATGGGACTCCCAGCGGTAGGTCGGGAAGCCCCAGTTCTGGCCATCCTCGGCGTACATGTCCGGTGGCGCGCCGGCGCTCGTGTCCAGGTGAAAAAGATCCCGATGCGCCCAGACGTCCGCACTGTCCCGGGAGACCAGGATCGGGATGTCGCCCTTGATCAGGACGCCCCGGGAGGCCGCGTGATCCCGGGCAGCGCGCAGCTGGTCCGAGAGCACCCACTGACACCAGAGCGCAAACTCGATGGCATCCGGGCTCTCCAGCTCCAGGGCTGCCAGGGCCTGAGCGGGGGTCTCGTCGGCCCCCCAGGCCTCCCAGGAGCGCCAGCCCGCCTGCTCCTTGCGCACCCGATAAGGCAGGTAGGACTCGAGCCAGGGGTTCTCCGCACGGAATCCGTCCAGGGCCGCCAGGGTCCCGGGCCCGCGGGTTGCGGCCCAGGCGGTGCGGAGCAGCTCCTCCTTCACCCGGCGGACCCGCGGCCAGTCGATGCGGTCCCCCGTCGCGAGCGCGGCCGCCGCGTCGTCGACACGGCGCCGCAGCGCGAGGTCCTCCGCAACGGCCTCCAGGCGGTCCAGCGCGATGTAGGCGGGGTCGAGGGCGAAGGCGCTCACTGCGCCGTAGGGCACCGAGTCCATGCCCATGTCATTGAGCGGCAGGAGCTGGATCACATCGACGCCGAGGTCTCCGCACCAGTCCACCAGGGCATCGAGGTCCGCCGCGTCGCCGACCCCCACCTGCCGTTGACTCCGCAGGGAGAACAGGGGCACATAGACCCCCGTGCGCTGTCCCACGCCCAAGCGGTCCCAGTGGGCCCCGGCGCGGGCGCCGCGGAGCTGTTCCCTGAGCCCCTCGTCCATGGTCACTCTCCACCCTGGGAAGCCACCGCAGCGGCCAACCGGGCGGTGAGATCACGCATCGCCTGGAGCAGGGCAGCGGCGTCCCACGCCGACACAGCGGTGACCGCGTGGATCACGTCCCCCCCACGGGTCCAGGTCAGGGTGAGGTGGAGGCGCTCCGTCCCCAGGGTCTTGACCCGGCCGAAGATCGTGTCGGGGATGCCGAAGTTCTCGATGATCCGCTGCACGCAGCCGTCGTCCGCGCAGGAGAGCAGCGCCTTCTTCTTCTCCTTGCGGAGCTGGGCCTCGAGGTTCTCCAGGGTCAGGGCCTGGAAGCTCCCGGCTCCCTGGAGGGCCACCTGGATCTCCGAGGCGAGGACCGGCCCCAGCTCTTCGAGCCCCTTCGCGTCCACGGCCACGTCGGCGACGAACACCTTCACCGGCTCCCCGTCTTCCCCTTGCGGGAGGGGCTCCATCCCCGACTCCTCCCCCTGTGGGAGGGGCTTCAGCCCCGACTCCCCGTCCGCCGGATTCACCAGCGCCCGGAGCATCGCCGGCCCGGTCTCTCGCAGATGATCCAGCACCTCGCGCTGGTTCAACGCCACGACCCCGCTGACGAACGCGCTTCGTGGGTCCTCTCCGCTGGACCAGGTGGAGTACAGCTCGGCCCGATGGGTGTCCTGGGTCTTCTCGTAGAAGGTCCCCCCGACGCCCCCCCGGCGGGCGGTGGACTCCATTCGTGTGCGGGTCTTGACGTCCACCGTCGCCCGGTAGCTCGGGATGAAGCTTCCGCCGACGGCGCCGGCGAGCAGGCCGATCATGGCTCCGGTCAGGAGGCCGCTGAGCCCGAAGCCGGAGTCATCCACTGCGATCCCGATCCCGGCCCCCGCGGCCGTTCCGAGGGTGGTCGCGAGGGTGTAGAGGAGCACGCCGGGGATCCAGACCTCCGTGTTCTCCTTGACGTCCACGTCCGTGGCGGTGCGAACGTCCGCCTCCGCGTCGGACAGGGTCTCGGAGCCCATCCACCCCTGGGAGCGGTGGAGCTCCAGGTAGGCCCTGCGGATGTCCGCTGGAGCGTCGTCGCGCCAGCGCACCCGCTGGCCGGCCAGGGCCCCGAAGGCGAGCTTCCCGCCGAGGCTCGTGGTGCTGGAGGTCTCCACCTCGAAGTCCGTGAGCCGGTACCGCAGGGGCAGGGGCTGCTCCGGCGTCTCCCCGGCCCGGGAGATCGGTGTGTCGGTCTGGGTGTAGTGACGGTACTGGATGCAGGACGGCAGCAGCAGGGCGGTGAGGACCACCAGCGCAACCGGGGATGTCCAGTGCCGAGGGTGATGTCTGGCGAGCACGGTACCGTCTCCTGTCTGGCGGCCAAGGATACAGGCAGGAGGGTGGAACTTGCAATGTCGATCTCCGCCGGGGACAGGGCTATCGCAAAGTCGCCGATCACCCAGCGGTCTATCGAACTCTGTCTTGACTCGGCTGGAAGAATGGTCCGTTGCCGTTGCCGTCGCCGTCTGACGATCGGTCACATCTTTTCGCTCATCGCGATCGCGCCTGGGTCAACTGGAGCAGGTGATGGGTGCCACCCGCGGGAGGCGGGGCGCCCGATGCCTCAGCAGCACCGAGATGGACACAACGGAACCGGGAGCTCGCGACCGGACAACCCGAGCCGGGGGAGCCAGCGACCCGGATTCCGTGCCGACCCACCCGGTCGGCACGGGGGGGACCCTTGGGCGAACCGGGCGGCAGGGGGGAGACCCCCCAGCCGCCCTGACCCGCTCGCCGGCGCGATTGTCGACTCCCCCCCCGCGGATCGGCGGCGCCGGCGGCAGGTTCTTCGCCCAAGGGTCCCCCCCGCACCTCCCTCAATACAAAGCC
>JBDRIT010000090.1:0-21928 GCA_043815665.1 Pseudomonadota bacterium
GGGGCGCGCCCCTGCTGGAGGTGGACGTCGGAGATCGCTTTCTTGAGGGTGAACTCGAGGATGACATCCAGATCGATCGCCATCTAGATGACCTCGGCTGAAGTGATGATACCCCCTGGCCGGTCCCCGACGCCGATCTCGGCGTTGCTCCTCCTCGCAGTGGCTCTACCACGTCTTCGTAGAAGCGCCTTGACCTCGACGCCGGTTCCTCGCTCAGGCCGCATCATCATTTGCGCCGAGGTCATCTAGTCGCCGTCCTTGTCCTGCTCCGGGGCTGCGGTGACGGCCGCCGGCGGCGCGTCCGTCAGCCCGGTCTCCACGAGGACCTTCTCCCGCATCTCCTCCGCCATCCCGGGGCGCTCCTCGATGGCAAGGATCGTGTTCTCTCGTCCCTGCCCGAGCCGCTGGCCTCCGTAGGAGTACCAGGACCCCGACTTCTCAGCGATGCCGAGCAGGACAGCGGTGTCCAGGAGATCGCCGAGGCGGTGGATGCCCTGGCCGTAGATGATGTCGAACTCGGCCTCCCGGAAGGGCGGGGCCATCTTGTTCTTGACCACCTTGACCCGGGTCCGGTTGCCCAGGATCTGGTCGCCCTTCTTGATGGTTCCGATGCGGCGGATGTCCAGGCGGCAGGACGCGTAGAACTTCAGAGCGTTGCCCCCGGAGGTGGTCTCGGGGCTGCCGAACATCACGCCGATCTTCATGCGGATCTGGTTGATGAAGATCACCACGGTGTTGGTCCTCGAGATGGAACCCGTGAGCTTGCGCAGGGCCTGGCTCATGAGCCGGGCCTGCAGGCCCACGTGGCTGTCGCCCATCTCACCCTCGATCTCGGCCCTGGGGACGAGCGCGGCGACGGAGTCGATCACCAGGCAGTCCACCGCGTTGCTCTTGACCAGCATGTCGGTGATCTCGAGGGCCTGCTCCCCGGTATCGGGCTGGGAGATCAGGAGGTCCTCGGTGTTGACGCCGAGCTTCTGTGCGTACCCCGGATCCAGGGCATGCTCCGCGTCGATGATCGCTGCCACGCCGCCGGCCCGCTGGGCCTCGGCGAGGATGTGAAGGGCCAGGGTGGTCTTCCCTGAGGCCTCGGGGCCGTAGATCTCGGTGACCCGGCCTCGCGGGAGTCCCCCGATGCCCAGGGCGACGTCCAGCCCGATGGAGCTGGTGCTGATCACCGGCACCCGCACCCGGGTCGCCTCACCGAGGCGCATGATCGCGCCATGTCCGAACTGTCGATCGATGGCCTGGAGCGTGACCTCAAGGGCGTCGCCCCTCTCCGACGAGGTCTTGCCGACGGTCTTCTTCGCGCTCATGGTCAGCCTCCTGCCAGCTCGAGTCGTTTCAGGGGCCGGAAGGGCTGATCCCGCTGGCCGTCCGCGGCGCGGTTCTCCAGGACGACGAGCTCGCGAACCGGGAGCTCGCCCAGGTTCTCGCTCGTGTGCTCCAGCATGACGCTGCCGAACTCCCGGGTGTTCCGGAACTTCGCGAAGAGAGCCACGGGGATGTGAGGCACGAAGGGACCTGCGGAGTGGTGCTGCACGCCCAGATCCTCCAGGGCCTCAGCGACCTTGTCATGGAGCTCGGAGAGCACCCCGTCGGGGTCCTCGACCATCGCCCAGAGGGCGCCGGGGGCCTGCTCCGGATCCTCCGCCTCGGGGTTCCCGTTGGGGTCGAGGCGTCCGACGCTGCACGTGAAGGGCGCGACGGTCCGCAAGGTCTCGTTGACCCGGGTCTGGATCACGTCGACCAGGTCCTCGCGTACCCGACCGAGATGCAGGAGGGTCACGTGCATCAGCTCCGGCGGAATCCAGAACGCGTCGATGTGTGCCGGATCCGAGACCTTCGCCAGCGCAGCCGCGATCTTGCCGAGCCGCTCGGCGATCCCCGAGGGCACGTCCACGGTCAAGAGGATCTCCCGGTATGCGAACATCTCGGCCTCGTCCTGAGTCATCATGGTCGTCACGAATCGTTCCTCCTTGGGAACCGGCGGTGTCAGCTCTCTCCGCCGTCTTCACCGGCCTCGCCGTCCGGGAGCTTCTCCTGGCCGCGAAGCGTGTATTTCTTTCGCTCGTCCGTGGGGATCGAGCTGTCTCGTCCATACTTGTCCTGGAGGTTCTCCAGGTCGTCCTTGTCGGCGTTGTCCACCAGGGACTCCGGGTCGGCGCCCAACATGAACCACTGGGTCTCGCTGAACTCCCGGCCCCCGCTCATCTTCCTGGCGGGCTTGTTCTGGATCTTCTCACCCTCGGGTTCATCCCAGCCCACGTCGCCGAGGCTCTCGTCCACCGCGGTTCCGGGGTCCGGTATCGGGGCCTGGTCTCCGGCCAGCGGAGCCTCCACGGACTTCACTTCGTCCGGGATGGGCACCAATTCACAGCCGTCGATGGGACAGAAGTTCCCGTCCACCGGCCATTCCCGACCACACCGGGCACAGAGCTTCATGACGTTCCCTCGATAGTCAGAGCAAAGATCGCATAGAATCCTAGTGCAACGCTGGAGATCTTTCAAGTCGTTCGAACGCGTGTGCGCCCGGACGTGGGATCTGGTAGCATCTCCCCGATGTCTGGGTGGAGACGATACCGCTTCAAGGGCCGACAGAAGGCCTGGGTCCGCATCGACGATGCGGGGGAGCCCCTCGTCCGCGCCGGCAGGATCGAGGTGGCCTTCAAGCGCGGGGACGACCGGACCTATCAGGCCGGGGTCGCGACCATCGAGGCCATTCCCGACGCAGAGGAGTTCTCCAGCGAAGCCTGGACGGCGAAGCAGGCCGAGGCGTCAAAGGCCGCACCGGAGCCGGCGGCCACCGTCGAGGAGCCGGAGGTGCCTGAGTCGTCGCTGCCGGCGACCCATCGTCGACGCAGACCCGCGGCGATCAAGGCATGGACCGACGGCGCATGTTTCGGCAACCCTGGACCCAGCGCTGCAGGCGCCCTCCTGCGGTTCAAGAAGCGCGAGAAGGAGCTGAGCGTCTACCTGGGCGAGGGGACCAACAACACCGCTGAGCTCGAAGCCATCCGTCTCGCCCTGCTGGCGATCAAGGACCGGCACCTGCCGGTGGATCTCCACACCGACTCCTCGTACGCCCTGGGCGTCCTCACCCTCGGCTGGCGCCCCAAGGCCAACAGGGAGATGGTCTCGGAGATCCGTGAACTGGTGCGCTCCTTCGATGACCTTCGGATCATCAAGGTCAAGGGCCATGCCGGGGTCGAGGAGAACGAGCGGGTCGACGTGCTCGCCAAGCGGGCCATCACCGCCGCAACCGGGCGGGAGCCGACCTCCTGATCGGTCAGACTCCGGTCTCCTGCAGCTTCTCGAACAGGTTCTTCTGTTCAGGGGTGAGCTTCCTGGGCAGGAGCGGCTCCAGGTCCACGTAGAGGTCCCCCCGGGCGCCGTTGCGGATGGGGAGGCCGAACCCGCGGATCCGCATCCGTGCTCCGGACCGGGTGCCGGCAGCGATCTTCAGGGCACGGACACCGCCGCCGGGGACGGGGACCTCCGTTGAGCCACCGAGGATCAGGAGCGTCAGCGGGAGCTCGACCGCGATGGAGAGGTCGTTCCCGTCCACGCGGAACCGGGCATGAGGCGCGACCTGGATGCGAATCAGCAGGTCCCCGGCGGGCCCGCCCCCGGGGGAGGGTTGGCCCTTGCCAGGGATCCTGAGCTTCTGGCCCGATGCCACTCCCTTGGGGATGGAGACGTCCAGCGAGATCACCCCCTGCGGACCCTGGAGCGACAGCCGCCGCTTTCCGCCTTCGAGGACCTCGTCGAGGGTCACGGACATCTCGGTCTCCAGGTCGCCACCTCTCCTGGGAGGCGCCCCGCCGAAGGGTCCGCCGCCGAAGGGATTGCCTCTGCCCTGGCGTCTCCGAGGGCCGCCTCCGCCGCCGAAGATCCGAGAGAAGACGTCGCCACCGAGGCCTCCGAGGATATCCCCCAGATCCCCGACGTCGAAGTTCCGGAAGATGTCCTCCTGGCTGTATCGCTGGTGGAACCCGTTCGCGCCGAACTGGTCGTATTCTCGCCGCTTCTGGGGATCCGAGAGGACCGCGTAGGCCTCGTTGATCTCCTTGAAGCTCTCCTCGGCCGCGGCGTCGTCGGGGTTGTGGTCCGGATGGGTTCTCAGCGCCTGGGTCTTGAAGGCCTTCTTGAGTTCGTCCGGGGACGCACCCTTCTCGACGCCCAGGAGCTTGTAGTAATCCTTCATGTCACTCTCCCGGGCCATAAGATAATCGCGATGCGGCGTGTGGCAAGCTGGGATCCGCGGCGGTCAGAGGTCGATGATTCCGAAATAGGTCAGCGCCAACCAGGCTGCGCCAGCGCCCAGGCCCAGTCCCACGATGAGCAGGAGGATCTGCTTGCCGCGGGAGCCCTGTTTGTCCGCCGTGCGGAAGGTGAACTGGGTCGTGGGTACGTTGCTGGAGGGCTCGGGCTCGGCTTCGGGGTCCACCTGGGCCTCCGGTCTGGCCATCCTGAGCGCCGTGGACGACTGCGGCGGGATGTCCGGCACCTCGAGCTCCTCCGTCGTCTTCCCGGCCATCCGGAAGGCCCTGGAGGCGTCCCCGCAGGCCTCGAACCGCTTCACGAAGATGACGTAGTCCACCCAGCTCTCGCCGTCGGGGGAGACGTGCATCTCGCGGTAGATGTTGATCTTCTTCTTCCAGCCCAGGAGCGCGTCGGGATCCGTGAAGCGGAAGGTCAGCCCCGAGCTCGTGCGGAGGCGCCACTCGATCGGCCCCTCCGGGGCATTGTCAGCCTCGAAGTTCAGCATGATGGCTGGTGTGTCCACGGGTTCGAAGGGGGTCTTCTCGTCGGCCATGGGATCGTCGAAGCCGATCTCCGTCTCCGAGTCCTCGGGGATCAGGGGCGGGAGCTCCCGGGAGAACCCGTCCGGAGGGGTCAGGTCTTCGTGGAGCGCGATCGGGGTGCCGGCGGGACCGGCGTCAGCAGCGAAGGGTCCGGGGGCGGCGTCTTCGTCACCGGAGAACGCTCCCCAGTCGATCACCTCGGAGAGATCGGAGGCATTGGCGGCGGAGTCCAGGGAGGCGGCCTCCACCTTGATTCCGTCGACGGTGTCCGCGGCCGGATCGCTCCTCTCGGACGCGTCGACCTGGAGGATGTATCCGCAGTTCGGGCAGACGACCTTCCCTTGCTGGCGCACGACATCGCCGTGCTCCATCGAGAATTCCTTCCAGCAGGAAATGCAGATGAACTCGTCCAAACCCTACTCCGGGCCAAGCAAAGATCGCTCCTAGCCCAATTAGCATCTCAGGGTCTGTTTGGCAACACCCTTGGCCCTTAGAAAGAGATGGGGAGGGTGGGGACGAGAAAGAGGCCGGTATCGGAGTCGGCGGGATTCTGGGAGTCGGTGACCTGGCCCATGAAGAAGAACCCCGTGAGGCTGATGCCGGTGAAGGGGATGGTGAGCACCGCGACCTTGGAGGGGTCCGTGACCGCGCCGTGGAGGAGCCCGTCCTCCTCCAGGGTCAGCTCGTCGGGGAGGCCGGCGTTCGGGATCAGCCAGGACACGGCGCCGGAGATGTCGTTCTCCTGCCAGTGATAGGGTTTCACGCCGCCGTGGGCCTCGAGCTGCTTCGAGTACGGGATCGGGATGCCCTGCACCACCGTGATCAGGGGCAGCACGACGATCTTCACGATCCAGAGGTCGTAGATCGTGTCGGCGACGATGTTCAGGGGTGCGATCTCCACGGTGAGGTCGAAGGCCTTGGAGCCGACGCCCACGGGATCGCCGTCGTCGAAGACCTTCACCGTGAACGTGAAGGTCCCATGCTCCTGGGGGACCCCGGAGAGGAGGCCGCTGGAGGACATGTCCAGACCCACGGGCAGGCCCCCGCCGGTGATGCCGAAGATGTAGGGCGGCAGGCCGCCCGATGCTCCGACCTGGGTCTGGTAGAGGGTGCCCTCCTCGCCGTTGGGCAGGGGCGAGCCCGTGGTGATGATCAGGGTTGCGCTCCCGGCGTGGATCGTGACGGTGTAGGTGCGGCTGTCGAGGGCGTCGGTCGCGTCCTGGACGGCCACGGTGAATGGGTACGCACCCGCCGCGCCAGGGACGCCGGAGATGACGCCGGTCTCGGCGTCCAGGTCGAGCCCCGGGGGAAGATCCCCGGTGAGGAGGACCCACTCGTAGGGAAGGACGCCCCCGGTGGCGGCCATGGTCGCCGTGTAGTCCTCGTCCACCTTCCCGTCCGGCGGAGAGGCGGAGATGATCTCCAGGGATGGGGTCGTACAGAGGCCGGCCTCGCAGGCCAGTCCCTCGTCGCAGTCCACGTCGTCGACGCACTCGATGCACGCGCCGCCGAGGCAGACCTGCGCCTCCTCGCACTGGGTCACGTCCCAGCCGGTCCCGTCCTCGTTGCACGCGACCACCGCGTCCTGGACGCAGGAGATCTCTCCGGGCTCACATTCAGCGGAGACGCAGATCCCGTCCTGACAGAGCTGCTCTTCAGGGCAGACGAAGGAATCCGACCAGCCCTCCCCCGCAGGGCCGCAGACCTGGACCCCGGCGTCCCCCTCCGCGCAGCGGGTTGCGAAGGGCTCGCAGAGCTCCGCGACACAGGCCCCGCCCTCGCAGTGCTGCCCCTCGGGGCAGGTCTCCAGGAGCCAGCCCCAGACACCGTCGCAGGTCGCGAGCTTCCCGCCGATGCAGGTGGTGGAGTCCACCTCGCAGGCCGGGGGCTCCATCCCGTCGGGGAGGGGCCCGATGCCGTCATCGAGGAGTGAGTCGTCCAGGCCGGCGTCGGCCTGCAGGTCCCCCGACGCGTCGTCGTCCTTGACCTCAGTGATCAGCTGAGGCCCGCCCGCGCCCCCGCCTCCGCCACAGGCTGCCAGCAGGGTGAAGATGGCGAAGATTCCTACGACGGCTCTATGTTGCATGACTCCGTCCTCTCCAAGAGGGGTTGCGATCGGCAGACAGCATACCCCTCCCCGCCGGGATTTCAAACGTTCCATGCGAGGCGTACTTGCATACACAACCGCCATACAGGATAATTTTCGTCCGCGTGGACGAGGGAGGTTCCTCCATGAAGATTCCGCTTCGATTCGGCTTCCTTGTGATGCTCCTTGGCGTGGTCGGGGCCTGCGACAGCGGCGGCGGGGACAGCGGACCGCTCATCGACTGCCAGCCACCGAAGCCCCATCTCCAGGACGGGATGTGCGTCGCGTGTCTCGACGACGGGCACTGCCCCGCCGGGCAGACCTGCAGCGACGGGTTCGCGTGCGTCTGCCCGGAGGAGGCCCCGGTCTGGGACGGGGCGAAGTGCGTTGGCTGCACCCACGCGTCGGACTGCGCGCAGGGCGAGAGCTGCGACGACTGTAGCGAGACCTGCGTGGCCTTGTCGGAGCCCTGTGACGAGCAATACGTGTGCAACGCGGTCTGCTCGGAGTGTGTCTCGGATGATGAGTGCGATGGGACGGAGATCTGCGATCTGGGCTCTGGCGCCTGCTTCGAGAACACCTGCGAGGGCAAGACGCCGGTCCTCTTCAGCGGTGAGTGCGTCCAGTGCCTCGTGGACGGGGACTGCCCGGGTGAGCTGGTCTGCAACGGGAAGGCGAACCTCTGCGAGTGCGAGGATCCGATGCTCAAGGTCACGGATGACGGGCAGTGTGTCGGGTGCGTGAACTCCTTCGACTGTCCCCCGGGCGAGATGTGCAACATGGATCTCAAGCAATGTGAGCCGACCACCACCGGCTGCCCCGACGAAGCGCCGTACTTCTGGAGCGGCGAGTGCGTCGAGTGTCTCGACGACACCAACTGCCCGGCGGAGGGGTCGAGCTGCCACCTCACCAAGCACTACTGCCTGCCGCCGCCTCTGAACTGCGACGGGCACACGCCCATCGAGTACCAGGGCGAGTGCGTCCAGTGCAAGGAGTACGCCGACTGCCCCGATGGCAAGATCTGCGACTTCAACGAGCACAAGTGCATCGACGGCGGCGGCGGTGAGTGCGCTGCGCCCCCCGGCGGCAACGGCACCAACATCGGCGACCTCATCGGGACCTTCGCGCTCAACGACTGCCTCGGGAACAAGCACGTCCTCCACGACTCCTGCGGCAACGCCAAGGCGCTCTGGTTCATCGAGGTCGCCGGCTGGTGTGCGGCCTGCGAGGAGTATGGCCCCATGGCGTGGGGGTACGCCCAGGGCTTCCTCGGCCAGGGCCTCGAGATCTACTTCATCCTCGGCGAGGACGCGGGCGGCGGCCCCCCCCCTCCCAGGCCTACTGCGCCGAGTACGCTCAGAGCCACGGCTTCGAGGCGATGAACGTGCTCATCGATCCCCATTGGCAGACCTTCGGCACCTTCATCAGCATCGGCGGGAACACCCTGCCGTGGGACGTCCTCCTGGACGGGGACGACATGATGTTCGCGTGGGAATCCAAGGACCCCAACTTCGCGGTGCTCCAGTCGGAGCTCAACAAGCTCCTGGGCAACTGAGATCCTCCCATGAGCAGCTCCCCCGAAGAACTCCGCCAGCGCCTCGACGACCTCCGTGCGGAGCTCGACGGGCTCAACGAGGAGCTCCTGGAGCTCTTCAACCGGCGCCTGGAGAGGGTCCGGAGGATCCGTGACGTGAAGGTGGAGCTGGGCCTCCCCCTCTACGACCCGGTCCGTGAGGCGGATCAGATCCGCAGGCTCCTCCTCCAGAACCCGGAGCCGCGATCGGCGCTGCTGGTGGAGCGGGTCTTCAAGGAGATCATCGCGGCAAGCATGGAGAGCATGCGGGACCGGGACCGCGCTGACGTTGACCGGTCCCTGGTGGAGCCACGGACCATCACCGTAGGGGACGTGCCCATCGGCGGCAGCGCGCCCCCGGTGGTGATCGCCGGGCCCTGCGCGGTGGAGGGCCCCGAGACCCTCCGGGAGACCGCCCGCGGCCTGGCAGCGCGGGGCGTCCGCGTGCTCCGGGGCGGGGGCTTCAAGCCCCGCACCTCACCCTACTCCTTCCAGGGGCTGGGCATGGACGGGATCCGTCTCCTCGCGGAGGTGGCGGCAGAGTTCGGCCTCGCGACGGTCTCGGAGATCACCTCCCCCACCCAGGTCCAGGAGATCTCCACGCTGGTGGATCTCATCCAGGTCGGCGCCCGGAACATGTACAACTACGAGCTCCTGAGGGCCCTCGGGCAGGCGCCCCGGCCGGTGCTCCTCAAGCGCCACTTCGGGGCGACCGTGGACGAGTGGCTCCTGGCCGCGGAGTACCTCGTCTCCTCGGGGAACGACCAGGTGATCCTCTGTGAGCGCGGGATCCGGACCTTCGAGCACCAGACCCGCAACACCCTGGATCTCTCGGCAGTGGCCGTGGTAAAGCAACGTTGCGGTCTCCCGGTGGTGGTCGACGTGAGCCACGCCGCGGGGCGCCGGGACATCCTGGTGCCCCTGGCGCGAGCTGCGCTGGCCGTGGGTGCCGACGGGGTCATGGTGGAGGTCCATCATTGGCCCGCCGGGGCGCTCTCGGACGGTCCCCAGCAGCTCGATCTCGAGGGCTTCGACGATCTCCTTGCCGGGATCCGGCCGTTCATGAACAGCTGAACTCCCCGGGAGGGACGACATGTGCGCGCTTCAGTCCGACGCCGGAGGGCGGGTCCCCGCGAACATCGAGGCCGAGATGAGCGTCCTCTCGATGATCATCCAGGCCCCCCCGGTCCTCAGCCAGGTCGCCGAGCAGGTGAAGCCCGAGGACTTCTACGTCCCTGCCAACCGGATCATCCTCCAGGCCATCATGACCCTCTCGGACCGGAACGAGCACATCGACCGGGTCTCCGTGCAGGAGGAGATCGACCGGAAGGGAGAGCTCAAGGCCATCGGGGGCTCCTCCTATCTCTATGAGATCGAGGGCTTCGAGGCCACCAGCGCAGGGCTCGAATACTACCTGCGGTCGATTCGGGGGAAGGCACTGATCCGCAAGATGGTCAGCACCGCGGAGACGATCGTGTCCGAGGGACTCGCGGATACCCGCGAGGCGAACAACTTCCTGGAGTGGGCCGAGGGCGAGGTCTTCAAGGTCTCCCAGGTCCAGCTCAAGACCTCGTACATGAGCCTCAAGGACATCCTGCGGAAGCTCATCAAGGAGGTGGAGGCCCGCCAGGCGAAGGACGTGGAGTCCCCCATCATCTCCACGGGGTTCCGGGATCTCGACGAGAAGCTCGGCGGGTTCCACGAGACCGATCTGATCATCCTGGCGGCGCGACCCGGGATGGGGAAGACCGCGCTCGCACTCAACCTCGGACTCAACGCAGCCCGGGAGAAGGGGAAGCAGGTCGTGGTCTTCTCCCTGGAGATGTCCTCGTCGCAGCTCGCCACCCGCCTGATCTCCACCCTCTCCGCGGAGCTGGCCCCGGACGGGAGGGGGATCATCGGGCGGAAGATCATCGAGGGGGATCTGACCCAGGCCCAGATGGACCTCCTGGGCAAGGTGGTCCACGCGCTCTACGGCATGCCCATCGTCGTGGACGACACCCCGGCCCTGTCGATCATCGATCTCCGCGCCCGGGCTCGGAGGCTCTCGGCCGAAGGTCGCTGCGACATGATCATCGTGGACTACCTCCAGCTCATGCGCGGCTCCGGCACCACGGCGCCCGGGTCCCGTGAACAGGAGGTCGCCGAGATCAGCCGGTCCCTCAAGGCCCTGGCGAAGGAGCTCAACGTCCCGATCCTGGCGCTGTCCCAGCTCAACCGCATGCTCGAATCCCGCGCGGACAAGCGACCCCAGCTCGCGGACCTGCGGGAATCGGGATCCATCGAGCAGGACGCGGACGTGATCCTCTTCATCTACCGCGACGAGATGTACAACAAGGCGAGCGAGCGGCCGGGGATCGCCGACATCATCATCGGGAAGCACCGGCACGGCGGGACCGGGGAGGCGCCCCTGCGGTTCGATGCGCGCCATGTGCGGTTCCAGACCCTGGCCAAGGTCGACGAAGAGTACTTCCGCTAGGCCCATGGGAAATGGACAATGCACGATGAACAATGGACCAGGACTCAGGGGCCTCGTTGGTCTGGTGCTGATCCTCGCCCTGGGAGGATGCCGCTCGGGGACGACAGAGGAGGGGCCGGAGGTGACGCCCGGGCCTGCGGCCGAGCGTGTCGTGGAGGTCCCTGCGGTCGATCCCTGTGTGATCTCTTCCATCGAAGTTCATGAAGAGGGTGGGGGGGACAGGATCCCCGAAGACCAGGTGCGCGGCTGGCTGGATGAAGGCCTCCGGGCACGGGCGGTTCCACGTGATGAGGGCGCGGCGGGGGCGTTGCGGGTGGTCTATCTGCTGACGGCCCTGGAGGGAGGCGCAGGATGGTCCCTGGGGGTCAAGGCCCTCTGGGAGGTCATGGACGGACCCCTCCGTCGGCCCATCGCAGTGGATGTAGCCTTGGACCTGCCCCTGGATGCGGATCTGCAGGGCGCTGCATCCGAGGTCTTCGAGGCCCTCTCCGGGACCCTGACGTTCCGATGTCGTTTGAGCACGGTTCCCTCCGACTCCCTCCCTCGCTTGCGGGCCGGTCTTGCCAGGGCCGACGACCTGGTCGCCTGGGCCCGAGCCTGCGGAGACCGCAAGGTGACGGCCTGCGGGGACGGGCTGACGGAGCTCCTGAAGGACGAACGATCGCAGGTCGCTGCGGCGGCCGTGGTGGCCTTGGGGCAGGCCGGCGTGGAGGCTGCGATCCCAGCCATCGTGGAGCGCACAACCCGCGCCGACTCCCTGGTCGTGCGGGCCGCGGTCCTCTCCCTCGGCGAGCTCGGCAGCGAGGAGGCGCGGCGCTACCTCCGCCTGTGGTCCGAGGGACATCCGGATCCGGAGATGCGGGCCTTCGCCAAGGAGATGATGGATCTGGATTGACACGACCCGTTTCAAAGTTACCTTGATCCCATGAACGGCATGATACAGAACCTCAAGACGGTCCTCCTCCTCGGCGCCCTGACCGGGCTCCTCCTGCTCATCGGTGGTGTCGCAGGCGGCCGCGTCGGCATGACCATCGCGCTGTGCTTCGCTGCGGTGATGAACATCGGTGCGTGGTGGTTCTCGGATCGCGTGGTGATCGCGATGACCCGGGCGCGGGAGGTGGCTCCCGGGGAGGCGCCGGCGCTGGAGCGCATGGTGACCGAGCTGGCGAGGAACGCGAACATGCCGCCGCCGCGGCTCTACATCACCGATGATCCCAGCCCCAACGCGTTCGCCACCGGCCGGGGTCCGTCCCGGTCCGCGGTCGCGGTGACCCGGGGCCTCATGAGCCTGCTCCCCGAGCGCGAGATTCGCGGCGTCATCGCCCATGAGATCGCGCACATCAAGAACCGGGACGTGCTGATCTCCAGCGTGGCGGCGACCGTCGCCGGCGCGATCATGCTCCTCGCGTCCATGGCCAGGTGGGCCATGATCTTCGGCGGCGGCCGAAGCGACGATGACGACGGCGGGATCCTCGGGCTCCTCTTCATGGCGATCCTCGCACCCTTCGCTGCGATGTTGATCCAGATGGCCGTCTCCCGGAGCAGGGAATACGTGGCCGATGCTCGCGGGGCCGCCCTGAGCGGCGATCCCGGCTCCCTCGCCGACGCGTTGGAGCATCTCCACACGGGGATCAGCTTCCGGCCCTCGGGGAACTCCCGGGCAGCGACCGTCCACCACATCATGCATCCATTCAAGGCCGGTGGCGTCTCGCGGCTCTTTTCCACCCATCCGCCGACGGAGGAGCGTGTCCGCAGACTCCGCGGGCTGGCGCAGCTACGCGGAGCGCCCCGTGGGCTTTGAGCGGCTCGTCGGGCACGAGCGCCCTGTGCGTGTCCTGCGTCGAGCCATCGCGTCGGGTCGGATCCCCGGGGCGTACCTGTTCTCTGGACCCGACGGGGTCGGGAAGCGGTCGACGGCGGTCGCGTTCGTCGCCGCGCTGAACTGCCCGGAGGGCGATGGGGAGGCCTGCGGGACCTGCACGTCCTGTCGGATGATCACGGAGAGCATCCACCCGGATCTCTTCATCCCCGATCGCTCCGGGACCCGGATCCCCAAGAACCCGCCCGCGGCGGGCGGGAAGGACCGGTCCGGCTCCGGGTACATCTCCGAGATCATCCCGAAGCTGACCTACGCGCCCATGATGGGGCGCTGGAAGGTCGTCCTCATCGACGACGCGCACCAGCTCACGGCCACCGCGGCGAACTACCTCCTGAAGACCATGGAGGAGCCGCCGTCGCGGACCCTCTTCGTGCTGGTGACCGCAGCTGAGCATCTCCTGCTGCCGACGGTCGTCAGTCGGTGTCAGCGCATCCGCTTCTCTCCCCTGTCCGATGAGCAGTTGATCCGGATCCTGATCGGCCTCGGCGTGGACGGAGCCGTTGCGGGTCGGGCGGCAGTCCTCTGCGCCGGGAGCGTGGCCGGGGCGCAGGATCTCATCCGTCAGGGGCGCGTCGACGGCCTCGCAGGTTGGATGGATCTGGTGCGGGGTCTGGGACGGATGTCCCCGGCGGACCGGCTGCGAAACGTGACCTCCCTCCTGGGGAGCACCGGCGGCAAGGGGGGCGACCGGGCCGGGGTCGAGCAGTTCATCGCCGCAACCCGGGCCTGGCTCGAGGCGCGCCTGCGCGACCTTGCGGCGCGGACCGGGGCGGACCGTGCGGAGCAGGAGAAACTCCTTTCGATCTTCGAGACCCTGCGCGATATTGCCGCAAGCGCCCGTGGGAACGCCAACCCGAAACTCCTGGCGGATCACCTGGCGGGCCGGCTGGCCGCGATCAGCGGAGGGCCGCAGACAGGAGCGGGATGAGCCCCAAAACGGATCATGAATATCATAGCATCGCAGCGCTTGGCGCCGACGCAAAGGCGCAGGCGTCGGGCGCGGCGCGTCTCGCCAGCGTCGTCCGTGTCCGCCTGGAGCGGAGCCGGAGAGCCGGGACCTACCTCGCCTGCAGCACCCCGGTGCAGCCGGGAGATCTGGTCGTCGTGGAGGCCGAGCGCGGGACCGCGATCGGAAAGGTCCTGGAGAACCACACCAAGGCCTGGTTGTCCCGCACCGAGAAGCCCTTCCGGGTGGTCCGTCGCTTCGGTGAGAAGGATCTCAGGTCCCGTGAACGCCAGGTCTGGCGGGAGAACAAGTTCCGCCGGGACTGCGCGGAGGCGGCCGCGGAGATGGGGTTGGACCTCAAGGTGGCGGACGCTGAGTATCTCCACTGGGAGAACCGGGTCGTCTTCTACTTCGTCTCCGAGGGCAGGGTGGACTTCCGGGATCTGGTCCGGGATCTCAGCCGCAAGCTGCGGTCACGGGTGGAGATGCGCCAGATCGGGCCGCGGGACGAGACCCGCCTCCTTGGCGGGGTGGGGACCTGCGGGCGGGAGTTCTGTTGCGCGACCCACCTGAAGCAGTTCGAGTCCATTCGGATCCGCATGGTGAAGGACCAGGGCCTGGTCCTCAATCCACAGAAGGTCTCCGGGGGGTGCGGAAAGCTCAAATGCTGCCTCGCGTACGAGGTGGACGTGTATCGCGAGCTCCGCAAGGGCATGCCCAGCCTCGGGAAGTTCGTCCAGACCCCCGATGGTGATGGAAAGGTCCGGGAGGTGAACGTCCTCAGCCGGAAGGTCGGCGTCCTCGTGGAGGGCGCCGGGTACAAGACCTATCCGGTCGCGCTGCTCGCCAACCGGGAGGGCGTTCCGTACGACCCCGAAGGAAAGGTGGCCCTCGAGGCCCGGGCAGCCGAGGAGAGGGTCCGCGTCCGGGAGATGGAACAGCTCCTCATCGCCCCACCGACGCCGGGCCGGGGTGGCGAGCCCGACGGCGGCGAGGGCGGCGAGCAGAAGAAGCGGCGTTCGCGACGCCGCCGCGGCAGGGGGCCGGGCGGTGAGGGAGAGGGGCAACCCCGGGAGGGGCAGCCCCGTCGGGATGGCCCGGGTCGACAGCCCCGTCCGCCGAGCCAGCCGCCGCGATCCGATTCCGGGCAGCAGCCTCGATCCGACCAGCCGGACCAGGGTGGGGAAGCGGCAAAGAAGAAGCGGCGCTCCCGGCGTCGACGGGGGGGCCGCAGGCCCGACGAGCAGGGCGGCGGCCAGGGGCCGCCGCCAGCATCCGGCTGATCCTGTCCTCTCCCATGGGCAGGAAGCATTCGACGTCCCCCGCCCCACCCGGGCTGGGGCTCATCGACTCCCACGCACATCTGGACGGTGCGTCCTTCGGGGAGGACCGCGACGCGGTCCTCGAGCGCGCCTGGGCCGCCGGCCTCGGCGGGATCGTGGTCGTCGCCGCTGCGGGCGCGGGGACCGTGTTCCGCGAGGTCGCTGACCTCGTCGCCGACTCTCCCCGGCTCTGGATGGTCGCAGGGGTCCATCCCCACGACGCCGATCGCTCGGACGGGCTCTGGGGCGGGCTCGTCGAGGTGGTGGACGAGGGGCGCTGCGTCGCGATCGGGGAGACGGGACTCGACCACTTCTACGACCACTCCACCCGCGCCGGTCAGGTCAGGAGCTTCGAGCGGCACATCGGGCTGGCCCTCGACAGGTCTCTCCCCCTCGTCCTTCACGTGCGGGACGCGCACCGGGAGGCCCTCGAGGTCCTCGATGCGCACGCGCCCGGTTGGCGGGGCGTGGTCCACTGCTTCACCGGCGGCCCTGCGGAGGCTGAGGACTGGTTGGAGAGGGGCTTCCATCTCTCCATCCCCGGGGTCGTGACCTTTCCGAAGTGCGGCGCGCTCGCTGACGCAGTGCGGCGCATCCCCGAAGACCGACTCCTGGTAGAGACGGACTCGCCCTACCTCGCCCCCGAGCCCTGGCGCGGTCGCCGAAACGAGCCGGCGCGAGTGGTCTGGACTGCGCAGGAGATCGCTGTCCTACGCGAACAATTGTACGAAGACCTCGTCGAGGTGTTGAACTCCAATACCCTGCAACTTTTTTCCGTTTTGTCCATTTGACGTCTTGATTTTTGATTCCACTTGGTTAACTTTCACTGGTCGCCTATCATGACGGTAGGTCACGAACAAGTTGGAGGTCGCAAGTGAAACTTGAGAAGATCACCATGACTGAGTTCGAGATGATCCTGACGTCAGGATCCAAGAGGGCTCCCTACGGTCAGAACCAGGCGCTCCTCCGGAAGGCCGAGACCGAACCCGTGAAGCTGACCTTCGAGACGGACAAGAAGGCCATCTCCAAGCAGACCGCGCTGTACGTCGTTCGCCGGAAGCTCAACGCGCAGGTGCGGATCGTGCGGAAGAAGAACCTGCTGTTTATCGGCCCCGGCGAGTATCTGCCCTCGGACCGCAGCAAGAAGAAGTAGCTGGGCTGTTTGTCCGGCGGGCCGTCAACGGCGACCTCCCGGAGAGTCAACTCAGCGATAGGCGATGACGATGTGGTTCCGGGTGGTGAAGACCGCCCGGGGCAGCATGCCGCCCTTCGGCTTCACCGGGATCAGGTGCTGATCCTTCTTGTATTTCTTGTTGATCGCGCCCTTGATGTTGTCGGTGTAGAGCTTGTCGTTGTTCTTGAGCAGCTTGACCGCCGTGGCCCTCGGGCGCGCCACGACCACCCCGTTGGGGTTGAGGTTGAGGGTCACGACCACGTCGATGAGCATGCCGGCCTTGACCCCCTCGACGAACTTCTTCTTGTGGCTGGCCGGGATGTTGGCGTTGAGCTTCACGTTCTTGCCCTTGATCAGCAGGGCGAACTTCACCCTGCCGCCGGGCATCAGCTCCACCCCCTTGATGTCCGTGATCGTGAAGGTCCCCTGGATCTTCGGGTTCACCTTCGAAGCGGGGAAGGAGTACTGGATGAACGCCCTCTTCCCGACGGCCATGATCTCCTTCGGCGTGAGCAGCACGTAGTGCGCTCCATCCATCGTCCCCTGCTCAAGCGCGTCCGCATAGTCGTCCAGGAACCGGGAGGACTGCTTGAGCTGCTTGATCCGCCCCTTCTTCTCCGCGTTGTCCGCCTTGAGCGCGCTGACCTGCTCCTGCAGGGACGGACCACCGCAGGCCTGGAGGAGGGCCAGGGCGAGGATGGTCCAGAGGATGTGACGTCCCATCAGTTTCCTCCCTTCTTGCGGATGATCACGTTGTGCTCATCGCTCTTCGCCTTGACCTTCTTCTTTCCCTTCCTCTTCCTCTTCTTCTCGGGCTTCAATTGGTCATGACCCGTGTCCGCCGGGGTCGCGGCCCCCTGTCTGGTGCTCAGGCTGGACGGGTGATCATCGAGGCCGCCGCGGCTGGTTCCCTGGCCGATGTTGAGGAAGAAGGTGCCGGTCTTCTTCTTGAACTGGAGGGGGCCGAGGACCAGGGCATCGAATCGAAGGCTCCCAGCGCTGGAGCGGAGGACGTGGCTAGCACCCTTGAGGTTGCGCTTCGTCTCGGCCTGGCTGGCGCGGTCGAAGGCCTTGTTTCCGAGGGCACCGAGCTGCTGGTTGAGGTGCTGGTTCTCGACCTTCAGCTCCTGGAGTTTCTTCTGCAGTGCGGGATCGCCCGAAGCTCCCCCCGCCCCGGAGCAGCCGAGGAGGGCGAATGCGAGCGCCAGCGTCCACCAATTCCTGATCATCCTCACACCTCGTTTGTCATTTCCCGAGCAGTGACCTTCATAGCAGAAGGCGCTCCCGGACGGCAACCGGAACGGCTCATTCAATGGTCGGATCGGGGACCACATCGATGATCCGTTGGATGCGAGGATCTCCAGGACGGAGGGACGCGGCGCGGATCGCGTGGCTCCGGGCGCCCTCGAGATCCCCGGCCTCCAGGAGGAGGATCGCCAGGTTTGCATGGGCACTGGCGTTGCGGGGATTCCAGCGGGCGGCGCGCCGCAGGGCTGCGATGCCCTCTTCCAGCTGCGATCTGCGGGCAGCACAGAGTCCCAGGGCCATCGCGGACGCAGGCGAGGGCAGGAGCTGCTCCCCCAGGCGGGCGTGGGCGCAGCCCGTGGGCGCCGTGCCGTCCTGCTCTGCGAGGGCCACCGCGAAGGCAGCATGGCCGTTCCAGGGATTGATCCGCAGGGCCTCCGCCGGATCCCCCCGGTTCAAGGCCCGGTCCGACAGGGCCAGCCAGGGCGGGACAAGAAACAGGGGGATGGCCAGCAGCCAGACAAGGTGCCGCCATCCATCCCCTGTGGGAGGGGCTTCAGCCCCGACTCTCCCTGTGGGAGGCCCGTCCACGGGCCGATTCCCCCCGAGGACCGCCCCCCCCACAGCCAGGCCCAGGGCCAACTGCACCGGCACGAGATGCCCCGGGAACTCCCCGAGAGACAACGAAAAGCCGGCGACCAGCACCCCGGTGATCCCCGGGACGCCGGCGCGTCGGAGGAGGATCCAACCGATGGCGATCCACAGCGTGAGCCACGCGAGGAGCCCGCCTAGACCCCGCTCGACGAACGCGTGCATCGGCTCGCTATGGGCATGCAGCGCGCGGGTCCAGCGCCCGCGCTCATGGACGCTGCGCTCCAGGATCCCC
Organism: Pseudomonadota bacterium; assembly: GCA_043815665.1. GTDB lineage: Bacteria > Myxococcota_A > UBA9042 > CAIXZC01 > CAIXZC01 > CAZNWW01. The sequence continues at coordinate 18,399 of JBDRIT010000090.1, forward strand.
GCCTGAGCGTCCATGAACGCTCTCGGGAAGCCTCCGAGGCCGTGTCCTGCCAGCACCTCCTCGGACGCCGCCGAGGCCGACACCCGTGCCATGTACCAGCGATCCGCCAGGTGGCCTCGCACGATCTCCGAGGTCAGCGCCCCGCCCATCGTGAACAGCAACAGGAGCCCGACCGCCAGGGCGATCCGCGGCCGACCGCGCCGCACCAGCGCGTGGATCCCCACTGCGGCCAGCCCGAGCCCGGCACCGATCGCGCCGGTCCAGGAGCCGAGGGAGGCGATCGCACCGAGGCCCGCCAGCGCGAGGCCGGACCAGGCAGCAGCTGCACCCCCTCGCCTGGCATCCAGGGCCAGGGCCAGGCTCGCCGGGGCGGCCAGGGCAAGGACGGCGCCGGTGAAGTTCGGGTTCCCCATGGTGCCCGCCTTCGACACCGCGGCCGGGCAGAGGGGGCCCACTCCCACGGCCTCCAGTGCGGTCACGACCACCAGGGCAGCCCCAGCACCGGCGATGCCCACGAGGACTCGCCCCGGGCCATTGGTCCCCAGCCGCGTCCCGGCGATCACTGCCCCCAGGAACAGCAGGTCCAACCAAAGCTCCCAGGCCCCGACCCCCGGGCTCGGCGAGTGCAGCAGCGCCAGGACGCCGAACAGGATCACACAGAGGGCCGCTCCAAGGACGGGCCGTCTCAGCCAGCCAGCCCCCGTACCCCCGCCGACCAGCAGGACCGCCAACAACGGTCCGACCAGCACCGCCTTCCCCAGCTGGAACGTGGACAGCTCCGTCAAACAGAGCAGCGCCGAGACCGGCACCAGGCAAAGCAGTATCACCGACCTCAGGTCCCGCTCTTCCCCGTCCCGCTCTTCCCCGTCCCGACCTTCCCCGTCCCTCAACATGAAAAACCCCCAGCGCCTCGAGGCGGTGTCGCGCTCCAGGGGCTCCGGCGAGCAACGGCCGTCGAGGGCAAGGCGCGACGACGACCGCGTAGCAGCGCTACGCCGAGGAGGAGGAACGCAGCCATCGGCGGTCGGGGCCGCCGGACCCCGGAGTGCGACATCGTCTCGAGGTGCCTAGCGGAATTCTTTGGGTTCCTTCTCGTAGATGAGGGTGGAGAGGCGCTGCTTCATGATCAGGTCCCGCTCGTCCGCGAGGCTGCTCTTGAGGAACGGCAGGATCCCCGGTGCCGGGGAGACCCGAAGGGTCCGCTCCGCCTCCTGGGCCATGGCGGGGGTCGCGGACTTCATCACGTCGTAGAGGTACTGGTACGCCGCCTCGGCCCCGTGGGGCAGGAGGGCGTAGGAGGCGTTGATCGCCGTGAGTTGATCCTCGCTCCGCAGGAGGCCGAGGAGCTTCTCCCGGGCCACGGGCTTCTCCAGGTATCCGAGGAGGAATGCGGCGTCCCGCTTCTGCCCCAGCGCGCCGTCCCGCACCACGGCCAGGAGGCGGTCGAGGGCCTCGGTCTGGCCAAGGCTGGCGAGGGCGTAGTCCTTGTAGAGGTCCACCGCGTCGTCGGCCTCCACGATCCGGGAGATCGTCTCGATATCTCCGGGCGACGCCACGGTGCCGAGGGTGAGGTAGAGGCGCTTCTTCTGGTCCAGCCACGCGTGGTACACCGTCTCCATGAGGAACTGGGAGAGGCCCTGGATGTTGCGCTCCCGGATCAAGGCCAGGGCGGCTGCGCCGGCGGAGCTGTAGCCCTGGGACATCACCGCCTGGAGGAGGGCCGGGGCGAAGAGCTCGTGGTCGAACTTCGGGAGGTCCCGGAGCATGCCGAAGGCCCGGTCCCAGCCCTGGTACGTGCCGTCCCGCATGGACTCGAGGATCCATGGCACCGCCCGGTCGTCGCCGGCCTCGGCGAGGAAGCGGATCCCCCGCTCCCGGATCCGCCGGAACCGGGGCTTCTCATGGACCAGCAGCTTCTCGAAGATCAGGTGGTTGTGCCGCTGGTAGTCGATGCGATTCAGCGCGATGACCATGTCCAGCTGCACGAAGGGGTTCTGGGTCTGAGCGGCCTTCAGCAGCGCGGGCACCGCCCGGGAGTCCTTCAGGCGGCCCAGCGCGACGGCGGCCTCGGACTTGACGAAGTCGTTGGGGTCATCGAGGGCCACGGCCAGCGCGTCCACTGCGGAGACGTTGTCCTTGCCCACCTCGCCCAGCGCGAAGGCCGCGTTGATGCGGAAGTACACCCTGCGATCCGCCAGGAGGTCCACCAGGGTCTGGGTCACCCAGCCCTCGTCCCCCATGGTCGAGAGCGCGATGGCTGCGTTGTTCAGGTGCCGGGCCTTCTGGGGGTTCTTCATCACGCCCCGCAGGAAGGACCTGGCCTTCTTGCTGCCGATCTGGCCCATGGCGAGGATGATGCTGTTCTTCACCCAGTCCGAGCGACCCACGAAGTAGTCGGCGAGGGGATCCACCGCCGCCTCGGCCTGGAGCCAACCGAGGTAGGAGATGACGCTGGTCGCGGCGGGCTCGTCGTTGCGGAGCAGCTCGACGAAGACGTTTACGAGCTTGGTGCGTTTCACGCGGCCCCGAGCGAGCCAGAGCGCGCCCACGACGTTGCCCTGGAGGCCGCTGTATTCCTCGGAGTGCACCATCTTGAGCAGGAGCCCGAAGGACCTCGGATCTCCGATGCGGCCCAGGGTGTGGATCGCGGCGCCCTTGACCCAGTTCTCCTCTTCGGGGTTGGTGATCAGGGCCAGGATCGGATCCACGCTGCCGGTGCCGCCGATCTTGCCCAGCGCGCTCACCGCGCTGTACCGCACCTCGGGAGCGGCGTCCTCCAGGGCCAGGACCAGGGCCTCCGCAGCCGCGGGGTCGCGGATCTCGCCGAGGACCGATGCGCAGACGCCACGGACTCCGTCGTTCATGTTGTTGAGCAGCGCCTTGGCCAGCGCGGGGGTCGCAGCCCGGCCCAGGCGGGTCAGGTCCGAGGTGCCCGGCATCTCGTTGATCGTGACGTTGATCAGGATGTCGTGCTGTGTGGGCATGGCCTTGAGGATGCGCCGGATCCGCTCTTGGCTGGATCGGGGGTCGTTGTCTCCCTGGACCCATTGATTCTGGGCGTCGTCCGTCGGACTCTCCTCGTCTCCCTCCCACTCCGGGGCCTGCTGGGCGTACGCCCCTCCAGCGGTCGCTGCCAGGCGTTGCTCGGCGAGGCGCTCCCAGATGCTCCCCTGGAGCCCGTCTGCAGCCGGCGCCCAGAGGGTGAGGGCGGCCAGGGGCAGGAGCCCGAGGCTGAGCAGGATGATGGAGGTCCAGGAGGGGTGGTTCTTCTTGTTGGTGGTCATGTTCCGTTCCTCGAAGATGTGTCTGCCTGCCCCGTTGGTCGGTCGGGGATCGGTCGAAGCTACCCCCGACGGTAGAGGGATGTCAAGGTGGGACACGGGGGGCAGCAGGGCAATCGCAAAGTCGCCGCTCCCCCAGCGGTCTATCGAACTCTGTCTTGACTCGGCTGGAAGAATGGTCCGTTGCCGTTGCCGTCGCCGTCTGACGATCGATCACATCTTTTCGCTCTTCGCGATCGCGCCTGGGTC
>JBDRIT010000091.1:0-8362 GCA_043815665.1 Pseudomonadota bacterium
ACGCCCCGATTCTTACCTGTGGGAGGGGCGTCCACGCCCCGATTCTTACCTGTGGGAGGGGCGTCCACGCCCCGATATCGGCCCGTGGACGGGCCTCCCACAATCGGCCCGTGGACGGGCCTCCCACAATCGGCCCGTGGACGGGCCTCCCACAATCGGCCCGTGGACGCGGGCTGCGCCCAGTCCCACAAGGGATGGGGGCAGGCGCCCGCTTACTCCGCCGGAGCCCAGAAGCATCTCTTCGGGCTCAGAATCCTGCCTTCGGCCTTGAGGACCTTGATCGCCTTGGCGACGGCGTCTTTGTCCAGCCCCGTGGCCAGGGCCACATCACCTGGACGCAAGGGCTCGCCCGCGTCCAGCATTGCCTTGAGGACCTTGCTCTCGTTATCACCCATCGCTCCTCCGTTCGACTCTGTACCAGGCTCCGGCTCATGCACCGGACCCTGGTTGTTTGAGGGAGTAGGATATATGCTCGACCGACGAATCGTTCAGGAGTCAGAGATGAGCGCTCACACACCCTCCGTCCCCAATCTCTACCCCGAGTATGCGGACAAGTCCCCCCACTACGAGGTCTGGTACGGCAAGGTGGATCTCGGCCCCGGCCGCGCCCTCTGGTTCCGCTACACCCTCCTCGACGGCACCCGTCGCGAGGCCGCGGTCTGGGCGATCCTGTTCATGGACGGGGCCTGCCACACCGGGAAGGTGATCGCACCCCTCGCCCGTGCCCACCTCGGCAACGTGCACACCCCCGGGGTGGTCATCGAGCTCGAGGGGATGCAGCTCGCGCAGGGGCATCTCCACGGCGCCGTGGGAGACATCGCCTGGGACCTGGACTTCGACGACCGCGGACGCCGCTACGCGATCGCGCCGGACAGGCTCCGCAGGATGGGGGTCGCCAAGAGCGCGTACGACGCATGCTACCAGGACCTGCGCATGCGCGGGTGGCTGCGGTTCGGGGAGGAGGAGCTGCGAGTGGACGGTGCGACAGGGATGATCGGGCACATCCGCGGCAGCCAGCAGGCCCACTCCTGGGTCTGGGTCCACTGCAACCACTGGGACGGCGGCGAAGACGCGGTGTTCGAGGCGCTCTCGGCCCGGGTGGACGTCGGGGGACGGCAATCGGGGCGTGGACGCCCCTCCAACGGCGGCGTGCTCAGCCCGCCCCTCACCTCCCTGGTGCTCCACCAGGGCCGCCGAAGCTGGACCTCGTCCACGCCGATGGATCTCCTGGCCACCCGTTCCCGTCTCGACGGGGACCGGTGGACCTTCACGGCCCGCGCAGGCGCCGCGCTCCTCACCGGCGCGGCGACCTTCGATGGACCGGTCGCGCTGGTGGAGTACCTGGACACGGACGGATCCAGGCTCTGGTGCCGGAACAGCAAGCTCTCGGACCTGAGCCTGCGGCTGCGCGACCCGCTTCGGATGATCGATCGGACGCTGCGTGCGACGGGCACCGCGGCCTTCGAGATCGTCGACCGAAACCCACCGTCACGGTCCCCGGACCTCTGATTCAAAGTCCTTTGTCCATTGTCCATTCCCCGCGGCGTGCTATAGTCCCACGCCATGAAGCGCCTCCTCACGACCATCCGTGATCAGTTGAAGAACCGCCGGATCCGGTACCTCGTCCTCTTCGGGGTCCTGGCCGGCGCGCTCTGGTTCATGCGTGACGCACCTTGCGATGTGACGATCTCGGTGGATCTGGAGCGGGTCCACCGACTGGGGGACGGAGTCCTCGACCTGGTGGAGGTCAAGGTGCTGGACACCGAAGGGAGCTGGATCAGCACGTCGACGTTCGAGTTTCCCCGGACCCTCTACCCCGATGGCCCGGGTCCGGTTCGCACCAGGGCGGAGGCGATCCAGCTCCAGCTTGCGCCCGGGACCTATCAGGTCAACCTCACCATGCGGTACGAACGTTCCGGACCGGGGAAGACCCCGCCGGAGCTCCGCAAGGACTTCGAGATCACCGTCGATGAGCGCGAGACCCGACGGGTCTTGCGTCCCTGAGGGAGGGCAGGATGGCAAACACCCTCGTAATGAGCGGCGACCTCCGCAACATCCTCGACCTCGCAGACAAGGTCGCGTTGCACTACAAGGAGGAGCTGTCGACCCTGCACATCCTCATCGCGATGCTCCGCATCCAGCCCAATACGGCGCTCCCGGTCCTGGAGCAAAGCGGCCTCTTCCTGAAGGACGACAAGAAGCGCCGTGACCGACAGGGAAAGAGCCTCCTCGACATCATCGAAGAGATGCGAAAGGCCGCTGGGCCTCGCGGCCTGTCGGAGCCCGACGACACCATGGCGTTCTGCCGCGGAAAGGCCTTCCAACTCGCAGCCTCCCGGAACAACCCCTTCGTCAACCCGCTCTTCTTCCTGGATGCGATGCTCCGCCTCCGGCGCTCCCTGGCCTTCCAGGCCGTGGAGAAGGCCGGGGTGAACCTCTCGCGGATCCGCACCCGGCTCAACGCCAAGCAGGCGAACATGCGGATCACCCGCACCATCGAGCCCGTGAGCGAGGAGGACGTCGAGGAGGATCGACGCAGCGAGGAGGAGGCGACACGAATCCGCAACGGGGACGTGGAGATCGGGAAAGCCCCCCCGCAGCGCGTGGAACCCGGGGACGGGTACGAAGACGGAGACGAAGGGGACGAGGAGGAGGAGAGGCGCTGGGACGGCGGAGAGACGCCCTTCGACCTCGACGAGCAGCGGTTCCCGCTCCTCGTCTCCATGACCGACAACCTGACGCGAAAGGCCTTCCTGGGTGAGATCGACCCGATCATCGGTCGAGACAAGGAGATCCGGCAGGTGATCCGGACCCTCCTCAAGCGCAACACCAACAACCCCTGCCTGGTCGGAGAGCCCGGGGTCGGAAAGACGGCCCTCGCAGAAGGCCTCGCCAGGGAGATCGCGAACCGGACCCCGGCGAGCGCGCCCCTGCACCATCGCGTCGTGCTGAGCCTCCAGACCTCCTCCCTCGTCGCAGGGACCTCCCTCCGAGGCTCTTTCTCGGAGCGCATGATCCAGCTCCGCAGGGAGGTGGAGAAGGGCGATGGTCGGTTCATCATCTTCATCGACGAGATCCACACCATGGTGGGTGCAGGCTCGGGGGACAGCGCGCTGGACGCAGCCAACGAGCTCAAGGCCGCCCTCTCCCGGGGACGTTTCCCCTGCATCGGCGCCACCACCCTCAAGGAGTACAAGAAGTACATCGAGTCCGATCCTGCGCTGGAGCGCCGCTTTCAGCCGGTGATGATCGAGGAGCCGAGCCCCGACGACACGGTGAAGATCCTCAGGGGGGTCCTCCCCTTCTACGAGGAGCACCACGGGATCCGCTACTCCCCGAGAGCGGCGGACGCAGCGGTGCGCCTGACCGTACGCTATGTCCTCGACCGCTTCCTCCCGGACAAGGCCATCGAGGTCCTGGACTTCGCCGGCGCCGGCTGCAAGGCCGACGGCCGGGACGAGGTCACCGAGGAGGACGTCGCCGAGGTGGTCTCCGAGAAGGTGGGCATCCCCGTGGAGAAGCTCCTCCTCTCCGCGGCGAACCGATACAACCACCTCGTGAGTTTCCTCAAGGAGCGGGTTGTCGGGCACGACGACCAGCTCGTGCGCCTCGCCGATGCGTTGAAGCGCGGCCTGGCCGGTCTCGGCGGCGACCGCCCCCTCGCCAGCTTCATCCTCGTCGGGCCCCCCGGGGTGGGTCGCTCGGAGACTGCACGGGCCCTGGGAGAGTTCCTCTTCGATGACGAGCACGGGATCCGGATCTTCGAGGGCGTGGAGTACACCGAGGGACACTCCGTGGCCAAGCTGGTGGGCACCAGCCCAGGGTACGTCGGCTACGAGCAGGGCGGTCAGCTCACCGACTTGATGTACCGTCGGCCCTTCCAGATCCTGCTGTTCAAGGACTTCTCCCGAGCCCACCCCGAGGTCCAGGAGCTCCTGGGGCGCCTGGTGGCCACGGGGAAGCTCATGGACGGAAAGGGCCGCACGGTGGCCTTCTCCAACACGGTCCTGCTCTTCACCATGGATGCGGATCCGGACCTCTTCTCCGGCGGCGCCGGTCCCTCCGTGGGCTTCACGTCCAGCACGGCGAACGTGACCGAAATGTCCGACGAACGTCTCTGGGAGAAGCTCGGGGCCGCGGTCCCCGAGGTCCTGCGAAGGAACGTGGACGAGGCCCTGATCTACAGGCCCCTGACGCGGCCCCAGGCCCTGGACGTCTCCCGCAAGTTGGCGGCGAAGCTGAACACCCGGCTCCTCGCGGAGAAGGACATCGGCGTGACCATGTCCGACGAGGCCCTCGAGCTGCTCCTCGAGCGGGGCGGGGTCCTCCGGGACGAGGGGGTCCGTCCCATGCGGAGGGTCCTGCAGGTCGAGGTGGAGAATCGCATCGCCGAGATGATCCTGTCTGGTGAGGCCCGCCGGGGGGTCCGGGTCACGGTCACCCGCGAGGCCGACGGCTTCAAGTTCCTCGTCAGGATTCCCTGACCACGTCCCTGAGCATCCGTCGCACCACGACCCGAGGGCCGGGCTCCTCCTCCACGACCTCACCGACGGCGACCGCGCTCCCATCGGCATCCACGAGGATCACGGGCCCCTCTCCAAGCCCGCCGGTGTCCTCGACGGGACCCCCGTTGAGGACCAGCGCCAGCTCCTCCCCGTCCAGGGGCCGCAGCTGCCAGTGCGGCAACGCGTCGGGAAGGGGACGCCAGTGCGGCCCCGGCGCCTCCATCTCGAGGAGGGTGTCCAGGGGCACGGCGTCGGCCACATCGAAGCCGCCGGTCCGGGACCTCCGCAGCGCCGACAGGTGGGCAGCGGAGCCCAGGGTGCGCCCGAGATCCACGGCCAGGGAGCGGATGTAGGTCCCCGGGGAGCAGGTCACCTGGAGGGAGACCTCGTCCCCCTGGATTCCCAGGATCGTCAGATCGTGGATGGTGACCTCCCGCGGTGGGACCGCATCATCGTCCAATGCCCCCATCCGAGCCAGCGCGTGGGCGCGCTGCCCGCCGATGCGGATCGCCGAGAAGATCGGGGGGACCTGGGTGATCACTCCGGTGAACTGCGGAATCACGACCCTGAGGGACTCCCACAGATCCATGGGCACCGGTGCGGACCGAGTGATCTCACCTTCCCCGTCGCCGGTGGAGGTCTCCGCCCCGAAGCGGACCGACGCGGTGTACACCTTCTCGCCCTCCTGGAGCCACGGGACCAGGCGGGTTCCGTAGCCGGTACAGACCACCAGGAGCCCCGTCGCCGCGGGATCGAGGGTGCCGGTGTGACCAACGGGGTCCAGACCAAACCGACGCCCGATCGCGCGGGTCGCCGTCGCGGAGGACACAGCGGTTGGCTTGTCGACGAGGAGGAGCCCGGGGGGTCCGATCGCGCGACGGCGCCTACGACTCATCGTCGTGACGCTCGTCGTCCAGCTCTCGGAAGATGGACTCCAGGCGATGGACCCGGTCGAGGCTCGCGTCGTGGAAGAAACGCAACGTGGGAACGAACTTGATCTTCATCTGCTTTCGGAGTTCCTGGTGTAGCAGGTGCTTCGCACGCTCCAGCGCGGCCAGGGCACGCTCCACACGAGCCGGCTCCCTGTCCCCCTGGAGGAGCTGAAAGTAGATGGACGCCATCTTGATGTCCGGGGCCATCTTCACGTCGGTGATGATCACCCCCTCGAGGTCCCGCTCCGAGGTCCCCCTCGAGAGCCGATCTGCCAGGATCTGGCGGACGAGCTTGCCGACACGCTCCCCACGCGTCCAGGCCTTCATCGTGCCTACTCTTCCAACTTGGCGGCCACAAAATCGATCTGGTACGCCTCGACGATGTCCCCGATCTTGATGTCGTTGAAGCCGTCCAGGCTGAGCCCGCACTCAAACCCCTGGGCCACTTCCTTCGCGTCATCCTTGAAGCGCCGCAGGGATCCGAGCCTGCCGTCCCAGACCACGGTGCCCTCCCGAATGAGGCGGATCTTGCCGCTGCGGAGGATCTTCCCGTCGATGACGTGGGAGCCGGCGATGCGACCGATCTTCGGCACCTGGAAGATCTCACGGACCTCGGCGCGGCCGAGGTAGATCTCGTTCGCGATCTTGTCCAGGGCACCCTCCATGGCCGCCTTGACCATGTCGATGATGTCGTGGATCAGGGTGTGCGTCTTGATCTCGACGCCTGCCTGGTCGGCAGCGTTGCGCGCCTTGCCCTCGGGCCGGACATTGAAGCCGATGATGAAGCCACCGGCGGTCATCGCCAGGTTCACGTCGCTCTCGGTGATCCCGCCGACGGCTTCGTGGACGATCTGGATCCCCACCCGCTCGTCGGTAATCTTCTGCAACGCCTGGGAGACCGCCTCCACACCACCCTGGCTGTCCCCCTTGAGGACGACCGCGATCTCCTTCTTCTCGTCACCGGTCTTGGCGAAGAGCTGCTCCAGGGAGAGCGCCGACGTCTTGGAGTACTTCTCGTCCCGTTCCTTGCTGGTGCGGTGATCCGCCACGGCGCGGGCGGCCTTCTCGTCCTCCACGGCGTTGAAGGGATCCGACGCGATGGGGACTGCGCTTAGGCCGAGGATCTCCACGGGCATGGAGGGGCCGGCCTCCTTGATGTTCTTCCCCTTGTCGTCGAGCATCGCCCGGACCTTGCCGAAGCAGGTCCCGGAGACCACCATGTCGCCGACCCGCAGCGTCCCCTGCTGGATGAGGAGTGTGGCGACGGGGCCGCGTCCCTTCTCCAGGCGCGACTCGAGCACGATACCGCCGGCCATCTTGTTCGGATTGGCGCTGAGCTCCATCATCTCGGCCTGGAGCGTCACGGCCTCGAGGAGGTCGTCGACGCCGGCCTTGGTCTTGGCCGAGACATCGATGAAGAGGGTCTGGCCGCCCCACTCCTCTGGGATGAGTTCGAGCTCGACGAGCTCGTTCCTGACACGCTTCGGATCCGCCTCCGGGCGATCGACTTTGTTCACGGCGACGACGATGGGGACGCCGGCGGAGCGGGCGTGGGCCACAGCCTCCCGGGTCTGCGGCATGACGCCGTCGTCCGCAGCGACGACCAGGATCACGATGTCCGTGACCTTCGCACCGCGTGCACGCATGGCCGAGAAGGCCTCGTGACCCGGGGTGTCGATGAAGGTGACCTGTCCCCTCTTCGTCTTCACCACGTAGGCGCCGATGGCCTGGGTGATCCCACCGGCCTCGCCGTGCGCGATGTTGGACTTCTGGATCACGTCCAGGAGGGAGGTCTTTCCGTGATCGACGTGGCCCATGATGGTGACCACCGCGTGGCGAGCGACCATGTCCTCGTCGGTGTCCGTGACGACCTTGATGTGCTCGTTGACCTGGAAGGAAACATTCTGGACCTCGTGGCCGAGCTCCTCCGCGATGATCTGGGCCGTCTCGAAGTCGAGCTCCTGGTTCACCGTGGCCATGACGCCCATGGTGAAGAGCTTCTGGATCAGCTCCGAGGACTTGACGGCCATGCCGCTGGCCAGCTCCCCGACGGAGATGGTCTCGTTGATCTTGACCGACCGCTTGATGTGGACGGCGGCCAACATGTCGTCCTTCCCGCCCTTCTTGCGACGCCCGCGGACCCGTCCGCCTCGACCGCCCATGCCAAAGCCCTGCTCCTTGCGGCGATCGTAGATCAGGCGTCGGCCGCGGCGCTGCGCCGCTTCTCTGTCAGCGGCCCCCGGCGGGCCGCGCTTGTCGGGACGCCGGGCGCGTCCAGCGGCGCGATCCGCGTCGGGATCCGGCGGCGCCGTTGGCGGAGGCGCTGAGGCCACGATCGCCTCGCGGCGCTGCTGCGCGGCGATCTCGGTCGGGTCCGGCAAGGTCACCACGACGGCCCTGTAGGGGTCCTTCTTCATCAGCCTGCGCGGCGTCGGGACGAGGGCCAGGCGCGCGGCGGGGGGCGGCTTCTTCACCGGCTCCACCACGACGGGAGCCTCGGGCTCCGGCTCGGGCTTCGGCGCGGGCTCGGAATCGGATACGGAATCGGCCTCGGGCAGGGAGTCTGGCTCGGAATCCGCTGTGGGAGGGGCGTCCACGCCCTGATCCTGACCCGTGGACGGGCCTTCCACGGAGGAGTCGGTCACGGTCACGGTCACGGTCACGGGCTCGGTCACGGTCACGGTCACGGTCACGGGCTCGGTCACGGGCACGGTCACGGTCACGGCCTCGGGCTCGGCCTCGGCCTCGGGCTCGGCCTCAGGCACGGTCACGGTCACGGCCTCGGGGCACAGCCCCGGACTCCCCGGGCTCAGAGGCGGCCTCGACCTCCGGCACGGCCCTGAACTCCGGCGTGACCTCAGGCTCCGGTGCTGCCTTCTGCTCATGGACGGGATCCAGCTCCAGGGGGGCCTCGGCCTCGACCAT
>JBDRIT010000092.1:0-2232 GCA_043815665.1 Pseudomonadota bacterium
GGCCTGCTGGATCGTTCCGAACGGTTCATCGGCCGTCCCGGGGCCCTGGCCACTGCCCCCGGCGGCCACGTGCAGGACCTCGTCAGAGGTCTCGCTGCCTTCATCGTCCCATGGATCACCGGGGTCCAGACCCGGCCCCACCGAATCCTCGGGAGGCCGGCAGAGGATCCCGACGGTCTCCATCCCGTCCGGACAGGGCGGCGCACAGCCCTGGTCCGTGTCGAGCCAGCCGTCTGGGCAGGGCGGCATGCAGACGTCGTCCTGGTCCCGCTCCCATCCCTCCGGACAGGGGAACCGACACCAATCGCCGATCACTTCGCTGCCCTCAGGGCACATGGGCGGAGGGGGAGATGGTTCCGACTCCTCATCAGGGAACACTTCCGGCTCAAAAGTCGAAATCTGATGGGTGCATGAAACCAACGCAGCCAGCACAAGCAAGAGAAGCGCCGAAGTCTTGGTGCATCGCAACATCTGTCGATCTCCCGCGGGCCACATGCAGACCCCATCTCCAAAATCCAGAGAGCCACGCCGCTCCTTCACACACATGCACCGTCCTCGCTGCCTCCCGGGCAGGTGGATTCTGGCCTCGACTCCTCGCCGCCACATGCCGTCGACAGGATCAAGGCGATCCGCCAGGCAGCAGCCCAGGTTCTCCTGAGCCGTAAGGACAGGTTCCGGAAGCTCCTCATCCACAACCTCCGCTCATCTCGGGTCACCTCCACCACCCAGCTGATCAAGGCCTGTGACCGGGACCAGCGCGGTCGGCTCGAAAGCCTTCGCGCCGCCCTCGACCACGGCGCCGGCCTGGTAGAGGATCAGGTTCGGCTGCTCCACGATGCCGGCATCCTGCTCCACCTGGCAGACATGGGGGTCTCCGCCGCCGCCGAGGCAGAGGGGGGCCAGCCATCCATTCAGTGACAGGACGACATCCTGGGGTGCGGAGACGAGCACCGTCCCCTCGCCATGGGCGATGACGCCCAGGCGTTCGTTCCCCCGAACCTCGTTCTCACCAAGGGTCGCGCGGGACGCTACCCCATCTGTTCCGGTTAGGATTGCCACGCCATCCCCAACGATGACCGATCCCTGCACATTGGTGATGCTTCCCGGCCCCGTGCCGAGGATCGTGTTGTTGTCTACATCAACGTCGCCGAAGCCGCCGGATCGGACGAGGAGACCAACGCCGATGTTTTCCTGGATACGGTTCCCCGATACGATGTAGGAGGTCTCGTCGTCCCCTTGCAGGGAGCTGGCCAAGAGTCCGATGCTGCCGTTACCGACCAGCTCACTGTCCCGAACCTCCAACGCGTAGGCTTCCCGAATCCGGACCCCGTAGGTGTCGTTCCCCGCAGAGACGAAATCCTGGATCACGACATCGCCTCCCTTGACGTCGATGCCGCAGTTCGTGTCCGAAACCACGCCACCGAGGATGGACAAGCCGGTGGTGTCCTGCGACCAGATTCCCTTGGAGTTGCACCGTGTGATTCTGCTGTCCAGGATCGTGATCTCCGACGAGGTCTTCACCTCGATGCCGTGATTTCCTGTCCCCGAAATCACACATCCCTCCAGCATGACGTCCTTGCTGTTCTCCACAAGGACCCCAGTCAGGAAGATCCCCGACAGGTCGGAGACCGGATTCCAGACGCGGGTCCCCTGCAGGGTCGCATGTTCGACATTCAAGAGAGTGAGCGGAGTCTGCTCCGTGGCTCGGAGGGAGTTGTCGATGACGTGATGCTCCAGACCAGCGAGGCGCTGCAGGAGGATCCCCTTGCGCGCCCCGTCGATCCAGTTGCGCTCCAGACGCACCTCATAGTCTCCCACGACGTCTTTCGCGTCGATCAAGATCACCTCTCCGTCTTCGCCGCCGACCACCCAGTTCCTCTCGAGGATGACGTCGCCCGCGCCGGGGAGGTTGACCGCCGAGAACTTGCAGTCCTCGAAGACAGTTCGCTTGATCTCGATCGCACCGAATGGGACCTGGCTCTGGGACGCCACACCCTTCCTGCGCCCCACCACCCGACTCTCCTCCACCAGCAGGGTGCCGGCCGGGTTGCTGTTGTTCCAGGAAACGCCATTCGCACCATCGAGCGGCATAAAACGACATCGTCGGATCTCCAACCGGTGACCCGCCGTGACCTCGATCTCCCCCCCGATGATCTGGACCCTGGACAGCACCACCGTCAGGTTCGGGTTGTTGACGACGATGTTCCCCGCCGGCCCAAGGTCCAAGAGCGT
>JBDRIT010000093.1:0-10006 GCA_043815665.1 Pseudomonadota bacterium
CGGTCACGGTCACGGCGAACCTGAGTCGTTCAGTGCCCGACCCACCGACCGTTGCTCAACCTCAGCGTGCCTGATGAGCTTCGTGAGCATGGCGGCGATACGGTCGGCAAGCTTTGGCAGCGACGATCTCCTCGATGGACACAATCCCATCAATCCGACGCCGCCTATCCATTGGCTCCTCCTCTGTTTTTCCGTGACCGTGACCGTGACCGTGACCGTGACCGTGACCGATGGATGGACGCGGCCACTATGGGTTTCGCTTTGGGCCCGCGTGGAGGAAGTAAAGACTACCTACGAAGATGTCACAAGAGCCCAATAATTGACGCCCTCCCCCTCCGGGGGACACTGGTCTTCGGTTGGCTCCGCACCGCGAGGGACGATGATCCAGTTCGACGAGCACAGGGGTCGGTTCTCCGACCTCCCCGCAATCCTCCTCATCGGCCGTCTGTATCAGAACCGGTCCACCGGGGTCCTCGACGTCGAGGCCTCCGACGGGACGACGCGCCTCTGGTTCAAGCGCGGCTGGCTCTGTCACAGCGCCGGGGACGAAGCCACCCACCTCGGACACTTCCTCTCCATGGATGACCGCCGGGGCCAGCGCTCCTTGCGGAAGGCCCTGAAGCACCAGGCCGAAGACGGAAAGCTCCTGGGGCAACACCTCATCGCCCTCGGGGCGCTCACCCCGGGGGGCCTCGAGGTTGCGCTGGAGCGACAGCTCAGCGCCCGGCTGCGCAAGGTCCTGACCCTGTCCCGCGGGGGCTTCCAGTTCGTCGAGGGGATGGGTGGCTTCGGCCCCGTGCCACTCTCCGCGCATCTCTCGAATCCACTGAGCCTTGCCGCCGAGGCCATGGACGTCGTGCAGGAGCAGGATCTCTTCTGGCTGGAGGAACGCCTCGGCAACCGATGGGTGCGCCTGGCCCCCGGACGGAGGATCCCTCCCGCGCTGCGCGCCCGGGACCGGGACGGGATGCTGGACCGGCTGCCTGGTTGGCAGGAAGCGTCCCTCTTCTCACGGTCCGCCCGCGCAGCCCGGCTGGGCGCAATCCTCCTCGGGTTCGGATACCTCTCGACGGAGCTGCGACAGTCCCGTGCGGTCCCTCACGAGGTGGCGCAGCGGACCCATGGCCGGCCCGTGGTGCTGGACAAGCTCTCGCTCCTCCGGAGCGGCGGCACCTGGTACGAGCTCCTCGGGGTCTCCCCCCTCTCCTCTCCCAGGGAACTCAAGGCCCGCTACCGGAGCCTGGCCCTCGTCTGCCACCCGGACCGCGTGGAGATCGGAC
This sequence comes from Pseudomonadota bacterium, assembly GCA_043815665.1. Taxonomy (GTDB): domain Bacteria; phylum Myxococcota_A; class UBA9042; order CAIXZC01; family CAIXZC01; genus CAZNWW01. The sequence continues at coordinate 1,281 of JBDRIT010000093.1, forward strand.
TGCAGGACCAGGCCAAGTCCCTCTTCGCTGAGCTCGCACACGCCTACCACGCCCTCATGGACGAGCAGGCGCGGGCCGAGTATGACCGCTCGCTGGTGGTGGGCGGGGACTGGATGCGACACGGCGACCCGGGTCAGGTCGAGTCCATCTTCACCCGCCGCTCCGACGAGCAGATGGCGGCCGGGCGGACGAACCTCGCCATGGAGTACCAGCGCCTCGCAGCGGAGCTCGGTCGGCTGCGCCGCCGGTTGACGATGGAGGGAGGCGGCATTAGACTCCCCTCTGCCGGGTCGCCGGCGAAGATGCGGACCTCGGACCTCCGGAAGGCGTGACGACATGACCGACAGACGTACCATCGACGTGTCCGTGGTGGGCGCGACGGGGCTCGTGGGGCGAGAGATGCTCCGGCTCATCGTCGAGCGGGACTTCCCCGTGGGTACCCTGCGCGGGTTCGCCTCCGAGCGCTCTGCGGGCAGCGCCGTGTGGTTCGGTGAGTCACAGCTCCACATCGAAGCCCTGACCCGGGAGGCCCTCCTGACCGGCGGCCCGGGGCTCGTCCTCGCCTCCGCGGGCAAGGCCGTGAGCGGCCAGCTGCGGGAGTGGGTCCGGGGTACGGGCCTCGTGGTGGTGGACAACTCCTCGGCGTTCCGCATGGATCCCGAGGTCCCCCTGGTGGTCCCGGAGGTCAACCCCGAGGCGGCAGGAGGTCACAAGGGCTACATCGCCAACCCCAACTGCACCGTGATCCCGCTGACGGTGGTCCTGAATGCGATCCGGGGGATCGCGGGGCTCGAAGAGGTCTTCATGGCCACCTATCAATCCGTGAGCGGCGCCGGCAACAAGGCGATGGAGGAGCTGGCCGCCCAGACCCTGGGTCTCCTCACCGAGCAGGAGGTGGAGACCGAGGTCTTCCCCCACCGCATCGCGTTCAACCTGATCCCGCAGATCGGAGACGTGCTCGACGACGGATACACCACCGAGGAACGAAAGACCATCGACGAGACCCGCAAGATCCTGGGCATGCCCAACCTGCTGGTCTCCTGCACTGCGGTGCGGGTGCCGACCTTCGCCTGCCACGGCGAGGCGGTGCAGGTCGTCACGTCCAAGGACATCTCCCGGGACGACCTCAGCCGGGCCCTGTCGGAGCAGCCCGGACTCACGGTCCTCGACGCACCCCGAGAGATGGTCTATCCCATGCCGATCAACACCGTCGAGGCCATGGACGTGTTCGTGGGCCGCGTGCGGAAGCACCCGGACAAGCCCTGCACCTACGACCTGTGGATCGTGTCCGACAACCTCTGGAAGGGGGCCGCCCTCAACAGCCTCCAGATTGCAGAGAGGATGCTGGCGGACGGTCTGCTTTGACGAAGGACCGGCCGCCGGCATTGACGACTTGACAATCGACACCGGGCGCTGCCCCGTTGGGCTGCCAAATCGACACCGTTGACGGCCCTCGAGGGCCCGCCCGGGCAGTGGCACCGGGCCCGGCGCAGGCCCCGCCAGGTGGCACGGAGATTGCTTTTATCCACGGGTCGGCGCGACGCAGAGTCGTCGCCGACGACGAGGAGGGTTCCATGAGACGACATCAGGGTCCGGCGACGCTCCTGGCCATCGTCCTGCTCCTGGGCGCGGCCCCGGCGGCGGGCGCGGTGGAGGGGTTCTCCATCAACAGCATCAGCGGCGTGGGCGACCTGGAAGGGGAGATCGATGACCGCCTGAAGGACGAGTTCCGGGTCAACTACAAGGACTGCCTCCTCTACCTCGGTCAGTACGAGACGCCCGTCGTCGCCGACGGCGAGGTGGTGGTCGAAGAGGATCCCTCCGAGGACGTGGTCACCCACGAGGACACCCTTGTCCCCGAAGAGGATGTCGAAGAGGCGGACGTGGATCCCGCCGACGGCGCTGCGCACAAACCCTCCTTCGGGAAGGCCGACGACACGGGCTCCCTCACCCCGCGCATCCTGCTCAAGTGGTCCGTCTCCTCCATCTACTCCGGGTTCGACTATGCCGTGAAGGTGGGCTCGTGCTCGGACACCGGGAGCATCTCCGACGAGGAGACCGACACCTGCCGCTACGTGGTGACCCGCACGGATCTGGACGGCTACTCGAACAACGAGATCTTCATCGAGCTGCCGGACCTCCTCGGCGACGAGTGCGACGAAGGAGACACCGGCAGCGCGGCGCTGTACTTCTTCTTCCAGGACGGCGACTACACCGAGACCAAGATCGTCGAGGTCGTAGACTTCAAGTGGGACTACGAGGCCCCCGTCCCGCCCTCGAAGGTCACCCTCGCCGAGGGCGAGAAGAACCTCAAGGTGAGCTGGACCGACGAGTCCAACAGCGGAGACATCACCTACAACGTCTATTGGGACACCGCTGCCTTCACCGACGCAGATCTCACAGACGTCTCGAAGAAGAAGGACCTCACCGCAAAGAGCTACACCATCAGCGGCCTGCCCCTCGGGGAGGAGGTCTTCGTGGGCGTGGTTGCGGTGGACAACTACGACAACGAGTCGAAGCTCTCCACCCTGGAGAACGCCACGCCCGTGAACGTGGACGACTTCTGGGAGCAGTACAAAAACAGCGGCGGCGATGAGGCCGGTGGGTACTGCTTCGTCGCGACGGCTGCCTGGGGGAGCCCCATGGCCCCCAAGGTCATGGTCCTGCGGCGGTTCCGTGACCAGATCCTGCTGGGTTCGGCCTTTGGCCGGGCCCTGGTGGACACGTACTACGTCGAGGGCCCGGCGCTGGCGCGGCTCATCGAGGGTCGCCCGCTCCTGCGGGGCGCGACGCGGCTCCTCCTGTGGCCGCTGGTGGGCGCGGCCTGGCTGGCCGTCGAGTGGGGTGCCGCAGCGCCCCTGGGGTTGCTCCTCGCCCTCGCCGTCGGCCTCCTTGCGCTCCGCCGAAGGCGCCTGAACCGTAACGCACGGAGGGTCGAGGCATGAAGACCTGCATCACCCTGCTGCCCCTCGTGTTCCTCCTCGCTGCGCCCCCGGCCCTGGCGGAGGAGAGCCCCCAGTTCATGGCCATGGAGGTGCGCTTCGGGTTCTATCACCCGAGCATCGACGACGAGTTCTCCGGAACCGGACCCTACTCGAGCTCCTTCGGCGATGACGACATGATCCACTTCAGCGGTGAGCTGGACTGGCAGTTCTGGCGTCCCTTCGGCTCCCTGGGGCTCTTCGGCACGGCGGGCTACGCCTGGGTCCAGGGCCGGGGCCTCCTCGCCGACGGCTCCAAGTCCTCGGACGAGACCAAGTTCAAAATGGTCCCCCTGGACATGGGCCTCGTCTACCGGATGGACGTCCTCGCCCAGAAGTACAAGATCCCCTTCGTCCTGGCGGTGAAGGGTGGTCTCACCTATGCATTCTGGTGGATGACCGACGGCCTCGGCGAGACCTCCTCGTGGACCTCCACCAGCGGGAAGAAGATCTCCGCCACCGGAGGCACGATGGGGCTCAACGCAGCCATCGCGCTGCACCTGCATCTGGACATCTTCGAGCCCCATTCCGCCAAGGTCTTCGACAACGAGCTCGGCGTCAACAACAGCTACCTCTTCGTGGAGTACGGCGTCCACTGGCTCAACGACTTCGCCTCGGGCAAGAGCCTCGACCTCACGTCTCATGGGCTGACCTTCGGCCTCGCCTTCGAGATGTGAGCCCCATCCTCCTCATCGTCGAGTACCGCGGAGGCGGTTTCCACGGCTGGCAGCGCCAGAACGGCGTGCCCACGGTCCAGGCCGTCCTGGAGAAGGGCCTGGCGGAGTTCCTGGGGCACCCGATCACCGTTGTCACCTCGTCGCGCACGGACGCGGGGGTCCACGGGGCGGCCCATCCTGCGCTGATCAAACCTCCTCGGGACCTCCCCCTGAAGGCCTACCTCCGGGGCCTCGCCGCGCACCTCCCCGATGACGTCTCCATCCGGCAGGTCGCCCGCACGGTGGACGACTTCGAGATCCGACGAGACTCCCTGGGGAAGACCTACGTGTACCGGATCTGGAACGAGCGCTTTCCCCGCGCCCTCCTTGCAGATCGGTCCTGGCACGTGCCGATGCCGCTGGATGCCTCGCGGATGGCTGAGGCCGCCGGTGCGTTCCTGGGCCAGCACGATCTGACGAGCTTCCGGGCCGCTCACTGCGACTCGAAGGTGCCCCTGCGGCACATCGAGAGGGTGGACGTGACCCGGGACGGGGACATTGTGCGGATCAGGATTCGGGCCAACGCGTTCCTGCGCAACATGGTCCGCATCATCGTCGGGTCCCTCGTCGAGGTCGGTCGAGGCACCCGGGAGCCCGGATGGATTCGGGAGCTCATCGACGCCAGGGACCGGACCCTCGCCGGCCGCACTGCGCCAGGCCACGGCCTCATGCTCCACCGCGTCCACTACCCCCTGGACCGGTTCACGGAGCTCCTGCCGCCGGCAGGCCCCCTCACAGATTCCGCGATTTCACAAGACAGAGACGACGACTTCTGCTAGACAGACCGGGCCTGAACTGGAGGCACCAATGCTGGATGATGACAAGCACGATATCGGCGACCCCGAGCCCGATGATGAAGATTCTGGGCAGGAGCCCCTCCCAAAGGAGCCCGAGCCCCAAGCGGTGGATGCCACTCCCCTGGAGGACCGGCAGCCACAGCACGACTTCAACAACCTCGAGGTGGTCACCACGAGCCCCGCGGACGGCCGCGGCGGCCAGGGACGTGGCCAGCAACGACGCTCCTCCAAGAGCCGGCCCGGCGGCCTCGCCGCCGACGATCCCTTCTGGACCTTCGGCACCCCCCAGGAGTCCTGGGGCTCCTCGAACCGGAAAGCCGGCGGAGCGAATGGCGGTGCGCCGCGGCCGCGGGTTCCCGGGGACTTTCTCGAGTGCCGCCTCTGCGGCGTGAAGGTCGAGAAGAAGCGGGCCCACGGCCGGGGCAAGGTCCCCTGCCCCATGTGCAACCGCTGGATGCAAATCTCCCGCAAGGTCTGATCCGATGGCCCCCCGACGCTTCCGGGCCCTCCTCGCCGTGCTCCTGCTCCTGTTCTCGGTCCCTGCCCTGCCGGCCGGGATACCGCCGGTCAGTAAAGACCGCGCCCTGCCGAACCTCGCGAGGAACCTCCTCTCCCGCGCCGCCGACGCGATCGCCGGCCTGCTCCACGGCAACGGCGCAGGTCCCATCAACCACGCGGAGCGGCTCACCGTCGAGCGGATCCGGGTGGATCCCTATTGGAACGGGACGCCCCCCGCGGAGGGCGTCCCTCCCTGGACCCCGCCCACACTGTTCGGCATCGGGGATCGCTGGGACAAGGTCTGGAGCGACCTCGCCGACGACATCGATCGGTTCCGAGCCAACGGGCGCTTCGGCGTGCTGGCCTTTGCATGGTACGATGACCCGTTGCACAAGGGGTACTTCGGACCGGCGGAGACCCACTGGGGTCTGGTGGAGCGCACGGGCCGTCGCAAGCCTGCGTTCGACGAGTTCGCCCGGCTGGCCCGCCGACTGCTCCGCTGAGGAGGGCCCATGCCCACAGGGCGATGCGCACTGTCATGTCTCGCGACCCTGGCCATCGTGACTGCGGTCGGCGCCGCGCGGGCCGACGACCCCTTCGCTGACCTCCCCTCCCTGGAGGCGCGGCCGACGACGCAGGACCGGGGCGACCTCGTCAAGATCCCCCAGGGAACAGCCCCCCAGGCCCCGGAGCTCGCGCCGCCCTTCCCCCCGGAGGAGGAGCCCCTGACCGGCGCACCCTACTCCGCCCCTCCCCTCGCGGTGATCCGCACCTCACCTGCCGGAGACGATGTCCGCACGGACACAGTCATGGTGGAGTTCAACCAGCCCATGGTGGGCCTGGACACGCTCGATGTGCCAGACATCGCGATTCCTCCGTTCAGCGTCGAGCCGCGGATCCCGGGCCGAACCCTCTGGCTCAGCAGCTCCGTGGCGGCGTTCCGTGTCGCGGGAGGCCTCCCGCGGGACCAGGAGTTCGAGGTGCTGGTCCCCGGGGGCCTGGGTGCGCCCTCAGGGCGCCGCCTGGATCGCCGGGTCCATTGGTCCTTCCACACGGGGACCGGCCCCGGACTCGCGCCCCCCGACATGCACACCCCGGTGATCGCTGACGACGACGAGGCCCTCGAACCGAGCGGCCCGTCCGCGCTCCCGCTCCTCGCTTCGACGGGCTCACCGTCGGCGCCGATCCCCATGCTCGAGGCCGCCCTCGACCTGGACCAGGGGTTCCCGGACCTCCACGCTGCCTTGGCGTCTCCTGCGGTCCCCCCGGGAGGGACCCTGGACCTGTCGGTGACGGTGCACCCGACCGCAGGGGAGCCGCGCAGCGCAGGAGTCACCATCACCGGGATCTCTGAGGCGACCGGTGAGGTCTTCTTCCAGCGCGGCGGACTCCTCACCGATCCGTCAGGGGACCTCAAGCTCCCGATCCCTGCGCCGGCCCAGGAGGGCTTCTGCCGCCTCTATGTCGTCGCGGCAGAGGACGACCTGAGGGTCGCAGTGACCGGCCTCCGCGCCTGGATCCGAGCCCCGCTGGTCCTTCACGCCGAGCTGCCGTCCCGCACCCGGGCCGGAGACCGCTTCTCGATCGGCGCGGTGGTTCGCAGCCGCGCACAGGAGCCGCGTGAGATCCTGGTTCGAGTCCGCGCTGCTGGCGCCGAGGTCGACTCCGACCCGGTCCGCCTGACCCTGGCGCCCGGTGCGATGGAGCGGATCCGCGTGGACGCGGCCACGCTCGTCCCCGGAGATGCCGTCTTCCAAGTCGCCGCGGCGCTCGCCTCCTCCTCCCCCGAGCGCGCCCTCGTCCACCAGACGATCACGGTGCGGGTGCTGCCCTGCGAACCAGTCCAACGCGCTGCGGCCTACGGCGTCGTCGACAACGCGCTGCGCATCCCCTTCACCTCCCCCGGGCGCGTGTGTCCTCACACCGGAGGCCTCGAGGTCTCGGTGGCGCCGGATCCCCGGATGATCCTGACCGACGCGCTCCTTCACCTGCTGGAGGGGGACGGAGCGTTCGGTGGCGCAGACGACCTCGCATCACGGATCCTCGCGCTGGTCGCGGTCCGGGACAGCGGTCGACGTGTGCCCCTCTCGGCGCTCTCCGCGGTGCTTCGGGAGGCCGCCACCATCGATGGATCGACCCGGGATCTGCTGGCGCTGCAGCGTGAGGACGGTGGGTTCAACCCCCGCTACGGAGCGCAACCCAGCGACCTCTACACCAGCGCCCGGTGTGCAGCCGCCCTCGTTGCGGCCCGACGCGCCGGCGTCGAGATCCCGCCTCCCGCCATGGCTCGGCTCACACGCTTCCTCGCAGAGAAGGTCGAGGCCACGGGGGTGGAGGCACCCCACCCTGCCCTGCTGGCCCTCACGCTCCGCGCCCTGGCCCTGATGGGCATCTCGGCGACGGCGCAGCTGGACGCCCTCTACCTGGCGACGTCCGGCCGGGGCGCCGTCAACCCTCGGACGGTTCCCCTGTACGCCAGGGCATGGCTCATGGAGGCCCTCCACGCGCTGGATCCCTCGGACGTGCGGATCGAGGAGCTGCACCAGGGGCTCCGTGAGGCGGCGCTCGAGCGCAGAGACGGGGTCACCTTCCCCGAGGATCCGGACGGGATCACCCCCGGCGCGCTGCACACCCCGGACCTCACCGACGCCGTCGTCCTCCACGCACTCCTCACCACCGGACCGTCGGAGACCCTGATCCCACGGATCACCTCGGGGCTCATCGGTTCCATGCGGCGCGGCCGCTGGTCCACGCCCCACGTCGACACCTGGGCGCTGATGGCCCTGTCCCGATACTACGAGGACCTCACCGGGGACAGACCCTCCTACGAAGCACGGGCCTGGCTCGGGGAGAGGATGTTCCTGGGCCTTGGATTCCGAAGGGCGCAGGATCACGCCCGCGGCCGGATCCCCATGACCGAGCTCCAGGACCTCGGAGAGGAGATGATCCGCATCGGAAAGCGGGGGGACGGGCGACTCTTCTATCGGGTCGCACTCACCTCCTCCCCTCGATGGGCGCCGACCGCGGCGGAGGACCACGGCCTGCTCGTCGAGCGCGCCTGGTCCCTCGTGGAGCCGGCCAGGGCAGCGGACCGCGATGGTCCCTTCCGCGTCGTGGTCCGGGAGGGTGATCTCGTCCGCCTGCGGATCCGCGTCGTCACAGCGGAGGTCCGCCGCCGGACCGTCGTGGACATCCCCATCCCCGCCGGTCTCAGCCCGTCATCCGGGACTGCGGACGGCGCAGCCGTGTCCCCTACGCGCTGGGACGCAACGGAGGACCTGGGAACCTGGATCCGCCTGTTCCAGGACGTCATGGCCCCAGGGGTGTACGAATGGACGGTGATCCTCCGTGCGTCGACTCCCGGGAGCTGGCCCCTCCCCCCGGTTCGAGCCAGCGCCATCCACACGCCCGGGGTGTCCGGGTGGAGCGCGTCAGAGGAGGTCCTCATCCTGCCCCGGGCGCCCGTTTCCGATTGACTTTCTACCGGGGAGATCCAAGGATTGAGCCGACCTGAACCGACCGGAGGCAACATGCAGAAGACACTGTTGACCCGCATTTCTCACCAGACATCGTTGCGAAGTCGTCGAGATTCTGCTGTGTCGGGCTGTTCGGACCAGAGCAGCCGGAGTCGATGCCGGAGTATCGTCGAGGACTGCGGCGGGAGAAACGGCCCGAGACTGCAGGAGGATCGGCGGCTGCAGCAGATGGGTGGTGAAAAATGCGGGTTGATCCTC
>JBDRIT010000094.1:0-14991 GCA_043815665.1 Pseudomonadota bacterium
CGGCAACTGGTAGCCCCGCATCACCGGATCGGCAGCAACCGCTGCTGATCCGGCCCTTGATTGTTCCCCCGGACCACTTCCAGGCAGGGCGCACCGGTGTGGGGGGTGAACCCGGTCACCGGTGCGGTGATCGCCGAGGTCGGAGTCCTGTCCGGCTACGCCTCCGTGTGGGGCCTGGCGGGCTGGACCGGCAAGGCCTTCGCCTTCGACGCCAGCGGCGACATCGTCATCGTGGACACGGCCACAGGGCAGGTGGAGTAGGTCATCGAGGAGACGTCCCAGGCCTGGTGGGGTGCCGGCGTGCGTACCCTGATCTTCTGAGGACGAAGCGTGAAGTCGAACGATCCGAAGACGTCTGAATATCTCGTGCCCATGGGTGCCGAGATCCGCCTGTTCCTGGCCAGCTTCCTCGTGCTCTTCCTGGAACTGGCGGTCCTCCGGTGGACCGCCGCGCACGTGATGCGCCTGGGCTACTTCTCGAACCTCGCCCTCCTGGGTTGTTTCCTCGGCATCGGCCTCGGGCTCGTCGCGGCGCGGCGGGATCGTCTCCACCTGGTCGAGGCCTTCCCTCTGATCCTCTCGGGGATGGTGGGGCTGATCCTCCTCACCCAGGTCCAGGTCGTGGTGAACTCCACCTCGGAGATCCACTTCTCGAACCCTGAGGGGGCGGGGATCCAGATCCCCATGTGGGCCATCGTGCCCCTGGTCTTCGTGCTCATCGCCGCGGTCCACGTGGGGCCCTCCCAGGAGTTGGGGCGGCTCCTGCGGCGGGGCGCACCCCTGCGGGCGTACACGGTGAACATCCTCGGGAGCCTGGCCGGGATCGCGGCCTTCGCCGGGTGCTCGGTTCTGGGCCTCGGAGCGGCGGCCTGGTTCGCGGGCGTGGCCCTCCTCTACCTGGCCGTGGCCCGGGCCCGGCGCTCATGGCTGGTGCTCCTGGCCTTCCTCCCGCCGACCCTCTGCGGGGTCGCGGACGTGGACGCAATCTGGTCCCCCTACTACCGCATCCAGGTCTACGAGCTCGAGGAAGAGGGACAGGCGGAGTCGACCCTCTTCCGCCTGGACGTGAACCGGATCCTCCACCAGGTGATCGGGGACATCCGGGAACGGGAGCCGTTCTACGACTTCCCGTACCAGGCCCTGGCCGCGCACCGGGGGGCGCCCCCCGAGGTCCTGATCATCGGCGCGGGCACGGGGACGGACACCGCGTTCGCGCTGCGCCGGGGAGTCGGCCACGTGGACGCGGTAGAGATCGACCCGGCGATCCTGCGCCTCGGGGTCGAGCTGCACCCCAACAGACCCTATCGGGATCCGCGGGTGACCACCCACGCGACGGACGGCCGCGTCTTCATGAAGAACAGCGACCGCACCTACGACATGGTGATCTTCGGCCTCCCGGATTCCCTGGGGCTGGTCAGCTCCATGGCGTCGGTGCGTCTGGAGAGCTTCCTCTTCACCCTGGAGTCCCTCCGGGAGGCCCGGGCCCTGGTCCGGGAGGGGGGCCTCTTCGTCATGTACAACTACTACCGCCACGACTGGCTGGTCCGGCGCCTTGCGGAGATGCTCTTCGAGGTCTGGGATGCGCCGCCCCGGGTCCTGGTGCGGCCGGAGTTCAACATGACCGCGGTCCTCTTCGCCGGACCCGGCCTCGCGGCGATCCCCGACGACCTGGGCGCGGCCTGGGGCTTCCGCTGGGCGGATCCCTCCCAGCTCCGGCGGGGGGTGGACCTGCCTACGGACGACTGGCCCTTCCTGTACCTCAGGACCGCTGAGGTGCCGTCGCACTACCTGTGGGTCCTGGTCGCGGTGCTCTTCTTCAGCGTCCTGGGCGTCGCGGTCCTGCGCCCCCGGGGCGGGGCGGCGCCGGGGAGGGGCCTCCTGCGGGGCCACTGGCACCTCTTCTTCTGCGGCGCCGCGTTCATGCTCCTCGAGACCGCGAGCGTGGTGCGGGCCTCCCTGTTCCTGGGGGCCACCTGGTCCACCAACGCGTTCACCTTCTTCGCGATCCTCGTGCTGGTGCTCCTGGCGAACCTGCTGGTGATGCGGCTGAGGCTGCGGCGGGCCTGGCCCTGGGCCACGCTCCTGGTGGTCTCCCTCGCCGTCGCGTTCCTGGTACCCCTGGAGACGGTCCTCTCCCTCCCCGGGGTGGTCCGGGCCGCGGCGGCCGGCGCACTGATGCTCTCCCCGGTGCTCTTCGCGAACGTGCTCTTCGCACGCTTCTTCCGGGACGAGGAGGGGACCGCGGACCTGGGCCTTGCGGCGAACATCCTCGGCACCATGCTCGGTGGCGTCCTGGAGTACCTCTCCATGACCGTCGGCTATGGGGCGCTCTACCTGGTCGCCGCGGGCCTCTACGCTGCGGCGATCTTCGCATGGTGGCGTATGGCGCGGACGCGAACGGGCTGATACAATTCCCCAACGCAAGGAGGGTCGTGATGCAGAGAGTTCGTGTGTTCGTTGTCGCACTGATGGCCGTCTCCCTGTCCTGTGGCGGCGACGACGGGAAGTCCGGGGTCGACCAGGACACGACGGTCGCGCTGGACAGCGCCGAGGATGCGGTGACCATGGACGTCCCCGCAGACTCGGCCCCGGTGGACGGCGTCCTCCCGGGCGACACGCCCGTGGACACGCTGCCCCCCGCGGACATCCTCGATGAACTGATGGTCGACGTCGGCCCGCCGGAGGACACGCCTCCCCCCGAGGACACCGCGCCCCAGACCTGCGGAGCGGACGACGACTGCCCCGAGGGGTTGTTCTGTGACCCGATCCCCGAGCTCTGTGTGGCCTGCCTCTTCGAGCACCAGTGCGCAGGGGGCACCCACTGCGTGGGCGGCGACTGCCTGCCCTTCACCACCTGCCTTGAGGACGGGGACTGCCCCGAGGGGCTCGTGTGCGCAGCGGACCTCCTGGAGTGCGTCCCCTGCACCGCGGACGCTCAGTGCGAGGCGTCCGCGGCGACCCCCTGGTGCGACGTCCCCCTGTATCTCTGCGTCGAATGCCTCGAGAGCGCCCAGTGCGCGGAGGCCTTCGAGTGCCTCGCTGGTGTCTGCGTCCCCTACCTCCCCTGCGTCTCGTCCAAGGATTGTGACGAGGGGATCTGCTGGACCGACGCGGGGAAGTGCGTGGACTGCGTCGAGGAGACGGACTGCGACGAGGGGACGACCTGTGTGGGCTATGTCTGCGAGCCGATCTGCGCGTCCGACAAGGACTGCAAGGACCAGGACGGGGTCTGCGACAAGGACCTGGGCGTCTGCATGGAGTGCGTCGGTGACGCGGACTGCCCCGACGTGTACCACTGCCTGACCGGGATCTGCGTCCTGGATCTCTGTGCCCAGGGCGTGCAGCTCTGCGACGGCGCCGCGGTGATGGCCTGCAACGAGGTCGGGGACGGGTTCGCGCTCGTCGACACCTGCGGCGCGGGCCAGGCCTGCAAGCAGGAGGGCGGGAGCGCGTCCTGCATGGACATGGTGTGCAGCCCCGGGGAGATGGTCTGCACCGAGGAGGAGCACGCGGTCCACTGCTCCGCCGACGGCCTGGAGATCCTCTCCGACGAGGACTGCCCGGCGCAGAGCCTCGTGTGCGAGCTGGGCGAATGCGCGCACGTGATCTGCGAGCCCGGCGCCGAGGGCTGCGACGAGGCAGGCTTCGACAAGGTCGTGTGCTCCGCCCTGGGGACCCAGTGGCTGCCGGCCCCCTGCCCGGAGTCGTCCTACTGCGAGGCCAACGAGGCCCTGGGCACAGCCCTCTGTCTGCCCCAGCTCTGTGAGCCCGGGCTGCCCACCTGCCTGGGCAACCTGGCGACCACCTGCAACGAGTTCGGCTCGGATGTCCTGCCCGAGGGCGAGGACTGCGGGGACCTCGTCTGCGTCGACGGGGTGTGCTCCGAGTGCCAGGAGACGGAGCTCTGCGACGGCCTGGACAACGACTGCGACGGCGCGATCGACAACGATCCCGACGACTGCGGCCTGCCGGGTCAGTGCTTCTTCGGCACGTGCTACACCGGGATCCTCAACGCGAACTGCTGGGTGAAGCAGTTCGGCGGCCACGTCTACATGGCCTGCTACAAGGACAACACCAACGGCGTCCAGGCCGGGGAGATCTGTGCGGGCTGGCACGCGTCCCACCTCGTGGTCCTCGACGACGCGGCGGAGGAGCAGTTCATCCTGGTCAATGTCTCCGGTCCCGCGTACATCGGGTACTCCGACGTGGACGCGGAGGGCGAGTGGGTGTGGGCGTTTGGGGACAACGACACCCAGAACTGGTGCCCGAGCCAGCCTGACAACTGGCAGGGCAACGAGGACTGCTGCATGATGAAGTCCAACGTCAGCGGCGGCACCAACTGCTGGAACGACACCAACTGTGGAGCCGCCGGCAATCGCTTCGTCTGCGAGGTCGAAGGTCCCTGAACCCCCGCCGCTCTCTGATGGATTGATCTCGGCGATCTCCTACGATAGAATCGAATCGGAGATGAACCGCTCCGTCGACAGGATGTACCCCAAAACGCGGGCCCCGCCCGCAGGAGGCGCGTCATGACCTGGCGAACCCCGTTCTTCCTGATGACCGCTCTATTGCTCACCGTCCCCGCAGCCCGGGCGGACGACGGGGAGCGCGTCCTCGTGGTGGAGCCGCTCCCCGGCACCCCCGAACACCTGATCCAGCAGGTCTTCGTCGCTGCACAGTTCGATGACTTCCGCGGCTTCTACGGAGACCTCTGCCATCGGGACACCTGCACCCTCACAGATGTGGCGATGAAGTCCTTCCAGGCCGGGCCGTGGGAGAAGTTCAAGGCGAACTTCAAGCGCTGTCTCGTGGACGAGGACTCCCTGAGCTACAAGTACGAGCGCATGTCCCCGAAGAAGCTCACGCCGCGCACCAACAAGGTGACCTTCTACTTCGAAGGCGGCAGCATGATCCTGAAGAAGGACGCCGAGGGGGCCTGGAAGATCTACCGCCTCTGCGAGTAGGCTCACCTCTCAGGGTTCGTTGTGATCCTTCGTTTCAGTCAGTTTGACTGGAAGGTGCCCTGGATTGGGGCCGCCTCTTCGTCGTCCACGATCACGTCCCCGTCCCACTGACCGTCTGCCAGCGCGTCGACCTCGAGATCGTCGTCTGTGTCTACGAGGACGCAGGTCCCCTTGACCTTGAGCTCGGACTCCAGCAGGAGGTCCTCCACCGCGTCCTCCAGATCTCCCACCAGGGAGTTCACCGCGGACTGGCACATCCCCTCGATGATCTCCGCGTCCAGGCCGATGCCCGTGATCGCGCTGGGGATCATGGACGCGGTGATCCCGGCACAGTCCGCGAACTCCGTGGTCAGGGTGAGGATGTCCGCGGGGCCCCCCACCCCGGGGAGGAGCACCTCGTGGAGAAGGTGGAGGGCCAGCGCGCCGAGGGAGAGAGAGAGGCCGTGTTTCTCGATGGTGAGTTGATCGAAGTTGGCCACCGACGCGGAGAAGAGGTCCGTAGAGAGGTACACGGGGTAGTCGCTCGCGACGAGGTCCGTCGGCCCGAAGTGGAGGGTCTCGCAGCCAGCGTTGCCTGGGGTGCAGCCGCCGGGCCACCGGACCGACAGGTCCTTCCAGGCCCAGGACCCCGAGAGCTGGATGTCCCCTGCGGTACCGCCCAGGTCCAGCTCCGCGGTGAGGATGACCGCGTCCAGGGCCGCACCGAGGCCCGCGCCGGCGGTGAGCAGCGCGTCGAGGTAACCCGGCGTCTCCGCCGCGAACCATCCGTTGATCGCGTTCTGCAGGCTGGAGGAGAACGCGACGAAGGCCGGTGCGGCCTCCTCGAGGCCGGAGTTCACCAGCGCGATGGTCCGCACCTTCTCATAGAGGGCCCCTGCCGGGTCACTGTAGAGCGTCCCGACCTCCGCCAGCACCGCATCCGCCGGGGCGAAGGTGGCGCCGTCCAGGTCCAGGTCATGGGTCACGGTGTACGCGCCTCGCGCGTCCAGGAGGAGGAGGTAGATTTCCAGGGTCACCTCCGTGGCGCCCATCTCCCCGGGGAGGATCTGGATGCCATCCATGCAGCCCGCCGCGGCCAGCTTGTCACCGGGCCCGAGGGCCGTCGCGAAGATTGTGTAGGTCGTCTCCACCTCGAGGTGCTCGAAGATGACGACGCTGTCCAGGCTCGGGACGGCCTTCTGCACGGCGATGCCATCGGTCCAGGGCGCGGTCGGATCAAACCCGTCGCAGGAGGTTGTGGTCTCCATGAGGCTGATCGAGACCATCTGGACCGGCACCGCGCCGTTGTAGGCGAACTCCACCTGGAGGTCCCCGGGGGTCGCAGGGACCCCGTCTCCCCCGGTGTCCGGGTCGAGCAGGGAACCATCGAACTCCCCGAGGTCGGAGACGATGTCCAGCCCGGGGAAGTGCGGCGTGTCCTCCCCAGGCTGGGTGTTGCTCGGGTCGCCGCCGCACGCGGTCAAGACCAGTGAAACGAGGGCGATGTACAGTGTTCGCATGGCAACCTCCCGCCGATGGATAAAGCGCAGTATAGCGCCAGTGGCCTCCGATCAGAAGTGGGTCACGGGCTTCAGTGGGACAGGTGGAAAGATCTGTCCGTGGGCCGGGGGCATCGAGTTGTAGACCCAGTCCACGTCCACCGCGCCGTAGGGGACGCCCAGGCGGCGCCGGAAGCTCAGGCGGCCGCGCACCAGGACGCTCTCCATCTTCGTGTTGGCCGCGAAGACCGCGACGGTGTCGCCAGCGGGGACGGCCCGGAGCTCGTCGCCCCAGGCAAGGGTGGAAAAGACCAGGCGCCCGGGATCCGCTGCCTGGCACTGCACCACCGGGACGAGCCGCGGCCACCCTCCGTCGTCCACCCAGGCCAGGAGCTTCAGCGCGTCCATCTGGTTGAAGAGCCCCGTGGTGAAGGGGTTCATCGCCGGGGTGTCCGTCCTTTGCCCCTCCAGGGACCGCAGGACCCGGGTCAACAGAGCCGCCGGGACGATCCGCGCCATGGGCAGGGCCTCCCGGGGGTGGGCCTCGACCAGGTCCAGGTAATGCACTGTGTGGATACCGAAGTAGGCGTTGTACCGGAACATCGGCCGGTCGTTGAACATGTCGTAGTCCGGCCCCGAGGTCGCCAGCCCGGTCCACCGGGCCCGCCCGCGCCAGAGCCCTTTGTCCAGGGTGATCACCGCCCAGGCGACCTCGGGATCGCTCCGGACGTGGGCCTTGGTCCGGCCGCGGATGAACTCCCCGAACATCATGTGCTCGGGGCCCCTGGCCTGGAGGGAGGTGATCAGGGCGACGTGGGGACGCCCCTCGGGGTCCTTCGTTGCGACGAAGGCGAGCTTCATCTCCGTGTCGAAGGCTGCGATGTCCGCGACTGTGAGCGATCGGCCCGGTGCCATGGGCTTCCTCCTCAGCAATGGACGATGGCGGGGTCCACCCCGGAGGCCCGCGCCGTAGCGGTCACTGCCTCCAGCTCGTCCTCGGTGAGCAGCGGGGTGTCCGCGAAGCTCCACTCGAGGCCGAGGCGGGTGTACTTGTCCCGGCAGAGGTTGTTGAACCTGCAGAGATCCCAGCGCGCCAGCGCGCCCCGGGGGAGGGTTGCGAGGAGCGCCCCGATCCCGCGGATCGTCTCCTCCCTTGCGGTGGCCCCCGGGATCACCGGCGTGCGGACCCAGATCTCCGGGAGGAGCCCGTCGGTCGAGTCCGACGCCCTGGCGCAGCTCCGTCGGAGGTTCTCGAGGATCACCCCGTTGTCCGCACCGGCGAGGGAGCGGTGACGGGCCGGATCGGCCTCCTTGAGGTCGAAGAGGAGGAGGTCCGTGTGGGGCAGGAGCCTCTCGAGGGTCTCCCAGGAGCACAGGCCGCAGGTGTCCAGGGCTGTGTGGATGCCCCGGGCCCGGAGCGTTCGCAGGAGGGCCTCGGCCGCGGCGGGCTGGAGGGTCGGCTCGCCCCCGGAGAGGGTCACCCCGCCGCCGGATCGATCGTAGAAGGCCCGGTCCCTGGCGACCTCGTCTGCCAGCGCCTCCACCTCCCGGGTCGTCCCCATGCGCTCCAGCGCGGTGGAGGGGCACTCCTCCGCGCAGGCCCCGCAGCCCTCGCACCGGTCGCGATCCACCGCGATCCCGCCGGTCCTGGCGGAGAGCGCCCCACGGGGACAGGCGTCCAGACAGAGGCGGCAGCTGATGCACCGACTGCCGATCCACTGGACCTGGGGCCCGCGGGGGATGCTCTCGGGGTTGTGGCACCAGGCGCAGCTCAGGGGGCAGCCCTTGAAGAAGATCGTCGTGCGGATCCCCGGGCCGTCGTCCGTGGACATGCGCTGGATCTCCAGGACCAGTGCCTCCACGTCAGAGCCCGTCGTGGGAGAGCCGCGCGATCACCTCGTCCTGCAGCTCCCGCCCGATGCTGGTGAAGTACGCGTTGTAGCCGGTCACGCGCACCAGCAGGTGACGGTACTCCGCAGGCTGCTGCTGCGCGTCCTTGAGCATCCGGGGATCCAGGATGTTCACCTGGAGCGCCGTGCCGCCGTTCTCCGCGTAGCCCCGCAGGAAGGCCTTGAACTTGTCCCGGTGCTCCGGATCCCTGAGGAGGGAGGGGTTGAAGGTCATGGTATGGCTCGCACCGTTGGGCAGGAGGTTCGCCGTGTCCCCCCAGTCCCCGTCCTTCGGGCGGCCCCCCAGGACCTTCCCCACGGAGTTCGTGTTCGCGGTGGGGCCGTGGATGTCCGCGCCGTTGGACGGGCAGATCGCGTTGGACAGGAACCGCCCCTGGGCCCGCCCGTTGGGAGACGCGGCCAGGACGAAGCCGTCCCCGGCCCAGTAGTTCCACGAGAGCATCCCCGGGCGATACTGGCGCCCGGTGCTCGTCGTCCGGTGGCCCCAGGTGAGGTCGCACCACAGGTCCATGACCCGGCGGCCCAGCGCGTCGGCCTCGTCGTCGTCGCGGCCGTACTTGGGGGTCTTGTGGAGGGCCCGAGCCTGGAGCACCGCGTGGCCCTCCCAGTTGTCCCTCAGCGCCTGGACCAGCGCGTCCATGGTGCAGGTCCCTGTGTCGTAGACCAGGGACTTCACCGCGAGGAGGGAGTCCACCGTGGTGGCGAAGGTGACGGCCTCCATGGTGGTGAGGGCGATCTCCGCCCCGCCCCGGGTCACGTCCAGGGCCTTCTCTGCGCAGCCCCGCACCAGGCAGGACAGGTAGGGGGTCTGGAAGAACCGGGCCCGGGCCCGCTCCGAGGCTTCATGGACTGCCACGGTCCTCTCGAGGACGAAGGCCATCTGGGTCTCGAAGGCTGCCCAGAACGCGTCCCAGGTCCGGAGGCTCCGGGGGTCGCCGGTGCGCGGCCCGTCCTGGGTGGGCGCGGTGGACTTCCCCGAGAGGGGATCGGTGGTCGGATTGAGATCCCGCCCGCCGCCCAGGACCAGCTCCACGGCCTTGAGGAGGTTGACGTTGTTGTCCACGGTGCCCGAGCGGTCGTTGCCCACCATGGTGTTCTCGAGGCAGCCCACGGGCGCGTACTCGTGGACGTTGCCCGCGTGGATCCGGTGCTGGAGCCCGGCCATGCGGGCCTGGCGGAGCATCCCGGCCATGGAGCGCTCGTCGAAGTTCAGGAGGAAGGGCGCCCCTTGGCTGGACGCGATCATCTCCACCACCTTGTCCAGGAGGGGCTCGGGGCTCCCGCGGTGGAGGCGGACGTTGGGCTTGGGCTCGAGGATCGGGGACATCTCATCGATGACCTCGAGGACCGCCCAGGTGAGGTCGTTGGTCATGTCCCGGCCCTCGGCGCCGAGGCCGGACAAGGTGAGGAGCTGCCCGAAGCCCGCGGTGATCCCCTGGTTTCCGCTGCGGATCTGCGCGTCGTACGCGGTGTTGCAGTGGATCCAGAAGCAGCGCATCAGCTCCTTGCCGGTCTCCCGGTCCATGCCCTCCGCGAGGGAGGCCTCCCAGTAGGGGAGCATGTATTGATCGAACCGCCCGAAGGAGATGCCGGGCCCCGGGTAGTTCTCATCGCTCATGACGAGCATGTGGTTGATCCACAGGGCCTGGAGGGCCTCCCAGAAGGTCCGCGGGGGCTCCCAGGGGACCCGGTCGAGGTTCGCGGCCATCTGTCGCAGCTCTCCGGCGCGGGTGGGGCTGGCCTCGGCGTCGGCCAACTCCCGGCAGCGGGCTGCATAGCCCGCGGCCAGGTCCCGGGCCATGGTGCTCGCGGTGAGCATGGCCCGCAGCTGCCCCCCGGCCTCCCCCCGCTTCTCCCGGTCGGAGAGGCGTTCATAGCGCACCGCCAGATCCCGATGGATGCCCCGCCAGCCCTGCTCCAGGACCATCCGGTGATCCGGGATCAGGTGCCCGCTGGTGGCCCCGGCGTTGCCGTAGCCGTGCCCGTGGAACCAGATGACCTGCTCCCTGGCGCCGCCGGGGGCGATGAGGAGCCGGTCGAACTCCGCCTGCTCCGCCTCGGTGAGACAGAAGGAGGTCAGGACGTTGAAGCGTGCCCCAGCGATGAGGTCCCCGGGCAGGAGCTCCCGGGGAAGGCGGTTGACCATCACCTCCCGCACGAACCAGGCCCGCCGCTCGGGGAGGGACCGGGCCCAGAAGTCGGCAGGGACGTCCACGGGGCGGGCGGCCTGCCGGTACGAGGACCGCAGGGTCTGCATGAGCATGTAGGTCTCGGGGACGATGTAGAAGGTGAACTCCGGGAACTGGACGTCCCAGGGCGTGCCCGTGGTCCACGCGGTGAACTCGTTGTTCCAGCGCCGCGCGGTCCCCAGGAAGTAGTACTCCCGCAGCCACCGGATCCGGTCTGACAGGACAGCGGGCTCCTTGATCCGGTACCGGGGGGACGGGGCGCTGGAGGTGCTCATGGCTTCGCTCCTGTCACGGCACGAGACATTCCTGCCAGTGTATCCGCTCGACAGGGTCCATGCCAGCGTGTGCGCGCTCCCGGGATCAGTCCATACTGATGCGGCCGACCAGCTTGCAGGTGAGGACGTAGAGCACGTTGGAGAGGCGGTTGAGGCCGTGGAGGAGGCGCTCCCGGGCGGCGGGGGCCATGTGGTCGCTCCCGGCGAGGGCCTCCTGGGCGCTGAGCTCGGCGTCCCGGGCCTGGGCCCGCAGGAGGTTGAGCTTCGCGACGGCCGGGCCCATGGACGGGTCCGCAAGGACCCAACCGACCCCGAGGTAGCGGGTGGTGTCGTGGGAGATCGCGTGGAGCTCCTCGCCGGAGAAGCCCGCGACGCTCAGCTCGGGTACCGGCCGACCGGTGACCTCCGCGGCCACGAGGTCCCGCAGGTACCGCAGGATCTCCGCGAGCTCCGCCCGGACGTCGCCGTGGCCCTCGGCGCCCGCCGCCACCGCCGCGTCGATCACCTGGGCCTGGAGCAGGTCCATGCATCCCCGCAGCCGGATCACCGGATGGTCCTTGCGGACCAGGGACCGGTTGTCGAAGAGGTGGGTGTACCCCGCCGGTTTTTCACCGAGCTCCAGCCCGGAGGCGTGGATCCGGTAGGCAGCTCCTGTGGGAGGCCCGTCCACGGGCCGATTTCGGGGCGTGGACGCCCCTCCCACACGTTCGGAGAGTGCTTCCACCGTCGGCGCCGGATCGATCCGCCGGGGCGTCGCGGCCAGCTCCAGCACCGTCTCTTGGAACGCGGCGGCCGCCGCCTCCACCGCGGGGAGGTCCCCCACCAGGAGGCCGCCGGCGAAGTTGGTCTCCGAGGGCGGGGCCCAGAAGACCTTCATCTCCACGTCCGCCACCTTGAGGGCCTGGTCCAGGGCCAGGACCGCCTCGATGGGGGGCGCGATGAGGTAGGCCATGGGGGTCCCCGGGGCCACCCCGGCCACCTTGGCGAGGTACCGGCCGACGCTGGGGATCACGTGGGGAAAGAAGCCCAGCGCGTTGTCCGCGTCCGCGCTGTAGAACCAGGCCTCGTCGGCCAGGTAGCGCAGCGCGGCCTGGAGGCCGCTGGACACGATCTCCGGATCCTCGGCCGCATAGATGCCGATGATCTCCCCGGAGAAGGGCCCCGACGCGTGGGCGGCGCCCGCGTAGAAGCTCTTCGCGTAGACCACGTCCACCGCCGCGGCCTTGGTCCCCGCGTCCAGGGCGGCGTAGAGGGCGTCGTCGATGGTGCAGGTGATCATGCCCACGCTGCGGTGGTGGGCCTCCAGGCCCAGCTCCTTTGCGAGCTGTGGGTCGACCTGGGGGATGACCCGGGTCGCGAGGACCTGGGGTTTGATGGGCTCGAGGATCATTGCGAGAAGTCCACCCCGGTCTTTTTCTCCGCCAGGCTCTTTTCACAGAGGTCAGCGATCTGAAGCACCGCCTCCTCAGGCCGCAGACCGGCGGAGTGGACGTTGGAGATGACGTAGCGCATGGCCTCGTTGAAGCGCTTCACCTTCATGTAGGTGATGTAGACGCCCATGGACTCGGCGGTCTTGAGCCCCGGGCGCTCCCCCACCAGGGTCACCAGGAGCGCAGCGCCGGTCTGGCGGGCCACGTGGTCCCCCGCGGCCACCCGGCCGTTGGTCACCGCGACGGGGGTGCCCGTGCGGATCCCCCGGCGCCCGAGTTCCGCCACAAGGCCAGGGTACACCAGGGGCAGGTTCACGTTGATCGCGGTGGCGCTCAGGCCGTCCACGGCGACGATCTGCACCCGGGGGCTGCGCTGGGCCTCCTTGCTCACCGCGGCGGCGGAGTCGTTGGAGAGGCGCCGCCCCAGGTCCGGCCGCACCAGGAACTCCCGCTTGTCCGCGGCGGCGCTCCGGAGGGAGACGAAGCCCAGGGACCCGATGACCGACGCCTCGATGTCTGATGCGACCGCGTCCCGGGCCGCTGCGTGATCCGCGAGGAAGCGCAGCGCGGTGTCCGTACGGAGGCGGACGCCGGCCCGTCCCACGCCGAGGCGCGCCGGGGACGCGGCCAGGTAGCCCTCCCGGGTGGTCTGCGGCCGCCAGTCCCCCAGCGCGGGGGGCAGGGGCAGCGACGCGCCCAGCCAGCGGGCCACCCGCTTGGCGAGGCCCGCGTCCACGGCGGAGCGGGGGATCGGCGCCTTGGGCCCCGTGTCCCGGGCCTTCGCCTCCTCCTCGACGATGAGGCGGACGATGTCGCGGATCCGGGTCTCGTCGCTCATAAGAAGAACCTCGCATCCCCCGCAGCCGCGGTGAGGCGGCCGTGGGCCATGAGGCCCATGCGCTCCATCCACGCCTCGAACTCGGGGGTGGGCCGGAGGCCCAGGAGCTCCCGGATCGCGGCGTTGTCGTGGAAGCTGGTGGACTGGTAGTTGAGCATGACGTCGTCCCCCATGGGCAGGCCCATGAAGAAGTTCACCCCCGCGGTGGCCAGGAGCACCGCCATGTTCTCCAGGTCGTTCTGGTCCGCCTCCATGTGGTTGGTGTAGCAGACGTCGCAGCCCATGGGCAGACCGTGGAGCTTGCCCATGAAGTGGTCCTCGAGGCCCGCCCGGGTCACCTGCTTGCCGTCGTAGAGGTACTCGGGGCCGATGAAGCCCACCACGGTGTTCACCATGAAGGGCTCGTAGTGGCGGGCGAGGCCATAGCAGCGGGCCTCCATGGTGAGCTGGTCCCAGCCGTTGTGCCCGTCGCTGGAGAGCTCGGAGCCCTGGCCCGTCTCGAAGTACATCTGGTTGGGCCCCGTGGAGGTGCCCAGCTCCCGGATCATGGCCTTGCCCTCGGCGAGCAGCTTGTTGGTGATCCCGAAGGCGTTGGTTGACTTCTCGCTGCCTGCAAGGCTCTGGAAGAGCACGTCCATGGGGCAGCCCCGGCGCAGGGCCTCCATGCCCGTGGTGATGTGGGCCAGGCAGCAGTGCTGGGTGGGGATCCCCCAGCTCCGGGTGAACTCGTGGAGGCGCTCGAGAATCGCGATGGTGGCCTCCACGGTGTCCGTGACGGGGTTCACGCCGATGAGCGCGTCCCCGCTCCCGAAGGAGAGGCCCTCCATGGTGGTGGCGAGCATGCCCAGGGGGTCGTCCGTGGGGTGGTTGGGCTGGAGCCGCACCGAAAAACGCCCCGCCATCCCCAGGGTGGTGTTCGCGTGGGTGATCACACGGATCTTCGCGCCGGCGGTGATCAGGTCCAGGTTGGTCATGAGCTTGGCGACGGCGGCGATGCACTCGCTGGTGAGGCCCCGGCCGATACGCAGGAGATCCGCGCCGGTGGTCGCGGGGGAGAGGATGGTCTCCCGAAGCTGGGACACGGTCCAGCCCCGCACTTCTGAAAAAATCCCCTCGTCCAGGTCGTCCTGGATCAGGCGGGTGACCTCATCGCTCTCGTAGGGCACCGCGGGGTTCTCCCGCAGGACCGCCATGGGCAGCCCGGCCAGCACCCGCCGCGCGGCGACCCGCTCCGTGGCGTCCTCCGCGGCCACGCCTGCCAGCACGTCCCCGGACTTGGGCTCGTTGGCCTTGCCCATGACCACACGCAGATCGGGGAACGTGTACGTCCGGCCCCTGACTGTCGAAGACAGTTTCATGGGGGGAGCCTAGGCGAAAACCCGGGCGATGGCAACGGCCCCGTCATCCCGAGCGCAGCGAGGGATCTCAAGTGAACCTCTCGGGTACAGCCCTCCCGTCATCCCGAGCGCAGCGAGGGATCTCAAGTGACCCTCTCGGGCATCGCCCGACTCGTCCACACCGGCCTGTCTCCGGGGGCCTGCTCCGTTTCCGGGGCCATCCCTCGGCTGCGGCTCACGCCGGTCCTTCCGCTCGTCACCAACGGCTCCTCGCCTTGCGACCGGCCGAACGCTGTCGCGTTCTATCGCGATGCGATACCGGTCTCACCCTCCACGCAGGCCCCCAGTGCCGAGCGCAAAGCAAGGGTAGAGCCATAAAATGGGTTCTTCGCGATCGAGGTTGGGTAGTCAACCTGCAACACCCCTTCCGAAGGCAGGGCTCAATGGGGAGGTCTCTGCACGGGGACAAGCCCCATCCGACCCCGGCTCGTCGAGCCGGGGCCACCTTCCCCACGGGGAAGGATCGGGTGTTGTGTCGGCTCGCCCCCTCCCGCCTTCGGCGCCTCCCCC
>JBDRIT010000095.1:0-18575 GCA_043815665.1 Pseudomonadota bacterium
AGACCCTGCCGCCGGCGCCGCCGATCCGCGGGGGGGGAGTCGACAATCGCGCCGGCGAGCGGGTCAGGGCGGCGGGGGGGTCTCCCCCCTGCCGCCCGGTTCGCCCAAGGGTCCCCCCCGTGCCGACCGGGTGGGTCGGCACGGAATCCGGGTCGCTGGCTCCCCGGCTCGGGTTGTCCGGTCGCGAGCTCCCGGTTCCGTTGTGTCCATCTCGGTGCTGCTGAGGCATCGGGCGCCCCGCCTCCCGCGGGTGGCACCCATCACCTGCTCCCTTTGACCCAGGCTCGATCGCGATGAGCGAAAAGATGTGATCGATCGTCAGACGGCGACGGCAACGGCAACGGACCATTCTTCCAGCCGAGTCAAGACAGAGTTCGATAGACCGCTGGGTGAGCGGCGACTTTGCGATCACCCTGCCTCGTCTTCAGGCACGATCCAAAGTCCGTGGTGTGGTCCCTGCCGCCGTTGAGGTTCGAGCGACATCGGACAGCGGATGGTCGAGGACCGTTTTCCGGGAGCCAGCGCGACACCGGCTCCAGTCCTGTCATCTCCTGCCACGTCCATCCGCCGACACCTGATAGATGATGAGACGTGGGTCGGTGCAGACCGGCGCCCCGTATGCCTCGACGAAGTCCTCCGCCACGACGGCAGGCGCCATCGCATCCGGTCTCGATGGGGCTTGGTCGCTGGGCCCGAGGTGACAGGTCTCGGGGACCGCGTCGCGGTGGATCACGACGTAGCCGATGCCGATGTCCTCGAGATCGCGCGACGCGGGGAGTCGGAAGGGCTCCCGCCGACGATAGGAGCTCTGGAGCTTCGTGAGCGGTGAGGGTTCAGTGAGCTGGGACGCGGCCTCCAGGTAACGGGTCGGGAATCCGACCACCGGGCGTTGGTGCATGGTCTGGAAATAGCCACTGTAGGCCAGGGGCTCCCGGTAGGCGAACTCGAGCAGCGCCCTGCGGTCCTCCTGTCGCATGAGCCAAAGCACGCAAGGCGGCGCGGCGGGCATCTCCACCGTCGCGACGGGCAGGAGCGGAGCCACTGCCTGGGACAGGGCCCACCAGGCCCGGCTCGGGATCTCGCCACGTCCGTCCCTGCACCACGCCACCCGGGCCTGGACCAGCGAACAGGAGTCGGGCTGATCCGAAACGCACATCGCATCCGCCGACACCGCAGCCTGGAGGGGCTCGAGTTCGAAACGCGGGATCATCGGGGCGAAGCCCGCGGTCAGCCAGAAGAGGGTCACCAGCACGATCGTCGACGCTGCCCCGGGCTTGTCGTCCCCCGGAGCCCGGACCCCTGCTTCCCTCCAGAACAGCGCATACAGCGCAGCCAGCGCGAGCAGCGTCGGTGCAACGAATCGGAAACAGAACGTGATCCGGTACATCAATGGGACGTTCAAGCGCAGCCAGTTGAGCGGGAGGGAGACCGGAGGCCCCCCCGTCCCGAACTCGACGAACTCCCCCATGGACAGGATCGCCACGGGGAACATCAACAGACCGAAGAAGACCGCCCCCCCCTTGCCGCGCCTCTCGGCGACCAGGATCGGTGTGAGGACGGCGATCAGGAGCAACACCCCCTGCCACCAGGAGAACCGGAAGAACTGGTTCCAGTGCGGAGGCTCCGAAACGTTGAGGACGTTCAGCAGGTTCCTCAGATGGAGCAGCGCCGAGAGACAGAGGGCCAGCCCGAGGACCTGGGCCGTACGGGTCATCATCTGACGCGGCGGGACGCCCGGCGGGGTGCGCCCGAGCGCCCCCGCAACCACCCCCATGACCAGCATGATGAACAGGGCGAGCCCGTAGTACATTTGAACGAACCCGGTCCAGCCGACGAGGGACATCGCCAGCAGCAGTCGCCACCATCCCCCGGCCTCGGAATAACGCAACCAGGCCAGCATCGCGAAGGCGAAGTACCCGAAGCTGACCAGCTCGAGGTCCGGCAGGGTCCGCCCCCAGGAGAGACCATAGGTGACCACCAGGATGGTCAGGACCAGGGAGAGCCATCGCTCCGCGGTCAGGTGGCGGAGGAGGAGATAGACCGCGCTCAGCGAGATCCCGAAGCTGGCCATCGCCAGGACGTTGTGCGCGAAGAGGTAGCCGGTCACCCCCCGGAGGAGCCCCGCAAGGGCGACGTGGAACCAGGCGAGGGACTGCGCCAGGGCCGTGGGACTCCCCGACGGGTAGTTGACGAAGCTGGTCTCGAAGAGCCCCTCAGCGGAGTGCGCTGCGACGTCGGACCACCAGCTCATCCACACCATGTTGATGGTGTCGAAGAACACCCCCCACAAGGCGTAGTGGCGCGACGTGACATGCCGCCAGATGTCGGAGGTCTTCCACGCCCAGAACAGGAGCAGAACCCCCCAGGGACCCCACCGGCGCAGCCCGGCGCTGCATCGCGGAGAGACAGAGGATGGAACGCACCGACGGAGTCGCCGGAGACTCATTCTGCCGCCCCCTTCTCGGGCTCCTCCGGGATCCGGAAGACAACGAAATGCACCGCGCCCTCTGAGCAGGTGCAGGAGGGGGGTCCGAAGGTCCGAATCAGCTTTGCGAAGGCCGGCAGGTCCGGATCGTAGGCGTCGGCCCCCGACAGGAGCAGCCACCCAGCACCTGATCGCAGGATCCGATTCACGGTCGCGTTCGGCAAGGGCGACAATCCGTTGCCGCCCGTCCCCGGTCTCCCCCTGCCCGTCCCCTGCCCCCCCCGCGGCTCGATGGCGTTGAACTCATCGAAATGACGCGCCACGGGATGCCCATGCTGCCATTGTCTCAAGAAGATTCTGGGTCTCAAGGCGACGAAAGGCACATGCCCCGTAGGGACCCAGTCCATCAACTCGACCACCGCCGCATCCTGGGGCTGGGACCGGAGCCACTCCAGGCATCGAGGGCGCTCCATGGGGACGCTCTGGAAGGGGATCGTAATCGGGGAGAGGAACAGGACGTCTCCGAGGAGCAGAATCCCCACCCCAACGGCGACGATGCGACGAAGCGATGGACGGACCAAGGTCAGGATCTCGTTCAGGCCGGCGCAGCCGAGCAGCAACACCCCCAGGACCGTGCCGATCGCCCATCGATAGATCCCCCCCATGTGCCAGAGGAAGGGGAAGAGCTTCATGGCGCCTCGATAAGGGAGCCAGAGATAACGCCCGCTGACGCAGACCGGCCTGTTGTCCCAAAGGAGCACCGGGCCCAAGGATGCAACCAAGAAGACCGTCGCAACGGCGAGGCCGAAGAACAGGGCGCTGGACCATCGCCGTCGGATGAACGGGAAGGCAGCGAGCAGCAGGAGCGGAATCCCGAGATAGACGGTATGAATCGTGCGGCGTATCAGGCCCCCGGCGGAGACCGTTCCACTCCATGCCGGCACCATCGGGGGACGATGCCTCGGCAGGACGAGCGCGACGGGATCCACGGCCTGCTGGACCACGCCATCCAGCGCTCGGTTCGCCTCGGCGGGCCCCACTCTCCCGACAAAGGCCTCGCCGCAATCGGGCCCGGTGATGGCGACCTTGATGTGGACGCAGCGTTGGATCCCGGGGTCCAGATCACTCATGTAGTACGGGATCGGCAGAGCGAGCCCGCACGCCGCGGCCACGACAACGACCCCGGCGCGCAGCAAGCGCGCTCGCGCCAGGGGCCGAACACCATGGAAGAGCGCGAGGAGACACACACAGCCGGCCGCTACGGCTCCATGGTACGGGTTGTCGAGGACTGCGACAGTGCTCACCAGCACGAGCCCCAGATAATCCCGCAGGCGCCCCTCCGACAAGGCCCGGTGCGCCACGAGGACGGCCAACGGAATCCAGCAGACGAACATGCTGTAGACATGCCCGTTGTAAATGGTGCCGAGGACATAGGAGCTGTTCCCGAAGAGGAGCCCCGCAACCGCAGCCGGAGCCGTCGCACCGACGAGCCGACGAAACAACGCGAAGGACGCCAGGGTGCCTGCGGCCATCAGGAGGACAAAGGCCAGGTTGAACGCGAGCAAAGACGGCAAGACGAGCCGAAACAGGAACCCCACGACGATGAGGGGCCAGCCGACGAAGCGCATATCGGTGATCGTGGGATAGGAGATGAGGTCCGTCGCGCTCCCGGCCCACTGACCCCTGAGCCAATGGGACCAGACATGATCTGCGATCCAGAAGTGGACCGTCACGAAGGGACGTCCGTCCACGAGGCTGCTTGCGCCCTCCGTGAGCAACGTCGGGCAGATGATCAGCGGGACCGCGATGGCGAGCAAGGTCACCACCAGCAGCTCCCTGCGCGAGACCGGTTCGACCGCGCAGCTCCCGCTCTTCATCAGTGTCAAACTCGGTTGGCTGCCTGCCATTCGCCCTCCAAGAAGGTCCCGAGAGCAGTCTGCCGCGGGACGCTCGCCGCCAGGCTCACTCTGATGAGACAGAATACACCGTTACGAGCTCATCGACACAGGTTGGCGGACCGTAGGCGGACTCGAAGTCTGCATGTTTGAACTTCCTCCCGCGCTCCCGGCCACTGAACCCGGGCGCCCGATGGATGCCAGGGTCACTGTAGGGCATTGTATACAGGATCACGAAGCGGATGCCCAGCCCTGCCAGGTCGTCACGGGAGTCGAGCGCCCTCGCCTTTTGGAGTTGGAAATCCATCTGGAAGCTCGTGAGCTGTGAGGGAGGGACGCGAAGAGTCCCCAACCATAACGGCCGGAAAGGAAAGCCCACGACGCGCTTCCCATGCACGGTCTGGAAATAGGCCCGATAGCCGGAGATGATGGAGGTGCTCAGCTCCAGCAGGGCAAAATCC
Source organism: Pseudomonadota bacterium (assembly GCA_043815665.1). Taxonomy (GTDB): domain Bacteria; phylum Myxococcota_A; class UBA9042; order CAIXZC01; family CAIXZC01; genus CAZNWW01. The sequence continues at coordinate 4,782 of JBDRIT010000095.1, forward strand.
CCAGGGATCGATCCGATCTCCGCGATGCAGTGCGGAATGGGCGGGAGGGCCACTGTATCCAACGGCAGAAAGAGCCACGGTATCCGTGCCCAGGGCAGGGAGCGATTCCCCCACATGGACTTCGAGGGCCCCGCGCCTTGGGTATCGACGAGGACCTTGACAGGCGTCTCCGGCGGTGGGTAGTCGGAGGCTGCGAAGACCTCCTGCATGGGGTGATTGGCCTCCGCAAGGGTCACGAGCGGCGTCGCGGTCACCCCCCACCAGAAGGCGGCGAAGGTCAACGTGATGATGGCCGCCCTCCGCAAAGGGTGCGGCGCAGGCTCCGGCCCGGCATAGCAGCGAAGGCTCGCAAGGACACTGGCTCCGACGAGGAGGACCATCGGGGTCACGAAGCGCTCCGAGTAGGTGATGCGCCAAAGGAACGGGAGAGTCATCCGCACCCAGTAGAGTGGGAGGTGCACGACCCCGTTTCCGGGGGAGATGAGGTAGTTCCCGGCAGAGAAGATCAAGATCGGGAGCGCAAGGATCGCCCAGTGGGCTCCACACCGACTCCTGGTACGCCAGGCGAGCGCCATCGGCAGGACGAAGAGCAGCAGCAGCAGGAGACAGTCGAGGACACCGAAGCGCCAGGGCATCGAGGTCCCGAGGTCGGAGCGTACCACAGCGGACGCGATGACCAGGTTGTAGATGTTGCGTGCATGGAAGAGCGCCGCAACCCCGAGACCGCCGGACAGGACGACGGCCGTTCGCCTTCTCACCACCGGCGGTGTATGGCCCAGGACCGGGACCCCCGCCAGCGACAGGGCGAGCGCCAGCCCTAGAATGAGCAGCAGCGAGATCCCATAGTACATCTGCGCATAGCAGGTCAGCCCGACCAGCCCGATGGCGATCCCGCACCATCTCCGCGATCCTCGACTCAGAAACCGGGTCCATGCGAACAGCGTGAAGGGGAGATACCCGAAGAAGACGAACTCCAACTCGGGGAGCTGGTTTCCGATGCAGAGCCCGGCAGATACCACCAGGCAGGTCAACACTGCAGCCCTGTTGCGCTCCCCCGAGATGCTCCTCAGGAAGACGTAGACTGCGATGATCGTGAAGCTGAATCCTGCCAGCGCCGTGAGGTTGATCGCCGGCACCGCACCCAGTGGTCCGCGAAGGAGCCCTGCGACACCGATGTGCAGGAACGCCAGGGAGTCGTCCAGGATGCTGGGCGCTCCCAAGGGAAAGTTGATCTTGTCCGAGAAGAACAGGCTGTGGTGCGGGCTGTGGGCGGCGAGGGACGTCCACCAGGACATCCACTGCATACCGAGCACATCAATCAGCGGCGCCCGCATCCCGAAATGCCGCGTCCCGAGATGCCTCCATATCGCCGCGGTCTTGCAGACCCAGTAGACCCCGAGGATCAACCATGGAACCACCCATCGATGCGACCCCTTCGTCATGCGTCCCGTCCCCCCAGGTCATCGTTGCTCTGACTGGAGTCTCCGGGCATCTTCCGACGTGGGTCCCACCGAGTCAACCTCCGCCCACGCCATGGGATCCCCGATCAACTTACGTGTCCGGGCGCCGACGTCGGGCGGGGACCGTCTACCATGACGGGATCATGCCCTTGAAGGAGTCCGGGAGATCCTCGGGGGCGTCGTCCTCGGAGAGGATCTCGTGGCAGAGGTCGCAGTCCATGGTGATGCTCTTCCCATCGGTGGTGGTGCGCTCGCCGTTGTGGCAACGGAAGCACCCGCGCAGGTCCTTCTCCTCCCCCTGGTGCCCGAGGTGGTTGGGGTGGGTGCCCCAGTCCAGCTTCAAGGCCGGGTAGATGTTGCGCAGGTAGAGGGCCGAAACCCCCGCGGCCGCGGCGTCCAGGGCCTCGTCGGAGATCTCCAGAGCGGCGTGTTCGGTCGCGTAGATCTTTGCGATGGCGTCGCGGAAGACCGCCTCGGAGCCCTCACGTTGGGTGTTGTTCGCAGCGGCGAGGACCTGCGCGGCGATCTTGTGGATGAAGGGCGTCTTTCGATCGAGGAGGCCCTCGCTGATCGCCCGATCCGCCGCACGTTCGGGGTTCGGATCGAAGACGTGGGTCGGGCGGTTGTGGCAGTCGACGCAGTCCATGGTGCGGACCTCCTGCACCTCTCCGGAGACGCCCTCGGGAGGGAGGTACTCGGCGGAGAGGTCGTCGCCCCGATAGACCCGGACCTTCCCGATCCGCTCCCGCTTCTCGTCCAGGGCCTCGTACTCGATGCGGACGTTGTCGCTGACGTGCCAGTGGATCCCGTGGAACTTGTCCGTGCGTGGGTCCTTGCCGCCGACGCGCAGCATCAGCGCGGCGACCTGGGGTGAGTTCTCTTCATCGTTCGCGTAGTGGACGCGCACCGCGGCGCGGTTCCCGTGGAACTTCGCGGGCCAGTGGCATTGCTCACAGGTGTCTCGTGCGGGCCGGAGGGTATGCACCGGGGATGGTATCGGCCGGGCGTGGTTGTTGGTCAACACGCCCCACACCTGCTTCATGCCATCGATCTTGGACTTCACCGCCCAGGATGCGCCGGGGCCGATGTGGCAGACGACGCACTTGATCCGGGAGTGTGGAGACTCCAGGTAGGTGTCGTACTCGGGCTGCATCACGCTGTGGCAGAGGGTCCCGCAGAACTCGGGGGAGTCCATGTAGGTCAGGGCCTCGTGCCCCGCGGATCCGACGATCACGATGTTGATGAGGGTCGCGAAGCCGACGAGCAGGAACAAGCGTCGAGAGCGCTTGTTCTCGAACGCGGCGCGGAAGGCCGCCTGGATCGGGTCCTCGACGCCCCCAAGGCGCACCCGTCTGCGCTCCCAGAGGAACCCGAGGCCCACGATGGCCAGTCCTCCCACGAAGATCGCGGGCATGACCAGGAACCCCAGGACGAAGGCGTAGGGATGGGTCTGGTCCGACACCACGCTCGCCGCCATGACCATCAAGATGGTGCACGCCGCGACCGTGGTGATCGCGGTGCCCAGCAGGGTCAACCAGTTCGTCCAGAACCGGGGGAAAGAGGAGAGGATCTTCTTCCACATCAGGAGCCTCCAGGCGACTGTGTTGGTGTGAGATTATCGATATGCAATGAACATGGCGTAGAGGATCAGGCCGATGAGGGTGAGCCCGAGGAGGAGCATGGACATCCCGAAGATCGTTGCGCCCCGGACCAGCCCCTCGGCCGGGCGCTCGACGACCATGGACTCCAGGCTCCCGGATTCCACGGCCTGACGGTACTCCCTGGGGCGCTCCTCCTTGAACTCGGACAGGGTGATTGCGCCGGTGAAGATCACCGGGTCCATGGGGAAGCGCTCGGGGCGGAAGTGCGTGTTGAAGAAGTGCACCGTGAAGATGAAGCCAGCCGCCAGGAGGGCCTCGTCGCTATGAATGATCGTGGCGACGTTGATCATCCAGCCCGGCATGAAGTGGGTGAAGAACTCCGGGAACCACAGGAAGAGTCCGGTGAGGCCGATGACGGAGACGCCCCAGAACACCGCCATGTAGTCGAACTTCTCCCAGTAGGTGAAGCGACCATAGTCGGGACGCGGTCCCCGCCCGACGAACCAGCGGAGGGTCTGCCCGAACTCCTTGATGTCCCGGAAGTTCGGGAACATGGATTCGCTGTGGAAGATGAGCTTGAACCACGAAAGGCCGCGGCGTTGCTTGTTCTTCCAGAGGAAGGTCAGGTGCATGCAGAAGTAGAGGAACGTCACCACTGCGCCGAGGCGGTGGATGGTCCCCGCCGCCTCGAACCCGCCAAAGAGCCGTGAGAGGGCCTGAGCCCAGCCCGTGTAGGAGAACTTCAGCATCATCCCGGTGATCGCCAGGCTGAAGAAGCTCAGGATCACCATGATGTGGGTCACCCGGTGATAGGGCTGGAAGCGACGGATATAGACCTCGTTCGGATCATGGGGGCGTCGGCGTCGCTCGAGCATCAGCTTGAACGAGCGCGGCAGCCACAGGAGGGTGTGCAGGGTGAAGAAGATCAGCGTCCCCGTCAGGAGGAGGGTCATGAACCAGAAGGTGTAGTAGAGGATCGGCCACTTCTTCGGGTCCTTGTGGGTCGCGTGGGTGAGGTACCCAGCGAACCGCCGGTGGGAGCCCTCGTGACAGGCACCGCAGGTCGCGACGATGTGGTCCCGGTGCAGGGTCGAAGCAGGATTGTCCGGAGGGAGGATGTGATGCGCGGAGTGGCAATCCGAGCACTTCGCGACGCGGCTGCCGCCCAGGAGGGAGGCCTTGCCGTGGTAGGTCTCGAAGTAGGCCTCGGTGAGCTCCAGGTGGCAGGTGCCGCACCGGTCGGTGATGACCGTGCGGAAGTTCGCGCCGTCGACCCGGGAGATCTGGTGACTTGAGTGGCAGTCGCTGCAGACCGGGAGCGTCTTCTCCGTGTCGGTCACCGTCTGGCTGTGAACCGAGCTCTGGAAGTCCTCGTAGATGCCCGCGTGGCAGGCAGCGCAGGTCGAAGCGACGTGGTCCTTGTGGACGGTGGACTTGGGGTCGATCTTCGGCAGCGGCCTGTGGGCCGTGTGGCAGTTGGTGCAGACCGCGGTGACCAGGAGCCCGCTCTCCTCGAGGCCCCGGCCGTGGATCGAGTCCTCGTAGCTGTCCACGATCGTGTCGGTCTCGCCATGCCGGAGCAGGGCGGCCGCCATGCCGGCCTGGTGGCAGCGTGCGCAGAGTGTGGGGATGTTGCGCACGTTGGTGGGTGACGTCGCCAGGGACCGGGGCAGGATCCCATGGGCGCCATGGCAGGTCTTGCAGCCCGGCGCCTTCTCGTTGCCCTGGGCCTCGAGCTGCCCGTGGATCCCCTCGGAGTGGGCGATCTCCTGAGCCGCGTGGCAGGTCGCGCAGGTCACCTTCCCGGTGTGCCGGCAGGGCGGGTCGTCGAAGCGGGACACGTTGGAGTGGCACATCGCGCAGGTCACCTTGGTGTGCGCGGAGTCGTGCAGCTGGGTGCGATCCACGAGCAGGGATCGACCGTCAGCGGCCTTGAGGTCCAGGTCCTTACGCCCGTGGCACGCGAGGCAGTCGTCGTCGGCCATGCTCAGGTTGTACTTGACCTTCCTGACCTTGTGCGGGGAGTGGCAGTCGATGCAGGCGGGGATTTGCCCCGGGGCCTCCTCCCAGAGCGAGTCCTTGATCACCTTGACGTGGACCTGCTCGATCTCGACGTGGCACTGGGTGCAGGTCTTCGCAATGTTCTCGTGGTTGATCCGGGAGGCGGGATCTTCGTGGGGGAGGACGTCATGGCTTCCATGGCAGTCGGAGCAGACCGCGGCGCCGACGAGGCCGCGCTTGAAGACCCCCCGGTAGTGGATCGACATGGAGTAGGTCTCCACTGGATGATCCTCACCGAGGTCCCGGGCCTTCGCGACGACGTGCCCCTCCGCGTGGCACTTGCTGCAGACCTTCGGGATGTTCAGCCGATAGGTCTTCGAGCGCCGGTCCTGGGGCAGGAAGATGTCGTGCTTCCCGTGGCAGCTGGCGCAGTTCGGTGCGAGGGGGTCCCCGGCAGCGAGGGCCTTCCCGTGGGTGCTGCCTCCGAAGAGTTTCGCCTGCTTCTCGTGGCACTCCGCGCAGTTGACCGGGCCGAGGTCCGGCTTGTGCTCGTCGTCCACGAGCTCCGCGTCCTGGTGGCAATCCGTGCAGTCCACGTCTGTGTGGACCGAGGCGCCGAAGATCTTCCCGTCGATGAAGACCGAACCCTCGCCGTTCGTCTCCCGGACGAGATCCTTGTCTTCATGACACTCGAAGCACGGGGCGTTGTCCGCGGTGACGCCGGCCGGCCACGCAGCAGCGAGGAGCAGGATGACGGAGACCCGCAGGAGTCGGTGAGCAAGTCTCCGTCCATAGGGTCCCTTCGTGGCGAGAAGCCGGGGCCGCTTCGACGGCGAGGCGCGAGGGTCGAGATCGCCGGAATCGTAGCCAGCGCCTACGTTGAGGACGGTCTTGGCCCGATGAACGAAGCTGCCGAAGATGGAGCCGGTTTCGCAGCAGAAGGGGGTTTGTGGACGGAGACTCTCTATGACCCTGGTGATGATTCCCGCCCGAAGTCTTTGCATCCCCGCACCTTGTGTCGATATCATTGAGGCAATCAAGACGTCCAAGGAGGCTGACATGCCACGCTCTCTCTTTCGTTTTCACTGGGTGACCGGCGTGCGTCTCCTGGTTCTCGTGATTGTGCTCGGACTCCTGGTGGTTCCGGCCTGCAACAACACCACCGCCGTTGGTGTGGATATCAATGTTGCGCCGGGCGATGCGGACACCGGGACCGACACTGGGGACGAACTCGACGCTCGGTCCCTGCCGGACTTCGTGGCGGATGACGAGGTCTCGCCGTTCCCTGACATGAACGGTGACGGCGGGGACGTGGGGCAGGGCTGCGGCGGCAAGGGCTGCTTCGGCGATCCCTGCTTGGACAACAGCGACTGTCAGTCCGGCTGGTGCGTCGAGCACATGGGGGAAGGGGTCTGCACCGAGGCCTGCCAGGAGGACTGCCCTCCCGGCTGGCTGTGCAAGCAGGTCGCTGGCACCGAGCCGGACCTCGTCTTCATCTGCGTGTCGGAGTTCGCCAACCTGTGCCGGCCCTGTGCTACGGCGGCGGACTGCTCGGGCACCGGAGGCGTCGAGGATGTCTGCGTCCTTTACGGGCCCCAGGGCGCCTTCTGCGGCGGCGAATGCAAGGTGGATACAGACTGCCCCGGGGGCTTCTCGTGCCTGGACGCGGTGACCGTGGACGGCTACCCGACCTTCCAATGCGTGTCCGACGTGGGGGAGTGTTCCTGCTCGGACAAGGCCGTGGCCCTGTCCCTGTGGACGATCTGCCAGGTGACCAGCGACCTCGGGACCTGCCCCGGGCAGCGGGTCTGCACCGAAGACGGGCTCGGTCCGTGCGAGGGGACGGAGCCGGCCGCGGACCTCTGCGACGGCAAGGACAACGACTGTGACGGCGACGTGGACGAGGTCCCCTGCGACGACGGAGACCCCTGCACCCAGGACTCCTGCGCCGGCGTCGGGGGCTGCCAGCACGCCGGGCTCACGGGCGTGGCCTGCGATGACGGCGCCCCTTGCACCGTGGGAGACCACTGCGAGGCCGGGGTCTGTGTGGCGACGCCCAAGGACTGCGACGACGACAACCCCTGCACCGACGACAGCTGCGACCCCGACGGGGAATGCCAGCAGCTGGACAACGACGACTGGTGCAACGACGGCGATCCGTGCACGACGGACGACCAGTGTCAGGCTGGTGCCTGCCAGGGCGACCTCACCACCTGCGAGTGCGAGACCGACGCGGACTGCGGGAAGCTGGAGGATGGAGACCTCTGCAACGGCACCCTCTACTGTGACACGGGGGTGTTGCCGCAGGTGTGCAAGGTGGATCCAGGGAGCGTCATCGCCTGTCCCGACCCGGAGGGGGTGGACGCCCCCTGCCTGAAGTCCTCCTGTGATCCCGTCTCGGGGGAATGTGGCGTCGTGGAGTGGCACGAGGGCTTCCCCTGCGAGGAGGGGGATCTCTGCTCCGTCGGGGATCTCTGCGAGAAGGGGACGTGTCTCCCGGGGGTGGCGGCGAACTGCAACGACGGCAATCCGTGCACCGACGACTCCTGTGACCCGGCGACGGGCTGCGTCCAGATCCCCAACATCGATCCCTGCGAGGACGGGGACGTGTGCACCGTCGGGGATGTCTGCCTGGACGGCGAGTGCGCCCACGGTGTGGATCTCGACTGCGACGACGGAAACGTCTGCACCGACGACTCCTGTGATCCTGCCACCGGCTGCACCCACGTCCCCAACACGGGCTCCTGCGATGACGGGAACGCGTGCACCGAGAAGGACGTCTGCGCCGGGGGGATGTGCCTCGGTCCCGATGACACGAACTGTGACGACGGGAACCTCTGCACCAACGACTCCTGCAATCCGCTCTCGGGCTGCGCGCACCTGGACAACACGGCGCCCTGCAACGACGGGGACGCGTGCACCGAGGGCGACGCCTGCGCCGGCGGCGCATGCCTCGGCACGTCGGAGAAGAGCTGCGACGACGGGAACGTGTGCACCGAGGACTCCTGTGACCCCGTGACCGGCTGCGCCCATGGCCCCAACGCGGCGCCCTGCACCGACGGGAACCTCTGCACCGAGGGGGACATCTGCGACCAGGGGGTCTGCACGCCCGGCGCCCCGATGGATTGCGAGGACGGAGACGTCTGCACCACGGACTCCTGCCATCCCTTCACCGGCTGCGTCCATGCGAACAACGCCGCCCCCTGTGATGATGGAGACGCGTGCACCTCGGGGGACACCTGCTCCCAGGGCGATTGTGTCGGCCAGACGCAGGGTTGTGACGACGGGAATCCCTGCACCGACGATTCCTGTGACCCCGCCATCGGCTGTGTGCACATCCCGAATGATGAACCATGCAATGACGGGAACGCATGCACCGAAGGGGGCACCTGCGGCGGAGGTGTCTGCACGCCGGGCGAGCCGGTGGACTGCGACGACGGGGACGTCTGCACGACGGACTCCTGCCATCCCCTCACCGGCTGCGTCCACGGGAACAACACCTCCCCCTGCGACGACGGGGACGCGTGCACCTCAGGGGACACCTGCGACCAGGGCGATTGCGTCGGCCAGCCGATGATCTGCGATGACGGGGATGCCTGCACCACCGGCGACCACTGCGCGGGCGGACAATGTGTCCACGCCGGGGCCCTCGACTGCGACGACAGTGAGGTGTGTACGACCGACTCCTGCGATCCTCTGCTGGGCTGCGTCCACCTTTTGCTCACCCCCTGCTGCGGCAACGGCCTGCTCGAGGAGGGTGAGGTCTGTGACGACGGGAACCACCAGTCCGGGGACGGCTGCAGCCTCACCTGCCAGTGCGAACCGGATTGTGCTGGAAAGATCTGTGGTCCCGACAGCTGCGGCGCGCTGTGCGAGGCCGGCCCGGAGCCCTGCGAGTCCCAGGCAGGCGTGTGCCTCGGGGCCGTGAAGCCGGCCTCCTCCTGCATCGACGGCATCTCGTGGCTCCCCTGCACGAGCCAGGACTACCTGGCCCATTCCGAGCTCTACGAGGCGGATGACGAGGAGTCCTGCGACGGGAAGGACAACGACTGCGACGGCGATGTCGATGAGAGCTGGGGCCTCGCGATCAATGACGTTGGCTGCCGCCACCTGATCGTGGAGAACACGGGCGAGACCGGCCTGGCGGGGTTCTCGGTGACCGTCGACGGCCAGGAGGTGGGCATCACGACCCCCGCCGGCGCCCTGGCCCCCGGCGGCACCTGGACCATCGACCTCGCCTACACCCTGGACGGGACGCAGACGGTGGAGGTGAGCGTCGGGTGCGTGACGGTCCAGGAGATCGTCGCGAAGGACTGCGCCGTGCGTCTGGGATTCGCGGAGTTCGGTGACAAGGGCGGGGATCTCCTCGCCCTGATCCGGTCCATCAACAACGTGGGCGGCGAGTTCACGGATGTCACCGGGCTCAGCGTGACGACGAAGACCGAGAGCTACGGCCACTGCGACGTCCCCAACGCGCAGCACTTCGTCGTCGTGGAGACCGAGGACCTCTCGGAGTACGACCTCCTCTACTACCATTCCCACACGACCTTCGTGCTGTCCACCGCGGTCCAGCAGAAGCTCTTCGACTGGGTGAACATGGGCGGGCTGCTGATCTTCGACGACTGCGGCGGCGTGGAGAACACCGATCTGAGCCAGGTCTTCGGGATCGCGGTGACCAACTACAACGGCGCCCTCTCGGGGGCGGTCTCCTATGTGCTCGCTTCGGACGTCTACGCCGCTCCCTTCCCCTTCACGACGGCGGAGTTCGCGGCGATGCTTCCCTGGACCGAGGGGGGTCAGGCGACGGTGACCGGCGGCATCCAGACCATTATCTCACAGGGCAGCCCCGTGCTCTCGGGGAAGAAGGTCGGGAACGGCTGGGTCGCGTTCATGGGGGGAGACTGGGGGTGCGGGATGAACTGCGCCTGCTCCATGGGCACGGCCCCCGCCCACAAGCTGCTCATGAACTTCGCCTGGATCGCGTCCGGTCGCGGTGCGCTGATCAAGTAGCCCTGTGGCTGCGCCGGGTCAGGGCGTCAGGGAGTCCAGGAGCCCCGGCCCCATGCAGAACCCCGCGTCGGGATCCGGCGCCGGGCATTCGCCGAACATCATGGAGCAGAGCAGGGACACCTGCGTGCAGACCTGGCCGGGGTGGCAGTCCCCGGGGGGGCAGGTCCCTGCGTCGAGGCAGGCGATCGCGTCCGGGAGGGGGATGGGCCCGGTGCAGGTGCACAGGCCCTCCCCGCCGGGGATCCCGGGCCCTGGTGCGTCGCCCCCGAGGATGATCTGGAGGGGGTCCTTGCAGGCGCTGCCCGCGGTGACATTGCAGAAGTTCGAGGCGTCATCACACCAGCCCATGGGGTCGAAGCAGACCTGGGCGTCCGGGTTGCACGGGTGCCCCTCCGGGCAGTCCCCGTCGTCCACGCAGTTGTGGGGAGGGTCCCCCCCGCAGGGGAGGCCCGAGCAGGTGAACGTCGGGAGATCGCAGGTGCAGCCGGGGTCGCAGTCGCCGTCGTCGGTACACTGCACGCACACCCACTGGTCCTGGACCCGCGCGCACCCGGGGTAGGGAGGGGCGCAGTCGGCGCACTCGGGGGGCAGTGCGTCCGGGCCGGGGAGCTCCGGAAGGAGCCCGTCCAGGGTCGCGCCGTCCCCATCGGCGGCCTCCGTGTCGCCGGCCAGGACGTCCTGGACCTCCGCACCGGGCTCCAGGGCGTCGGCCACCAGCAGGCCCTCATCGGGCGTCCGGGCGTCCGCGCCGAAGCCGGTACCCTGGGTGTCCTTTCCGTTTCCTCCTCCTCCTCCGCCGGGGGACGGTTGAGGGTTGGACTCAAGGCATCCGGGACAGAGCAACAGCAGGAACAGGACGGTCGATGCCACATGACTGCTCATGGCGTTCTCCTCGGCGGGCAACCTGGTTCTTCGTTACAGGGATCAGGATACCCAACCCTGTTCAGGAAATCCAAGCAGGTCCCTTCGCCGGGCCCAGTCCCGGTCCGCGTGACGATGGGGGCCGGGGAGGCGACCATCAGGAACCATCGATGAGGCATCGAGGAGGCGTCCGAACCGGAATCATGATCACGGCTCGACCCGCTGGAGTGACCGCCGAACTCAGTCGGAGAGGTAGGTGGCCTCGAGGAGGTCGCAGAGGCCCTCGAAGTCGTTGATGTCGTAGCGGGGAACGCCGAGGTCCAGGTCGACGTCCGTGGCCAGGGCGATGATCTCCGAGATATCGCAGACCGGCTCCGTGGAGCGGGCCTGGCGGACCACCTCGATCTTGGGCTTCTTGGCGGTCTTGTAGCCCTCGGTGAGGACGATGTCCGCGTCGTCGCCGATCTGCGCGATGAGCTGGTCCAGGGTCCACTCCGCGTCGACCCGTCGGACCATGGCGAACTTCGCGGGGGAGGAGATGAGGGTGGCGTGGGCGCCGGCCTGGAAGTGGCGCCAGGTGTCCTTCCCTTCGTGATCGATGTCGAAGGAGTGGGCGTCATGCTTGATGGTCACCACGCGATGGCCGCGGCGGGTGAGCTCTCCGATGATCTTCTCCAAGAGGGTGGTCTTTCCGCTGTTCGACTTTCCGACGATCGAGACGACTGGGATCATGTGCTTCCTCCTTTGCGTCAACAAGGTGCGTCTTCGGGGTAGAGGACCTCCACGATCCCCGGGGCCCCTGCCGCGACGTGCTCCACCTCCTCGGGAAGGACGAGGAGGCCGTGGGCGCGGGCCATGGCACGGAGCATGCCCGAGCCCTGGGGGCCGGCCCGGCGGGCGACGAGCGCGCCGTCTTCCCAGGTCAACACCACGGGGATGAAGGCCCGGAGGCCGGGCCGCTTCTCCAGGGCCTCGCCGACGGTGACCGTGACACGCCGTCGGGGGACGTCGGGGCGGCCGGACATCTTGAGGATCGCCGGGCGCACGTACTGCTCGAAGCTGACCATGGACGCGGTCGGGTTCCCCGGGAGCCCGAAGAGGGGGGTTCCGTCGATGACGCCGAAGGCCAGGGGCTTGCCTGGGCGCTGCCTCACCCGCCAGAAGAGCATCACGCCGAGCTCTTCGAGGATCGTCTTGACCAGGTCCCGGGCCCCCACAGAGACGCCGCCGCTGGTGACGATCATGTCCGCGGTGAGGGCCCTCGAGATCACGCCTCGGAGCTCCGCCTCGTCGTCCCGGGCGATGCCCATGATGCGGGGCACGGCGCCGCTCTCGGTCACCTGCGCGGCGAGGGACCAGGCGTTGCTGTTCCGGATCTTCCCCGGACGCAGCGCCTCCCCCACCTCGATCAGCTCGTCCCCGGTGGAGATCACCGCGACCACCGGCGCTGGGATCACCCGGACCTCGGTGTGGCCGAGGGCCGCGAGCATGCCGATGGCGCCGGCGTGGAGGCGCTCTCCGGTGTGGAGGACTGCGTCCCCGACGGCGACGTCCTCCCCTGCCCATCGGATGTTCTTCCCCGCTGGGAGATCGGTGAAGATGCGGACGACGCCATCGCCGGGCTCTGTATCCTCGACCTTGATGACGGTGTCCGCCCCGCCGGGTACCGGGGCCCCGGTCATGATCCGGATGGCCTCGCCCGGACCGACGGGTCGGGTCGCCACCCGGCCCGCCGGGAGATCCTCGAGGACCTGCAGGGTTGCAGGTGCCACCGGAGACGCTCCCGCGATGTCGGACCGTCGGACCGCGTAGCCGTCCATGGCGGAGTTGTCGAAAGGCGGGAGCGCCACGTCGGCGACGATGTCCTCGGCCAGGATGTGCCCGAGCGCGCCCAGGAGGGGCAGGGTCCGGGCCTCGAGGGCCCGGACGCCGGCGAGGATCCGTGCCCGTGCCTCGTCGACGCTGATCCCGACGTTCGGCTCGCTGCGGTCACGCTGCATGGGGCGCTCCCATCAGAAGGTCCAGCCGTCGACGGCGATCTGCCGTGCCCGCTCGAGATCGTCAGCCTCGTTGATGTTGAGGAACGCCAGCTCCGCGTCGGGGACATCGGCCAGGTCCTCGATCCCGAAACGCCGGGTCGGGACATGGTCGGAGAGGCGGATGAGCTGGCTGTCGCCGGCGTCGAGGAGGGCCCGGATCGCGGGCAGACAGTCCCGCCGGTAGAACGCGAAGAGCGGCTCGAGGCCCCGCGCGGTCTGCGGCACCACCGCCGCCGCGGTCGGGGTCAGCGGGAGCATCGCCTCGATCAGATGCCGAGACGGGAACGGCGCATCGCACGCGGCGGCGAAGACCAACTCGGCCCCGGTGTGGCGCATGCAGGCGTCGATGCCGCAGATCGGCCCCAACCCCGGCACGTCGTCGGGGATGACCTCGACCCCCGCGGGGAGGCCGGGGATCCCGTCGTTGGACGACACCACGATTCGATGGAACACCTGGCTCAGCAACCGCACGCTCCGGTGGATCAGCGGCTCACCGTCCAGCTCGAGCCAGCGCTTGTCCCGCCCGAGGCGTGTGCTGCGGCCGCCGGCGACGATGACAGCGGTGGCGTCGATGATCCTGGTCATCCGGTGATCCTCGCAGATTCCCCGCCTCTGCACTAGTGGTCCGTCGCAGGGGTTTTGGTGAGTTCAGAAGTTCCTCCACTCATGCCGCCTTCGCCGCTCTCGTCGCTTCCACATCAGGGTAGACCTTGCCGAGCTTCTCTCGGGCGTCTTCGACGCGGAACATCCAGTTGATCCGAGCTCCCTCAGCGTTGCGCGCATTTGTCCACGCAGCGACTTCGCTCGAGAGCGTCTCCCTGT
>JBDRIT010000096.1:0-28500 GCA_043815665.1 Pseudomonadota bacterium
GGCCTGGGCGAGGAACCGGCGTCGAGGTCAAGGCGCTTCTACGAAGACGTGGTAGAGCCACTTCGAGGAGGAGCAACGCCGAGATCGGCGTCGGGGACCGGCCAGGGGGTATCATCACTTCAGCCGAGTTCATCTAGAAGCAGTGATCCACCAGCTTCGGCAGCCACGTGGGGGAGGGATCAACATTTTCCGCCCAGACACCGATCTGCTGGATCACCCCCGGCGCCGTGGATACATAGTAGATCCACGTCTCGAACATACAGCCCATGGCACAGTCACCGTACCCCCACTTCATGGCGTAGTGGAACTCAGAGCCTTCCTCCCAAATGCAGATCTCCGGACCATCTCCCATATTGCCGTTGATCATGGTCGACGAAATCCCAGGGAGCGCTTTGTAGTCCTGGGCCAAGAGGCCCGACCAGAAGCGGTGATGTGAGGTCACCGCAGCGTAGCTGAAGAAGGTCTGGAAACTCGTGGTGATGGTGTGGATATGATAGTAGAGGTTCAGGCAATCCCATTCGTGGTAGCTCCCGTCCTCGATCCCTGGAATCGTTCCCGCGTCGGGGAGGGTATGAATGGATCCGGTGACGGGAAGGAAGTGATCGAAGAGGACCCACTCCTCCACGGGATATCCGGTCCAGATGGCATAGAGATCAGCCTGGAATCGAAGATAGAGTTCGTGGGGTGCCACGAAGAGATCCGAATAATACAGGGCAATGGGCTCGATGAAGGGATCGGGCCTGGGTGTCATGGCCAGGATCCAAGGGGGCACCAGTCCAACGAAGTCAGCGCATTGAGGGACGCAATCCACGACGCAATTGCAAGGATTCTCATCCGGGTCACAAACTCCGTCGCCGCAAGGCAGACAGACGTAAGCCGGGGTCCACTCGCACTGGCATAGCCCGTCGTCGGGATCCACGATGCACGGGGTGACCGGGATGGTATCGGCGCCGCATATCGGGGCATGTTCCTGATCACAGACGCAGATCCCATCACTACAAGTCGTGTATCCCCAGCACCCCTCGACGTCGACCTCCCAGCAGTTCCCGCAGTTCCCGCCCTGGCCGTCCGGTCCACATTCCTTCTCCGCACAAGGTCCCGGGACGGTCTCCGACGTGATCACATCCTTGTCGTCCCCGAAGATATCGACGGTTGCGTCGCCGTCACTCTGGCCTGGGTCGATGTCCTCCACGAGATCCGGAAGCTCTCCAAATGAGTCGGCCGCGTCGACCCCTATGGACAGGTCCTGACCCGGTGAGTCAGGGGTCCAGCTTGAATCCATGCCCTGCTGTTGCACGTCGGCTCGATCTCGTCCAGGGCTCGAGTCTCCCAGGATTCCCGACGGAGGTGGCGCCTCACTTTCCTCTGGTGAGGGCTGAGGATTGCTCTCGAGGCACCCCAGGGGGGACAGCAGGAGGATGAGTACGCCCAGGCAGGCGATGTTGAACCGCATGATGTCTCTCCTGAGTTTCGGCACAGGGTACGAATTCCAATGGAGAGATGCAATCGGGGCGGTAGGCGTGGCGGAGAGCCACGCTTCGGCCCTGAAGGGCCTCCCACAATGGGATCGGCGACGGCGACGGCGACGGCGACGTCCACGTCAACGCAGCCGGAGCCGGGTGGGGTCTCCAGAACAGACGCATTAGATCACGAAGTAGGTGCGCATGGTCCCCTTGCCCTTGATCTCCATGGGATCCCGGGGGGTGCAGGGGATGGTGTCCTTGATGAGGGTCCAGGTGGCCTCGGAGAGGTTGATGCGCATGGGCTCGGACATGTTCTCCATGCGGGATGCCGTGTTGATGGTGTCGCCGAAGACATCGTAGATGTACTTCTTCACCCCGACGATGCCGCCCACCACGGAGCCGCTGTGGAGGCCCATGCGGATCTTCCAGGACAGGCCGCCGCTGACGTTGCGCGCCTCGACCCAGGCCAGGATCTCCCGGGCCGCGCGGACGGCCTTCGTCCCGTGCTCGGGATCCGCCGCCGGCATCCCGCAGACGTACATGTACGCGTCGCCGATGGTCTTGATCCGCTCGCAGCCGTTCGCCTCGACGATGTTGTCGAACCCGGTGAACAGCTCATTGAGCTCGTTGATGAGCTCCTTGGGCTCCAGGGACTCCGCGACCTGGGTGAAGTCGACGAAGTCCGAGAAGAACACCGTCACGTCGTCGAAGTGCTCGGGCTCGGTGCGCCCCTCGCGCTTCAGGTCTTCCGCGACCTTCGCAGGGAGGACGTTGAGGAGGAGCTCGTCGGCCTTGCGCTTCTCCCGAGAGAGATCCGCGTTGGCCCGGGACAGCTCCTTGGTGCGCTCCCGCACCTTCTGCTCCAGGCCCCGGCTGTACTCCTCGAGGGCGCCGTAGAGCCGGGCGTTCTCCAGGGAGATCACGATCTCCGAGGAGAGCATGTTGAGCATCTCCACCCGGGCGGGCGTGAACGCGCCGGGGGAGAGGTTGTTCTCCAGGTACAGGATCCCCGCCAGCTTGCCCTGATGGAGGAGCGGCGTGCAGAGGATCGACCGGGGCTGCGCGTCCAGGATGTAGCTGTCCCGCGCGAAAGAACCCGACCGGGCGGCGTCGTCCAGGACCACGGTCTCCCGGGTCCGCATGACGTAGTTCACCACGGACTGCGCCAGATCCTCGCGGTCCTTCAGCGGGACGGCCTGGAGGATCTCCACCGCGTCCCGATCGACCCGGGCCTCGGCTTGGACTACCAGGCGGTCCTTCTCCTCCAGGAGCAGGATCCCCTTCTGGGCGCCGCCGTTCTCGATGACGATGCGCAGCATGCTCTCCAGGAGCCGATCGAGGCGGATCTCGCTGGCGAGGACCGACGAGGCCTTGAGGACCGCGGACATGTCCAGGCGGCTCCCAGACGATGTGGTGCTGGACGAGGATGAAGAGGTGCTCGTGCCGCCTCGGGTCGAGGCCATCAGGCCTTCGCCACCACCGATGATGAGCAGGTCGGGGTGTTCCTCCGCAAGGCGGTCGGCCAGTCCCGTGGCTCCCCACCGCCGCCACGCGTAGTGCGCCTCGGTCATGTAGGTGCGGGCGATGGTTGGCTTGCCGCTCCGCAGATAGCAGTGGGCTGCCCGGTCGTTGGCCAGCGCGTGGTCCCCCAGGTGGCCGACGTCCCGGGCCGCGGCGATGGCCCGGTCGAAGAGCTCCGCAGCCGGGCCGAAGCGCCCCTCCACGGCCCTCCGCTCCGCCTCGACGATGAGCCATCGGTGCAGGTGCACCGTGGGGGAGTGCTTCGCCAGCTTCGCCATCATGCGCTGGTTCCGGGCGATCCGTCGGCGGAGCTTCCGCCGCTCCTCCGGGGCCACGTCGGGCAGGGAAGCCAGGCGGATGAGGGAGTCCCAGAAGTAGCAGGACAGGGAGGGCACCATGGCCATCGCGGATTCCCAGAGGGGCCACGCGGCCTCCGCCTCGGCGAGGGCCTCGCTGATGCTGCCCCCGAGGTAACGAACGATCATGCGCAGGAGGCGCAGGTTGAAGGCGCCGTGGTGGTCCTTGATCTCCAGGTACCAGGCCAGGAGCTCGTCCTCGTCCGCCAGCTTGCCCCGGATCCGCGTCGGGTCGTCGACCGCGCCCTTGAGGGCCAGGATCGCCTGGCTGTAGTGCAGGAAGTAGTTGCGGTACCGCTGGTGCTTGATCTGGGCCATGACCTCCGCGTAGCCCGACAGCTCCTCGTAGAGCTCGTCGAGCTGCGCCCCGCCATGGAAGCGGTGGTACATGTAGAGGCCCGAGTTGTTCGCCACGTACTCGAGATCCCCGGTCTCGAGGCCCATCCGGTAGCCTTCCAGGAAGCGCCCCAGGGTGTCAGCGAGGGGATCCTTGAAGTGCTGGGTGGTCGCGGCGAAGACGAAGGTCACCCGCTGCCGGGTGTCCCGGATGTCGAGGCGGTCCAGGAGCTGCATCGCCAGGGTCCCGAACCGGTAGCCCTGGTCGAAGTCCCCCAGCGCGCCGCAGAGGATCGTTCCGTAGAGCGCATAGCAGAACGGCGCGAAGGGCGTGGTCCCGCGCCGCACCGAGATCTCCACCATGCGGCAGGCCAGCACAGGGAAGAGGTTCGGGCTCACCACGTACGCGGTGGACGAGATGCTGTTCATGATCCGCATCGCGGCCAGGGTCTTCGGGTCCTCGGTGACGGGATGCTCCAGCAGCCCCTCCGGGGACTTGCCGATGAGGAAGAACTTCGTCCGGAACACCGCGGCCAGGATGTTGGCCATGGTCGGCTTCGTGGGGAGGTGCACGCCCAGCAGGGGCAGCACCTCGAGCGCGGTGGAGAGCACCGCCTCCGGGCGCGGCACGGCGATGTAGCCGGCGATCCGGATCTCCGCGGCCAGGACCCGGTCGAGGTTCTCCCGAGCGTTGGCAAAGACCGCGTCCACGAGGCGGTCCATCTCGTCGAAGTCCGTGGTCAGGTAGGCCGCCTCGGCGCACTGGGTGTACAGCTCGAGCGCGAGGGCGTACTGACTGCTCCAGCGGTCCTCCCGGAGGAGGTCGAGCCCCGTCCGGAGGTACCGGTAGGCCGACGAGTACGCGGCGGACACCTTGGCCTTCTGGCCGGCGAGGAGGTTCAGCCGTGCCAGCTCCTCTCGGTCCTCGGGGCCGTCGATGAGCTCGACGCTGTTGTTGAGCTGATTGACGATGTCGAAGATCCGCTGCTCCCGCTCACTCGACGGGGTCTCCCGCAGGAAGATCTGGCCGATCTGCCGGTGGAGCGTGGTGCGGACCCCTTCGGGGATCAGGGAGTAGGCCGCCTGTTGGATCCGATCGTGGGCGAACTTGTACCGCACGGACCGCAGGAGGACCGCGTCCAGGAGGCCGCCCCCGAGGGTCCCCTCGTCGAGCTCCAGGTACTTGTACGCATCCCCCAGGAGGACGATGAGGCCCTCGTTCACCGCGGCCTTGAGGTGGCCCATGACCTCCGAGGGGCTCCGGCTCGTCACCTGGGCCAGGAGGTACAGGGGGAACTGCGCGCCGATGCAGGCGGCCAGCTTCAGGGCCTGCTTCGAGGGCGCGTCGAGGCGCTCGATCCGGCCCGCCATCAGATCGACCACGTCGTCGTCGACGCCCAGCTCCCGGATCTTGTCCAGATCCCAGAACCAGCGGCCTCGTCCGTGCTCGAAGGCCAGGAGTCCCCGCTCGTGGAGGGACTTGAGGAACTCCACCAGGAAGAAGGGGTTCCCCTGGGTCCGGGTGTGGAGGAGCTCTGCGAGGGGTCGGGCCTCCTCGAGGGACGAGAGGACCGTGTCCGCGATGAGCTGGTTCACGTCCTGGATGTCCAGGGCGTGCAGCTCGATGCGGCCCAGCGCGGCGCCGGCCCGCTGCACCTCGTCGAGGATCGCAGTGAGGGGATGCTTCGCGTCCACCTCGTTGTCCCGGTACGCGCCGATGATCAGAAGGTAGCGGCTCTCGGGGCCGGTCATCAGGGTGCGCACGAGGTTGAGGGACGCGTTGTCCGCCCACTGGAGGTCGTCGAGGAAGAGCACCAGGGGGTGCTCTTCCCGGGCGAAGACGCCCAGGAAGTTCTGGAAGACCAGGTTGAACCGGTTGTGGGACTCCGCAGGGGGCAGGCCCGGAACAGCGGGCTGCGCGCCCAGGATCATCTCGATCTCGGGGATCACGTCGATGATCACCTGGCCGTTCGGGCCGAGGGCCTCGGCGAGGCGCTCCTTCCAACGTGCCAGGTCCGACTCCTCCTGGGAGAGGAGCTCCTTGACGAGGCCCTGGAAGGCCTCGATGACCGCGCCGTAGGGGATGTCCCGCTTGTACTGGTCGAACTTGCCCGTGATGAGGGAGCCCCGCTCCCGGGTCACGGGCTTGTAGATCTCATTGACCAGGGAGGTCTTCCCGATGCCGGAGAACCCTCCCACGACCAGGAGCTCCTGGAAGCCCTGACGGATCCGCTTGAAGGCCTCCATGAGGGTTGCGATCTGCCCGTCGCGGCCGTAGAGCTTCTCCGGAATCTGGAACCGGTCGGAGACGTCGTGTCGCCCCAGGGGGAACGCGGCGATGACCCCGGCCTCACGGAGCTGGTTCCGGCACTCCTCGAGGTCCGCGCGGAGCCCCCGGGCGCTCTGGTACCGGTCCTCTGCGTTCTTGGCCATGAGCCGCATCACCAGGTCCGAGACGATCCCCGGGACCGTGGGGTCCACCTCCGACGGCGGACGGGCCGTCCGGGCGATGTGGCAGTGGACCAGCTCGGCCCGATCCGTCGTCTCGAAGGGCAGGCGCCCGGTGAGCATCTCGTACAGGGTGACGCCCAGGGAGTAGTAGTCGCTGCGGTAGTCCACCGCCCGGTTCATGCGCCCGGTCTGCTCCGGGGAGATGTAGGCCAGGGTCCCCTCGAGGGACGACATCACGTTCATGGCCTGCTGGCGCCCCCGCTGGACCATGGCCAGGCCGAAGTCGATGAGCTTGACCTCCCCGGTGGTGGGGTTCCGGACGATGTTCTTGGGGTTGATGTCCTTGTGGATCACCTCCCGGCGGTGGAGCTGGTCCAGGACCACCGACGTCCGCGCCCCGATGGCCAGGGTCTCGGCCAGGTCCGGGCGCCCGCCGTCCAGGAGCTCCCGCAGGGACTCCCCGCCGAAGTCCTCGGTGATCAGCGCGAGGCTGTTGCGGAAGCGCTCCAGCGCGAGGACCCGGACGACGCCATCGATCTCGAGGCCCCTGGTCACCTCGTACTCGTGGGTGAGGCGGGCCACCTGGTCCGGGGACGGGTAGTCCGCCGCAAGGACCTTGACCATCACCACGCGGCGGGTCTCGAGCTGGAGGCCGCGATAGACCTCCGTCTCCGCGCCCTGGTAGACCCGCTCGGCGATCCGGTAGCCCGGCAGGTCCTCGTCGGTGATCCGCGTGCCCTTGGCGATGGTCGGTGCGACGGCCGCAGAGTCCGAAGGATCGTCCAGGGGGCCGACCACCGACACAGCCTCGGGGAGTGGGACGCTCGTGACCTCGCCGCCGAAGAACTCCTCCGCGTTCAGGGAGGAGAAGGCCGTGTCGGACTCGTCGAAGTCGCTCCAGCCGATCCGCGGCACCCGATCCCCGGGGATCGACTCCGTTCCGAGCTCCTCCGCCAGGCGCTTGAGGGCCATGTGGAGCTGCGTCACCGAGCCGAACCGCTGATCCCGGTTCTTCCGGAGGCAGCGCAGGATCACGGCCTCCATGGAGTCCGGGACCCTGTCCAGGATCAGGGTCGGCGCCTGGGGCTCCTCGTGGAGGATCTTGTGCATCACCTCGGTGACGGCGTCCCCGGGGAACGGCATGCGCCCGGTCACGGCCTCGTACATCATCACGCCCATCGCGAAGATGTCCGCGCGGCGGTCGACCTTGCTCGAGTCCCTGAACTGCTCCGGGGCCATGTACTGGGGGGTCCCCAGGAGCGCGCCGGTGCGGGTGAGGGCCTCGCCGCCCTGGGTGACGAGCTTTGCGATCCCGAAGTCCATGAGCTTCGGGATGACCAGGTCGTCTTCGCAGTGCAGGAAGATGTTGGACGGCTTCATGTCCCGGTGGACCACGTCCCGTTCGTGGGCCGCGGCCAGCGCGCGGGTGATGTCCAGGTAGGTCCCGATGACCTCGGCCGTGGGGCGGGGCAGGCCCACGGATTGGTTGTACTGCTGGAGGGTGGCGCCCACCAGGAGCTCCATGACGATCGCGGCCATCTCCCTGGACTCCAGGATGTCCCGGACCTCCAGGATGTTGGGGTGGCGGATGTTCGCGAGGAGGCGGGCCTCCTCCAGGAAGCGGGATCGGACCTTGCGGTCGTTCCGGAACTGGGCATGGAGGATTTTGAGGGCGATCCTGTGGTGGAGGCTCTCGTGCTCGGCCGCGTACACCACGGCCATCCCCCCACGGGCGATCTCACCGAGCACCGTATAGGGTCCGAGCTTCCTGCCCTTCACCACCATCTCCAAGGGTCACGCCACTTGTATCATGGCCGCGCGCGTGCGTCCAGGTGATGGGGGCGGAAGGTGCCGGCGAGGAACACCCACCCGAGCCTGGGCGCCCTGAGCACCACGGGGAGCTGGGTCCGCATCACCCAGATCAGGCGGCGGATGAAGTGGCCCTTGAGCGCGTCGTACGCGTGGCGGACGCCCCGCTCCAGGGTCTCCGGGTCCATGTGCCGGGGCTGGAACACCGCCCGGTTCCACCCGAAATGATCGCTGGTTGCGCCCTCCAGGAGCCGTCCCTGCTCCTGGAACCGTCGATGGAACTGTGTGCCGGGGTAAGGAGTAGCGATGAACATCCCCGCGTCGTCCACCCCGATGCTCTTGATCGCCGCAACCGTGGTGTCGAACGCGTCCGGGCGGTCGCCGTCGAAGCCGAAGACGAAGAACCCGGACACGACGATGCGGCGGGCGTGGAGTCGCTTCACGATCTCTCGATACTTCTCCACCCGGGGGGCGTGATCCACCTGCGCGTCGGCCAGGGACTCCTTGTTGAAGCTCTGGAAGCCCATGTGGACGTTGAAGCACCCTCCCTCGGCCATGGCGTCGAGGAGCTCGTCATCGTCCGCACGGTCCGTGGGCATCTGGACCAGCCACTTCTTCTTGAGGGGGGCCAGGGCCCGGAACAACCGGATCGCGTGCAGCCGATCGGTGAAGATGTTCTCGTCCACGAAGATGAACACCGACTGGGGCAGGCTCCGAACCTCCTCCACCACGTGCTCCACCGGGCGGGGGCGGAACCGGGCCCAGGGGGTTGCGGGGAGGTAGCAGTAGATGCACTTGTTGGGGCAGCCACGGCTCGCCTCCACCGCGGTGAACCAGGGGGCCTCCACGAGGACGTCCCGCCGAGCCAGGGGGACCGTGGTCATGTCCGTGGGCTCCTCGGCGCGGTACACGGGCTCGAGCTTGCCCCGGGCCGCGTCCAGAAGCAGGGTGGGCCAGACCCCCTCGGCCTCACCCACCACCACGGCGTCTGCGTGCGCCCCGGCCTCGGCGGTCATGATCGTGGGGTGGATGCCCCCGAGGACCACCTTGGCGCCCCTTGCCCGGAAACGGGCCGCCAGGTCGTACGCGGTGCCCGCCGCAAAGGTGGTGACGGTGATCCCCACCAGGTCCCAGTCCCCGTCGAAGGGGATCGGGTCCCAGTTCCCATCGACCACCTTCACGTAGTGCCCCGGGGACAGGGCCGCCAGGATGCCGAGACCGAGCGCAGGGAACCGCACGCGCTTGGCGTAGCGCATCTGGCCGTACCCGATCTCCCACCGGGGCTTGATGAGCAGGATCCGCATGGGTCGTCCTCTACTCGAAGTCGAAGCCGGAGCGGTTCAGGGCCGGCAGGCAGTCATCAAGGACGTCCGTGTGCCTCTGGATCGCCGTGAGCAACGCATCCGCGGCGAAGAGCGGGACCTCCATCGCGAGGCTGAGCAGCTCCCTCGGCGGGAAGAGCTTCACCAGGGTCTCCAGGCCCACCTTGCGGATCACCGCGATGGCCGTGCGGACCGCCTGGGGATGGGAGATCGACAGGGTGAAGAGGTACTCGCAGTAGACGAAGGGGACCTGCCCGGGCCCGTCGCCCCAGATCTCAACGAAGTCGTTGATCGCGTGGGCCGGCGCGTGGGACAGGAAGCGGGTCGCCACCCGATCCAGCAGGATCTGGTTCCAGTCGTGGATCCCGAGGTTCACGAAGCCCTTGAGGTGATGCGCCGAGAGGGGATCGTCGTCGAGGATCGACACCTTGTTGGCCTGGAGCGCGCCCTTGATCTTCCGGGAGTAGGACTTGTAGTTGCGCAGGATGAAGGCCATGCCCCAGCCGCAGGGTGTGGTCCAGCACGCCGCATCCCCCACGAAGGCCACGTGGTCTGCGGCCGTCCCCTGGGAGATGCCACCGGATGGGTACCAGCCCCACTTCCGCTCCACGATCTTCGTGCCGTGGAAGGCTTTGGTCGTCGGCTCCTTGCGCAGGATGTGCTCGAACTCGGCCTTCATCACGTCCTCGGACACCTTCTCGTCCCGCAGGTAGAGGATCAGGGGGAAGGAGCGGGGGAGCATGGGCGCGCCGTCCCCGTCCTTGCGATCTTCCCACAAGATCTCATATTCGAACACGGGGCGTCCCGCGGAGAGGGACTCCTCCAGGTCCGGGTTGGTGTCCCGGTAGGTGCCCCAGAGCAGGTAGTCGCCCATGCGCAGGGGCCGCCCGGAGGTCTCGTCCACGCCGAGGCCGCCCGGGTGGTCCACCAGCGCGCCGTAGACCGACCACCACATGAAGTCGTTGTCGTTGTATCCGTACTTCATGCGGATCAGGGATTCGTGGCCCGACCCGTCGATGAGGAGGTCCGTGGTGAAGTTGCCCTTGTTCGTGCGGACCTCGACGTGCTTGCGCGGGGTGTCGCCCTCCGTGGGACCCGACACGAAGACCTCATGGTCGAAGTAGACCGTATTGAGCAGGAGCCGGGAGCCCGTGCGCGTCTCATTGGCCTGGAGGAGGCCCGCCCAGTAGTCGAGGAGGGCGTGCTCCTCGATGAACGGGTAGCCGTCCTTGATCTGTGAATCCCAGGCCCGAGGGCTCATGCCCATGGTCTTGGTCAGGAACGCGCGGACGCCGTTGGGCTCGATCTGGTGCGGGTCGTCCCGGTAGACGATCCCCTTGGCCGGGTCCAGGAGCTCCTCGGCGCCGCCCTCGGTGACAGCGAACTTCGGCACGAACCAGCTCCGCTGGGTCTTGGAGGCGGTGTTCTTCTTGTCGATGACCAGCACCTTGAAGTCGTCGGAGAGCTCGGAGCCGATCGCGAGTCCGGAGGGTCCCGCACCGATGATGATCGCGTCGAAGTGCTCGTGCCCGGACATCGAAACCTCCCGGTTCATTACGCAAAGTTGCCGCAGTGTAGGCGTCCGCTCTTTCGCATGTCAATCCAGTTGCCTTCTCTTTCACATCTTTCTATCGTGCCTGAGTGGTTGACCCCGTGGAGGCTCGGCATGCGGTCGCGGACGGTACATCTCCTGTTCTGCCTTTGCGTCTCCATCGGTCAGATCCGGTGCGACGCGCAGCCCCGGGGGACCGACGCGCCGGCAGGATCGGACTCCGACACGGCGCCCGAGGTCGTCGACGCCGCAACCACCGTGGATCGTTCACCGCCGGAGCCCTGCGCGGACCTGCCGGACCTCACCGGGCGTGTCTACCGGGTCACGGACTTCGTCGCGACCGCGCCGACGGACGGGATCAACCCGACCTGGAAGAAGTGGGCCGAGGTCTATGACCTGGTGATGCTGTTCCGGATCCTGGAGCACGACCGGGCCGCCGGGCGGATCGAGGCGATGGTCGCGTGCGGCGGCGCGGAGGTCTCCATGGGGCGGGACGGGGTGCCACGCCCGGAGCGCCTCTACTACGGCCTCCCGCCGACGCCGATCTCCTTTGCGTTGGTGGGCTGCGACCTGACCTTCACCGTCCCCCTGGACATCCACCTCTTCACCCCCTGGGTGAGCGGCGAGATCCCGATCCAGGAGGTCACCGGGTACGGCGTCCTCGCCGAGGACGGCGCCGTGCTCGAGCGCCTGGATCTCTCGGGGTTCCTCAGCGAGGCCACCGCTGCGGCCATCTGCATCGACATCGCGGGGCTGGGGGTCGTGAACCTCCACTGGTTCTTCAACCTCGCCGGGATCTGCCCGGACACGGACACCGACGGGGACGATGTCCTCGACGCGTACAACTTCCTCGGCTGGGTGCGTGCGGTGGACGAGACCGCGCTCTTCGACGACGCGGTGACCCCCATCGTGAGCCTCGTCCCAGAGTGCGTCCCCCACGAGGACCCCTGCGTCGTGCCTTCCGGGGATTGATCCTGCGGTGGGCCGCGGCGCGCCTGCGTTCTTGAAAATCTGCTCCCCTGCCGTATCCTCTCTCCATCGGAAAGGAGTTCATCCCGATGAAGTCACTGATTCCCGTTCTCGTCCTCAGCCTCCTCCTCGCCGCCTGCGCCGGCGGCGGCGGGACCCCGACCGTCGAGGACACCGTCGAGCCCGACGTGCCCGAAGACCCGACGCCGCCGGTCCTCTCGGACCTCCTCCTGGTCCAGAACCCGGGCAACGCGCTCAGCGCCACCCTGGAGTTCGGGTCCGATGACGTCGCCACCATCGCCCTCCGTATCGAGGGCGCCGGCCAAACCCGCACGGTCACCTTCGCGGAGGCGGGCACGGAGTTCACCCTCCCGATCCTGGGTCTCCGGGCGGAGACCGGGTACACCCTGACGGTGACCGCGACCAACGGCTCCGGCGTGTCCTCCACGTCGGACCCCCTGGACTACACCACCGGACCCCTCCCGGAGGACGTGTTCCCGCCGATGTCGACCCTGGTGAGCAAGCCGGCGCAGATGCAGCCCGGGATCACGGTCTACAGCACCATGGTCCTCTGGTTCCCCCTGACCTTCGTCAAGGGCCTCATCGTGGCCGTGGACGAGGCCGGGGAGGTGATCTGGTACCACCGGGATCCGGAGAACCCCATCGAGGCCTTCCATCGCATGGCCGACGGAACCCTCCTCTACCTGGCGGGCTTCGCCGGGGCGATCAGGGCCGACATGATGGGCAACGTCCTCCAGCAATGGGATCCCGCCGCCGAGTGGGATCTCCTGGGCTTCCACCACGACGCGATCGAGCTCCCCGACGGGAACATCGTTGCCATCGGCGTGGAGATGAAGGACATCGACTACGACGACCCTGACGCCGACGGGACGGTCACCTACCACGTCATGGGGGACACCATCAACGAGTTCACCCCCGCGGGGGAGCTGCTCCACACCTGGTCCACCTTCGACCTGGTGGACCCACAGTTCATCAAGGAGGACTTCCACGACTCCTTCTGGGACCAGTTCATCGACGCCGAGGGCGGGACCAAGGACTGGCTCCATATGAACAGCATGGTCTACGACGCCTCGGATGACTCCTTCATCGTGTCCCTGCGGCACGTGGACTGGCTGATCAAGGTGGACCGGCAGACCGGCGAGCTGATCTGGACCATGGGCGAGGGCGGGGACTTCGAGAAGCTCGAGGGGGAGTGGTTCTACCACACCCACTCGGTCCAGCTCATTGAGCCCGGGCGGATCATGCTCTTCGACAACGGGAACTGGCGCCCGGGCTACGAGTGGACCGAGCTGTGGAGCCGGGCCCTGGAGTTCACCTACGACGAGGAGGCCATGACCTGGACCCAGGTCTGGGAGTGGACCAGCGACGTGCCCTTCTTCTCCCAGATGGTGTCCGACGCGGATCGCCTCGACAACGGCAACGTGCTCATCGCAGACGGCGCCCGGGTCAAGGACCAGGCCCAGGACCTCATGAACCCGGCCAACTCCAAGTGGTGCCGGCTCCTGGAGGTCACCGACGCGGGCGAGGTGGTCTTCGAGATGGAGCAGAAGGACCTCTCGGGCGCGGTGCTGGGGTATACGATGTACAGGGCGCAGCGGTGGCCGTCGTTGTATCCTGCGTCGGTGGCGAGCGAGGAGAGTGAGTGATCATCCCCTGTGGGAGGCCCTTCAGGGCCGACGGCTGTCGGGGCTGAAGCCCCTCCCACAGTTGAAGAGGAGCAGAGATGCGAACTTTGATGCTGGCGCTGGTGTTCCTGGTTGCGGTTGGTTGTGACGGTGGGGGTGACGGCGGCGGCGGCGGTGGCGGCGACACCGGCGGCGGCGAGGACGTCATCGGCGGCGAGGACTCGGTCGCTCCGGATGGTGCCGGGGAAGACGGCAGCTCCGACACCACGCCGCCGGAGTTCCGGGACGTGCGGGTGGAGATCCACGCGGAGCCTTCGATCCCCCTGGACCTGAACAACCAGGACGTGGAGCGGGTGCTGCCCATGGCCTTCCCGGCCACCTTCACCGTGTTCACCACCGACGACGTGTCCACCGCTGACGCGATCACCGTCACGATCCTCCTCGGGGATGGCGACACCCTCGTGGAGGGACAGGTGGCCGCGTTCAGCAACGGACTGTGGACCGTCGAAGTCCCCGAGATCGCGCCGGGGCAGACCTTACGGGTGCGGGTGGAGGACGAGGCCGGCAACCCGGACCTTTGGATCCACGCGCTGACCATCCCGACCCTCGAGGAGGCCGTGGTGGGCGACTGGGACACCCGCTTCTACGACGCGGAGGGATCCCACACCCACTCCTGGGAGGCCACCTGGGATGCGGACGGCACCTGGGAGGAGAGCCGCGTCGAGCCCGCGCTGCAGCTGGCGGGGACCTGGTCCATCGACGGGGACCGCATCACCACGGAGATCACGACCGCCGAGCCCGGGGACGCGGATCCGACCACCGTGGACCGCAGGGACGAGTCCGGGTTCTACGTGGACGAGACCTACTTCGCCACCTGGCCCCTGGTGCGGGTGGACGAGGGCACCGGCCTCGAGGGGACCTGGACCCGTGCGGTGAAGGTCTGGAGCAACGGCGACGAGGGGCTGGTCCTCAACGAGGACGAGACCCACGAGATCACCTTCGCGGCGGGGGGCGTGCTCACGATCACCCGGGAGGGGATCATCGACGGGGCCCCCGACCAGGTGCTGGTCCTGGGAGGCACGTGGGTCCGCGTGCCCAACGAGAACTACATCGAGAACTACGGCGACTACCTGGTGATCACCCTGGAGACCCTCGACGGCGCGCCCCTCGACGAGCCCGACGCCTGGGTCGACCTCATGGTGATCCGCCACGACCAGCTGCTGCTGTCCCCGAAGGTCCGCGCGTTCTAGAGGCTCCTTTGTGGGAGGCCCGTCCACGGGCCGATTCTTTCCTGTGGGAGGCCCGTCCACGGGCCGATTCGGGGCGTGGACGCCCCTCCCACCGCGGGAATCGGGGCGTGGACGCCCCTCCCACAGGAAGAGGGGAATCGGGGCGTGGACGCCCCTCCCACAGGAAGAGGGGAATCGGGGCGTGGACGCGGGCTTCGCCCAGTCCCACAGCTTCAGGCTAGTCTGAACGCAGGTAGCCCCGCACCGGGTTCACCACCCGCTCGGACCGGTAGACGCCCCACTTGAGGGGCGGGACCAGGCGCCAGACCTGCTCCTTGTCCGGGGTGACCTCGACGAGCTGGGTGTGCTCCTTCTTCGAGCGGGCGCCGAAGGTGATCAGGGTGTTGCCGTTGGGTTGCCGGTCCGCGTCGCCCCAGATCGGCGTGAAGATGTCCGGATCCGGCCGGTACTCCCAGACCTTCTTCACGGTCTTTGCGTCCTCGTCGATCTCGAGCTCCAGGACCCGGCTCCACTCCCGCTCACCCTCGAGGCCGTTGTCGTAGAGCAGGATGTGCGTGCTGTCGGGCTGGACCTCGGGGTCGTGCTGTCCCCAGAACCGGTCGTCCCCGTCCTCCCAGGCGAAGTCGCCCCCGCCCCCGTTCAGCTCCCAGACCACCTCCCCCGACGGGTACTCGACCTTGAAGATTCCGTTGAGGTTGCGGCTGGAGATCAGGAGATGCTCCCCGTCGGGCCAGAGGCTCACGGAGTTGAGGTGGGACCAGTCCTGCCAGGGCTCCTCCGGCGCGATGTGGGCGCAGGCATACCACTCCCAGACCTTGGAGTCCGTGAACCGGTCGTACTCGAAGACGATGCCCCCATGGGGGATCTGGCCGCAGCCCTCGTTGTCCGTGAGCATCAACCAGTGCCCCTCGTCCCCGATGGGGCGGAAGTCGTGGTGGACGTTCATCCACTTGTCCCAGAGGACGCTCCCCTCCCAGTCCACGAAGGCGGGCTTGACCTTGCCGTGGGTGCCGCCGATGAGGACGCCCCCGGGCACGGTGCGGGTGTCTGTGTCGCTCCCGGGGTCGTTGGTGGCCCGCTGGTGGTACCACCGGTACCGTCCCTGGTCGTCCACCATGACCACCAGGAGCGGGGGCTCGTCGAAGTCGTTGGTCAGGTTGAAGAGGGTCCAGCCCCCCTGCATCTTGTTCGGCTTGCGGACCTGGAGGTCGAGCGCGGGCAGGAAGTCCGGCAGCGCCCCGACCTCCAGGGGCGCGACGAGCTGGCCGACGCTGCCGGCGGCGTCGGTGGAGCGCGCCACCACCTGGCAGTTCGCCCCCTCCCAGAAGCCCATGACGAAGGCCCTGTGCTTCGAGCGGAGCAGGTCGTCGGTCAGGTCGATCGTGTCGCCGTCTCCGCACTCCACGTGGAGCTCCGTGGTGGCGAGCGCGTCGGTCTCCCACTCCACGTAGAAGGACAGGACGTTCGCTGGGTTTTGGATGACCACGAGGCCGCTGATGGCCACCTCCTCCAGGGTCTCCACCCGGGGGAGGGTGTCGGGCGCGGCGTCGTGGCGGTCGCTGTCGGCGAGGGTGTCCCCCACCCCGCGGTCCTCCGCGGTGTCTCCGGGCGACGTCGATGAGCCCGGGGTCGAGCAGTTCGTGAGGAGGAGGGGCAGGAGGAGCAGCAGGAGCCGGTTCATGGTCATTCTCCGTCGGGGACCGGGCGACAAGGGGTGCGCACACATCATATTGAAGACAGACGGAGATTCAATTAGTCTCGTCCCGATGATCAACTCCAACACCAGCGCACCAGAGATCCTGCTGATCTTTCCACCCCTGAACCCGATGATCCGGCATCCGGAGATCGGGCCGCCGCAGCTGCTGGGATGGCTCCGGCGCCGAGGCGTCCGGGCCGGGATGGTGGATCTCAATGCGGCCTTCCTGCGCGCCTGGATGGGCCGCGACGACGTCCTCGACGAGCTCCTGACCGCGCTCTCCGGGCGAGCCCGGGGGCGCCTGGCGGAGGAGCTGCGGGCCCTGCGTCACCGGGCTGACGCGTTGGCGTCCCAGCTCCCGGACGGACCCGGCGTCCGCGGGGGCCGCCCGGCGTCCCGCAAGGTGCTGGACCATCTCCATCGCGTGGTGGCGCTGCCTCTGGCGGGGGCAGGGGTCCACCCCGACCCGGGTCCCCAGGCCCTCGGCGCGCTCCTCCGGGCCGCTGCAGCGGAGCGGGATCTCTCCGTCCTGGCCGAGCACCGCCTGGCCAGGACGATCCAGCGCGACCTCCTTGGCCCCGACGGCTGGACCCCCGAAGATCTGCGGGACGCCCTGTCCCGCCCGTCGGCGCCCTTTGACGGCTTTCTCGACGCCCATCTCGCCTCCCGGATCACGGAGGACCTGCTGGCTGTGGCCCTCTCGGTCCATGGCAGCTCCCACCTGGCCGCGGCCCTGCGTATCGCTGCGTGGCTGAAGGCGCGGCGGCCGGGGCTGGCCGTGGTCCTCGGCGGGCCCTGGTGCATGGCTGCGGCCGACGTGGTCACGGGAGACCCCGGCCTCTTCGCTGTGGTGGACGGGGTCTGCACCGGCGGGGGCGAGGGGCCGCTGGGGGCGCTGGTGGAGGCGCTCCGGGACGGGAAGGGTGTCGCCGCTGCGCCGGGATTCCTGGTGCGGGTCGGGGAGGAGGTCCGCAGCTCCGGCGCCCTCCCGGAGATCCCCCTGGACGCGCTCGGCCCGCCGGACTACTCGGACGTGGATTGGGGACTCCATCCGGAGCGGATCGTCGCCTTCCGTACCGTCCGAGGCTGCACCTGGAGCCGCTGCCTGTTCTGCTACCATGTCGTGGGCGACGCGCAGCCCCGGGACGATCCCGGTCCCACCGAGGACCTGGCCGCAGGGCTGCGGGAGCTGATCCGTCGGTCCGTGGAATCCGGAGAGGTGGAGGGGATCTTCCTGGCGGACCCGGCGACGACGCCCCGTGCCCTCGACATGGTGGCCGCGGTGATGGAGTCCGAAGGTGTCCCCTTCGCCTGGGAGGCCATGGCGCGCTTTGAGCCGGGGATCACCGCGGCCCGGGTCGGTCGTTGGGCCGCAGCCGGCTGCTGTTCGCTCTCCTTCGGCCTGGAGACCAACGATCCCGGGGAGCTGCGGCGGCTCCACAAGGGGATCCGCCTGGATGTGGTCGAGGCCTGCCTCGCCGCGTGCAGGGAGGCGGGGGTGGTGACGCGGGTCTTCGCACTGGACTACCCGTCCCAGCCAGCCGGGGCCTACCGGGCCACCATGGACTGGCTCCTGGACCGGTCCGACCTGGTGGGGGACCCGATCCCGCTGCGCTTCGAGCTGGGTCGTTGCTCCGGTGTGTACCGCGACCCCGCCGCGTTCGGGATCGTTCTCGGGGAGGACCATGGACGGTGGTACGACGTCTTCGACGTGCCCTTCACCGCGCCGGGCTGGCAGGGGCCGGACGCGTTCGGAGAGATCTCGGAGGAGCTGATGGTTGAGTTCGAGAGACGGCGGCACAAGACGGGTTCCGGTGGGGACCTCATCCTCTTCCTGCCGTGCGCGACCTCCAAGGTCAACGACAAGGGGCTCTTCGCCTATCCGGCGTGCTACCAGCTCGAGGCCTCCCTCAAGGCGGACCCCGCCGTGGCCGGTCGCTGGGAGGTCGAGGTCCTCCCCTTCACGCCGCCGGCCTCCGGGCCCATGGCCTATTGGGATCGGCTCCTGGAGCGCATCCTGTATGACGTCCAGAGCCGGGCGCCGCGGGTCGCCGCCTTCAGCCTCTACGGGTGGAGCCTCGAACCATCGGTCCGCCTCGCCCGGGCCCTCCGGGGCACCCTCCCGGGGACCCTCCTCATCGCGGGGGGGCCCGAGGTCGCTGAGCGGGAGGACTTCGTCGAACAATGGGACGTCTTTGACGTGTTGATCGAGGGGGACGGCGAGGCACCCCTCGCCGAGCTGCTCCGTCGCCTCGCCGCAGGGGAGGCGCTCGAGGGGATCCCGTCCATGTCCTGGCGGGGCGCCGACGGGTGGCGCCATGCGCCCCGTCGCAGCGGCGGACTCCAGCCCCCGATCCCGGATTTCTACACGCCCAACCCCCAGCACATGGCCCGGGAGGCCTACTACCTCAGCACCCGCGGCTGCGATCACGCATGCCGGTATTGCCAGTGGGCCACCCAGCCCCTGCGTCGCAAGCCGCAGGACCAGGTCATCCGGGAGCTCGAGGCCATCACCGCGTCGCCGTCCCTCCGCTGCATCATCTTCTTCGACTACGACATGTTCCAGATCTACCGGGACGAGCCGGCGTTCTTCCGCCGCATCCTGGAGGTCCTCCGGGCCCGCGGCGATCTGAAGGTCGAGTTCTTCACCAGCCCGGGGAACCTGGGACAGCCCGAGCTGCCGGAGGTGGTGGAGACGCTCCACCTGCCCCGGATCAATCTGGGCGTCCAGTCCATGTCGCCCGCGGCCCTGCGTGCGGTGAACCGGGGGTGGGCCGTCCAGGATCTGGACGGCCTCGACGCGCTGGCGTCCGCGCTGCGCCGCCACGTGGTGATCGAGCTGGTCTATCCCCTCCCGGAGGAGACCCCGGACTCCTTCTTCCAGGGCCTGGATCGGCTGGTTCGGATGGGATACAGCCGCTTCCAGATCTTCCCACTGATCGTCCTGCGAGGGACGGAGCTCCGCAGGAACGCGGCGACCTGGGGTCTTCGCTACATCGACGCGCCGCCCTCCCACGCCCTCGAGACCGCCACCTTCCCCGCCGCGGCCATGCGGGAGGCGCGGGGGGTCGCGTGGGTCCTCTCGCTCCTCCTGGAGTTCAACGACAACGATCCCGATGATCTGGTCGCCCTCGACGCGTGGGTCCGAAAGACGCCGGGGCTCATCGGGGAGCTTCGGGCCCGGGTGCGGGACGGGGTGCCCCTGGACCGGATCCTGGGGGATGCGCTGGCCGCGATCCACGGGGCGGACTTCGTGGGCGCCGACAGGATCGTCGACTTCCTGGCGATCAGCGGCCGGAACGAGATCCTCGCCCCGCGGACCGCGGCCCAGCGCGGGGAGGAGGCCTCCCCACCCGCCGGGGCCGTGGCGCCCGCCGCGCGCGGTGCCTTTCCCTCCGCCGCTGCGCTGGCGAAGCTCCTCACCGACGCGGGGGCCTTGGTGCTGGAGGAGCGCCTGACCGACGGCGCCCTCGAGGTGAAGGTCCGTCTCCCGGCGGGGGTCGTGGACCTGCGGATCTTCGGGGAGGACGACGGGCGGCTGTACTACAAGGCCGCGGGGCGGTACAAGGTGGCCTATTCGGGGCCCCTCGAGGACCTCGCTGTCATGGACGCGCTGGTGCGCTATCTGGAGGACTACGTTTGATGAAGAAGACCCTGACGATCACGATCGGCCTCCTCGGGGGGTGGCTCCTCGCCGCGCCGCAGGCCGATGCGTGCACGAACTTCATGGTGTCCCCGGGCGCATCAGCGGATGGCTCGTCCATGATCACCTACGCCGCGGACTCCCACGTCCTGTACGGCGAGCTCTACCACACCCCCGCCGGGTCCCACGCGCCGGGGCAGCTCCTCGACGTGCACGAGTGGGACACCGGCAAGTTCATGGGGCGCATCCCCCAGGTCCCCCGGACCTACGCGGTGGTGGGCCTCATGAACGAGCACCAGGTCACCATCGGTGAGACCACCTACGGGGGCCGCGAGGAGCTGGTCAGCGACCAGGGGGTCCTGGACTACGGGAGCCTGATGTTCATCACCCTCCAGCGGGCGAAGACCGCACGGGAGGCCGTGGAGCTCATGGGTGCGCTGGTCGCCGAGCATGGCTACCGGAGCTCCGGCGAGGCCTTCACCATCGGTGACCCCGACGAGGTCTGGTTCATGGGGATGATCGGCAAGGGCAAGGGCCGCAAGGGCGCGGTCTGGGTGGCCCGCCGGGTCCCCGACGGTTCCGTCTCGGCCCACGCGAACACCGTGCGGATCGGGACCTTCCCGCTCAACGACCAGAAGAACACGCTGTACTCCGAGGACGTGATCAGCTTCGCGAGGGAGATGAAGTTCTTCGACGGCGCGGACGCGGACTTCAGCTTCACGGCCGCCTACGCGCCCATGACCTGGAAGGACGCACGAATCTGCGAGGCCCGGGTGTGGAGCTTCTTCCGCCAGGTGGCGCCGTCCCTGGACCTGGCGCCGAACTTCGTGGACCCGAAGACCGCCGGTGAGGTGACCCTGCCCCTGTGGGTGAAGCCGGATCGGAAGCTCACCCAGCGGGACCTGATGCACCTCATGCGGGACCACTTCGAGGGCACGCCCCTGGACCTCAGCAAGGGCGTCGGCGCCGGTCCCTACGAGCGGCCCTACCGCTGGCGGCCCCTCTTCTGGGAGGTCGACGGGAAGAAGTACACCAACGAGCGGTCCACCGCGACCCAGCAGACCGGCTTCTCCTTCGTGGCGCAGATGCGCAAGGGGCTGCCCGGCCCCATCGGCGGGCTGTTCTGGTTCAGCGTGGACGACGCCGCGAGCACGGTCTACGTGCCGATGTACGCGGGGATCCGCGAGGCCCCCTGGGAGTACCGCGTGGGGAACGGGGACTTCGAGACCTTCACCCTGGACGCCGCGTTCTGGGTCTTCAACTGGGTCGCCAACCAGGCCTACGGCCGGTACAAGGACATGATCCGGGACATCAACGTGGTCCAGGATGAGCTGGAGGGGCAGTTCATCGCGCTCCAGCCCGAGGTGGACGCCGCCGCGCTGGCCCTCTGGAAGGAATCCCCGGAGCTGGCCCGGGACTACCTCACCGCGTACAGCGCCAGGCAGGCGAAGAAGACCGTGGACCGCTGGCGGTCCCTCGGCGCCGAGCTCTTCGTGCGGTACCTGGACGGCAACGTCCGGGACGCCCGGGGCGAGGTCACCCATCCCGCGGATCCGGAGCACTGGTACAAGAGGATCATCGAGGACTCGGGAGACCACTTCTTGATTCGGAGGTTGGAGGGCGAGCCGGCAGAGGTGGAGAGCCACTGACGACGCTTCGCCCCGAGCCGACGGGAATCGGGGTTCCCAGCTCCTCGCTCCGCTGTGTTGAACGTCGTGTGTTGAAGTGCGCACTGCGTTTTGGTACACACCTGGAATCAACTTGAACCGGAGCCCACCATGATCCGAAACCTGCTCCTCTGTGTTGCCCTGGTCCTCTCGTTCACCTCCCTCGCATGCGATTCGGGCGGCGGCTCCGGGCCTGCCTGTGAGCCCGGCGCCACGGAGATCGAGGCCTGTGAGATCGAGCCGCTCCTGGAGTGCACCAGCACCTGCCTCGACGACGGGAGCGCGTGGGGCCCCTGCGAGGGCTGTCCGGAGGTCCACCCCTGTGACGACGTGGACTGCGGGGGCCATGGCGCCTGCGAGCTCTTCGGCGGCGAGGCGGTGTGCAACTGCGAGAGCGGCTACCTGCCCGTGGGCCTGGACTGCAAGCCCAAGGACTGCACCCCGGACTGCACGGGCAAGGACTGCGGGAGCGACGGCTGTGACGGCAGCTGCGGGGCCTGCGACCCGACCCAGGAGTGCGTCGACGGCTCCTGCCTCTGCGCCCCCGACTGCGACGGCAAGGTCTGCGGGGACGACGGCTGCGGCGACGTCTGCGGTGAATGCGGCGTGGGCCAGGCCTGCCAGGCCGGCGCGTGCGTGCCCTGCGAGGCGGACTGCTGGGGCAAGGAGTGCGGGGACGACGGCTGCGGCGGATCCTGCGGCGGCTGCGGCGCCGGGACGGCCTGCCAGGGCGGGACCTGCCTCTGCGCGCCGGACTGCGCGGGTGCGGAGTGTGGTGACGACGGCTGCGGCGGATCCTGCGGCGCCTGCGGCTTCGGCGAGTCCTGCCAGGGCGGTGAGTGCGTTGCCTGCATCCCGAACTGTGCCGGCAAGGCCTGCGGCGACGATGGTTGTGGCGGCTCCTGTGGGCAATGCGGGGGTGGGATGATCTGCTCCGGGAGCCAGTGCATCAGCCAGGGCTCGAGCTGCGTCGGGTCCTGCGGCGGGTCCGCCCCGGACTACTGCTACTGCGACGACAGCTGCATGGACTACGGGGACTGCTGCCCCGACGCATGCGACGCGTGCCCCAACCTGTCGGGCTGCGGCGGCGGTGGCTGCGGGCCCGGCGAGATCGAGGACTGCTGGGGGGAGTGCTCCCCGGGATATTCCCTCGGCGACGGCTGGTGCGACGATGCCTTCGACTGCGACATGTTCATGTACGACTACGGGGACTGCGGCGGCGGCGGATCCTGCGCGGACATGTGCGGAGGCAGCTCCGGGTTCTGCTACTGCGACGACTACTGCTTCGAGGCGGGGGACTGCTGCCCCGACATCTGCGACCACTGCGACATGTTCATGCAGTGCGGCTGTGAGCCCAGCTGCGGCGGCAAGGAGTGCGGCTCCGACGGCTGCTTCGGCTCCTGTGGCTCCTGCCAGCCCGGGTTCGGCTGCAACCCGTCGGGGATGTGCGAGGAGGGCCTCTGCGAGTGGGAGGGGGAGATCCCCGACTGCTACGGCGTCTGCGGGCCCGAGAACTGGGTCGGCGACGGGGTCTGTGACGACGGCGGCGAGTACGGCGGCACGGACTTCAACTGCGAGACGTTCGCCTGGGACGGCGGGGACTGCGAGCCTTGCGTCCCCACCTGCGAGGGCAAGGTCTGCGGCGGCGATGGCTGCGGAGGCACCTGCGGGGGGTGCCCCGGGGGCCTGTTCTGCGTCGGGTACCAGTGCACCGACGCCTACACCTGCGGGGACCTCTACGCCTGCCTGATCACCTGCGAGGACAACTACAACTGCCAGGACGCCTGCATGAGCAGCGCGCCACCGGAGGCCATGGACCAGCTCGAGGAGATCAGCATCTGCCTCGACATGGCCGGGTACTTCGAGTGCATGGATCAGGCCTGCGTCGACGCGGCGATGGCGCAGTGCCAGTACGAGCTGGACGCCTGCTTCGTGGGAGACCTGGACTGCACCGGGATCACGGAGTGCATGGCCGGGTGTCCCAGTGGGGACTCCGGCTGCACCACGCTGTGCTACTACACCGGGAGCCCCGAGGGCGAGGACGCGTACGACGCGATGATCGGGTGCGTCGTCGAGACCTGCGGCGAGGAGCCCACCGCCGTGTGCTGGGAGGAGGCCCTTGCGGGCGCCTGCGCGGTCCAGGGCGCCGCCTGCGGCCTGGAGCCCTGCGAGCCCGACTGCGCGGGCGTGGACTGCGGGGACGACGGCTGCGGCGGATCCTGCGGCACCTGCGACCCCGGCTTCACCTGCGAGGACGGCGCCTGCGAGGTCTGCACGCCGGCCTGCGACGGCCTGGAGTGCGGGGACGACGGCTGCGGCGGCGTCTGCGGCGAGTGCATCCTCGGGTCTGGCTGCGCCGACGGGGTCTGCGTCGTCCTCCCCGGCGCGTTCGGCTTCCCCTGCGCGTCCAACGGGGACTGCAACTCTGGCTGGTGCATCGACGACAGCGTGGACGGCACCATGTGCACGATCCCCTGCACCGGCGACTGCCCCGAGGGTTACGCCTGCGAGGCCCTGCCCCCGCCGTTCCCGGAGACGATCTCGATCTGCTGGCCGGTGGTGGTGGGGTGCGAGTTCGTGGAATGTGATGGGGTGTGCTGTGCCGAGGGCGAGACCTGCGTCGAGGGCGCCTGCTTCATGCCGTAGGGGCGCCCTCGGTGCCGATGACAACTCCCAGCCCGCCGCGCTCGGCATGACGAGAACCGTGAGGGGACCGGAAGATCAGGCCTCCCAGGGCGCATAGCCCGAGCGGTATGCGGCGTACATCGCCAGGTAGAAGCAGCTGTGGAACACGAGGTAGGCGACGGGTCCCCGCCAGCTGCTCGCCGGCCGCTCCTCGGTGTCCCGTCGGTAGGTCCGCAGGAAGAACCACCAGGCGGCGAAGGTCACCACGACCGCCGCGAGGCCGTCCGCGATGTAGTGCTGCTTCATGGTCAGGATCGACAGGCTGATCAGGATGGCCAGGGGCAGGATCAGCTTGCCCCACGCGGGCCGCGCCGCCCAGGCCACGACGCAGACGAGGATGGCGGTGCTCAGGTGCTGGGACGGGAAGAGGTTCGTCGGCGGATCCAGGTAGAAGGTGAGCTTCGTGCCCCAATCCGTGAAGTTGTGGATCACGATGTCGGTGTGCTCCGGGCGGAATCCCCACGCGGTCACGGGGAAGATCCAGTAGACGATCAGGTCCGCGGAGACGATGAAGACGAAGGCCTTCACCGTCCGCCAGAACAGGTCCTCACCCCGGATGACGAAGAGGGGGTAGAACATCTGGGTGTAGACCCACGAGTAGATGAGCACGGTCCACGGCAGGAACGGAATCAGGCGGTCCAGGGGCGTGTCCAGGTGGGCCGCGGTGGTCACGTCGGTGTGCTGACCGAGCCAGTCATAGGGGATGAAGCCGATCCCGACGATGGAGCCCGCGATGACGGCGTTGCGGATGTACTGGGCTCGGGTCATGGACTCCCCTCTCGGTTCCCTGGCCCCCCAGGTTAACCGGAAGCGGATCCCCGTCAAGCTCAACCCGCCGGAACCAGGGTGATGATGATCAGCTCCGGCCGGCAGAGGAACCGGACCCGGGGGGCGTACTCCCGCTCCATCCCGATCCCCCGGGAGACCACGAGGGTGCTCCCGGGGCGGACCTCGGTGACCCCAGCCGCCCAGTCCCGGGACACCCTGGAGAGGGTGTAGACCGGTCCCAGGAGCGGGAGGCGCACCTGCCCGCCGTGGGTGTGGCCGGCCACCATGAGGTCCGCGGGCGGCGCGCCCAGCGCAAAGTCCGGCGCGTGACCCACGACGATGTGGAAGTCCTCGGCCGGGTCGATCTTCGTGCCGGCGAAGGACTCGGAGAGGGAGAGCATGGTGACGGTCACCGGCCCCAGGTCCAGGACCTGGCGGGAGTCGGAGACCACCGCGCCGGTGCCCTCGAAGATCCGTTGCCATCCTCCCGGGTCGATGTTGCCCCGGACCGCGACCATCCCGAGGGGGGGATTCAGGCCGGCCTCCCGGAGGATCCTGTTGAGACGGGTGACGATCCTCTCGTGCTCGTCGGGGTCGGGGTGCTGGACGTAATCCCCTGCGAAGATCACGAGATCCGGCGCCTCGCTCACCACCTGAGCGAGGACCTCGCGCTCCCAGTCTCCGGCGTGATCGGTCTGGATGTCAGCGAGGACCGCAATGGTGAGGGGCGCATCGATCTTGTCCGTCGGGATCTCAATGTGCGTGACCTCCAGCCAGCGCGGCTCGATCACGAACGCGACCAAGGCGATCCCCCATGCGAGGACCGCCACAGCGAAGGCGCCGAATGCGAGCCGCCGCCGGCGCCGGAGCAGGATCCCCGCCGCGACCAGGTAGACGGGCCCGTACAGGAAGGCCGCCCAGCCCAGGAGCTGGAACCGGACGAAGCCCTCCAGGGACGGGACGATGGCCCCCAGGGTTGCGACCGCGCAGAGGAGGATCAGCCCCTGGCGCGCCGGGGCGAGCCGGGCCTCTGGCGCCCTGCGGCGGGCGCGCAGGAGCGCCCCCACGAGGGTCGCGAGGAGCAGGACGTTGTAGAGCAGCGTCGGGAACGTCATGGTCGCACCAACATCGGGCCCTCCACCTTTCTTCCTGCTGCGCTCATCTACCGATCAGAACAAGAGGTCGTCCGCGTCGTCCGCTGCCTCCCCCTGGACCCTGGCGAAGTAGGCGACGGTCTCCAGGGACGTGGTCATGTCCAGATCCTCGACGTGGACGTCGGGGGGGAGGCGGAGGCGCGTCGGGGCGAAGTTTGCGATGCCACGGACGCCCCCGCGCACCAGGGCCTCTGCTGTCTCCTGGGCCACGCCCGCGGGCACCGTGAGGATTCCCAGGGTGACCCCCTCACGGCGCACCACCTCCTCGAGGCGGTCCACGTGGTGGACGGGGCAGCCGTGGATCGACCGATCGACCCGGTCACTCTTCACGTCGAAGGCTGCGACGATGGTGAGCTTCGGGCGGCGCTCGCGGAAGAAGTCGATGACCGCCTTCCCCAGGTGGCCCGTGCCCACGATGGCCACCTTCTGGCCAGCCTCGGAGTCGAGGACCGTCGCGATGGACTCCACCAGGCGACCAATCTCGTAGCCCTTGGCGGTGCAACCGGAGGAGCCGAGGGCCATGAAGTCCCGCCGGACCTGGGCCGCGGTGTTCCCGGCCAGGGCGGCGAGCTCGTAGGAGTAGATCCGTTCCCGCGCCTCCTCCGCCTGGAAGTCCAGGAGGAGGCGACGGTACAGGCTGAAGCGCTGCACGGTCTTCACATTGATCTTCACCGGGTGCCTCCTCTCATGGACCCGTCCCGGAGCTTCTCCTCCATGATCTCCAGGATCTCGGTATCCATGGTCGTCATCCCGTTCGTCGCGATGCGGCCGAGGTTCCTGAGGCTCTCCACGCCGTTCCGGCCGACGATGCCGTCGGAGACCGGGATGCCGATGCCGCTGAGGGCCAGGGACATCGCGCGGAAGGCCGCGTCCACCGACGTCATGGTCTTGAGCGCACAGCCGATCTTCGCGCCGTCACAGATCATGCCCGAGACGTTCCCGACCATGTTGTTCAGGGCCAGGGACATGGCCTCCTCGTCGCCCTCTTCGAGGTACACCAACCCCGCAGCCAGCCCGATGCCCGCTGCGTTGGAGCACCCGCAGACCGCAGAGAGGGTGCCGAGGTGGTGGGTCGTCGCGGAGGTGACCAGCAACGCCAGCGCGAGGCCGCTGAGTGTTCGGGTCTCGTCGATCCCCTGGGCCTCGGCCCAGAGGTGGAGGGGGACCGTCGTGGTGATCCCCTTGTTCCCGGAGCCCGCCAGGGACATCACCGGGAGGTCCTCCCCGGACATGCGTGCGTACACCCCGGCGCACACCAGGCGGCTGAGCTGGGACTCCAGGTCGTTGCCGGTGAGCTGGATGAACCTCCGGGGGAAGAGGGTGAGCCCGTGACGCGCGATCGCGACGTTCATCGCGATGCCTTCATTGAGCCGCTCTGCGTCTGCGGGCTGGAGGGACTCGGCCAGGGCGATGAGCCCATGGAATGACAACGCGGCCAGGGCCTCCCGGACCGGGCCCGAGCCCGGATCCGCCGTGTCCCCGTCGCCCCCGGGGAGCGGCACCGCTGCGCCGTCCCGCTCGAGGCGGATCAGCCGGGTGTGCTCGCCCTCGATCACCGCACGCCCGGTGCCCTCGGTGCCTTGGACGCGGCAGTCCACGAAGAGATCCCGTCGGGAGGGATCCACCTGCACGGTGACCCCATCGGCCGCGAGCATCGCCTCTGCCCTGGCAAGGAGCGTGGGCGTGATCTCCTTGAAGCACTCCAGCCCCGCGCCGGGGTCCGGGAGCTGCGCGCCGATGGCCAGGGCCTGGAGGATGCCCGAGCGTCCACCGGAGTGGGGGGATCCCCACCGCGTAGCAGTTCTTGTAGATGCGCGGGTCACAGACCAGGTGAGCGCATTGGAGCCGGCCCCGGGCCATCGACGCGGCCCAGGCCGCCGCGTACGCGATGGACGCGGGCTCCGTGCAGCCCAGGGCGGGTCTCCACTCCCTGTCGAGGTACTCGGTGATCCGCATCTCGCCTCCCGCTCAGCTCCAGGAGTCTAGACCCAAAACAAGCGCATCTGCCTACTGCGGTGGCCGATCTGCCTGTGCTGAACAGCAGATGGACCGCTCGCCATGCTCACTCGAACTCGCACCCTGCGGGTATAAGTTTCGTACGAGCGGAACTTCGTCCGCTCAACTCAGCTTCAACGATACTCGGCATCGCCTTCGTTCGCTATCCTTGTCAGCACCGCCATCTCGACCGCCTCGCTACGGCATCTTCGCTTGT
>JBDRIT010000097.1:0-2569 GCA_043815665.1 Pseudomonadota bacterium
GTCTGGATCGCGGCGGCGGGGGCGCGAAGCGGCTCCCGCGTCTTGCCGCGCTCCGCCGGGGACCCAGGCCGCACTGCCTCGGCGACGTCCGCGATCCGCGCGTCATCGCTCACCTCGGCGCCGAGTCCGAGCCCCGCCTTCTGCGCGGCCTCGACGTAGCGACGGGCCGTCTTGCGGTCCACGCCCGTACGCCGCGCCACCGTCCGAAAACCGTGCCCGCGGGACCACAGCCGCAGCACCTCTTTGATCTCGACCACGTGTAGCTCCCGGTACGCCATGTCTTCTCCTTGGGCTGGATGCCCAAGGTGGCCGCTGACACAGGGATCGCCACGTGCGCCACGAGAGGAGGGTCCTTCATCGTGGCGCCGGGGTGGTCCCTAGTTCGTGGCGCGGCTGACGTTCCAGGGGGAGCATGCACCTGGCGCGCTACAGTTCCGACCTCGCGAGACCTCATGCGTTCGTCGGCTGCGGATACCGATGCCCGTGGAGGCTTGACGAGAGGCCGATGGTGGCGCACGCTGGAGACAGGAGCTGACCCCGTGCCTCTTGTGGATTTCAAGGAAGTCCCAGCCGGTATCGGCGACTGGCCTCAGCCGCGCCCTGGGATCTGGCTGCTCCGGCTCCAGAGTGGCCGGGTCTACCGGATCGGGAAGGAGCCCAGGGGCTTTCTGCTCCTCGCCCTCAACGGTCAAACGTTCTGGATCGGGCCGGGTGGACTCATCTACCGTCGGGGCCCCCCCTACTTCTCCACCGCCCAGGAGGCCGTGGACGCCGCTGTGGACCACTCAACAGGGAGGTTCGATGGGCAGTCGTGAGCGGTGGCCTGCTCCGCGCTCGGAGCAGTGCCCAGGCTGGCCTCTCCGTGGCCACCAGGTCGTCTTGTTCCTCTGCCCCAGGGAGGGGTAATCTCGAAATGAGGAGTTTCACCCATGCCTCAAGTCCCCACCACCCTGGATGACTGGCCCCAGCTGCGCCCCGGGGTCTGGCAGATCCGGCTCCCTGGCAGCCGGCTCTACCAGATCGAGACGACGCCAGAGGGCTTCCGGTGCATGATCTCCCACATCCAGTCGTCCTGGATCGGGCCGCAAGGGCGCCCCTCCGGCTGGGGCCAGCCGCCGTACTTCGCCACCGGCCAGGAGGCCGTCGACGCTGCGGTGGCGCACTTCGCCCAGTCCACTGGTAGAGCACCCTGATCACAAGCTGGAGGGGGGTGAACTGGAGGCCGGGATGGGTCTGACAGCCGCAGCCTGGAAGCAGCTCCCTCTCGCAGGGGCGTGCGTCTTGATCGCCGCCTTGCAGGTCATCATCGTCGCTGCGGCATTGATCGTGATGGCGACCATCGCGGGCGACGGAAGGGGGTTGGCGCTGCCCGTCGAAGCGCACTGGTTCTTCGCGATGCTCGGTACACTCTGGGCCGTATTCGTCGGAACAATGTGCATTTTTCACAAAGTGCGGGCGCACGTCACGGACAGGCCGGCGCTGGCGGCGGCGCGATCAGCCGGCTGGGTACAGGCTCGCATGGAGGGTCATGCCAGTATGGATGCCCTGTACGAGGCCGAGGAGGAGATCGTGCTTCTCAAGAAAAGAATAGCGGAGTTGGAGACGGCCACGTCCATCCCGTCCACCACCGGCGAGGGTCCACCCGGATGAGCACTTCCGGGGGGCCTGCGGCGAGGCGGTTGATGCCCCGGGCTCTGGAGGGCCGGGGCGGGGTCAAGCCAGGCTGACCCCCGCGCATCCGATGTCCCGCTACTCCCGAAGTCGTCGTGTCATGAACTCCGCCAGCTTCCTGGCCCAAGGCTCCACGTCCTCGGCTTTGACGGGGCCCGGGTGGGACATCGTCATCTGGCCGGTGGTCTTGACCACCATCATGACGGAGCCTTCCGGGAGCAGCCAGGCGGTGACGCGTTGTTCACCCTGGGAGACGCGCAGCTCAGCCAGGGTGCGATGGACGGCGAGCGTCAGGTCGGTCCCACGGATGCTCTGGCGGATGGCGGCCAGCAGCGCCTCGAACTCGCCCGCAACCTGGTCTCCGGGGACGGAACCAGTCGAGGCGCGAGGCGCGGGTCTGTCCTTTCGCTGGCGGGCCATGCTTTCCTCAAAGAACCAGGTGGCACATCCACAGGATACCACGAGGTCTCTCCCAGGGAGCCCATCGGGTACCCACTCTTGAGGTACTTCGGCCGCTCGGTATCCGCCGAACTTCCCATCGCGGATTCCGCA
Organism: Pseudomonadota bacterium; assembly: GCA_043815665.1. Taxonomy (GTDB): domain Bacteria; phylum Myxococcota_A; class UBA9042; order CAIXZC01; family CAIXZC01; genus CAZNWW01. The sequence continues at coordinate 2,224 of JBDRIT010000097.1, forward strand.
GCCGTGGTATCCTGACCCTGGCCCCGGCTGGTTCGACATCTGCCCGTGCGTCCCCCCCCCCCAACACGGCGGAGCCCGGCCGGGGCCACCTCTCCACCCGTCTGTTGACCGCGGCGGCGCAGGGGCAAGCCGGCGACGCTCCGGAGGGCCGGACGCCACGTACAGCGGCTCCCGCCGGATCAGGCAGGGGAGATCACCAGCGGACCTCCGGAAACGGTGGCCCCGGTCGGGCCATGAAGTAGCCCTGCAGCAGGTCGCAGCCGGTGTCTACCAGCACATCGCGCTCCTCGACCGTCTCGATGCCCTCGGCCACGACCTGGCCGCCAATGTCACGGCATACGTCCAC
>JBDRIT010000098.1:0-8447 GCA_043815665.1 Pseudomonadota bacterium
CGAGGCGCGAGGGTCGAGATCGCCGGAATCGTAGCCAGCGCCTACGTTGAGGACGGTCTTGGCCCGATGAACGAAGCTGGCGAAGATGGAGCCGGTTTCGCAGCAGAAGGGGGTTTGTGGACGGAGACTGACTAGCGAAACTGGAATCTGGACGTACCTGGGATATCCCCTGTGGGAGGGGGCTCTGGCCCCGATTCCCCATCCCCGTCCCCTGTGGGAGGGTCTTCAGGCGGACCGTCGTCCGGGAAGTTCCTAAGGGTCGGAAATGGGAATTGGGCTGATCCTGACCCCCCTCCCCCTGCCTATTCCCTGGAATTGATGGTTGCCATGTGTCAGCGTCCTATGCAGAATCCTCCTATATGATCTAGTGGCTCATTTTTGGCCTGTTGAGAGGCAGTACGCCGCTGTAGATCAACCTGCCAGGCCACCCTTAGAATCTTAACATCGTGGCGGCACTGGGGGGTTGCCGTGGAGGGTGTCCGTTTCAGACCCGGATCCGAAGGAACGGAACGCTGAAACGGAGCCCCGGAAGCGGAGGCGACCCCCCGCAGGGGACCACAATGTGTGGAGTTGGGGAATCGGGGCCAGAGCCCCCTCCCACAAGGGGATGGGGAGTCGGGGCTGGAAAGCCCCTCCCACAGTCCCGAAAAGGCTAAAAGACCTTCTTGGAGTCGATGAGGATGGTGACCGGGCCATCGTTGGTCAGGGAGACCTCCATGTGGGCGCCGAAGACGCCGGTCTCCACGGGGAGCCCGAGGGCCCGGCAACGCGTCACGAAGTCCTGCACCAGGAGGTCCGCTGCCGTGGGCTCCATGGCGTGGATGAAGGAGGGACGGCGGCCCTTGCGACAGTCGCCGTAGAGCGAGAACTGGGAGACCACCAGGAGCCCGCCCCCGACGTCGGCGACGGCGCGGTTCATCTTCCCGTCGGCATCCTCGAAGATGCGAAGTCCCGTGACCTTGCGGACCATGGAGTCGAGGTCGCCGGGGCCGTCGCCGTGACCCGCGGCCAGGAGGACCAGCAGGCCCTGGTCGATCCGTCCGCGGACCTCGCCACCCACCGACACCGAAGCCTCGGAGACACGTTGCACGACCGCTCTCATGGGGTTTCCCCAGGGTGGATGATGACTACTTGGAGTCGGCCAGTTCCGGGACCGGGTCGTCGCCGGCCCCGCCCTCTTCCACGACGGTGAAGAGCGCATCGAGCTTCGCCTCGACCGCGACCTCGTCGCTGCGGGTGGCGATGCAGATCTCTTTGACCAGGAGGGTCTTGGCCATGTCGAGCATCTTGCGCTCACCGAAGGAGAGATCCTTGCCCATCTTGATCACCGAGAGATCCCGGAGGACCTCGGCGACCTCGGTGGCGCTCCCGCTCTTGATCTTCTCGAGATAGCGTCGATAGCGGCGGTTCCAGGTCTCCTGGACGTCGCTCCCATCGCTCTTGCTGGCCATGAGGTCAAAGAGGACCTCGGCCTCCGCCGCGGTGATGACCTTGCGCAGGCCCACCGAGGTGACCTTGTTGACCGGGATCATGATCTTCTTCTCTGAGTCGAGGACCCGGAGGGTGTAGAAAATCTCCTGGAGCGCGCTGATTCGCCGCGTCTCGATCCCCACGATCTCCACGACCCCTTGGGCCGGGTACACCGCAAGGTCCCCGATCTTGAACTCACCGTCGGTCATGTGTGTGTCCCTCGAAGTCCATCGCTGGGACAGTATACCGCCGGGGGAAGCCTTCGAGCAAGCAGATAGGGGATTCTTCGTGGTCGTGGACGACAATCCTGGCGCTACTTCAGATCCTTCAGCAGTTCGCGCATGTCCTTCGCGGCTTCGCCGTTGGGACGGAGGGCGAGATAGCGGCCAAGCGTGCTCTCCACGCCCGCCCTGCTGCCGTCCTTCGTGTAGGCCTCGGCCAGGAGGAGGAATCCACTGTCCAGCTCCCGGCACATGTGCCAGCTCGGCGGCAGCAGGCCCTGCTTTCGCTGGTCCGCCTCGTCCGCAAGGAGCTGCTCCAGGCGCTGGATCGCCCCCACGGGGCGCTTGCGCCCCACGTAGTACTCCGCCACGTAGAGCTCGTGCTCGCAGGACTTCTTGGCCGACCGCGCGTAGAGCGCCCGGCCCCGGACAGCGGAGAAGCTCTCCCGGTGGGACAGGATCAACCGCCGCAGGAGGGTCAGGGCCTGCTTGAGATCGCCCTGCTCCCGCTCCGCGGCAGGCGGGAGGATCCACAGATCCGAGGGCGTCCTCTCCAGGTGACAGCGGGCCGACATGTACAGTGCATGCGGGACGTTCGGTGATGAACCGAACTGCTCCGTGAACTGCCGGTAGACCTCACGAGCCTCTGCGAACTTTCCCTCAGCGAAGAGCGCATCGCCGAGACGCAGCATGGACAGCTCCGTGACCTCGGGGTTGGAGGAGCTCTCCATGAGGGTGGCGAAGGCCTCCTGGGCCTCCTGGGTGCGGCTGCGAATCAGGTCGTTCAGGGCCGCCTCGTAGCGCATCCGCTCCTGGTCAGCGGGGTTGCCCTGGAGCACGGCCTGTGAGGAGCAGGCGCCAAGGAGGAGGACCAGGGCGAGGGCCGTGTGACGCATCCGAATCACCCCGAGAACTCGCCGAGGGTGCTGGAGATCCGGCTCACGAGGCCGTATTCCAACGCCTCCTCGGGATTCATCCAGTAGTCCCGCATGGTGTCGCGCTCGACCCGCTCCAGGGGCTGGCCCGTCGCATCGGAGATGAGGCGGTTCAGGTGCTCCTTGAGCTTGACCATCTCCCGGGCGGAGATCTCGAGATCGGAGGCAGGCGCGACCATGGTCCCCGAGATCAACGGCTGGTGGATCATGAACCGCGTGTTGGGGAGTGAGAAGCGCCGCTCCTTCGGGACGGCCAGAAGGAGGGTCACCCCCATGCTCGCGACCAGGCCTGCGCCGACGGTGCGCACGGGTGCGGAGATCATCCGGATGGTGTCGAAGACGGCGAAGCCCGACGAGATCGCGCCACCGCCTGAGTTGATCAGGAAGGTGATGGGCGCCGCGGAGTCCTCCGCGTCCAACGCCAGGAACTGAGCGACCAGCTCCCGCGCGCTCCGGTCCGACACCTCGCCCGAGAGGAGCACCTGCCGTCGGTCCCTGAGCGCGTTCTCGTACCAGCGCCCCTTGCCCTCGGACTCCCCCTGGTTCCTGCCTTCATTCCCCTGCTTCATCTGGTCCTCCGGTGGCCACGGGCCGGGGATCCTCGGCCGCGGGAACAAGATTGTGTACCACGATCCCGGGGGGATTTCCACTCTTACCCGTTGACTTGCCCCTGCGCGTCCAGGTCTACTGGCCGGGACAGAGATCCCAACGAGGATGGTACGAATGGTTCCCCTGATCGTGGTCGCTGGAACCCCGTCGAGCGGGAAGACCGCCCTGCTCCGACGGCTGATCCCGGAGCTCACCGGGGGCGGTCGCCGGGTGGCCTCAGCGGAGCTGCGCTGCGATCCGCCTCCTGCGGGCGCGGCGCACCCCTGGCCGGGTCACCACGTCGAGGTGGATGAGGCCTACTGCCCCGATCACGCGCTGGTCCGGCGCCTCGACGGACTCCTCGATCGAGCTGAGGGAGCGGATGTCCTCGCCCTGGAGACCGCAGGGCTCTGCGCCCGGTGCTCTCCCTTCCCCGCGCGGGCCTTCGGGATCTTCACCGTGGACCTCACCGGAGGGCTCCGGCTCCCCGGGAAGGTCGGCCCGATGCTCGAGACCTGTGATCTCTGTGTCTGCACCCGGCCGGATCGGGTCACCGGCACCGAGCGCACCCTGTTCCAGGGAGCCCTCCGGGCGGTCTCCCCGGACCTCCCGGTCCACTTCGTCAACGGCCTCACCGGCGAGGGCGCGCGAGCCGTGGTCTCCCGGGTCGAGGGATGGCTGGCCGCAGGAGGCGGCAGCGGTGCCCTCGAGATGCGGCGTCCCCTCCCCCAGTTCTTCTGCTCCTTCTGCCTCGGGCGCACCGAGGTGGGCATCCTGCAGGTCTGAGGAGGACCCATGGATCTGGCCGTGCTCCAGGAGGCGCTTCGATTGGGAGAGGACGAGCTCGCCCTCCTGGTGGGTTTCCTCTGCTTCCGGGAAGAACCCGCAGAGCGCCTGCCCGACCTGGCACGCATGGAGATCAACAGGGTGGCCGCAGCGCTGCCGGGCCTCCTGGAGCAGGGCCTCGTGCTGTCCGAGGAGCGGGCAGGCAGGACCTGGTTCCGCATCGCCCCCGCGGAGGACATCGCAAGACTGGCGCGGTGCGCGATCCCGGAGGACGCCCCAGGCCGGCCCGCCCTGGACCTCGAGCTGGAGCGCCTCGGGGAGGTCCAGGAGCTCGAGCGGCGGCGCTTCATCAACGTCATCGGGGTGCGGGAGCGGGTGGCCGCCCCTGGGCCGATCCCCCCGGTGGCGGACTTCATGCGCCGCTTCTATCCCTACCTGGACCTCCGCCTCGGGACCGTGTGCAACTTCAACTGTGTCTATTGTCTCGTGGGCAGCGAGAAGAAACACGTGCGGCCCCTGGAGGAGATCAATGCCGACCTGGCCCTGGGGCGCCGGGCGGGCCTCCTCGGGGTCTCCCTCACCGGGGGAGAGCCAACGCTCTACCCAAAGCTCTTCGAGGTGCTGGCGCGCTGCCGGTCCATGGGCTACGAGCGCATCGTGCTCCTCACCAACGGGAGCCTCCTGGGATCTCCGCGCAACGTACGGCGCCTCATCGACGCCGGGGTGGGTGCCTTCGGGCTCTCCTTCGATACGCCCGACAAGGCCGCCGCGGAGCGCCTCTGGCGACGGGAGGCCTTCGACGCCGTCCTGGCCGGATACCGGACCCTCCTGGACCACCCCGAGGTCGCGGTGGGCACCATCGGCGTGATCACCAGACCGACCCTGGCCCACATGCCCGCGCTGGCGCGACACCTCGTTGAGATCACGCGCCAACACCGCGGCCAATCCTACTGCAACCTGGACTTCGTCATGCCCGAGGAGAACGCCTGGGAGAACCGTGAGGCCCTGGTGCCCGATCTCAGGGAGGCGGCGCCCCTCCTGAGGGAAGCCCTGGACATCGCGGACGCTCACGGGGTCCCCCTCACCTACCGCGGCGTCCCCCCCTGTGTCATCGGGGAGGACCACCTGGACCGGGACGCTGACCGGTTCATGACGATCTTCCAGATCCACGAGGACGTTGGAGGCGTCCGGTACAACCGGACCGCGCTGGATCTCTACCGGACCAAGCCCCCGTCCTGCAGGGCCTGCGGGCACTACCGCACCTGCCCGGGGGTGTACCGCTCCTACCTCCACCTCCGGGGCCCCGACGCCCTGGTCCCCGTGCCCCGGCGCCGCCGCGAGGGGGGGGGCTGATGCGCATCGCGCTGGTGGGCGGACCTGCCGCCGCGGGGAAGACCTCGGTCCTCCGCCACGCGCTGCGGCCTCTGGCCGACGCGGGGCTGAAGCTCCACCTCGTGAAGTTCGACTGCCTCGCGGGCTCCGACGCGACGCTCTTCGCAGCTGCTGGCCTCCTCGCGACAGTCCGCCTCGCCCGGGACCTGTGCCCGGACCACCACTTCGTCCACGAGCTCGGCGAGGAGTGGCTGGACGCCGAGGAGGCCGGCGCGGACCTCCTGGTTGCGGAGACCGCGGGGCTCTGCGATCGGTGCAGCCCGTTCCTGCGCCGGGCGGGCGCGGTCTGCGTCCTGCCCCTCACTGCGAGCCTCCACGCACCAGCCCGCCTCCGCGCCCAGGTCGCGCACGCCGATCTCGTCGTGCTGACCCGCGGAGAGCTGGTGAGCCAGGCGGAGCGGGAGGTCTTCCGTGCGACAATAGAGACCCTGAACCCCGCAGCGCGGATCACGCAGATCAATGGACTCACCGGGGAAGGAGCACGGGATCTGAGCCGCTGGCTGGAGGCCCTCCCGCACCTCGCGCTCCTGGACTCCGAACGCCTGCGATTCCCGATCCCCCGGGGGGACTGCGGACACTGCACCGGGGGGATGTGATGGGCAGACGCTGGGAACTTGTGATCCGGGGCGGCACCGACAAGTCCGGCACGCCGGAGCCCGTGCGCGAGGTCCGGCTGGGCCCGGGCGAGGTCCTGGCCCTCGTGGGCGCGACGGGGTCCGGCAAGACCCGCCTCCTGGCGGACGTGGAACGCCTGACCGACGGAGACTCTCCGACCGGACGACGGGTGACCGTGGAGGGACTGGAGGGGCCGGCCGACGTCGCCCGGATCAGCCAGTCCATGGGATTCATCATGGACGCGACGGTCGGTGAGTTCCTCATCCTCCACGCGCAGAGCCGCCGGCGCACGGGCCTGGAGGCGCTCCGGGCCGAGGCCCTCGCCCAGGCCAACCGCATCTGCGGCGAGGGCTTCACCTTGGACACCCCCCTGGCGCATCTGAGCGGCGGACAGGCCCGGGCCCTCATGGTCGCGGACACGGTGCTGGTGAGCCGCTGCCCCGTGGTGCTCATCGACGAGATCGAGAACGCCGGCATCGACCGACGGGAGGCCCTGGCGTTCCTCCTCTCCCGGGACGTCGCGGCGGTGGTGGCCACCCACGACCCCCTCATCGCCCTGGGCGCATCCCGGCGATTGGTCATGGGCGGCGGCGCGATGTCGGCGCTCCTCGCCCGCACCACGGCCGAGGAGCACCTGCGCGATCGCCTCGACGTGGCGCAGGCGCACCAGGAGGCCCTCCAGGCGCGCCTGAGGAGCGGGCAGCCGCTGGAGGTCCCCGAGGGAATCGAGCCGGCCTGAAAAGTCCTTGAAATCCCGCCCTGCCCCAAGAGGCTGGACCCCGCCAGGTCCATCACGCACCTCAAGCGCTTCCTGCAAGGGCTTCCTCAGGGTCCCCTCCCGGAAGTGAGCTCCCCGCCGAGGGGTGTGACACTGTGACCTGTCACACCCCTGTCACATCGTGTAATATCATTATTTTCATCCAGAGAGAGAGAGAATATAATTATCCTTTATCTTTTCAATGACTTCCGCGCCCACAACCTTTCACTATCGCGAATATCATCAGCATCTGTTCTTTATGGAACAATTCGTGCATCTCTTCTCCCCGACATCAATCCAGGTGCCACAGTGTCACAGGTCGTTGTCGACGGCCGGGAGGAGATGCCATGAACAGGTTCCGTCTCATCATTTTGCTCGTCCTGTGTCCATTATTCTACACCACATCGGCGCCGGCACTCGAAGCCAACGCCATGCCGAGCGACGCTGCTGTCCAGCCCGCACCGGACGAGCTGATCTCGTGCAGTGGCATAGGCCTGAGCATGGGGATATACTGCGATTGGGGCGGCTGCATGTCTTTGGACGGCGGCTTCCTGGCGAAGGGGACTTGCCCGGAGGGTCCGTTCGACATGGCTGAGACAGAGGAGATGGTATTCGACGAGGAGAGCTGGGGCCGGACGCGGCTCACCGAGCTGGCTGCAGAGAAAGACCCGGACGAGACCATCGTCCTCCACGCGGCCCTCCCGGACGACGGCTTCGACTTCACAACCCTCGCAGCGGTGCAGGACAAGGTCCAGACCGATCTCCTGATCAATGACCGAAAGGAATCGCTGGTGCCGCTCCAGGAGTTCGCTGAGGATATTGTGGAGGACCTCGGTGGAATCGTCCACGGTCGAACCTGGATCGTCAACGGCTTGATCATCGAGATCCCGGTGAGCGCAGTGGCCGACCTGCTTGGCGAACTTCTCTTCGTTGACCTGAACCCGGAAGGGGACTCCACAGAGCCGACCGACGCCAACGAAGGATGGGGCGGGCTGGACATCACCGACGGAACCTTGAGCGATGACCTGTTCGACGTCGGGTACAGCGGCGAATCCGGAGGCCGCACATCGAGTCCCGATGACAATATCAAGATTGGCGTAATGGAGACGTATGACAAAGATGGTCCGATCAACTACCTCAACTGCAACCATGTCGGCTGGGACGACTACGCCGGACAGAGCCCTCCGTCCAGACTTATCGCAGCGAGGTTCTGCACCTGGCTCACAGGGACCTGCTACGGCACAAGTACTGCTTGCAGCAGCAGCAATCTGACACATGGAACAAAGGTCGCATGGGCCGCAACCGGGAGCATCGAACAGGGGCAGGACTCGAACTGGCCCGGTTATCGTACGAACGAGCAACGTCGCAGAAGCGGCGTGGCCCGAGAGGTCGACCTGTACTACTACTACGCTCCGACAAGCTGCGACAAGCTCGTTGCCTTGGAGCAAGCTTTGACGGACGGCGTTGATGTCTTGAACATGTCCTGGCATGGATAGGCTTATCCGTCCGGATGGCTTTGGCGCAACCACGCATCGCGTAGTTGGGCAAGATGACTCGGGAGGTTGCGGAGCATGGAGCGCTGCCTGATAGCGGGCGCTTCGGCCGCGGCCAGCTTCGCCCGGGCCTCCAGAAACGCCTCGGGGGCGAGATCCGTGGCCGCCAGTCGCGTGATGGCGTCGGGCT
>JBDRIT010000099.1:0-88862 GCA_043815665.1 Pseudomonadota bacterium
GCGCGATCGCGAAGAGCGAAAAGATGTGATCGATCGTCAGACGGCGACGGCGACGGCAACGGCAACGGACCATTCTTCCAGCCGAGTCGAGCCAGAGTTCGATAGACCGCTGGGGGAGCGGCGACTTTGCGATTGCCCTGCAACAGCACCCCGGAGGGCTGGCAATCACGATGGGTCATGCCATAATCGGTCCCATGAACCGACACCCCTCATCGTGCATCATCGCCGTCATCACAATGGTCATCGCGCTGCACGCCTTCACCGCAACCGCCGCTGAGGATCCCCGTCTCACCCCCTGGCTCCAGGCGCTCTCCCGGGAGGGACAGGGGCCGGGCGGAGTGGCCCTCTACCATGCCCTGGGCGCGTCCCTCCGGCGGCTTCCCCAGGCCCTCCTTCGTGACGCACTCAGCACGAAGAAGCTCCGCACCAGGGACCCCTTCGCTGCAGCGGCGCGGGATCAGCTCCTCGCCAACCTCGAGCGGGAGGGGGGGGACCTCGCTGCGGCACGGGACCGGACAGCCAGACACGGGTACGTCCTCCGGTGGGAGGTCGTCCTGCCGGAGCGCCTCGTAGGGGTCGTGATGGTCGGAGACCCGGCGAGCGGCTGGGTCAACCCCGCGGACTACGCCCGCTTCTCCGGCGTCGAGCCCGTGGTCCTGGAGGCCAGGCTCCAGGCCTCCGCACCGGGAAACGTCCTGATCCTCCTCGGGGGGGATGGAGTCGCTGCCCTCCGCACCGGCGAAGAGGAGATCCGTCCTCCTCTCCATGATGCGAGCCTCCTCGACCAGGTGGCGTTCTGCGCCGCGCTCCCCGCGGGACCGACGTCCCTGCGCCTGGAGCTGCACCCGGACCGCGCAGCCCGCACCTTCGCCGTGCGCCTGGCGCGCCCTGACGGTTCACCGATCGTCAACCTCCACAGGGTCACAGGAGGCCCGGGTGCTTGCGTCGCCGGACCGCTGGATCGGTGGGATCCGGGCCTGCTCGCCCTCCCGCAGGCGGGCGCGACCGCGGGGCTCTGGCTCCTCACCCGGGTCGGCCGCATCACCCGGCCGACGGAGGCGCTCCTCGATGCGCTCCGCCCCTCCACCTGGCTGGAGATGGAGCTCCTCTCCGAGGTGCTCTCTGATCAGCGCCAACGCTGGGAGTCTGTCTGCGCTCGAACCCCCCTCTGCGCTGATGGCTGGCCGGCCGAGGTCATCCGCGCCGAGGTGGAGTTCAACCGGGGCCAGTCCTACAGACCCCTGCTTCGGCTCCGGGACCTCGACCGCCGGATCACTGCGGACGCCGCTGCTCTCGAGGGGGGCTACCTCGTTCGGGCGCGGCTCCTCCGCGCGGACCTCCTGCACGGCCTCGGCCTCGTACGCGGCGCGCTCCTGGTGCTGGGCACCCCTGGGGAGAACGCTGCGCCGGATCTGCGGGACGCCTGGGTGAACCTGCAGATCTCCGCCGGGGCCAGGGAGGCGGCCATCGAGGTCCTCCGCTCCGAGCATGAACGACGCCCCGGGGCGCGAGCGGTCGGAAGCCTCCTGGCGACCCTGCTCACCGACGTGGGGCGCCTCGAAGAGGCCGTGGGGGTATGGAAGACCCTGGCGACGCTCCACCCCGTCGACCCGGACCTCCCCATGGAGCAGGCCCAGGCGCTCGCACGCCTGGGGAGGCCCGAGGAGGCCCTCGCCCTCATCGATGCCCTCGAGCCCCTGGTCGGCGCCAACGGGGGGATGTGGGAGCAGCGCGGCCGCATCCTGGCCCGCGCGGGGCGGGACACGGAGGCTACGACGGCATGGCAGCGGGCCCTCGAGCTGGAGCCACAGAATTCGGAGATCCATGCCCTCCTCCGCCAGATCGCCCCGGGGAGGCGGATGTGGTCGACCCTGCGACGCACCCTGACCTGGGCCCTGGCTCGCACCGGCGGGGACAGCAACGGCCAGGCCGTCGAGGGCCTCGCAGACCTCCTGCTGGTCACGATCCACTCCAACGGGCTCTTCACGCTCCATCGGCAGCAGATCCTTCGGATCGTCGACCCCGGAGCCGACGGCGAGCTGAGCCTCTCCGCGGTCTACGATCCCCACACCGAAGACCTCATCACTCTCACCGCCGCGATCCTCCGCCGCAGCGGCGAGGTGCTCCAGGCCCCCGACGGTGACGACCTCTCCCTGTCCCAGGAGGAGTTCAACCTTCACTACGATCTGCGGGAGCGGGTCCGCTACTTCCCCCGCCTCGAGGCCGGGGACGTGGTGGTCTGGGAGACCCGCCTGGACCAGTTCCGGGGCGCCCGTGGCGGAGTCTCCCTGGTGCGGTACCTCCAGGAGGGATACCCGAAGCAGCTGGTGGAGATCGCGGTCAGCGTCCCCCGGAACCTGGAGCTGCGCCACGCAGTTCACCTCGCCGGGGGCGAGCCCGCCCCCGAGCCGGAGCGGACCACCGAGGAGGACGGGAGCCTGTACCGCTGGCGCCTCGAGGATCTCCCGGCCCTGGTCCCCCGGCCGTTCCAATCCCCGATCACCGAACGCAGCGCGTATCTGGTCCTCAGCACGATGCACAGCTGGCGACAGGTGGCGGAGTGGTACGGGAACCTGCTGGAGCAGCAGGTCACCGAGACCCCCGAGATGGAGGTCCTCGTCGAGTCCCTCGGTGACGCACCCGGGGGACCCGTCGCTGCAGCGGCCAGGTTCATGGCGGACCAGGTGCGGTACGTGGGCCTGGAGTTCGGTGTCAACGCCTACGTCCCCTACCCGACGGCCCGGGTCTTCGAGCGTCGCTACGGAGATTGCAAGGACAAGTCCCTGCTCATGGTGACGCTCCTGCGTCGCCTGGGAGTGGAGGCCCACCTGGTGCTGGTCCGGACCTTCCCCTACGGCGCGGTCCCGGACCCGCCCCCGTCGATCTCTCTCTTCGATCACGCGATCGTGCGGATCCCCGAGGCGGACCTCTGGTTCGACCCCACCGCGCGGTACCTGGGCACCGGTGGGCTGCCCTGGCAGAACCAGGGGGCCCAGGTCCTGGTCCTGGACGGAGATCCCGCCCTGGAGACGATCCCCGTGGCCCCGGCATCGGAGAACCGCTCCGAGGTCCGCATCGTCCTTCAGGACGGGGACGACGGCCTCCGGGTGTCCGGCGTGGCGCGGTTCACCGGGGCGCAGGCTCGCACCAACTACGAGGCAGCGCAGGACCCCGCCGAGTGGGAGGCCCAGGTGGAGCGATACCTCACCGGCCTCGTTCCAGGGTTCCACCTCCTGGACGCCCCCTGGGAGATCCAGGACGCCGCTTCCCCCGCGCTGCGCATGGAGGTGGACGGCATCGTGGAGACCGACGGCAGCGGGTCCGTCTCCCTGCTGGCCGGCCTGCGCTTCCAGCCGCGCCTGGCAGAGCTGGCGCAGCGAAGCGAGGATCTCCTGCTCCGGTTCCCCTTCGAGGAGCACGTCGTCCTCCAGACCGACTCGGCGAAGCTCTCGTTCCTGGGCCCGGCGGACGCGACCGGGGCGGGTCCTGGATGCCGCTGGTCGGTGACCGCAACGCCGGGCAGGATCGCGCTGGAGGTCTCACTGCAGCGCCGGCGCATCTCCGTCGACGACTACCCGCGGTTCCGGGAATGCCTCGGCGCGCTGGACACTGCCCTGGCGCAGGTGCAGGCGCGCATGGAGGGGGGATCATGACCGCAACCCCACGGCTCCTCCCCCGGCTCCTCCTGGCCTGCGCCCTCCTGGTCCCTGCGCCGACCCGCGCCGCGGCCCCGGACCCCGCCGGGCAGGCCGCCGCCCTGGACCGGGCGGTCCTTGCAGACGACGTGGCCACGGCCTGGTCCCTCGCAGAGGCGCTGGTCGACGCGCCGGCTCCGTGGAACGAGCGGGGCCTGGCAGCTCTGACATGGCTCTCGCGGGACCTGGCGCGCTGTACGGACGACGGCCGCCTCCCCCCGCTGGAGCGCCTGCTGGACCGGCCCGATGGGGAGGGATGGCTGCGCTGGACCGCATGGGGCGTGCTCCGGACGAACCTTGAGCGATGTCGGAACTGGGCAGGCGTCGAGGCCATCGAGGCGCAGGTCCGGGAGCTCGAAGGGTGGCTGGTCGACGCGGCCCCAGGCACCTCCGGCACTGATGACGCGTTCTCCCGGGTCCGAACCTGGGCCCCCCCCCCCGGGCGGCGAGAGATCCCCGGTCGTGCGTTGGACCCAGCGCACCTCGGGGCGGTTGTTCGCCGCCACCGCGCTCTGCCTGGAGACCCCCACCCGCGCTGCATTCCGCCTGGACTCCCGGGCGCCGGGGACGCTCTGGATCAACGACCACCTCGTGGTCATGGCCGAGCCCGGCGCAGAGACCCTCCGCCCCGAGCCCGGGGCGATCGGAGAGATCAATCTCGACCCGGGATGCCACCAGGTAGTCCTGGGGCTGGCGACGCCGCCGGGGTGGGGACGCGCACGGGTGCGCTTCCTCGCCGCAGGGGAGAACCGGGGCGAGGACGCCCCGCCCACGGGGGGAGGAGGAGTCGGGGATGCCGCAGGCCCTTCGAAGCTCGAAGAGCAGAGGAGGGGCGCCCCTCCCACAGCGGTCCTGGCGATGGGGCACGGGGCGCTCCTGCGCGGCGCGCCCCACGACGCCGCAGCGGCCCTGGAGCGTCTTCCCGCGGACACGCCGGGGGCCCTGCTCCTGCGATATCGGCTCGAGAGCATCCTGGACCGACGCGGGCCCCTCGGGGCCCTCATCGCAAAAGCCGCGCAACCCCGCCGGGGGGACGGGGACCCGCCGTGCCTCCTCTGGCGAAGCCGCCTGGACGACGTGCTCCTGGCGGGGGACAGCGAGGCGCGCCCCTGGCTCGAGCTCTGGCCCGCCGCCTGTCGGGAGACCCACCTCGGCCAGCTCCTGCAGGCCCGCCACGACGCGGAGGCGGGGCGTGCCTCGGACGCAGCGGATCGGGCGGCGGCCGCAGCACACGCCCTGGACATTGCGGGGCTCACGAGCTGCCTCGCCGCCACGACGTTCACCGAGCAACGCGCTGCCCAGGGAGAAGCGGCGCCCCTCCTGTTGGATCAGACCCCGTTCTGTCGACAGGCGGCCTTCGTCGACGCTGCGGCCCGTGGGACCCCGGAGGATGCGGGCCGTGCGGCAGCGCTGCAGGCGCGCCTCATGGGGCCGGACGAGAGCTTCCCGGGCGCGCTGCACCTTGCGCGGCGCCTGGAGGCGGCGGGGCAGGTGGCGGCGGCGCGGCGCCTCCTCGGACAGCTCGCATGGTTCGACCCGGACCTCGTCCTGGCCCGCGCAGACATGGCCCCGGAGGGCATCACCGACGCAGATCTCGCCGCTGCAGCTGGATCCCCCCTGGCCACGACGGATCTGCGCGCCCGGGAGGGGATGCTCTCCTCCTGGGAGGCCCTCGACGAGCTGACCGCACCCCTGAATCCGACCCTCGAGGCTTACCGCGCCGCGGGCTGGGGCGAGGGTCCCCTGATCCTGGTCCTCGACGAGACGATCCTCCGGCTGCGCCCCCAGGGACGGATCACCGAGCGCACCCGACGGGTCTACCACCTCCGCACCCAACAGGCGGCTCAGGACTGGACCGACTTCCAGATCCCGGAGACGGGGCAGCTCATCAGGCTGCGCGTCCGCAAGGGCGACGGCACCTGGCGTGAACCGGATGCGATGGGGGCCGGAGATCTCGCGAACCTCGGCGAGTTGGGGGAAGGCGACGTCGTGGTGATGGAGACCATCGACGAGTTGGATCCCCCCTTCGCGCTCGCCGAACAGCTCTGCCTCCCGACGTTCTACTTCTCCTCTCGTGACGTTCCCGTGTGGCGCAGCCGGCTGGTGGTCCGCAACGAGGCGGGACTGAGCCTCGATGTGGCGCGCTTCTGGGGCGCGCCCGCTCCCTCTGAGCCAGCGCCGGGGACGTGGGTCTTCGAGGCCTCTCGCATCGAGACCGTCGCGGCGGAGGGAGCGCTCCAGCGCTGGGATGCCGGGCTCCCGCGGGTGGAGATCTGCACCGACGGGATGGACTGGCCGCAGCTGCGGGACCAGCTCGCGGACAGCCTCCTCGGTCAGCTCACTCCGGACCCGGCCCTCCGTCACCTGGCCGGTGCGCTGTCGAAACGCCGGGACCCCGTGCGGGCGGCCTTCGAGGAGGTGACAAGGAACATCACGGTGGACAACAAAGGCCTCTTCACCCGTCGGGCCCCGCAGATCCTCGCTCAGAGGGAGGGCCCCGCTGCGCTGCTCCTCCTCGCCCTCCTCGTGGAGATGGACGTCCCTGCGACCCTGGTCCTGGTGGATCCTCCGGGGGGAGCCATGGGCCTTGCGGGACACGCGGACCCCGGGGTCCACACCGAACCCGTGGTGCGGGTGCCCCGGGGGGAGGGCACCCTCTGGCTCGACCCCTTCGGGCCGGCGGCGCGCTTCGGGGAGCTGCGGCCCTTCCTGGGCGCCCGCCCCGGGCTCCTCCTCGAGTCCGGCGGCCCGCACCTGAGGGTGTGGACACCCCCGGTAGACCCGGCGGACCACGGGATTCGAGTGCGCTGGGACATCCAGGTCCGGTCCGACGGTGGCGCCACAGGGAGCCTTGAAATCCGCTTCACTGGAATCGCCGGCGCCAGCCTCTGGGAGCGCTTCCGCCAGGCCCCGACCGAGCGCCGCGAGGAGGCCGTTGCGTCCTTCGCACAGGGCTTCTTCCCCGCTGTCGGAGTCACTGCGCACGGGATGAGACACGACGACGGCGTCCTCGAGTTCGAGGTCTCGACGGCCTTCCCCGCCGGAGCCTTCGACGAACCCACCCTCCTCCGGCTCGGCGCCGGGACCCTTCAACGACGCTACGCGTCCCAGAGCCGCAGGATCCTCCCGATCCTGCTGGACGGGGAGGCCCTCACCTCCGTAGAGGTCCGCCTGTCCGGGCCGCCGGGGCGGCGCTTCAGGATCCAGGGGAGCCAGGGCGCCGTGCGGACGGATTTCGGGCGCCATGAGACCCGATGGGTCCAGGGGCGTACCGTGACGATCCGGCACCACAGTCACATCGCGGATCGACTCCTGCCCGCGGCTCGCTACGACGAGCTGGTTCACTTCTCCCGAGCCGCGGATGCGATGGACCGCATGGTCCTGGTCCTGGAACCTCCGCGCTGATGGTCCGCCTCGCCCTCACCCGGATGCTCTCGGCCTTCCTCGTGGTGATCGCCGTCTTCCTGGTGACCTTCCTCCTGCTGCGGGCGGCGCCGGGCCGTCCCGGGGATGGCCTGGACCAGGTCGGAGAGGAGGTGCGCACGAACCAGGCACGGCGCCTCGGGACGGACCAGCCGATCCACCGCCACCTGGCCGACGTCGCCGGCGCGTGGCTCCAGGGGGATCTCGGGCGTTCCCTGGTCCGGGGCGAGCCCGTCGGGGAGGCGATCGGCCGCACCTGGCCGGTGTCCCTTGAGCTTGGGGGCTATGCCCTTGTCATCGCCCTGTTCCTGGGCCTTGGCGGGGGGCTCCTGGCGGGGACCCGGGACCCATCAGGGGCCGCGCGGGGACTCGACCTGGGAGCGCTGGTGGTGATCTCCCTCTCTGCCTTGGGCCTCGGGACCCTGGTGCGGGTGGTGTTGGCCGGCACCGGACGGTTCACCCTGGGGGGGTGGGACGACCCCCTGGACCGTCTCCTCCCCGCGCTGGTCCTCGGCGTGGTGTATGGAGCCTACCTCCTCGAGATGGTCCGGGCCTCCACCGTCGAGGCCGTGCGCTCCCCCTGGGTTCGCGCAGCCCGGGCTCGGGGGGTGTCGCGGCGGCGGGTCCTCCTCGGGCACATCCTGCCCGGGGCCCTGATCCCCATGGTCGAAGCCCTGGGGCCTGTGATCGCGAGGCTCCTCACGGGATCCTTCGTGGTGGAGGTGCTCTTCGAGGTGCCGGGGATCTCGCGCATCTTCATGGACGCGGCCGCGGCCCGGGATTATCCGATGATCCTGGGGGTGGTGATGGTCTACACGGTCACGATCACCGCGCTGAACACAAGCCTCGAGGTGGCCCACGCCGCCCTGGACCCGCGCCTCCGCAGCGGCGAGGTGCCATGAAGACGACCATGCGACGCCGCATCCCCTGGGCTGCGCTGGCCCTCCTGGCCCCTGCAGCGCTCCTCGCGCTGGCGGCGGGCCTCCTGTCGGACCACGTCACCCGGTTCGGGTACACCGAGATCCACCCCGGCCAGGCTCTCGCCCCCCCAGGGACCCGGACCGTGCCGGCGGTGCGGCAGACCTGGGACGGGGAGGCCGCCTCCTTCGACCGGCTGGATCGGGACCGCGACGGCCTCCTGCGGTTCGTGACCGGGGCGGACGGTGACCTCCGCTGCCCCGAGCTGGACGTCGCCCGGGAGGAGTGGCGCCGCCACATGATCGCACTCGCCATGGCCCGCAGGAGCGGAGCGATCCCCACTGCCGACAGATCGGAGGAGCTGCGGTGGACACGGCACCACCCGGCGCGGCTCCTGGAGGCAGATCTCGACGGGGACCATGCCATCTCCCGCGCGGAGTATCCCGGCGCGCCCCGGAGCCGACCGTTCCTCCTCGGCGCGGACGCATCGGGCAGGGACCTCGCCACCCGGCTCAGTTACGGGGCCCGGGCTTCACTCCTGGTCGCCCTCCTCGCCGCGGCGGTGAGCCTCCTGCTCGGGACCGCGGCGGGCCTGACCGCGGGCATGCGCGGGGGCTGGGTGGATGGGGCGCTGATGC
This sequence comes from Pseudomonadota bacterium, assembly GCA_043815665.1. Classification (GTDB taxonomy): domain Bacteria; phylum Myxococcota_A; class UBA9042; order CAIXZC01; family CAIXZC01; genus CAZNWW01. The sequence goes on from JBDRIT010000099.1 coordinate 8,675, forward strand.
GGCTGGCCGACACCCTCTACGGCCTCCCCCTCCTCTTCGTGGTCATGGTCCTCTCTCTCGCGTCCCGGGAGCTGGTCCTCGGGTTGCCCGACATGACCCTGGAGCAGGCGAGCCTCCTCCAGGCCGGGGTGCTGTTCCTGGCCCTGGGCGCGATCCAGTGGCCCACGGTTGCCCGGCTGGTGCGGGGGCGCACCGTCGCCCTGGGGGCCACGGGGTTCGTCACTGCGGCCCGCAGCATGGGCCTTGGCCCCCTCGCCACCGCCCGACGCCACGTTCTGCCCCATCTCCTCGCCCCCACCCTGGCTTACGGGGCCCTCCTGGTGCCGGGCCTCATGCTGGAGGAGGCCTTCCTCTCCTTCCTCGGCTTCGGCCTCCAGCCCCCCTATCCGTCCTTCGGGCTCCTGATCCAGGAGGGCCTCGAGGCCGCGGACAGGGCCCCGCTGCTGGCCATGGCCCCGATGCTCCTCCTCACGCTGACGGCCCTCGGGGCGCACCTCCTGGCCCGACGGATGGAGATCACCGATGGCTCCTGAGCGCCGGGACGATGGCCCGCTCCTCCGAGCCCGGGCGCTGCGCGTGGAGGCCCAGGGGAGCGTCCTCCTGCGGGACGCGGAGATCGCGGTGGACCCGAGGGAGGTGCTGATCCTCGTCGGCGAGACGGGCTCCGGGAAGACCTCCCTCCTGGACGCTCTCTCGGGGATGAGCTCCCACGACGTCACCGGAGTCCTGACGGTCCTCGGGGAGGACGGCCTGTGCCCCGGCACGATGCGCCGTCTTCGGGGCGGCAGGCTCGGCGTGTTGCAGCAGGACATCCGCGGATGGTATACACCGTACCGCCGCGTGGGGCCCCAGATCCTGGAGGGGTGGGCGGTGGATCCGACCACGGGACGCGCCCAGGTCGGGGCCGTGCTGGATCGGCTCGCGTTGCCCCTGGAGCGGGTCTGGTCACGGTTCCCGAACCAGCTGAGCGACGGCATGCTTCGGCGGGCCGCGCTCGCTGGACTCCTCGCGCGGGGGCCGGCGCTGGTGATCGCGGACGAGCCCACGGCGGGGCTCGACGGCCCGACCCGGTGGCGAGCCTGGGAGCTCCTCCTGGAGAGCGGTGCAGCGGTGGTGGCTGCGACCCACGACCGCGCACAGCTCGCGGCGCTGACGGCCCAGGGACGGACCCTGCGCATCAAGACGATTGTCAAGGGGACTCTGTGCGGCGACGGGACCCCGGGAGATTGGTATGGGCGGTGAGTTCTCGACTCGGGTGGAGACGATCCTCGGCGGCTGGCGGCTGACCGGGACCTCGGAGGGCCTGACACGGGTCACCCTCGAGGGGTCCCTGCCGGATCCCGCCGCGGCGCCCGCACCGCCCCCGCACGAGGGTTGGCTCCCGAAGACCGCGGAGCGGGTCCGGGCGCACCTCGCCGGATCACCCGTGGGATACGACGACCTCCCCCTGGCCCCCGCCGCGGGGGCCTTCGAGGCGCGGATCCGTGAGGCCCTCGGCGGCGTCGGCTGGGGGGAGACCATCACGTACGGGGAGCTGGCCACACGGGCCGGCGTCCCCGGCGGCGCCCGCGCCGTGGGCGGGGTGATGGCCCGCAACCCCCTCCCCCTGGTGGTCCCCTGTCACCGGGTGATCCCCACGGGAGGCGGGCTCGGAGGCTTCTCGGCCCCGGGGGGGACGGCGACGAAGTTCCAGCTGCTCCACCTGGAGGGCGCCTGGCCCGCGCCCCCCGCCCCCGGCTCCCTGACCTCCCTCGGAGAGCCCCTGGTCGCCGAGGCCGCCCACCATTGGCTGGCCCGCTTCGAGCCCCGCCTGGCGCCCTGCCTGGAGCGATCCGGGATCTGGCGTCCCACCGCACGCTTCACCGGGCACCCCTTCGCTGCCCTGGCGCAGGCCGTGGTCTTCCAGCAGCTCGCAGGGGCCGCGGCCGGCGCCATCTTCCGCCGGGTCCAGACCCTCTTCGGTTGCGCCGGGGACGAGTTCCCGTCCCCGGATGCGGTCGCGTCGAGGTCCCCCGGAGACATGAACCGGGCCGGCCTCTCTGCGGCCAAGGCGGGAACCATCCTCGCCCTGGCGGGGCGCACGGGGAGCGGCGGCGATCTGAGCCAGGAGTTCCTGGAGACGGGCCCGTGGGAGGCAGTTGCGGAGGCCCTCCTGGCCGTCCGCGGCGTGGGGCCCTGGACCGTGGAGATGTTCGGGATCTTCCATCGGCGCCACCCGGACATCCTCCCCGTGGGGGATCTTGGCGTCCGGCGGGCCGCAGGACGGATCTTCGGAGACGGACGGGACATGGCGCCGGATCGGCTGGCCCGCCTCGGGAGGCGTTGGCGGCCGTTCCGCTCCGTGGTCGCCTGGCATCTCTGGCACTCGGAAGGCGCGGTGACGATGTGAGGATCGCCGCGAACCTCCTGCTCGTCCTCCTGGCCCTCGGGGGATGTGGTGGCCCCCCCCCCATCCCCGACGCCGCCACGACGCCCCCGGCTCCCGCGGTCGCGGCGACGGTGAACGGGGAGGTGATCCTGCTCGAGACGATCAAGGACAAGGTGACGCTGCGCACCGGGGGACGGACCCTGGAGGCACAGGAGCGGCGCCGGCTCCTGCGCGTGGCCCTGGACGCACAGATCGAGGCCAACCTCGTGGAGGCGGCCCTCCGGGAGGCGGGGCTCCAGCCGTCGGACGGCATCGATGCGCTCCTTGATCGCATCGCGCCCCTGCAGGTCGAGCCCGACGCGGTGGAGCGGGTCTACTGCCTCGACCATGGGGACAGCCGTCCCCTGCGGGAGGCACGTTTCTCCATGATCCTCGTGCGGTTGCCTCCTGATGCGGGGGCCGCTGCCGAGACGCACGCGGAGAAAAATCTCCGGCGGGTGCTCCGGCGCATCGAGGGCACCATGACCTTCGAGGAGGCAGCGAAGGAGTACTCCCAGGATCCCTCCCGGGAGTTCGAGGGGCTGTGGGAGTACACCGACCTCGAGCATCTGGAGCCCAGCCTGCGCGCCGCGGTGGAGGCGGCGCCCGTGGGGGAGGTCTCGGGTCCGATCCGCACCGCAGAGGGCTGGATCCTGCTGCGGGTGGACGGGCGCCGGACGGAGATGGACACCGAGGTCGGTGCGCAGAAGGCAGCGATCCACCGGCGCCTCATCATGGGGCGGGCGGCGGAGCGGCGAGAGAAGTTCTTGAAGCACCTTCTGGAGAAGGCGACAGTGGAGGTCGCGGAGGACCTGCGTTGAGGAGGAGACCCCTTGCGGATCCTGGGCATCGAGACATCCTGTGACGAGACCGCGGCGGCGGTGGTGGACGGGAACGGCCGCGTCCTCTCCAACGTGATCTCCTCGCAGGTCCCCATCCACGCCAGGTACGGCGGCGTGGTCCCCGAGCTGGCGTCCCGGAACCACCTGATGTCCATGATCCCGGTGATCCAGCAAGCCCTGGACGACGCAGGGACGGACCTCGGCGGGATCGACCGGGTCGCGGTGACCCGGGGGCCGGGGCTGATCGGCGCCCTCATGGTCGGGGTCCAGGCGGCCAAGTCCCTCGCGCGCGCGAGGAACATCCCCTTCGTCCCCGTGCACCACACCGAGGCCCACATCACCGCGATCTTCCTGAAGGGAGGCGACCTGGCGGAGGCCCCGCCGGAGTTCCCCTACGTGGCCCTGGCGGTCTCCGGCGGGCACTCCAGCATCTACGGCGTCCTCGGGGTGGGTCGCTACAGGCGCCTCGGGACCACCCTGGACGACGCGGCCGGGGAGGCCTTCGACAAGGTCGCCCGTCTCCTCGGGCTCCCCTACCCCGGTGGGGTGAGCATCCAGGACCTGGGACGGGACGGGGACCGATCTCGATTCGCGCTGCCCCGGGGGCTGCGCCGCAAGGGCAACCTCGACTTCAGCTTCTCGGGCCTCAAGACCGCCACCCGGTCCCTCCTGGAGGGCCTCGGAGATCTCGACGAGGCCACCCGGGCGGACCTCGCCGCCAGCTTCCAGGAGGCAGTGGTGGATTCCCTGGTGTCCAAGACCCTGGCCGCAGCGACCCGAGAGGGGGTTCGGGACATCGTGGTCGCAGGAGGGGTGGCCGCGAACGTGCGGCTCCGGGAACACTTCACCGAGGCCTGCGCCGCGGCGGGGCGCAGGCTCCACCTCACGGCGATGCCCTACTGCACGGACAACGCGGCCATGGTCGCGGGCCTCGCGCGGTTCCTGGAGCCCGCTGACCCCGGGAGCCTGGACCACCTGGAGCCCTTCGCCAGCGGAGAGCTGGGGGAGGCGGTTCGAAGCATGGATGGGACACCATGAGGGCCAAGCGCTCCCTGGGCCAGAACTTCCTCGTCGACGGCGGGGTGGTCTCCAGAATCCTGGATCTCGCGGGCGTCACCGCCGGGGCCAGAATCCTGGAGATCGGCCCGGGTCGAGGCGCGCTCACCGAGGAGATCGTGTTCCGGAGGGCGGACTGCGTCGCGCTGGAGAAGGACGACGACCTCGCGCCGGCCCTGGTTGATCGCTTCGGGGCCGCGCTGCAGGTCGTCCACGGAGACGCGCTGGAGGTGGACCTCACGACGCCAGGGCTGGCCGGCCGGGTGGTGATCGGCAACCTGCCCTACAACGTGGCCGTCCCGATCCTGCGCCGCCTCCTGGACGTGAGCCCGCCGTTCCCGAAGCTGGTGCTGATGTTCCAGCGGGAGGTCGCGGAGCGCCTCGCTGCGGGGCCCGGGACGAAGCAGTACGGGATCCCGTCCCTCCTGGTCCGTATCTCGTCCTCCGCCCGCCTGGCGTTGTCCGTGCCTCCGGGGGCGTTCCGTCCCCCCCCGAAGATCCAGTCAGCGGTGGTGGTCCTCGAGCCCCTGTCGGACCCGCCCCTGGCCGTAAGCGACCGTGGCGCTTTCCTCGACGCCGCGGCCGCCTGGTTCCGCTACCGCCGGAAGACCATCCGCAACGGTCTCCTCCAGTCCGGCACCCCCGCCGCTACGGCGGACCGCGCCCTCGAGGCCGCCGGGATCCCGCCCACAGCCCGCCCGGAGACCCTGGACGTGGACCGGCTCATCGCGCTCTGGCAGCACATTCGGGCCTGAAGGCCCTCCCACAGCTCAAGAATCGGGGCGTGGACGCCCCTCCCACAGCTCAAGAATCGGGGCGTGGACGCCCCTCCCACAGCTCAAGAATCGGGGCGTGGACGCCCCTCCCACAAAAACAGCGCGCTGGGCAGCCCGAAGGTTGCGTCCTGGAGGGCACCCGGCCTCCGCAGCGAGACGCCGCCAGGTGCGCCAGCTGGGCGGCGGGCGGGCTTCGTGCGTACCTGGGGTACGTGCGGAGACCGACCGGCGTTCAGATGGTGTGCATGGCGGCTTCGGAGCCGGAGGACGGGCGCCCTCCCGGATGCTTAAAAAAGAAAGGGCCGTGCGGTGCCCCGATTCCGCACGGCCCTCATCAGTTGAGCCAGAGGCTCAGACTGACGTCTTTACTCGGTCTCGTTGTAGGTGTAGAGCGCGGCGCCCTGGGAAACACGGCACTCACCACCGATGGTCGTGCCGGCGCCCATGTCCACGGTCTCGCCCTTGCCATAGCGCTGGAAGGTCGAGAAGTTCGCATCGCAGTCCAGGTCGGCCTGGGCGTGCGCGGTGAACTGCGCAGCCGAGTCAACGCCGGTCGCGTTGAACTTGTACTGGAAGTAGTGCGCATCCGTGAGCTCGAACTTCAGGGCCGACCAGGTCGCATCGTCCCACGCACCCGGGTTGGCCGGGCAACGAGTGTCACCGGCGCCGGAGAGATCGCAGCAGGAGGCGCCCAGCGGGTACACGGCCGTGTGGCTCGTGGGGAACTGGCAGGCGGCGAAGGTCTGACCGGCGGAGTCGGGCAGCACGCGCGGGGTCGTGAAGTAGTCCACGGCGCCCTTGTAGATCTTGTCCAGCATGTCGACGGCCTCAGCCGTCTTCGCCTTCCGCATGTACTTGATGAAGGCGGGGACCGCCACGACCGACAGGATCGCGAGGATCGCGACAACGATCATGAGCTCGATCAGCGTAAAACCCTTCTTGTTGTTCCGGAACTTGCTCAGCATGTGGACCTCCCTAAGGTATGTTGCTGAAACTTGCCAAATCTGGGAGCACCTGCTCCCGGTCACTGCAGAGCGCAGAGGCTGCACATCCCATGCCAACTTCCCGAGCCCGGATGACAATCGCCCGAATCGCCCGGAATCCCTGACTGTAACGATGTTCCAGGGGGGTCCACAGGAGGCCCGACCCAGGGGATTTTGGTGACAATATTTGGCACAAATGGCTGAAAAACGTCGTTTTGGAGGGACAGATGCCTACTTCTTCACGCCGTACTTGGCCATCTTGTATCGCATGGAGCGGAAGCTCAGACCGAGGCGCTCGGCGGCCCTGGTCACGGAACCGCCGGCGGTCCTGAGGGCCTCGCTCACGTGGTGCCGCTCGATGCGCTCGATGTACTGATCCAGGGAGAAGTCGGGGCCCAGGCCTTCGTGCTGCTCCGCCTGGACCAGGGAGGCCTCACCCTCGTTGTAGGTTCGGAGGATCTTGGGCGGGAGGGACTCGACGGAGATCCACTCGCCCACCTCGAAGGCCACGGACCGCTCCACCAGGTTCTCCAGCTCCCGCACGGTCCCCGGGAACCCGTAGGTCATCATCACGTGGAGGGCCTCCTTGCTGAAGCCCCGGATCTCCCGGCCCAGCTCCGACGCGTACTTTCGCAGGAAGTGCTGTGCGAGGAGGGGGATGTCCTCGCGGCGTTCCCGGAGGGGAGGGACGTGGAGCTGGATGACGTTGAGGCGGAAGTACAGGTCCTCTCGGAACCTGCCAGCGGCGACCTCGTCTTCCAGGTTCCGGTTCGTCGCTGCGATGATGCGGAGATCGACCTCCACCTCCCGCGTCCCCCCCACGGGCTTGAGGCGCTTCTCCTGGAGGAGGCGCAGGAGCTTCACCTGCATCAGTGGGGGCAGCTCGCCGATCTCGTCCATGAAGAAGGTCCCGCCTTGGGCCACCTCGGCCATGCCCTTCTTGTCGGAGCCGGCCCCGGTGAAGGCCCCCTTCACGTGGCCGAAGACCTCGCTCTCCATGAGATCGTGAGGAATCGCACCGCAGTTCATCACCGCGAAGGCCCCCCCGGTACGCGGGCTGGCGTGGTGCACGGCCCGGGCGACCATCTCCTTTCCGGTGCCGCTCTCGCCGGTGATCAGGACCGTGGAGCGGGTCGGCGCGATCTGGCGCACCTGGCGGAAGATCTCGCGGATCGGGCCGCTGCGGCCGATGATCCGCTGGAAGGGCTCGCCGTGGAGCACCGCCTCATGGAGACGCTGGTTCTCCACCACCAGGCGGCGCTTCTCCAGGGCCTTCTCGATGACGAGCTTGATCTCCTCGTTGTGGAATGGCTTGGAGAGATAGTTGAACGCACCCAGCCGCATGGCCTCGATCGCCGTCTCCACGGCGGAGTAGGCGGTGATGACGATCACCTCCGTGTCAGAGCTGTACTTCTTGACACCGCCAAGCACGTCAAGCCCCGTCACCCGCGGCATCTTCAGATCGGTGATCACCAGGTCGAAGGCCTGCCGCGCGATGAGTTCGAGCGCCTCCTCCCCCGAGGCGGCGGTCTGGACCTCGTGCTCCTCCCGGCGGAGGAGAATGTCGAAGAAGTCCCGCATGCTCTTCTCGTCGTCGACAACCAGGATCCGACTCATCTCCCGTCTCCTCCAGTCAACCGGCTCAATACCACGCGGAACGTCGTCCCCTTGCCTTGGACGGAGGCCACCCGGATGGTCCCGCTGTGCTGTTCCACGTTGTGCTGTACCGTGGCGAGCCCGAGGCCCGTCCCCATCTCCTTGGTGCTGAAGAACGGGTCGAAGATCTTCTCCTGCACCTCCGGTGGCATCCCCTCACCGGTGTCCTCGACCTCGAGGATGATCTGTCCAACATCCGTGCCGTCCAGGCGCAGGCTCACGCGCCCCCCGGCCGGCGTGGTGTCCACCGCGTTGTTCACGAGGTTCCACACGATCTGGCGCAGTCCGTTGGCCTCACCGAAGATGACCCCGTCTCCGTGGACCTCGTAGCGGACGGCGATCTCCATCGCTCGCGGCTCGTTGGTGATGAGCTCGGTGACCTCTGCACAGACCGCGGCCAGGTCCACCCGTAGTCGTGGCGCCCTCCCGGGCTTGGCGTAGGCCAGGAACTCGGTGATCCAGTCGTTCAGGTGGTCTGCCTCCCGCACCACGATGTCCATGAGGCGCTTCTCGTCTCCCTCGGGCTGGGAGAGGCTGCGCAGGAGCTGGATGGACCCGCTCATGGACGCAAGGGGGTTGCGGATCTCGTGGGCGATGCTCGCTGCAAGGCGCCCGATGGTGGCCATACGCGCGCCGCGCTCGATGATCTTCTCCATCTCCATCACGTCGGTGACGTCCCAGAACAGGACCACCCGGCCGAGGATCGTTCCCCGGGAATCCCGCAGGGGATTGATGGTCCAGCGGGTGAAGGTCTTGTGCCCCGCGTGCATCTGGATCGTTGTCTCACTCACCGCACGGCCGGATTTGTCCGGGTTGGTCAGGATGGGACCCAGATCCGGGAAGAAGCGCATGACCGGTTCGCCGGTCACTGCCCCCAGCTCCAGGCCCAGCCATGTCAACGCCCAGTGGTTCGCCAGGGTGACCCGGTGCTCCGTGTCCAGGGTGATCAGCCCGTTGTCCAGACTCTGGATGATGTTCTGGTGGAGACGGCGAAGCTTCTCCATCCCCGCCCGCTGTGCCGTGAGGCGGCTGTCTGCCTCGCGGACCTGTTCGGCGAGGAAGCTGGAGAGGAACGCAACTGCGTAGAACGCAACGATGTTCGTCGCGAAGTTCAGGACGAACTGCGACCAGTTGTTGAAGTCACTGCCCACCGCCGGGAAGAGCTGCTCCAGCAGGGGCTGCGCCGCGCCCATCGGGAAGACGCCGCATTGGACCAACGCCACCAGCAGCAACATCACCGTGGACGCGAGGGCCGCCACGAACGCCCCGGTCCAATACAGGACGATGCTCGCGTTGATGATGAAGAGGGAGTAGAAGAAGGTGAAGACGCTGTCGAGACCCCCGGTCACCAGCACCAGCACGGACGCGAACATCGTGTCGACGACGAACTGGACCATCCCCAGGGCCTTGAGCACCCAGCCCTCCTCCACCCACTCGATCGCGTAGGAGAAGAGGAGGGAGACGACGATCATGGCCCCCGTCGCATGGTAGAGCAGGTGCTGGGTGTTCCACAGGGGGAGCGCCCCGGTCCGCTGGCCGCCGAAGAGGAAGGTGGCCACGAGGAGGACCGTCGCCACCAGGACCCGGAAGAGATTCAGGAGGAGAAGCCGATCCCGGGTTGATGATGGAGCGGCAGGGAGGGTGAGGGCTTGCGCCGCAGCGATCACTAGCCTCCGCCGACGTTGTCGGCCATGGTGAAGATGGGCATGTACATCCCGATGAGGATCGTCCCGACAAGTCCGCCCAGGACCACGAGGATGAGGGGCTCCATGAGAGAGGTGATGCCGTCCACCGCTTGATCCACTTCGTCGTCGTAGAAGTCTGCGATCTTCCCGAGCATGATGTCCAGCGCGCCGGTGGACTCACCCACCGCGATCATCTGGATGACCATCTTGGGGAAGATGTCCCTCTCCATGAGGGGGGCAGCGATGGTCTTTCCCTGAGACACCTTGTCCCGGGTATACAGGACGGACTCCTCGATCACCATGTTGCCGGCCGTCTTGGCGACGATCTCCATGGCATCGAGGATCGGCACGCCGGAGGAGACCAGGGTGCCCAGGGTCCGGGTGAACTTCGCGATGGAGGCCTTCCGGATCAGGTTCCCGAAGACCGGGACCCGCAGCATGAACCAGTCCATGGCGTAGTGGATCTTCTGGACCTTCATCATCTGCTTGTAGATGACGACCACCGAGACGATCCCCGCGATCATGTACGGCGCCCAGACCAGGAACTGATCCGAGACGTCCACGAGGAACTGCGTGAGTTTGGGCAGCTCACGGTCACCGAGGCTCTTGAACATTCCGGCGAAGGTCGGCACGACCTTCCAGAGCAGGCCGGCGGTAATGGCGACGGAGATCATCAGGATGGTGAGGGGGTACTTCATGGCCCCCTTCACCCGGGCCTTGAGCTTCATGTTCTTTTCGGTGTAGGCGGCCAGGCGGTTGAGGATGGTGTCGAGGATACCGCCCATCTCGCCCGCGGCCACGAGGTTCACGAAGAGCGCATCGAAGACCTTGGGGTGCTTCTGCAGGGAGTCTGCGAAGGTGTTCCCCCGCTCCACGGAGTCCTTCACGGCGAAGAGGACCTTCTGGAACGCCGGATGCGGCTCCTGGCTTGCGAGGATCTCCAGGCACTGGACCAGGGGGAGGCCCGCGTCGATCATCGTCGCCATCTGCCGGGTGAAGATCACGATGGTCTTCGACGGCACGCCCTGGAAGCCCGGGAGCTTGGCGAAGATGTCCTCTTTCTTCTTCCGCACCCGGATGACCTGGATCCTGTTGTCGACCAGGTACTTCTCGGCCGCGGCCGCGTTCGCTGCGTCGACGGTCCCCGTCTTCAGCTCGCCGCGTTCGTTGGTCCCTTCCCAGTCCCACTTGGCCATGGAGCTACCCCTTCTTGCCCTTCATGTCGGGATCCTTCCCGGCGATCATCTTGGAGAGCTCGGCCTGGTCTGGTGAGGCCTGCCAAGCCACCTCCCGAGAGATCAGGTTGTTCTCGAGGAGTCGGGCGATGGATTGGTTCATCGTGCACATGCCCGACTGCGTCTGACCCACCTGCATCGCGGAGTAGATCTGATGGGTCTTGTCATCCCGGATCTGGGCCCGGATGCCGTGGTTCGGCAAGAGAACCTCGGGGCACAGGATCCGCCCCCCATCGACCCGCCGCAGCAGCTTCTGGGTGACGATGCATTGAAGCGTGAAGGACATCTGTGTCCGGACCGCTTCCTGCTGATCCGCCGGGAAGAAATCCAGGATCCGGTGGAGCGTCTGAACCGCGGAGTTCGTGTGCAGCGTCGCGAGGGTGAGGTGTCCCGTCTCCGCGATGCGGAGCGCGATCTCCATGGTCTCCCGGTCCCGGATCTCACCAACGAGGACGAAGTCCGGGTCCTGCCGCAGCGCGTACTTCAGCGCGACGGCGAAGCTGCTCGTATCCGAGCCGACCTCGCGCTGGTTCACGATGCAGTTCTTGTGGTCGTGGAGGAACTCGATGGGGTCCTCGATGGTGAGGATGTGTCCCCGGTGGACCTCGTTGAGCTCGTTGACGATGGAGGCCAGGGTGGTGGACTTTCCCGAGCCCGTGGGGCCGGTGACCAGGACCAGGCCGTTGGGTTTCTGGATCACGTCGTTCATCGCCAAGGGAAGACCCAGCTTCGCCATGGGCAGCACGGAGTGAGGGATCTGACGGAGCGCCCCGGCCACGAACCCCTTCTGGCGGAAGAAGTTCGAGCGGAACCGGCTCTTGTCCCGCCACTTGAAGGACATGTCCACTTCGTTATAGGTCTCGAAGGTCTTCCGCTGCTTCTCTGTCATGAGGCTGTAGGCCAGATCCTGGGTGTCCGCCGCCTGGAGCGGGGCGCTCTTCAGCTTGTAGAGCTTGCCGTCGATCCGCAGTGCTGGCGGCGACCCGACGGTGAGGTGGAGATCCGTCGCCCCCTTGTCCACCACCGTCTGCAGAAGCCTATGGAGATCCACTGGCACAACCACTCCTCCCCCGGGGGGCGTCTGCCCCCTCGCTCCGTCACTGTTCTAGTCCAACCGCGTCGTACGCAGGACCTCGGCGATGGAGGTCTCCCCCGCAATCAGCTTGTTCACCGAGGCCTGCCGCAGGGTCAGCATCCCGAGCCGCATGGCCTCGCGCTTGAGCTCCATGGCGGAGAAGCCCTGGAGCACAGCCTCCCGGAGCTCGTCGTAGAACGGCATCACCTCGTAGACCGCGATGCGGCCCTTGTACCCCGTCTCGTTGCAGATCTTGCATCCGACCGGATTGAAGACCGTGGCGCCCTCCTGGAGCTCCGGGGGGATCTTGAGCTCGGCCCACTGCTCCTCGGTCATCTCCAGGGGCTCCTTGCACTCCTTGCAGTTCTTTCGGGCGAGGCGCTGGGCGAGGATCAGGTTCACGGAGCTGGTGACCAGGAAGGGCTCCACCCCCATGTTCAGCAGACGGTTCACCGTGGACGGCGCGTCGTTGGTGTGCAGGGTCGAGAGCACGAGGTGGCCCGTGAGCGCCGCCTTGACTGCGATCTCTGCGGTCTCGAAGTCGCGGATCTCCCCAACCATGATGATGTCGGGGTCCTGCCGCAGGAACGACCGCAGGGTCGCCGCGAAGTTGAGGCCCACGGCCTCGTTGATCTGCACCTGATTCAGGCCCGGCATGTTGAACTCGACCGGGTCCTCGGCGGTGGAGATGTTGTCCTCGGCCTTGTTGAGCTCGATGAGCGCCGAGTAGAGACTCGTCGTCTTCCCGGACCCCGTGGGACCGGTCACCAGGACCATGCCCCAGGGCTGGTGGATCGCGCTCTTGAACTGCTTGAGCTGTTCGTCCTCGAAGCCCAGCTTGGTCATATCCAGCTGGAGGCTGGACTTGTCGAGGATCCGCATGACCACCTTCTCGCCGAAGAGCATCGGCAGGACGGACACGCGGAAGTCGACCTCCTTGGACTTGCCCAGGACCAGCTTGATACGGCCGTCCTGGGGCAGGCGTCGCTCGGAGATGTCCAGCTCGCTCATGATCTTGAGGCGGGAGGTGATCGCGTTCTTCAGGCGGATCGGCGGCTTCATCATCTCGTAGAGGGTGCCGTCGATCCGGTACCGGATCCGGAACTCCTTCTCGTAGGGCTCGATGTGGATGTCCGATGCGCCGCGGCGGATCGCGTCCACGAGGATCAGGTTCACGAGCCGGACGACGGCCTCCTCCTGGGAGTCCCTCTCCAGCTGCTCGATGTCGATCCCGTCGTCCGCGCCCAGGATCTCCACGTCCTCGTCGGAGAGGTTCTCGAAGACGTCGTCGAGCTCGACCTCCTCCTCCTCGGCGTAGTAGGTCTCGAGGGCCTCACGGATCTGGGACTCCGCAGCGACGACCATCTCGACGTTGTAGCCGGTGAGGAACTTGATGTCGTCCATCGCGTAGATGTTCGACGGGTCGCTCACGGCCACGATGAGGGACGAGCCCTCCTTGTTGATCGGAAGGATCCCGTGGCGGCGGGCCACCTCGTTGGGGATCAGCGCGAGGACCTCCGTCGGGATGGCGATCTCATCGACGTTGATCGAGGGGACGCCATACTGCTTGGAGAGGAACGACACCAGCTGGGCCTCGGAGACGTAACCCAGGTGGGCCAGGGCGCCGCCGAGCTTCCCGCCGTGCTTCTGGATCTCGTGCTTGGCGTCATCGAGCTGGTCGAGGCTGATCACGCTCTCCCGGAGCAGGAGCTCGCCGAGCCCTGTCGACGCTGCCTTCGCCCGGGGGGCCTGGACGTTGCCGTCGGTCGTTCCCTGGTTCCTGCCGCCGTTCTCTGCCATGCCTCAACCACCGTCGTGCTGAAGTGCCTGTTGGTGGCGCATGAACGCACCACCCCGAGATCCCTCCGGGATGATAGCATCGCCTTGAAATAGCGTCAAATTCCTGCTGGTGCACCCGGGGCCGTCTCGGAGAACTCCGGCGAGGGCGAGCCAGGGAGCGCGACCATCCAGCCGCCGAGGGCGACCGCCGCGGACTCCGCGGTCCCCTGACGCCGCTCCCGCCGGCGGCCGAGGCCGGGCGGCAACAGCCCGAAGTGCATGTTCGACGGCTGGAATCGCCCCCCGGTGCCCCGGGTGACGTAGTTCAGGAGCCCCCCGAGCGCAGTCTCCAGCGGCGGCGCGGGCAGAGGCACGCCGGTGAGCTCCCCGTAGAGAAAGAGAGCAGCGAGGAGGCCCGTCGCCACGGACTCGACGTAGCCCTCGGAGCCGCTGAGCTGACCGCCGATCCGCACGCTCGGGCGGGCCCTGAGACGAAGCTCACCGTCCAGGACCGCCGGGGCATCCACGAAGGTGTTCCGATGGATGCTGCCGTACCGCAGGAACCTTGCGTGCTCCAGCCCGGGGATGCTGCGGAACACCTGCTCCTGGGCCGGGCGCCGCAGCCGGGTCTGGAATCCCACCAGGTTGAACGCCGTGCGGGCCCGGTCCTCGGCGCGGAGCTGTACCACGGCGGCGGGTCTGGACCCGTCCGGGGGCCTCAGGCCGACGGGCTTCAGGGGTCCGAAGGCCAGCGCGCGGGGCCCGGTGGAGGCGATGGCCTCCACGGGCTGACAGCCCGGGAAGTGGGGGATCTTGTCGTCCCCGTCGAAGGGGGCCGGCTGGATGCGATCCGCGGCCAGCAACGCGTCCACGAAGCCCCGGTACGTCTCTGCGTCCATGGGCGCATTGAGGTAGTCGTCCCCGTCGCCCCTGTCCCAGCGGGACGCGGCGAAGAGTCGATCCATGTCCAGCGAAGAGCCGTCCACGATGGGCGCGATCGCATCGAAGAAGCTCAGGTGATCCGTGCCCAGCAGCTCGGCGAGATCCGCTGCGAGCGCGTCGGAGACCAGGGGCCCCGGCGTGAGCAGCGTCGGCCCCTCCCGCGGCACCGATCGTACCTCCTCCCGTCGGATCGTGACCCGGGGGTGCGCCTCGAGGACCCGGGTGATCTCCCGCGCGAAGAGGGCGCGGTCCACGGCCAGGGCGCTCCCAGCCGGGACCCGGTGGTGATCCGCTGCGGCCAGGACCAGGGAGCCCAGCGCGCGGAGCTCCCGCTTGAGGAGCCCGACGGCCACCTCGGGGCTGTCGGAGCGCAGGGAGTTCGAGCAGACCAGCTCGGCGAGATCGGGGGAGGTGTGGACCAGCGTGGTGCGCGTCGGCCGCATCTCGTAGAGCTCGACGTCGACCCCCCGCGCGGCGAGCTGCCACGCCGCCTCGCAGCCAGCGAGTCCGCCGCCTACGATTCGAACAGACGGGGATGGGCCGGACCCGGTGGAGCGCAGCACCACGGACTCCTAGGACTCCCGGAAGTCGCAGGCGGGGTTCGGGCAGGAGGTCACCTTGGCGCGGCCACGGGACTCCTGGAGATAGGGGTTTCCGCAGGCCGGGCACGGGCGCTTCAGGGGCACCCCGAACATCACGAACTCGCACTCGGGGGACTTCGTGCAGCGGTAGAACGTGCGGCCCTTCTTCGACTTCCGCTCCACCAGCTCACCGTCGCAGCCGGCCCGGGCGCACTTCAGATCCGTGGGGACCGGCGCCGTGTGGGTGCACTTGGGAAACTCCGGGCATGCGAGGAACGGCCCGAAGCGGCCGTTCCGCATGATCAGCTCCTGATCGTGCTCGGGACACTTGACGCCCGTCTCGACCTGCTTGATGGGCTCGATGGTGCCCTTGGGATCCCGCTTGAAGTTCATGGTGTTGCGACACTCGGGGAAGTTCGAGCAGGCGAGGAACTCGCCGTTGCGCCCGAACTTGATCACCATGCCGCTGTCACAGCGCTCACAGACGATGTCCGTGGGGATCGGGGCGCGCTTCAGGTCCTTCATGTCGACACGGGCCTTCACCAGAGCCCCGTTGAATCCGGTCCAGAACTGCTGCATGAGGACCTTCCCGGCGAGCTCTCCGTCCTCCACGCGGTCCAGCTCCTCCTCCATGGTTGCGGTGAAGCGCACGTCCACGATGTCGGGGAAGCTCTCCTGGAGGAGATCGGTCACCGCGAAGCCGAGCTCCGTAGGAAAGAACTTCCCCTGGTCCCGGTCCACGTACTTCCGCTCCTGGATCGTGCTGAGGATCATCGCGTAGGTGGAGGGGCGGCCGATGCCCTTCTCCTCCAGCATCTTGATCAGCGTGGCCTCAGTGAAGCGGGGGGGAGGCTGGGTGAAGGACTGGATCCCCTCCACGCCGTGGCGCTCGAGGGCCTGACCGTCGACGAGGATCGGCAGCTCCTTGGAGTCCCCGTTGGCGGTTTCGTTCTCGTCCTCCCGCTCCATGTAGACCTCGCGGTACCCCGTGAAGCGCAGGACCGAGCCGGAGGTCCGCAACCGGAACCGCTCCGCCGCCACGATGTCCAGCGTGGTGACATCGTAGAGGGCCGGGTTCATCTGTGAGCCGATGAAGCGCTTCCAGATCAGGGTGTAGAGCTTGAGCTGATCGGTGTCGAGGTGGGCCTTGATCCGCGCAGGGCTCCAATCCGAGCTGGTCGGGCGGATCGCCTCATGGGCGTCCTGGGCGCTCTTCCGGTTCTTGTAGAAGTTGGGCTTCTCCGGGAGGAACTGCTCCCCGAAGGTCGCGCCGATGTAGGCTCGGGCCTCCTCGAGCACCTCTGCCGCCACCCGGGTCGAGTCGGTGCGCATGTAGGTGATCAGTCCCGTGGGCCCCTCTTCGCCCAGCTCGATGCCCTCGTAGAGCTGCTGGGCGAGGGCCATGGTCCGCTTCGCCGAGAAGCGGAAGAACCGATGGGCCTCCTGCTGGAGCCTGCTGGTGATGAACGGCGGCGGTGCGTGACGGGAGCGGGTCTTTGCGGCGACGGTGTCCACGGAGAAGCTCGCAGCCCGGAGGGCCTCCACCACGGGCGTGGCCTCGGACTCTCTTGTGATCTCGGCCTTCTTGCCGTCGATCTCCACGAGCTGGGCCTCGAACTGCGGCGGCGCGCCGGAGGAGAGGGACGCCTTGATCGTCCAGTACTCCACAGAATCGAAGGCACGGATCTCTCGCTCCCGATCCGTGACCAGACGGACGGCGACGGACTGTACGCGACCCGCGCTCAGACCCCGCTTGACCTTCTTCCAGAGGAGGGGGCTGATCTCGTACCCCACGAGACGGTCCAGGGCCCGGCGGGCCTTCTGGGACTCGTAGCGGTTCTCGTTGAGGCGCCCCGGCGATGCCATGGCCTTCTCGACGCCGCGGCGCGTGATCTCGTGGAAGAGGACCCGGAAGATCTCGGGGGCGCCTTCGCCGGTCTTGAGCTCCTGCGCGACGTGCCATGCGATGGCCTCACCCTCGCGATCCGGGTCGGCGCCGATGAAGACCTTGTCGCACCCCTCCGCTGCATCGCGGATCCCCTGGAGGATCTTGCCCTTCCCGCGGATCACCTGGTACTTGAGGGCGAAGTCGTCGTCCACGTCCACACCGAGCTCCCGCTGCGGGAGGTCCTTGACGTGACCCACCGTGGCCTTCACCTCGAAGCCACTGCCCAAGTACCGTTTTATTGTACGAGCCTTCGAAGGGGACTCGACGATCACCAGGGATTTGCCCATCTCGTGACTGCTCCTCACCATTGGCCGGGGTTGCGCCGAAACCGACCGCCGCTCAGCGCCTCGACGAGGCCCCCGAGCTCGAGCTCGAGGAGCGCGGCGCTCAGGTTCCCGGGATCCAACGCCGCCCGTCGCCCGATGTCATCAAGGTGGCGACCTTCGCCACCCGTATCCAGGACCGCCAACACCTTCTGCCCGACTGCGCCCACCGGTGAGGACCTCGGTGAGACCTCTCCGACCTGCCTCTCCAGGGCCTGGTTCCAGGCCGGGAGGTCCTCCGGACCTCGCAGGGGGAGGGCCCCCTCTGACAGCAGGCGACGGGCGCCTTCGGACCTCAGACAGCCCGGTTGCCCGGGGACTGTAAGCACCTTGCGTCCGCATTTCAAGGCAAACCGCGCGGTGCTCAGGGCGCCGCTACGCGGCGGCGCTTCAACCACAACGACGGCCGTGGCGAACCCAGCGATGATGCGGTTCCGATCAAGGAAGGACCAGGGCCTCCCAGCAAAGGTCGGAGCATGTTCGCTCACGAGGGCGCCCCGACGCTCGACGGAGGCAAAGAGGCCCCGGTGCTGCTGGGGAAAGGGATGCCCCAGCCCGGTGCCGGCGACCACCACGGTGCGCCCCCCGGCAGCCAGGGCGCCGCGGTGCGCCGCCCCGTCGATCCCGAGGGCCCCCCCGCTGACCACCCACCCCCCCCGGGCGACCCACGCTGCAGCCAGCGCGGCGGCCAGGTCCTCCCCCTCCCGAGACGAGGCCCGGGTCCCGACCACGGCGAGGGCCTGGCCCGCGGGCACCTCGCCCCGGCCGACGAGGAGCGCGACGGGCTCGCTGCCGCAGTCGAGGCTCGAGGGCCAGGTCGCATCCCCGGGCGCAAGAACCCAGCCCCCCAGGGTCTCCAGGTACTCCAGCGCGTCCCGGGTCGCCCGGTGGGCCCGGCGCCAACGCCGGGGATCGGGTTCCGCAGAGACCATGGCGGCGGCACGCTCAGCGGCCCCCCCCTCCGCATGGATCCGTGCGGCGAGGGACCGGCTCGCACCAGGATCCGTCGCCGCGAGCGCCAGACGCCGACGGGGCTCGTCGAGCCCCTCCACGAGCCGGAGCCAGCGTGCCCCAGCGTCCTCCTCCCGTGCCCGCATCAAACACCTCCTCCCGCCCCGGGATTTGCCCTTCCCCGCGGACCCGGCGACGGGTATATTCACTGTTATTCGACCCGGACACTCGGAGGGGAAGCGTTGTTCGCATCGAAAGTCGATTCCAACGGTCCTCCAGGGCACGTCCGGGTGCTCTTCCTGGCCGCGGTGACCCTCACCATCGCCGCCTGCGACGGGGGCGGCCCCGAGCCCGTGCTCGACCTCGGGGGGGGACTCCCGGGGGTCGACACGATCCAGGGGGTGGACACACCCCCGGTGACACCCCCGGTGGTTGACATCGAGACCGTTGGTGACCAGCTCGTGTCCATCTCCGGCGTCGGCGGGACGATCAAAGCCCGGTTCTATACCCCCCACGGATGCGATGCGGATGATCCCTGCCCCGGCCTGGTGCTGGTGCCGGACCTCGGCGAGGCAGGAACGGAGCGGTACCCGACAGACCTCGTCAAGGGGTTGGCGGTGCTCACGGAGACGGTGATCGCCGTCTACAATCCACCCGGCTTCGGCGATGGCGCGGAGCGGAGCGCCGGCGACGAGGACTTCGGCGGTGTTCGGGATCAGGACGCACTCAAGGACGTGCTGGACCGGCTCGCGGACGCAGCGGGCGTCGAGGAGGACCACATGGGGGTCCTCTCCTTCGGCGGCGGGCTGGCCGCTGCCGCCGGGGCCGTCGCACGCTTCGGCCCCACGAACCTCACCTACGTGGACTACATCATCGATCTCGAGGGCGTGACCAACCGCTGCTACCTCTCACAGTCCCCCTACACCATCGACCCCGGGGGCAACCACGTGAACACCGACGGCCCCGGACCCACCCTGAGCCGCTGCGACTTCCAATGGTTCCCTCGGGAGGTGAAGTTCCCCGCTGGCACCTCCTCCAACGGCAAGGGCACCGACGGGACCCCGAACGCCTACATCTGCAACAAGTTCGCATTTCCCCTGGCCGAGGCAGGGAGCACCTGCGCGGACGACCCCTGGTGGAAGGAGCGGGAGGCCCGCACCTACCTGCCGGACCTCGAGGTCCATTACCTCCGTCTCCAGTTCCTCCACGACCACTGGCAACCCACCCGCTACGCGGCCAGGGAGACGATCCGATGGCTGGTGCAGGGCAGCCGCCAGGCCAGCTTCCAGCTCAACGACTTCGCGAAGGACGCCATGCTCGCCGGGTACACCGAGGTGCAGCTGGAGGGCGCGGGGGCCTACCTGGCACCGCCGGGCATCGGCAACGGACTCGGGTCGGCGATCTACGACGACGACGGGAACTTTGAGGCGGTGACCCCGGAGGAGCTCCTCCTCCTGGTCCTCCCCAAGTACGTCGAACGGATGCAGAAGAGGGTCAAATGAAGATCGGCCTGGAGCGGGCGGAGGGCTGTCGGTTCATCGCGGTCGCGGGGAACATCGGCGCGGGAAAGAGCACGCTGGTCCACTTCGTCGAGCAGCGGTTCGGGGTGAAGCCCTTCTTCGAGCCCAACGAGCTGAACCCCTACCTCAAGGACTTCTACCGGGACATGAAGCGCTGGGCCTTCCACTCCCAGATGCACTTCCTGGCCCTGCGCCTGGCCCACCACCAGCGGCTCCTCGAGGAACCCGGGGTGGTGATCCAGGACCGGACGATCTACGAGGACGCAGAGATCTTCGCGACGAACCTCTACCGCTCCCGGATCATGTCCAAGCGGGAGTACGAGAGCTACCGCGCGATGTACGAGGCGATCATGGTGCAGCTCCCAGCCCCGGATCTCCTGATCTACCTGCGCTGCTCGGTCCGCACCGCGCGGCGACGCATCCGGGAGCGGGGACGCCCCGAGGAGCGTGCGATCCCCTACCGCTATGTGCGGCGGATCCATGACCTGTACGAGGAGTGGCTCACCTCGTGGGATCGGTCCCCGACCCTGGTGCTCGAGTCCGACAAGATGGACTACATCCACGACCTGGCCTATCGCGCGGATCTGCTGCAGATCATCGCCAACACCCTGGGCGTCAACCCCAACGACAAGGTGTACGGCCGCCGCTCCTCGCGCTGAGGGGGCTACAGCTTCCGGACGGTCTTGGGATCCATGTCGATGGACATGAGACCGATGCGGAGCTTGACGCGACCACGGGCGTCGACCCCGGCGACTTCGCCCCGCTGGCCTGACAGGAGGCCCTGGATCACCTCGACGCTGTCCCCCGGCTTGAGCCCGGTGGCCTTCTTGACCCGCTCCTTCCGCTCCTCCTTGAGCTTCCGGGCGAGGCCCAGCCGATCCGTCCCGGGGGACCACGCGGCGTAGCGATACAAGCCGACGAGGCCCGGCAGGGCCGCGGCCACCGCGTCAGCGAGCTCCGCTCCGGCGGCCACCACTGCGTCCCGGTCCCAGCTGAGGGCGACCCGGAACCAGCAGGCGAGGTCGCTCAAGGGCGCTGCCTCACCGTCGGCCCACTGGGCCGGGGTCCAGGTGCATCCGTCCATGGAGACCGTAGCGCCCTCCGGCAGGCCCTCGAGGACCACGGGCAGGCGGCTCCTCTCCATGGGGTCATCCAGCGCCGCGGCCAGGTTCCGGCGATCCAGCACCGCCCGGGAATGGAGCCAGAATCCTACGCAGAGGCCGCCCTGATCCAGGCGGACCCCGACGAACGCGAAGCGGTGCATCGCGTGGGGGTCCCGGAGGGTGTCCGCGAGGGAGATCTCACGGTCGACCACGCGACCCACCTCACTCCGCTCCGACCCGGTGCGCTCGAGATACAACCACAGCCCGTCGACCCGGTGACCGTTGAAGACCCCCGGCGTCGGGTCGGTCCGAATCCACGCGAGCCCCTCGGTCTCTCCGAGCCGGGCGGCCGACAACCTCCGCTCCAGCGCAGCGAGGGCCCCCGCTGCGCGCATCCGCTCCAGGCCGAACCGGTGGGAGGACCACTTGCGCTCCTCGAATGCATCGAGATGCGCCACGGTGATCCCGTTGAACTCCCTCGGCTCCAGATCGAACATCGAACCCCCCACCCCGGCAGGCCGGGCGTCGGTGAGTATAGCGACACTCATCGGAGGGGCCAATGAAAATCGGGGGCGGCGTTGACCCCCTCCTTCCGTTCTATGTATACTTCTGCGGTTTGACGCCTCGATCCGGGGAAGGAGTGACAACCATGCACGCCCGCCTGCTCGGTCTCGCCCTCCTGGTCTGCATGTCCCCGAACCCGGCGAAGGCAACGCCCACGTGGGTGGGCCTCGAGCGGGAGGCCCCTGACGACGGGACCCCCTGGTCGATCCAGCTGCAGCGCCTCGACGGCGATCTCGTGCGGGTGGAGATGACCCTGGACGGCTTCCTCCGCGTCCCCGTCGACCAGGGCGGCTCCCGGTTCGAGGAGATCCGCCTCCCCGGCGCCGGCACCACCCGGACCCCGGGTCTCCCGGCCCTTCCCATGCTCCGGCAACGCCTCCTCGGCGCGCTGGACGGCACGCCACAGATCCTCCAGATCGAGGCAGACACCGTGCGCATCGACGACGTCATCCCCGCCCCGCACACCCCGCGACCCAAGCGCTGTGGCGGTGAGTGGTCCGAACGCACGACCTGCGACGCGGAGTGGTACCAGTCCGGGGAGGTCTTTCCCGAGACCTGGGCCGAGGTCCACCGGGGGGGCCTCCTGCGCTCGATCCCCGTGGTGGAGCTCACCCTGTCCCCGTTCCGCTACCACCCCGCGACCCGGGAACTGGAGGTCGCACGCCGCCTGGTAATCACCCTCTCCATGGCCCCACTGGACGGCGCAGCCCTGCCCGCTCGGGCCTTCTCCCGGCCCTTCACGGAGGAGGTGAAGCGCACGTTCCTGGACCCGTTCCCGGCGCTCCGGGAGGGCCCCCAGGGAGCGACGGAGCGCCTCCTCGTCCTGGCCCACGACGACCTGGCCCCGGCCTTGGACGAGTACATCACCTGGAAGCGCAACTCCGGCCTGGACGTAGACCTGGTGCTCCTGAGCTCCGTGGGATCGACCTGGACCGATGTCGCTCAGTTCCTGTCCGACGAGTACTTCGACGCAGCCGTCGCGCCCACCTACGTGCTCCTGGTGGGAGACGGGGAGGGCCCGACCACGGTGCCTTACGTGCCCAGCCCCTTCGGCTGCGCGTCGGACTTCCTCTACACCACCGTGGACGGAGGGGACCTCTACTCCGACTTCCTCATCGGGCGCTTCTCCGCGGACGCCCTCTCCCAGGCAGCCCTCCAGGCCGGGAAGGTGATCTGGTACGAGCGGGACCTGCTCCCCGAGGCGGGGTCCTGGGTCCCGCGCTCGATCTGCATCTCCTCCAGCGAGGGCTCCGGCGGATCCAACGACGACGTCCGCTCGGACATCGTCTGCGGTCTGCAGGACGCCGCGGGGTACGAGACCTCCAAGCTCTACAACTCCATGGGCAACGACACCGCGGCCAACATCTCCTCTTCGATCAACGAGGGGTTGGGCTGGATCACCTACCTCGGGCACGGCTCCGGGACCTCCTGGGCCACCACCAGCCCGCCCTACAGCAGCAGCCACATCACCCAGCTCCAGAACACGGATATGCTGCCGGTGATCATGGACGTCTCCTGCTCCAACGGCGGGTTCGACAGCGGGGACGGCGACTGCTTCGCCGAGGCCTGGCTGAAGACCGGGGCGGTGGGGGACCTCCGGGCTGCGATCGGCTCCTACTCCGCGTCCACCCCCGCCGCCTGGGACGAGCCAGCGGAGATGGCCATCGGCTTCGCCAAGGCGATCCTCGAGGAGGACATCTCCCGCTACGGAGAGGCCTGCCTCTTCGCCCGGGGCTACATGATGGACGTGCTCCCGGGGTACGGCTCCATCGAGGAGGTCTGTCACCAGTACGTGATCTTCGGGGATCCCTCGCTCCAGCTCCGCTCCGAGGTGCCCTGGACCCCCGAGGTCCAGCTCCCCGCGGTGATCCCCGTGGGCCTGCCGAGCATCGAGGTGACCGTGACCCGGGCCGGCCTCCCCGCGGTGGGGGCCTCGGTGGTGGCGCGGAAGGGCGCAGAGTTCTACACCGCGGCGCTCACCGGTGCGGACGGCGTGGCCGTCCTGGCCATCACACCCGTCGCGCCGGGCACGGTGGAGGTGTGGGTCACCGCACCCAACGCGGCCACGTGGGAGGGGACGGTCCTGGTCACCGCCACGGGCTGCGGCGTCCTCCTCGCTGCCCCGAAGATGATCGGCTGCGACGGGACCCTGTCCTTCACCCTCTTCGACGAGGATCTCAACCTGTCAGCGGGGCAGGCGGAGACGATCCAGATCCTGGCCGCCGCGGGGGGCGCACCGATGGCGTTCACCCTCACCGAGGACGGCCCCGACGCGGGCAAGTTCACCGGCACCCTCCCCCTCTCCGCCACCCCCCACCAGGGCAAGCTCGTGGTCGCGCACGGAGACACGGTCACGGCGAGCTACACCGACGCGGACTGCGACGGCGCGCCGGCCATGGCCTCCGTGGAGGTGTTGGTGGACTGCCTCTCCCCCGGGATCAGCGACGTCTCGTTCGACGAGATCACCGCGGGGAGCGCCCGGGTCCTGTTCACCACCGACGAGCCCGCCGACGGCCTGGTCCGGTACGGTGCTCAGACGCCCCCGTCCACCGATGTGTCCGGCCCGGCGGGCGCCACGGCCCACCAGATGGTGCTCGGCCCCCTCGAGCCCGCCACCACCTACTCCGTGGAGATCCGGGCCCAGGACGCTGCGGGCAACCTCGCCGTGGACGACGCCGGGGGCGCCTACCACGTCTTCACGACGCCGAGCTGCACCCCCCAGTGCGCGGGGAAGCAATGCGGCGACAATGGGTGCGGAGGGGTCTGTGGATCCTGCTGTGCGGACCAGGTCTGCCAGGGCGGCCAGTGCGTCGGCGGCCTGGGCTGTGAGGCCACGGACGAGAGCGGCTGCGGCGGCTGCCCCTGCGAGGTCTGCGTCTGCGAGATGGACGCCTACTGCTGCAACGGGCAGTGGGACGATATCTGCGCGACGGAGTGCGTGGAGCACTGCGGCGGCTGCCCCACCGAGGGGGACTGCACCGAAAAGGAGTGCGGGGACGACGGCTGCGGAGGATCCTGCGGCGGGTGTTCCCAGGGCGAGGAGTGCGTCCTCGGTCATTGCGGAGCCCCCTGCCAACCCGATTGTGCGGGCAAGGAATGCGGCGGGGACGGCTGCGGAGGCCCTTGCGGCGACTGCGCCGAGGGCACCACCTGCAGCGAGGACCAGGAATGCCTCGATCCCTGCGTCGGTGTCGGCTTCGAGGGCTGCTGCAACGGAACCACCCTCCATTACTGCGACGCGAACCACGTCATGGAGGTCGACTGCGCGGCCCAGGGCCTCGTCTGCGGGTGGATGGACAACGTCGGCTGGTACGACTGCACGACGCAGGTCCTCGAAGACCCGTCGGGGGAGCATCCCCTCTGGTGCGACACCGCCTGCAAGCCGGACTGTGAAGACAAGGGATGTGGCACCGACGGGTGCGGTGGGACCTGCGGCGACTGCGACGCCGGTGAGACCTGCGGTGACGAGGGCGTCTGTGAGCCGCCGTGCCCCGATCTCCCGCTGACGGGCTGCTGCGACGGCGACGTCCTGGCCTACTGCGACATCATGGGCGGCGGTGAGGACCAGGCGGACTGCTCCGCCGACGGTCTGCGCTGCGGTTGGGACCCGAACGTCGAGAGGTACAACTGCGTCGCGAACCAGACCGCGGACCCCTCCGGGGAGCACCCCCTCTGGTGCCCCGGGGCCTGCGACCCGGACTGCGAGGGACGGAGCTGCGGCGACGACGGCTGCGGCGGATCCTGCGGCAGCTGCGTGCCGGGCTTCACCTGCGGCGGGGACTTCATCTGCACCCTCATGATGCCTGGGGATGACGTCGTCACGGGAGACGGGAGCGGCGGGAACGGCGAGGGGAACGGCGGCGGGACCCGCAGCTCCGGCGGCTGTGCGGCGGCCGCGCCCGGCGCCGACCCGGGGACGCCTGCGGCCCTGCTGCTAGGAGCGTGTTGCGCATTGCTTCTCCTGCTGCGAATCCGCCTGGAGGCACCGATGCGATTCGTCCTCTTCCTCGCACTTTGTGGTCTCTGGGCCAGCGCCGCATCCGCCGCGCCAGGTCCCGAGCTCACGCCCCACCCGCAGCTCCCCGGCGTGCTCCTGGTGAACCCGGTGGTGCTGGAGCTCCCGCTCCTCTCGCCGCCGCTCCTTCGTCCCGCAGCGCCGATGGGACCGCCCGAGATCCCCCCGACCACCCCGATCCCCGAGGCCGCGGACGTCCAGGCCCACCTCCGCCACGCGGTGCGTCTCCCCGCCGGGGAGGCCCTGGTCTTCCGCTACGACCCTGAGGAGGGTGCCTGGTCCCGGCTGTCGGGCCCCGGGGGCCTGGTGGACGAGGCCTGGGACGCGGTGGACGCGGCCCCTGCGTGGATCCGTGAGGCCCTGGCCGCCAACCTGGCCGATCTCCCGGCGGACCGCCAGATCGCGCTGGCGCTCCTGGTGACGGACCCGGCGGATCCACGTCACCGGGACGAGCTGGCCTTCCTCCTGGCCCGGATCGCGCCGGAGGATCTCGCCCGCCCGCAGCTCTCCCCGGACTACCTGGCCGCGCACGTTGCGCAGCTCCACGCCATGGACGCGGCCCTCGACCACGTGGAGCTCGTGGACACCGGTGACCCGGCCATGGACGACGACTTCCACACCACCGCCCGGTACATGGGGACCGAGGACGG
Organism: Pseudomonadota bacterium; assembly: GCA_043815665.1. Taxonomy (GTDB): domain Bacteria; phylum Myxococcota_A; class UBA9042; order CAIXZC01; family CAIXZC01; genus CAZNWW01. The sequence goes on from JBDRIT010000099.1 coordinate 34,766, forward strand.
CGAGACGATCACCTGGGAGATCCCCCGGGAGGACTACTACTGGTCCGTGGTCCACCCCAAGCTCGACGGCGAGGAGCTCTACACCATCTCCCCCGTCACCGGCGGCTTCGCGCCCCCCCCGGCGGGGCACGACTTCCGGAGCTACTTCCTCGATCCACCACAGAGCGCCGAGACCTACACCCTCCACTGGGTCCTCCGGGCCCAGGCCTCCCACGGCCTCGGCGAGATCCCGCCAGGGTCCCTCCAGGGCTGGGGCCCGGTGAGCCGTGGTCACCTCATGGACTTCGCCGTGGATCCCCTGGTGATCACCGCGGATCCCGAGGGACGTCCGACCACCATCGAGTTCCGGGTGGGCAAGGGCACGGTCCTCGCCACCACCCTCGAGGTGGAGCGGGCCTGGGCCGACGGCACCTCCGATCTCCTCGAGAACCTCCTGCGCTACGGCCCCGGGAACGTGGTCCAGAACAAGTTCCAGAAGCACCTGATGATCCGCGACCGTGCCCCCTTCGGCCAGGAGGGGATCACCGTCGACGTCCTGGACTCCCAGTACGTCGTCTGGCACGAGATCACCTCGGACCAGCTCGGGGAGACGGACCTCTCCGGGTACCGGAAGATCATCATCCCCTCGGACCAGCCCGCGGCGCTGTACGAGGCCCTCGACGATCATGGTGAGGCCCTGGACGCTTGGCTGAAGGACGGCTGGCGGATCCTGGAGCTCCACCTCGCCGCCCCCACCGCAGGGGACGCGCCCGTGGGCCTCACCCTGCCGGGAGGCTTCGCCCTGGCCGCGCCGGAGGAGACCGCAGACGCCGCCGTGGTCCTCGGGCAGCCGCCGCTGGCGTCGATCCTCAGCGGCGCCGCGATGGTCTGGGACGGGATGGACTACCCGGGCCTCTCCGGGGACCGCCCTCTGGATCCCGACACTTTCCTCCTCGATCGGATCGGGTGGTGGGTCACCCAGAACATGTTCGACAACGTGGCCGAGTGGGGCGAGAAGCACGGGCTCCAGCCCGAGCGGTCGCTCCAGCCCGTGCGCATCGTCTTCAACCACTTCGGCAACTGCGGCGAGCTCCAGGACATGCTCACCTCCGCGTCCCGGACCCTCCTGCTGCCGGTGGTGAACGTCGCCGACTCCAACGAGGACCACGTCTGGAACGAGTTCCTCGCAGGGGACGGGTGGCACACCTACCAGGTCTCCTGGTCCGACAGCAGCACCCACGTGGACGCGCCCTCGGTGAGTGCGGACGACCAGACCGGGGGCGGCAAGGACGTCTCCATGGTCACAGCGTACCGGGGGGACGGCCGCGTCCACAGCGTGTCAGCGCACTACACGGACACGATCACCATCACCGTCCAGGTCAAGGACGCGGCGGATCAGCCCATGGAAGGAGTCGAGATCCTCCTGTTCAGCGAGAGCTACTACGATGACACCCAGCTCATCAGCGGCCTCTGGGGCCTCACGGACGAGGCCGGGTCCTGGACCGCGGAGGTGGGGGAGGACAACAGCTACTACGTGCGGGCTTACAGCCGCCTCGGTGAGGAGCCGGCGGATGGGGTGGCGAAGGTCATCAACGCAGCCCAGGCCCTCGCCGGGACCAAGGTCCCCGTGACCCTGCAGATCGGCGGCGCCCCGACCCCCGTCGGGCCGACCGCCCTCCAGGAGCTCCCCGCCGCCGCGGAGGACCGCTGGGTCCGGGTGCACAGCCGTCCGGTGCGGACCCTGGCCTGCGGCCTGAGCCCCTACGGCGGCATCACCTTCTGCGACGACGTCGGCGGCGGGACCGTTGATCTCCTTGTCCTGGACGAGGCGAACCACGCGGCCTGGGCGGCGGGGGAGCCCTTCGACGCCTTCTCCTTCGGCGACGACCTCGACGGAATCGAGGTGGCCGCTGCGGCCCCTCTGGACGGCCCCTGGTACGTGGTCGTACTCAACCAGGACGCCCACGACACCCGCCGCTATGTCGAGCTGGAACTGGAGGTGTTGGGCCCGCCTGAGATCCCCGAGCCCGAGCCCGAGCCCGATCTCCGGTCCGAGCCCGATTCCGCGCCCGGCCCCGCCGACACCACGGGCCGCGCAGATTCCGGTGAAGCCAGTGCCTCTGTGGGCGGCTCTTCCTCCGGCTGCAGCGCCGGGACAACCCCCACGGGCTGGCCGCTCCTCCTGCTCCTCCTCGCCCTGACCGGGCTGCGGCGCCGTCGCGGGCAGGGAGGGCAGGCCTGACCCCATGCGCCCCCCCCCGACCAGCCGTGCCCGGTTCCTCCGGACGAGCCTCGTCCTCCTGGCCCTGCTCACCGCCTGCGGAGAGTTCCATACGCGGCGCTTCACCGAGCCCCTCGACACCAGCCCGGACCTGAGCCCGGACACGGACGGGGGACCACCCCGATGCCCCTCGTCCATCGCCCTGCAGATCGCGGAGGATCGGGACCTGTCGGATCTGGTCGTCGGGTCCCCCTACCACCGGCTCCTCGAGGAGGAGACCGGGGAGGCCACGCTCTGGCTCATCACCGCCGGGGCCCTCCCGCTCGGGCTCTCCCTGGACCCCCTCACCGGCGCGCTCTCGGGGATCCCGAAGGAGGGGGGGGGGGGGCAGCTTCACCGTGCGCGTCACCGCGGAGGATCAGCCCTACGTCGTCTGCTACGTCCTCGACGAGGAAGTGATCCCGTGGACCGTGACCGCCCAGTGCGACGGCGACGGAGACTGCTCCGCGCTGGTGTCCGAGGCCTTCAAGGAGGAGGGGGGCAATGCCTGGTGCGACGACGGGAGGTGCTCCGTCTCGGACGACTGCCCCAACGATCCCCGCCAGCGGGTGGGCTTCTTCCTGGGCGGAGACGCACCGCCCCCGCCGGGGGACGACGGCCTCGTCACCGGCGGTGAGGTGATCCGCCACGCCCGGATCCAAGGCCAGAAGAACCCCTACGATCTCCGTCGTCAGGTGCTGATCCTCTTCGAGGGGCCCGACGGCGCGGTGGTGCGATTGGACTACACCCTCCCGGACAACTGGCCCCTCCCCCTGCGGGTGGGGGACGCGGTCTCTCTGGGCCTGGAGGAGGGCGTCCTGGAGAGCGGGACCCTCCACATCGACGGCCCGGACGGACCGGCCCACCTCCTGCAGGGCTTCCGGGTCCCAGGTGGCCTGCCCGACACGTTGCCCGTCTCCGACCTCGCGTCCCTCCTGCCCATGGACTGCCTGCCCTTCTGGGACCACTGTGGGTCCCAGGTGCCCGCCACGGTGACCTTCTCGGACGGCGCCGCAGCGTGGACCCTGACCCCCGGTGACGTCGCGTGGATCCCGGATCCGGCGCGGCCGGAGACCGGGGTCGAGGCGCTCCTCGTCCGCCTCGGGTGGTCCATGTTCAGCGAGGAGCTCGTGCTCACCCCAGCGTGCGCCTGGGCCCCGCGGGTGGAGGTGTCCGCGCTCTTCCTCCCCACAGATTCCTGCCCCGGCGCGGTGGCGAAGGCGGAGTCCGCCCAGGATCTCGTGGCTGGCCAGGCTCTTGCGGAGCCGCCGGCCTTCGAGGTCTCCGGCTGGGCGAGTTTTTCACCGAAGCAGGGCGGAGCGATCGAAGCCGCGACCTGGACGGTGGAGGAAGATCCCTTCGGGGGGGGGTTCGGTCGCCTCGAGGTTCTCCCCCTCGCCATCCCGGATCCCCTGGGACTGGGGAACCGCCGCCTCCGGGCCGGCGCCGTGGGCGAGTACCAGGTCGGTCTGACGGTGATGGATCGCAAGGGCCGGGAGAGCTGCATCACCGATACAGTCCGGTTCCGGGTCTTTCCGGATTCGGAGATCGCCCTGCGCGCGGAGCTGGTCTGGCTGCCCTTCGGCCTGCCCAGCGCAGACGGGGACGATCGGATCGAGCTCTCCATGCGGCCCTCGGGGAGCGCCGCCTGGGAGGACGAGGACCGGGTCTGCAGCCCCGCCTCGCCCCTGCCGAAGTCCTTCGAGGGCGCGCAGTGCGCCGCGGCCGATCTCCCGGGAGGACGCCCTGCGCTGGCCACCCTCCAGGCCCTCGCACCGAGCAAGACCTACGGCTTCGCGCTCCGTGCGCCGCACACCAACGCGGCGCCGATGGTCAACGCCGTCGGGGAAGGGCGACAGATCTTCCTGCGCCTCTACTGCAACACGGAGCTCCTGGAGTTCACGCTCCCCGAGGGCTTCTCCCTGGCCCCCGGGGACCTCGTAGAGGTCGCCCGCGTCGCGCCCGGCTGCCTGCTGGAGCCGCTGCTCTGAGGGGAAGCCTCCGGTCAGGGCAAGGAATGATCCACAGACAACTCGAAGCGACGCAGGAGCATCGCCGCGCTCTTGCAGAGATTCTCGAGGAGGTCCAGGTCCTCCCGAGTGAAGGACGCGTCTCGGACGCTGCCCAGGAGCTGGATCGCCCCAAGCACGTAGTGGTCGTGGATCAGGGGTGCGCAGAGCACCGATCGCTCCAGGCTGGCCCTCTGGTTCGGCATCAGGGACACCGGATGGCGGCTCTTCTGGAGATCGGAGATGCGGATCGAGATCCCCCCCTGGACACAGACCGAGGCCAGATCCTTGTCGCCGGCGATGCGCCGGCCCAGGAAGTGACGGGCCCCCTCCCCAGCGGCTCCGGAGACCCCGAGCTCCCGCCCGTCGGGGGTGGAGAGCAGGAGCCAGGCCATGCGGGACGGAATCGCTGCGGTGGTGAGCTGGAGGAGGCCCTCGATGAAGGCCTCCAGGTCCTTCGCGTGGCGACCCAGCGCGGCCACGGACTCCCGCACCCAGCCCGTCCGGTAGTCGCCGGGAGCCGCCCCGGGGGGCGGTCGCAGATCTGCCCGATCTCCCTCCCCACCCTTGAGCGCGCTGCGAAGCTCGGAGAGATCCAGGTTCATGAAGGAGATCCTCCCCCGCGGCGGGAGCTCGACCTCCACGTACGGAAGATAGCGGACGGGCCGCTTCACCTGGTGTCGGGGTTGCTGCTGCGGATCCACGGGCGCCCTGGGCGCGTTGTAGACCCTCCTCAGCTCCTCGGAGACCTCCGCGGGGATCTGGAAGAAGGGCAGCGGCTGGGAGAACCGTCGCTCCCCGGCCGGGGTCGGCGTCCCCCCCCCCGGCGGCCTCGACCCGATGACGCAGCTCCTTCACGATCTGTGCGTCCAGGTAGGTGAGCGTCGGGGTCCCGGGCTTCGGCTCCCCGGGCCGCGTGGGGGGCATGCCTCCTGGGCGGGTGGCATCCCGGGGCCGCACCTCGATCCGACGATCGAGATGCGTGTCCTGCAGGACCACCGCCCCATCGGGCTGGATGTCGCAGAGGACCCTGCTCATGACGAGGGCTGGCAGGTCCAGCTCAGCGAGGCCCTCGCGGAGCGCGACCATCCAGTTCTCTGCCTCGACCTCGATCCGATGGGCGCGTACCCGCTCGGATCGGGCCGGTATGGTCACCTCAAACCGCATGCCCGGCGATGTTAACAGATGTGCCGGGCCCATTCAATTTGAAGCGACCGGCCAGATTTGTATACTGGGGTGTTCGGATTGCTCAGCGCGCTTCGGGGGACCCCATGGATCGATGTCTGACATTCGTCTTCGTCTTCATGTTTGTCGCTGCAGCGCCGGAGATCGCCAGCGGCAGCTGCGCCGGAGCGTGCGGTGCCCAGTCTGCGGAGGGCTGCTACTGCGACGACGCCTGCGCCGGGTACGGCGACTGCTGCCCCGACGTCTGCGACATGTGCCCCACGCTGGAGAGCTGCGGCGGCGGCAGCAGCAGCGGCAGCTGCGCCGGCGTATGCGGCGCCCAGTCTGCGACGGGCTGTTTCTGCGACGACGCGTGCGCCGAGTACGGCGATTGCTGCCCTGACGTCTGCGACAAGTGCCCCACGCTGGCCACCTGTGGCGGCGGCACCTCCCCGATCTGCGGCAACGGCGCCTGCGAGGCCGGCGAGACGGCGGGCACCTGCCCCACTGACTGCGGCGGCGGGACCTGCACGCCGAGCTGCGTCGGCAAGGAGTGTGGGGACAACGGCTGCGGGGGCTCCTGCGGGACCTGCGCATCGCCGGGCTTCTGCAACTGGGAGGGCCTGTGCGAGTCCCTCTGCACGACGACCTGCCAAGCCGGGGGCGTGACAAAGGAGTGCGGCCCCGATGGCTGCGGGGGCCAGTGCGGTGCCTGCGGCATCGGCGAGATCTGCGACGAGGCCACGGGCTCCTGCGGGGCGGGCCCCACGGAGTGCGCCGCGGACTGCCTGGGCAGGCAGTGCGGCCCCGACGGCTGCGGCGGCGCCTGCGGGGAGTGCCCCGACGAGCTGACCTGCAGCGTGGACGGCCTCTGCGTCGACCCCTCGGATCCCGGCGTCTGCACCCCGGACTGCACCGGCGTCGTCTGCGGAAACGATGACTGCGGAGACACCTGCGGGATCTGCCCCGGGGGGACCTTCTGCAACACCTCTGGGCTCTGCGAGCCCGGCGAGGGACCCGACGGCAGCGTCGACAGGAACCCGTACACCTCCGAGTGCCCTCTGGGCCAATCCCTCCTCTACGGAAAATGCATCTCCGCGGGCGAGGCGGATGCGGACGGCGGCGGCAGCGGCTGCGGCACCGGCGCCGGCGCGGCCCCCCTGTGGGCGCTCCTCTTCCTGGTGCCGGCGCTCGGTCGGCGGCGGATCAGTCGCGCAGGCTGACGAGGTTCGGATCGAACCGGGATCCGGTCAGGAACACCTTCCCCATGTCCAGGGTCTTCGATGCCCGCAGGAGGACGTCCGTGGCCCAGCGGGCGCCGCGGAGGCGCTGATCCAAGTTGCCCAGGGCCCGGGCGAGGGCGGGCAGGGGGAGCGGCGCGTCCGCGAGGCCGGGCGCCAGACGGTTGAGCCGCGCCAGGAGCGGCCCGGCGGGGACCACCTCCTCCACCTTGAGGAAACGGCCCAGATCCTCCTGGAGCGCGGCGAGGGTCACGGCGCCCCGGGGGAAGAGGGCGTCCCCGGCGATGCGCTCGATGCGCTCGACCGCGGGGAGGAGCCGCGCCGCGGGGCCACCTGCAAGGCGCGGCGCCAGCCCCAGGGGGGCCGAGGACCGGACCGGCACCCGCAGGTAGAGGTTCGACCCAGCCTTGAGCTCCCGCCGGATCTTCTTGCCGAAGGAGGAGACATCCATGCCCTCGGGGATCCCCTCCCAGGCCAGGGCGAAGTTGTAGGAGCTGGCCTCGAACTGGATCGACTCGTAGGGACGCGGGTCGAAGCCGAGGCGTCGGTTGGTCCCCACCGCGGCCCGGGTCTCCACCTGGAAGCGCTCCATGCGACGGATGTCCGGGTCCACCACCATCACCGAGATGCCGCGGCCGAGCATGTCCGCTGCGAGTTCCGGGAACCGCGCCCCCAGGAAGAGCACGTTCCCGATCCGGTTGTCGATCCAGTCGAAGAGGGCGCGGACCAGGGGCCGCTCCGATGCGGCCCGGAGGGTGTCGTCGGACATTCAGTCTCCTGTGCACCCAGAGGGCATGAACTTCGTAAGAGCGGAACTCATCCGCTCAACTCAGTTACAATGCGTCGTTCGCGGATCTCCTCGAGGCAGCGCGCCAGGAAGTCATCCAGGGGGAGGCTCCCGAGCTGCTCGTTGCCCCGGGTCCGCACGGACACGGTGCCCGCCTCGGCCTCCCGCTCCCCCACCACGAGCTGGTAGTTCACCCGGGCGAGCTGCGCCTCCCGGATCTTCTTTCCCACCGTCTCGTTCCTCTGGTCGAGCTCCGCCACGAGCCCGCCGGCCTTCAGCCGGGCCGTGACCTCCTTCCCGTAGTCGAGGAACGCGTCGGTGACCGGGATCACCCGCGCCTGGCGCGGCGAGAGCCAGAGGGGGAACTTCCCTGCGTAGTGCTCGATGAGGATCCCGATGAAGCGCTCGAGGCTGCCCAGGATCGCCCGGTGGACCATGACGGGCTGGTGCCGCTGTCCGTCCGCACCCTCGTAGGTCATGTTGAACCGCTCCTCCGAGGGGAGGGAGAAGTCCACCTGGACCGTGCCGCACTGCCAGGACCGGTTCATGCAGTCCCGGATGTGGAAGTCGATCTTGGGGCCGTAGAACGCACCGTCTCCGACGTTGACCTTGTACGCCAGCTCCATGCGCTTGAGCGCGCCCTCCAGGGTCGTCTCTGCGAGATCCCAGACGGCGTCCGCACCGATGCGCTTCGCGGGGCGGGTGCTGAGCTCCACCTCCACGTCCTCGAAGCCGAAGGTGCGGTATATCTCCAGCACGAGGTTGACCACCCCGATCACCTCGTCCTCGAGCTGCGCCTCGGTGCAGTAGATGTGGGCGTCATCCTGGGTGAAGGAGCGCACCCGGAAGAGCCCGTGGAGCACCCCGGACATCTCGTGGCGATGGACCAGGCCCAGCTCCGCGATGCGCAGGGGCAGCTCCCGGTAGGAGCGCCGGCGGTCCTTGTACACCAGGACACCGCCGGGGCAGTTCATGGGCTTGATCGCGAAGCTCCGCTCGTCGATGTCCATGAAGTACATGTTCTCGCGGTAGTAGTTCGCGTGGCCCGAGGTCTGCCAGAGGCTCTCGTCCAGCGCCACGGGGGTGGAGATCTCCTCGTAGCCATCCCGCCGGTGGAGCCCCCGCCAGTAGGTGACGATGGTCTCCTTCAGGCGCATCCCGTTGTCGTGCCAGAAAGGGAAGCCGGGCCCCACGGTCTGGAACGAGAACAGGTCGAGCTCCTTGCCGAGGCGCCGGTGGTCCCGCTTCTTCGCCTCCTCGAGGAGGTGCAGGTGCCCCTTGAGCAGCTTCTTGTCCGGGAAGGCGATCGCATAGATCCGCTGAAGCTGCTGGTTCGCCGCGTCCCCGCGCCAGTACGCGCCGGCGACCTTGAGCACCTTGACGGCCTTGATCTGCCCCGTGGAGGGCACGTGGGGGCCCCGGCACAGGTCGATGAAGTCGCCCTGGCGATACGCGGTGATCCCGCCCTCCAGGCCCTGGATCATCTCGACCTTGTAGGGGTTGGCGGCGAAGGCCTCGAGGGCCTCCTCACGGGTCATCTCCACGCGCTCCACGGGGATCTTCGCCTTGACCAGCTCCTTCATGCGGTCCTCGATGCGGGCGAGGTCCTCCTCGGTGAAGGGGGCGTGGTCGAAGTCGTAGTAGAACCCCTCGTCCACCGGCGGACCGATGGTGGGCTTCGCGTCGGGGAAGAGGTCCGTCACCGCCTGGGCGAGGACGTGGGCCGCGGAGTGCATGAACACGTCCCGCCCCTCCGCATCCCTGAAGGTGAGGATCCTGACCCGGGCGTCTCCCTCGATGGGACGCTGGAGATCCACGAGCTCGTCGTTCACTGTCACGGCCACTGCAGCGCGGGCCAGCCCTTCGGAGATCTGCAGGGCGACATCGAGTCCGGTGGAGCCCAGCGGGAGCTCCCGAACGGACTCGTCCGGAAGGGTGATCCGGATCGCTTCCATTCGCGCCTCTCTGTGGTGTCTAGATTGCGATCTTGCCCTGGAGCAGGAACGCGATGATGAGCGCGTAGATGACCAGGGACTCGATCAGGGCCAGCGCCAGGATCATGGGTGCCATGATCTTGTTCTGCGCGCCGGGGTTCCGGGCGATGCCCTCGAGCGCGGCCGCGGCGGCCTTGCCCTGGCCGAGCGCACCGCCGAAGGCCGTGATGGCGATGGCGAGGCCGGCGCTGATCGCTAGGTACATCTTCGTGGACTCGGCGTTGTCCGCCGCACCCTCGGCAGCGAAGGCCATCGCCGGCAACAACACCGCGGTCAGCAGGAAGAAGCCCACACCACTCAGTCCAGTCATCACCTTACGCATCTCGTCATTCCTCCTTCGTGGCCGGCGGACCATCCGCCGGGTCAATGCTCTTCAGCGTGCTCGATGGCCAACGCGATGTACACCATCGAGAGCAGGCAGAATACCAGGGTCTGGACCACCGCGACCACGGTCCCGAGGACCATGACCGGCAGTGGCAGGAACAGGATCCCGAAGCCCAGGAAGATCCCGAGGACCTTGTGGTCCCCCATGATGTTGCCCATGAGACGCACGCCCAGGGACATGGGGCGCACCATGTGGCTGATCGTTTCGATGACCAGCATGAGGATCATCAGAGGCAGCGCGTACCACGCGATGATGGGCCCCAGGAAGTGCTTGAAGTAGGCCAGGCCGTGCTCCTTGACGCCCAGGTAGTGGGTCGCCATGAAGACGACAGCGCCCAGGGCCAGGGTCGTGTCCAGGGTGTCCGTCGGGGGCAGGAAACCCGGGATCATCCCCAGGACGTTGGAGAAGAAGATGAACACGGCCAGAGAGGCGATGAGCGGGAAGTACCGCTTCGCGGCCGCCTCGCCCATGAGGCCCTCCATGAGGCCGAGGACCGTGCCCGCCAGGGCCTCCATGAACGTGAACACGCCGAAGGTCTCGTCGGGCACCAGGGGCGGATCCTTGCGGGTGCGCCGGTACACCACCCAGCCGGCGCCGAGGGCCAGTCCGAAGACCACGAGCCCCATGAAGAGATGGATCACCTTGTCCGGGGCGATGCCCTCCACGTAGGTCGGGTGTGGCTCCACCAACGCGTACACGTTGGAGACCAGCCCCGGGAAGACCTGCGCGATGATGCTCCAGTGGTCTCCCGTGGGCCAGGGACCGTCGTGGTGCGCCTCCAGGTGCTTGTCAGGGATCAGGGCGGACCCCACGGCGACCGCCAGGAAGGCCACAACCACGAGGATGATCTTGGTCCGTCGACTCATCCGGGACTCCGTTCGTTGCGTACCCCGAGGTCCATGGGGAGGCGTCCCACCAGGACCCCGATCACCAGGGCCATCGGGAGGCTGCCGAAACCCAGCGCCAGCCCCACCGGGTGCAACACCAGTGAGACGATCAGGAGGTAGAGGACGCCGGCGAGCACGGGGAACTTCAGGGCCAGCAACAGCCCAAGCGCCCCCGACCCTCGCACCCCGGACCGCCGACCGAGCCCCGCGGCGACCAGGGCCAGGAGCCCCAGGTCCAGCACGGCGAGTCCGGTCCCGGCGAGGGCTCCGATCGCGCCGCGCGAGCCCGCGAGCGCGGCGCTCGCGCCCACGACAAGCGCCGCGAAGACCAGGAGCATCCAGAGCACCTGGGCGAAAAAGGGTCTCACTCTCCTCCCCTGTCGTCCGGGGGGTCCTCTTCGGTCCGCATCAGCCGCTTCAAGGCTCGATGGAGGCTCAAAAACCCCGCTCCAATACCGACGCCTATCATGGCGAGGGTCAGCCACGGCGTCGTCCCAAACTGCCTGTCCAGCCAGTCTCCGGCGAGGTAGCCGAGGAAGATGGACAGGGCCAGCTCCAGCCCAACCGAGCTGAAGCGGGCCGTGCTCTTGAGCCCGGATCCATACCGCTGCCAGCGGTCGCTGTTCAAGGCACCCTCCGATCAACGTCAGTTTGTAACACGGCGCGGTATGGCAGTCAAAGGAAAGTTCCCCGCCCAAGGGCTCCCTGGGGGGAGGTCGCTGCGACACGCCGCGTCGTCGAGAAAGGGGTTGGCTCCCCCCCGCCGGAGGGCCTATGATGCAACCCGCTTCCGGCAGGAGGAGGAATGGTCGGGATGGACCCCGCCGAGCAACGCAGCATCCATGGAGCGACGATCCTGGGTCTGGTCCTGGTGAGCGCGCTCCTTCTCCTGGAGGTCCGCCCGCTCCTCGACGAAGTCCGCGGCGCCGCCCTCCTCGATCGGGAGGCGCTGGAGTCCATCTGGACCTACATCAACACCCTGAATACGGGGTTCACCTTCGCGGTCCTCTTCGCCGTCCTCTTCGTCTCCGGCGCGGGCATCCCCATCCCCGAGGACCTCCCCCTCACCTTCACCGGGATCCTCCTGAGCCTGCCACAGACCGCGGCCTACTTCGGGGGCTTCATCCCCGCCCTGGTGACCACCGGCTCCATGATCTACATCTCGATCATCACCGGGGACCTCGTCGCGTACTGGCTGGGCCACAGGTTCGGCAGGGACATCGCCAGCTGGCGCGGGCTGCGCCGGGCCCTGAGTCCGAAGCGGCTGGCCCGCCTGGAGCGCTGGTTCGCACGTTACGGAAACTGGGCGGTGTTCCTCGGCCGCATGATGGCCGGGGTGCGCTTCGTGACCTTCGTCAGCGCGGGGATCGCCCGGATGCCGGTGCATCGCTTCGTCATCTTCGACACCCTCGCCTCCCTGATCACCGTCCCCGCGTGGATCTACCTGGGGTACATGATCGGGACCCACTTCGACCGGCTCAAGGTCTGGATGGGCCGGGTCAACACCACGACCTGGATCATCGCCGCTGCTGGAATCCTGGCCTTCTTCGTGGTGCGGAAGATCCTGCAACGTCGCAGGGAGCGCGAGACCGAGGCCAACCCCCCTCAGTCGGGCTGAGTCAACGCGAACGCGGGAGCGAGGGCCGCGTCCAGGCCCGCGGTCCAGGCCTCCAGGCGGAAGGCACGAACCCAGACGGCGAGGGGCGCGTCCGAGGCCTGGATGACCGCCAGCTGGGCCCCGTACCAGCCCCTGATCCCCGCCCGGGGATCGCCGCCGACCGCATCGAGTTCACCGCATCTGGCCTGCAGGATCCGCCCGGCGGCGCCGCGGCGCCCGGTGTCATGGACCACCCCCTCCATGAGGCACTGGCCCATGATCTCGGCGTCGGGATCGGGCAGACAGAGCACGGCCATGAGGCCCGCCGCACCCCGGGGGCAGGGGAAACCGAGGGTGGTCAGGACGTGACCCCGCCAGTTCCGTGGGCCCGGACGGAGCAGCTCCCCCAGACGCACCATCGCCGCGCGGTGCGCGTACCGACCGTCGAGCGCTGTCTCCAGCTCGACCAGGGTCTTGAGGAGGCGGTCCTTCTTCACGAAGACGACGGCCTGGACATCCCGGAGGAGGCCCGACATCAGCGCTGCACGCACGGCCCGGGGATCGTCGTCCCCGAGCTCCCGGTGGACCAGGTCGAAGATCTCCTGGATCTCCTGGGCAAGGATCTGGAGGTTCCGGGGCCGGTCGAGGCCCCCCTCCAGCTCCCAGTCGGTCACAGCCTCCAGGGTCTCGGCCAGCAAGGGTTCGCCCGTGGCCCGGGCCGCGAGGAAGAGGTCCGTGAGGGCCTCGGCCTGGAGGAGGAACGCGTCCATGGCCACGTCCTTCGCCACGCCCTCGGCCTTCGGGAGCGCCCGGAGCGCGGCGATCCCCTCCTGGAACCGCGGCCCGAAGTCATAGGGGTCGAGGAGCTCCCGTGCCCGGGACAGCTCCGCCTCGGGGGTCCTGGGCGGGGCGTCGTCCCCGCCCTTGCAGCCCACCAGCGTGAGAAGGAGCAGGCAGGTTGTCGTGGAGCGAAGGCCGATCACTTCTTCTTGCACTCGGCCATGAGGTTCAGGAGGCCGGCGCGCTGCTTCTCCCACCACACGGGCACCGCCTCCTTGAACCACTGGTCCTTCTCGAGGAAGGCCTTCGCCGAGGCGTAGCCGTGGCGCGCCAGGATCGGCAGGTAGTACTTGATCCGCGTGTCGTCGTTCTCGACCATCATCTTGAGCTGCTCCACGGGCTCGTGGATCGTCGCGTAGTCGTCCAGGGGATCGTAGTCGAGGTTGATCCGACAGGCCAGCTCCCGGTAGCAGTCGGCGAAGGCCTGTCGCTCCGGCGACACCTCCTTGTTGTCTGCCACCGCCACGGGCGCCGGCTTCGGCTCCACCTTCACCACCTGGCCGCTGCCGCCGCAGGCGGCCGCAAACAGGGCGAACATCGCGAACGTGATGAGCATCTTCATCAAGGGTCCTCCTTGGGAACAGATCCTCAGATCTTCCTGACGACTCCAAGCTACGCCGGGCCGAGGGGGCCGTCAACCCCGCTGAGTCCCGGGGACATCGCGCTCCCGTCATCCTTGAGCTGCCCATCCGGCTCTGCCGGACGAGGTGGTGTTCAGAAACAAATGCACGGCGGACGGTTTTAACCAGCGTAACCTGATATAACCAGCGCAGCCTCACTTAACCAGCGAGTGATATCAACGATCTCCAGTAACGACGTAGGGTGCCTTCCACCTTCACACGGTGGAAGTCACAAATCCTCCCGTCGTCCATGGCAACCGGAGGCCCTGCCCGATTCTTCGCTTGGCAAGGACGGGTACAGGTCCGGTCGATTTTCATGCGGATTGCGTGAACCAGCGCTCAATGGCGAGGTGAAAACCGACCGGACCTGTACCCGCACATGCAACATCGCAACTGCGTTTGGCATCATCGCGGAAAGTGAAAGTGACCGGAACCGTCCCCGAGTCCGCTGAGCACCACCCGCGCCGGGAGGAAGGGAAACTCCCGGGAGGTGTCATCGAGCACACCCGCCGCCAGGCGAACGTCATCGGCGGTCACCAGCGCGCCGTCCTCGTGGCGCAGGGCCCCCTCCAGGAGGATCCGGCGGGAGTACGGGAGGCGGGCGAGATCGGCCACGCCGCGCTCCTCGAGGGCGCCCAGCCGAAAGTACCGCGCCGCACCCGCAGAGGTCTCGAGACGGGACAGCGTCCCAAAGGTATCTTTGGATTCCATGGGCATCAGCTCCTCGGGTTCAACTGTTCGAAGGAGACACGAAGAATAGGGGCCCCCTCCGGCCGATTCAAGCCCGCCGAGGGGCGGCCGTGAATGCACCAAACACCGCCGACGACCCGAGAAATGAGCCATCGACTTGATGGCTCATTTCTGATATACGACGCCTTGGCCCGGGAATAGTGGTTGCAACTTTTCGTTCCCTGGTGAGTAATCCGGTTCGGGGACCAAAAACTGTTTGAACGCTGAGGGGAGGTAGCGCAATGAGCGGCAAGAACGTGGCGAGGAAGATTCTCGAGTCCCATATCGTCGAAGGCAAGTGGGCCCCCGGCGAAGAGATCGCCATCAGAATCGATCAGACCCTGACCCAGGACGCGACGGGAACAATGGCCTACCTCCAGTTCGAGGCCATGGGGCTGCCCCGGGTGAAGACCGAGCTGAGCGTCAGCTATATCGATCACAACACGATCCAGATCGGCTACGAGAACGCGGACGACCACAAATACCTCCAGGGCGTGGCCTCGAAGTACGGCATCTTCCTCTCCCGCGCGGGCAACGGAATCTGCCACCAGGTCCATCTCGAGCGCTTCGGAAAGCCCGGCAAGACCCTCCTGGGTTCGGACAGCCACACGCCCACCGGCGGCGGGATCGGCATGATCGCCATGGGCGCGGGCGGCCTCGACGTCGCGGTTGCCATGGGCGGCGGCTCCTTCTACCTCACCTGCCCGAGGGTGGTGAAGATCCACCTCACCGGGAAGTTGTCCCCCTGGGTCGCGGCCAAGGACGTGGTCCTCAAGGTGCTCGAGATCTTCAGCACCAAGGGCAACGTGAGCACGATCTTCGAGTACGGCGGGCCGGGTGTGGCCAGCCTCACGGTCCCGGAGCGGGCCACGATCACCAACATGGGCGCCGAGTGCGGCGTGACCACGTCGGTCTTCCCCAGTGACGGTGAGACCCTCCGGTTCCTCAAGGCCCAGGCCCGCGGAAGCGACTGGGTGGAACTCCTCCCCGACGCCGATGCAGCGTACGATCGCGTCGTTGAGATCGATCTCGGCGCGGTCGAGCCCATGGCTGCCGCGCCCCACAGCCCCGGAAACATCAAGACCGTCCGGGAGATCGCCGGGATCGCCGTGGACCAGGTGGCCATCGGGAGCTGCACCAACTCCTCCTACGTGGACCTCACCACCGCGGCGCGCATCCTCAAGGGGAAGACCATCAACCCCGCGGTGAGCCTGATCATCGCCCCCGGATCCCGCCAGGTGCTGACCATGCTGACCAAGGAGGGCTCCCTCTTCGACCTCCTGTCCGCGGGGGCGCGCCTCGCCGAGAACACCTGCGGTTTCTGCATCGGGAACAGCCAATCCCCCAAGTCGGACGCCGTCTCGATCCGGACCTCGAACCGCAACTTCCTGGGCCGCTCCGGGACCAAGTCGGCCCAGGCCTACCTGGTGAGCTGCGAGACCGCCGCTGCGGCGGCGCTGACGGGGAAGCTCACGGATCCGAGGACCCTGGACATGGAGTACCCCGTGGTGGCCATGCCGGATTCATTCCTGGTGGACGACTCGATGATCGTCGCCCCGTCGGCCGAACCCGAGTCTGTGACCATCGTCCGGGGACCCAACATCGGCGATCCCCCGGTCAACGGCCCGCTCCCGGACACCCTGGACGCCAAGGTCGGGATCCACGCGGGGGACGAGATCACCACGGACCACATCATCCCCGCCGGCGCCCGCATGAAGTACCGCTCCAACGTCCCGAAGTACTCGGAGTACCTCTTCGAGATCTACGATCCGGACTTCTACGGGCGGGCCAAGGCGATCAAGGAAGAGGGGCTTCAGGACGTCTTCGTCGCCGGGCTGAGCTACGGCCAGGGCTCGAGTCGGGAGCACGCCGCCCTCTGCCCGATGTACATGCAGGTGAAGGCGGTCATCACGAAGTCCTTCGAGCGGATCCACATGGCCAACCTCGTGAACTTCGGAATCGTCCCCTTCGTCTTCGCCGACGTCGCCGACTACGAGCGGGTCCAGCAGGGAGACCGGCTGCAGATCGTCAACCTCCGGAGCTGCATCGCCGGCGACGGCAAGGCCCTGGTGAAGAACCTCACCCAGGGGACGGAGTTCGGGGTCACCACGGACCTCTCCGAGCGGGCCAGCCGGGTTGTCCTGGCCGGGGGCATGCTCAACTACATCAAGGAGCAGACAGCGTAAGGACTGCTGCTCGGAGATCGACGGAAATCATGGGCACCAACTAAGGAGTTGAAGATGGCACAGAAGGGAATCAGAGAGTACGACGCCAAGCGGATGCTGGCGCGCAACCTGGAGAAGTACTTCGGTGGAACCTACGGTTATCAGGGCCAGATCGTCCTGACCGATCAGGGAACCGACTGGGACGCGCTCGCGGCGCAGAACCCGTGGCTCCTCAACACTCCGCTCGTCGCCAAGCCGGATCAGCTCTTCGGCAAGCGGGGCAAGCACGGGCTCCTCTACGTCAACAAGTCCTACGCCGAGGTGAAGGAGTGGATTCAGGGGCGGATGGAGAAGGAGGTCACCGTCGGGAAGACCACCGGCACCCTCACGCACTTCATCATCGAGCCCTTCGTGCCCCACGACAACGAGTACTACGTCGCGATCAAGTCGACCGTGACCGGGGACACGATCTTCTTCTCGACCCAGGGCGGCATCGACATCGAGTCCGTGTGGGACACCGTGGTCGAGATCCCCGTGGCGGTGGACGAAGACGTCGAGGACATCGACATCGGCGCCAGGCTCCCCGTGAGCCTGGGCGATGCGAACAAGGCCCTGGTGGCGAACTACATCAAGGGCCTCTTCAAGTTCTACGTCGACTTCCACTTCGCCTACCTGGAGATCAACCCCTTCGCGGTGAGCGGCGACCAGGTCATCCCCCTGGATCTCGTGGCCAAGCTCGACGACACGGCCCAGTTCGAATGCGTCGTGCAGTGGGGAGACCTCTCCTTCCCAGCGCCCTTCGGCCTCCAGATGAGTCCCGAGGAGGCCTACATTCGGGACCTGGACGAGAAGACCGGCGCCTCCCTGAAGCTCACGGTCCTCAACAAGGACGCCCGGATCTGGTCCCTCGTCGCGGGGGGCGGCGCCAGCGTGATCTTCGCGGACACCATCGCCGACCTCGGGGCCGCCGGGGACCTTGCCAACTATGGTGAGTACAGCGGGGATCCGAGCAAGGAGTTCACCTACGAGTACACCAAGACCGTGCTCGACCTGATGACCCGGACGAAGCACCCGGACGGCAAGGTCCTGCTCATCGGCGGCGGCATCGCCAACTTCACCGACATCGCCAAGACCTTTGCGGGCATCATCCAGGCGCTGACGGAGTATGCCGTTCGTCTCGCCGATCACGGCGTCAAGATCTACGTGCGCCGCGCAGGTCCCAACTACCAGGAGGGCCTCCGGCTCATGCGGGAGCTGGGGGAGCGGACTGCGCTCCCCATCGAGGTCTACGGACCCGAGACCCACATGACGAAGATCGTCTCCATGGCCCTGGGCAAGTAGGAGGAATGACAATGGAGAATTACAGGCTGTTCGACAGAAATACCCAGGCGGTGATTTTCGGACTTCAGACCAACGCGATCCAGCGCATGCTGGACTTCGACACCATCTGCAAGCGGGATCTCCCCAGCGTGGCCGCCATCATCAACCCCACCTCCAAGGGCGGGCTGCACAAGGCCTTCTTCGCGAAGACCGAGGTCATGATCCCGATCTACCGGACCACAGGAGAGGCCCTGAAGGCCAACCCGGCCATCGACACCATGGTCAACTTCGCGTCCTTCCGCTCCGCCTATCCGACGACTATGGAGGCCCTGGATCATGATCAGCTGCGGGTGATCGCGGTCATCGCCGAGGGCATCCCGGAGCGTTACTCCAAGGCCATCCGCGCCAAGGCCCAGAAGAAGGGCGGCAAAATCCTCATCGGACCCGCCACCGTCGGCGGCATGACCGCGGGGGCCTTCAAGATCGGCAACTCCGCCGGCATGCTCGACAACATCATCGAGTGCAAGCTGCACATGAGCGGCTCCGTCGGCTTCGTCTCGAAGTCGGGCGGACTCTCCAACGAGGCCAACAACATCATCGCCCGGAACGCGGACGGTCTCTGCGAGGGCATCGCCATCGGCGGGGACCGCTACCCCTTCAGCACCCTGTCCGAGCAGCTCATCCGCATGAACAAGAACCCGGACATCAAGATGCTGGTGCTCCTGGGCGAGGTCGGCGGCGAGGACGAGTACTTGGTCATCGAGGCCATGAAGAATGGCCAGATCACCAAGCCCATCGTGGCCTGGTGCATCGGAACCTGCGCGGACATCTTCCCTGATGGGGTCCAGTTCGGCCACGCTGGCGCCCGCGCCGACGCCTCCCGGGAGACGTCCAGGGTCAAGAACAAGGCCCTCGCCGAGGCCGGGGCGATCGTCCCCGACTCCTTCGACGACTATGGTCTCAAGATCAACCAGGTCTACAAGAAGCTCGTCGCGGACGGCGTGATCATCGAGAAGCCTCTGCCTGCGCCACCCACGATCCCCAAGGACCTGAAGACCGCCCTCGCAGACGGCTCGGTACGCAAGGCGGCGAACTTCGTCTCCTCCATCTCCGACGATCGGGGCGACGAGCTGGCCTACGGCGGGCCCTACGGCGATCCGCGGTCCATGACCATCTCCGAAGTGTTCGAGAAGGACATCGGCCTGGGCGGCGTCATCAGCCTCCTCTGGTTCAAGAAGCTCCTGCCCCCCTGGGCGACGAAGTTCATCGAGATGGTCATCTGCATGACCGCGGATCACGGCCCCGCCGTGTCCGGCGCGCACAACGCCATCGTCACCGCGCGGGCGGGCAAGGACGTCATCTCCTGCATCGTCTCCGGCATGATGACCATCGGCCCCCGGTTCGGCGGCGCGGTGGCGGGCGCGGCGACCAACTTCAGCCAGGCCTTCGAGAGCGGCCTGAGCCCCCTGGAGTTCGTCACCAGCATGAAGAAGGCCGGGGCCAACATCCCGGGCATCGGGCATCGCATCAAGAGCGTGCAGAACCCCGACAAGCGCGTGGAGCTCCTCGTCGACTACGGCAAGAAGAACTTCCCATCGACGACCCTCCTGGACTACGCCCTGGAGGTCGAGAAGATCACGACGTCCAAGCGCAACAACCTGATCCTCAACGTCGACGGCTGCATCGGGATCCTCTTCGTCGATCTGATGCACGCCTCGGACATGTTCTCCAAGGCGGAGATCGACGAGGTCCTCTCCATGGAGGGCTTGAACGCCCTCTTCGTCCTGGGTCGTACCATCGGCATGATGGGACACGTGTTCGATCAGAAGCGGCTCAAGCAGCCCCTCTATCGGCACCCCTGGGACGACATCCTGTACATCTGAGAGGCCACACAGCTCATGTACGACGGCTGCACGCAGTTCTACTCGGCCGGGAACAATCTGACCACGGACCTGGGCGGCGACGGAACGACAAACAGCGTCGGCGCCGCGGTGCAGGAGATCATCCGCGCCGGATAGGATCTTCCGTCAGAGCCGCGGGGGGAGTTCTACATGGCCAGAAAGACGTGGCAGGACATCTACGCCGACAAGCTGGTCCCCCCTCAGGAGGCCCTCTCGAGGATCCGGAGCGGTCAAACCATCTTCGTCGGAGCCGGCGCATCGGAGCCCCTCCTGCTCTCCGATGCGCTGGCAGACATGGCCAGGCAGTTCGCGGACATCGACATCATCCGCCTCTTTGCGCCGGGCAAGAGATCCAGGCTCGCCGATCCGGATCTGGCTCGGAGCTTCCACACCAACACCTTCTACCACGGCCGCGGGGTCTCCGGGGTGAAGGTCAACGCCATCGGCGACTACACCCCCATGAACCTGGTGGATCTCCCCCGGGCGTTCACCTCGGGGATCGTCCGCGTCGACGCAGCCCTCGTTCAGGTGGCCCCGCCCAACGCGCTCGGTCTCTGCAGCCTCGGGGTCTCCGTGGACGCGACGAAGGCCGCCGTGGAGAGCGCCCCCCTGGTCATCGCCCAGGTCAA
Organism: Pseudomonadota bacterium; assembly: GCA_043815665.1. Taxonomy (GTDB): domain Bacteria; phylum Myxococcota_A; class UBA9042; order CAIXZC01; family CAIXZC01; genus CAZNWW01. The sequence continues at coordinate 55,273 of JBDRIT010000099.1, forward strand.
CGAGAACATGCCGGAAACCACTGGGGATTCCCTGATCCCCGTGGACAGCATCGACTTCCTCGTGGAGGGAACGGCGGAGCTCTCCGAGGTACCCATCACCGAGATCGACCCGGTGTCCCTCACCATCGGACGGCACATCGCCGGCCTCATCGAGAACGGGATGACCCTCCACTTCGACCGGGGTCCCATCGGGGCCGCCACCATGCGGTACCTGGACACCCGGCGGGACCTTGGGATCCACACGGACATCCTCACCGACGACATCCTGCGCCTCATCGAGTCCGGCGCCATCAACAACCGCAAGAAGCGGGTCCATAAGGGGAAGACCATCGCGACCACGGCCCTGGGGACCCGGCGCCTCTACGATGCCGTGAACCAGAGCCCCGCCATTGAGTTCTACCCCGTGGACCACGTCAACGACCCCTGGGTCATCGCAGAGAACGACGAGATGGTGTGCGTCCACGCCATCCAGCGGATCGAGCTGACGGGCCTGGCCCGGATGGATGACGAATATGTCACCCAGAGGCAGAACCTCCCGAGCAGCACGGACTTCGTCCACGGCGCCAGGCGCTCGAAGAACGGATTCAATATCATGGCCCTCCCATCCACCACCGAGGACGGACGCCAGTCCCGGATCGTGGGCCTCAGCATCGGCCGGGGGGCTGCGATCCCGCGGTCCATGGCGGAGTATGTCGTCACGGAGTACGGGATCGTCAACCTCTTCGGGCTGTCGATCCGGGAGCGCGCCATCGCGCTGATCTCCATCGCCCATCCGAAGTTCCGCGGCCAACTCCAGGACGAAGCCCGGAAATTCGGCTACGTCGGCCCCGAGGAGATCGTGGCGCCGGATTCTGGTCGGCTCTACCCCCACCATTATGAGTCCACCCACACCTTCGACGACGGCACCGAGGTCTTCTTTCGCCCTGTCCGCCCGGGGGACGCGAGGAGACTGCAGCAGCTCTTCTACTCCCTCTCCCCGGAGGCGACGCGCCTGCGGTACCACGGAACCAAGAGCGCCCTCCCCAGAGGAGAAGCGCAACAACTGGCGACAGTGGACTACAGCCAGGACATGGCCATCGTCGGGCTGGTGGGCCCCCGCGCGAACCCGTGGATCGTCGGGGAGGGCAGATATACCTACAATCCGGCCAACAACATGGGGGAGTTCGACATCGTGGTCCACGGGGAGTACCGGGGACGCGGCGTAGCGACCTTCCTGGCGGCCTACCTCAACAAGATCGCGTACTCCGCCGGCCTCTCCGGGATGTACGCCCTGGTCATTCAGCAGAACTCCGGAACCATGGCTCTCCTGAACAAAGCCTGGCCGACGGCCCTGAAGACCTTCGATTCCGGAGTCTGCACCTTCACGGTTCGCTTCCCGGAGGACGACGTCAAGCGGCCCAAGGACAGCATCTTCATCTACTCCGGCCGTTTCAGCGAACACAGCTTCGGCGAGAATCATCCCTTCGATCCGAGTCGGGCCCGGGAGACCCGCAGGACGATCGTCGAAGGAGGCATGCTCAACGAGCCGTGGATCCGGGAAGAGGAACCCGTCATGATCCCGAAGGAGCGCCTCGTCGAATCCCACAACCCTGAGTACATCGACGCCCTTGAGGCGGCCGATCCGAACGAGTGGCGGGATGAGCTCATCCTGTTCAATCTGGGGACGGACGACTGTCCGATCTTCCACGGCCTCTTCGACTTCGTCCTCCTCTACTCCTCGGCCACGGCGACCGGTGTCGACCTGATCATGAAGGAGAACGCCAACGTCGTCTTCAACCCCATCGGAGGGTTCCACCACGCCAGCCGATCCCGGGCGGAGGGCTTCTGCTACGTCAACGACGCGATCCTGGCCATCGACATGTTCCTCGCCGGAGGATACCGGGTCGCGTACGTCGACATCGACGCCCACCACGGCAACGGCGTCCAGGACGCCTACTACAAGGACGATCGAGTCCTCGTCATCTCCACCCACGAGAGCGGAGAGACCCTCTATCCATGGTCGGGCTTCGAGACCGAGATCGGAGAGGACGGCGGCGAGGGCTTCACCCTGAACATCCCGCTCCTCGCGGGCTGCGACGACGAGACGTTCCTGCGCGCCATCGACCGCCTGGTGACCCCCGCGGTCACCGCCTTCGAGCCGACGGTGGTCGTGGCGGTCATCGGGACCGACACCCATCGCGCGGATCCCCTCTCCAACCTCTCGCTGACCAACAACGGCATGTTCTCCGCGGTGGAACGGATCCGGGAGTACAGCAAGCACCTGCTCCTCCTCGGTGGTGGCGGATACGAGACCCGCACCGCGTCACGAGGATGGAGCCGGATGTGGGGCGCTGCGAACCGCATCGGGTCCCTCCCGGACTGGCTCCTCCTCATGGGGGGTCGCTTCCTGGAGGGCAGCTCCATGGATGGCGGCAGCAGCATCGTCGACATGAACTACGTCGTCTCCGGAAAGGCAAAGACAGAGATGTTCGCAGATCTGGACAGGATCATCGCGTTCCACGAGGAGCACACGCTCCCGCGCATCCGCACCCGGTTCAAGAGCTGACGCTACGCAACCTCGGGGGGCTCGTCGTCGCCCTCGGGGGTCGAGTGGAAGCGGGAGTCGTCGACCGCGGGGAACGGCTCGGTCTCGTCCTCTTCCTCGTCATCCTCGGCCAGCCGCTCCAGCCCGATGACCCGCTCACCCTTCTCGAGGTTGATCAGCTTCACGCCCTGGGTGTTCCGGCTCAGGACGGGGATCTCGTTCACCCGGGTGCGGATGATCTTGCCGCCGTCCGTGGCGAGCATGACGTTGTCCTCGTCGAGGACCTGGATCGCACCTGCCACGAGGCCGTTGCGCTCGGAAGTCTTGATCGTGATGATGCCCGTCCCGCCCCGGTTCTGGATACGGTACTCCTCGGGGCTGGAGCGCTTTCCGTAGCCCAGCTCGGAGACCGAGAGGATCGTCTCCTGCTCGTTCAGGACCTCGGCGCCGACCACCTCGTCCCCCTTGCGCAGGCGGACGCCGCGGACGCCGCGGGTGGCCCGGCCCATCTGCCGGGCGTCGTCGACGTTGAAGCGGATCGACATGCCCTGACGGGTCACCAGGAGAATCTCCTGGTCATCCCGCACCTCCCGGGCCCGGATCAGATCGTCGTCCTCGTCGAGACGCAGGCCGATGATCCCCGTAGATCGGATGTTGGTGTAGTCGGTCTGCGCGGTACGCTTCACGTAGCCCTTGCGGGTCACGGTGAGGATCGAGTAGCCCTCCTTGAGCTCCCGCAGACGAACGATGGCCTTGGGGATCTCACCCTTCACGACGGGGATCAGGTTGATGATCGGACGGCCCCGCGCGGAGCGTCCGGCCTCGGGGATCTGGAAGACCTTGAGCTTGTAGACCTTCCCGACGCTGGTGAAGATCAGCAGATCGTCGTGGGTGGACGCGACGAAGAGCTTCACCACGAAGTCCTCTTCCTTGGTCGTCATCCCCATCTTTCCCCGACCGCCGCGGCGCTGGCTGCGGTACAGGGAGATTGGCGTTCGCTTGACGTAGCCCGTCGAGGAGATGGTCACCACCATCTCCTCCTCCGCGATGAGATCGAGGATGTCGATGTCCCCGAGGTCGTCCACGATCTCGGTGCGGCGCTCGTCCCCGAACCTCTCCCGAACCTCCCTCAGCTCGCCGATGATCACGTTCAGCATCACCACCTGGTCGGCGAGGATCTGCTTGAGACGTGAAATCTCCGCCCGGACCGCCTCGAGCTCCTCGAGGATCTTGTCACGCTCCATCCCGGTGAGCCGGTGCAGACGCAGGTCCAGGATGGCCTTGGCCTGGATCTCAGAGAATTCGAACTGCCCCTGGAGGGCGATCTCGGCCTCGACGCGGTCCTTGGACCTTCGGATCAGCTCGATGATCGCGTCGATGTTGTCCAGCGCGATCTTGAAGCCCTCGAGGACGTGGGCCCTCTCTTCTGCCTTGCGCAGCTCGAAGATCGATCGGCGGGTCACCACGTCCCGGCGGTGATCCACGAAGCGCTCGAGCATCTGCTTGAGGTTGAGGACCTTGGGCTGGCCCTGGTCGATGGCCAGCATGTTGATCCCGAAGGAGGACTGCATGGGGGTATGCGCGAACAGGGAGTTCAGCACCACGTCGGAGATCGCATCCTTCTTCAGGTCGATCACCATGCGCATGCCGTCGCGATCCGACTCGTCCCTGAGGTCGCTGATGCCGGTGAGGATCTTGTCCTTCACCAGCTCGGCCATGCGCTCCAGGAGCTTGGCCTTGTTCACCTGATAGGGCAGCTCCGTGACGACGATCGACTCGCGGTCCGTGCGCTCGCTGCGCTCCATGTGGACCCGCGCCCGCAGCTTGATGACGCCACGGCCCACCTGGTACGCGGACAGGATCCCTGCGCGTCCATAGATGAAGCCCGCGGTGGGGAAATCGGGGCCGGGGACGATCCGCATCAGATCGAGGATCGTGCAGTCGGGGTTCAGCGCGACGTGGACCGTTGCGTCGATGATCTCCCGCATGTTGTGGGGCGGGATGTTGGTGGCCATGCCCACCGCAATACCGGAGGAGCCGTTGACCAGCAGGTTGGGGAAGCGGGCAGGGAGAACCATGGGCTCCCGGAGGGAGCCGTCGTAGTTCTCCCCGAAATCCACGGTCTCCTTTTCGAGATCCGCCAGCATCTCGCTCGCGAGACGTTCCATGCGGACCTCGGTGTACCGCATCGCCGCAGGCGGATCGCCGTCGACGGATCCGAAGTTCCCCTGGCCGTCCACCAGGAGATAGCGCATGGAGAAGTCCTGGGCCATACGCACGATGGTGTCGTACACCGCCTGGTCACCATGGGGGTGATACTTTCCGATCACGTCACCGACGACGCGAGCGCTCTTCTTGTACGCCGTGGACCATGTGTTCCGCAGCTCGCTCATCGCGAAGAGCACGCGCCGGTGCACGGGCTTCAAGCCGTCCCGCACATCGGGCAACGCGCGCCCCACGATGACGCTCATCGCGTAGTCGAGGTACGAGGTTCGTACCTCCTTGACGATGTTGACTGGAATGCCTTTCCTGGTCGTCTGGTCCATCGGCCTGACACCCTCCCGGGGTGGCTACGGACCTGGGGCCGTGGCCAGCCCCCTCTCTCAGGACGTAAACGCCGGGCCCGCAGTGACGGGCGCCGACTGTTCCACGGCAGATGCTAGCGCTTGGAGTACTGGTACCGCTTGCGTGCGCCAGGCTGACCGTACTTCTTCCGCTCCTTGGTCCGGGAATCCCGGGTCATGAAGCCCCCGCGCTTCAGCGCCGTCCGAAGGGTCGCGTCCATCTCCACCAGGGCCCTGGCGAGGCCGTGCCGGATCGCGCCGGCCTGGCCCGAGAGACCTCCGCCCTTCACGGACGCGGTGATGTCGATGCGGTCCGCCATCTCGACCAGCTCCAGAGGCTGGCGAAGCAGCATGAGGAGAACGGGACGACGGAAGTACTCATCGCCGTCGCGCCCGTTGACAATTACCTTCCCGGTGCCTTCGGTGATCCGGACACGGGCTGCCGCCTCTTTGCGCTTCCCGGTGGCGGCGATCTGGGTCATCTCGGTCATGTCCTGCTCCGTGTCTCCACGCGGCCTAGCGGGCCTTCGCGGTGAGATCCAGGGTCTCAGGTTTCTGCGCGATGTGCGGATGCTCCGGCCCGACATAGATCTTGAGCTTCCGAATCATCTGGCGGCCCAATGTGGTCTTGGGCAGCATGCCCTTCACCGCGTTGACGATGAGGAACTCGGGCTTTCGGGCCTGCATCTCTCGGGCTGTCTGGCTCTTGATGCTGCCGATGTAGCCCGTGTGCTTGTAGTATCTCTTCCCGTCCAGCTTGTTCCCCGTGAGCTTGACCTTGTCGCAGTTCACCACGATCACAAAGTCACCCACGTCGGTGTGGAAGGTGTATTCTGGCCGATTCTTTCCACGCAGCACGAGGGCGATCCGGGAGGCCATGCGTCCCAGGCTCTGCCCCGCGGCGTCGACGACGAACCAGCGCCGTTCGATGTCGTCCGGGGTCACACTAACGGTCTTCATCTCAGTCTCCTGACAGCGATACCGTCACAAAAAGTCAGGCTCTTTTATAGGAGGAGGCTGGCAATGTCAAGGGGTTTGGGGCATCGGATCATCCAGCCTGGAGATCTTTGACCGCGTCGGTGACCTCCCAACTGAACTCCACGTCGTCCCGACCGAAGTGACCGAAGGCCGCGGTGGCCTGGTAGATCGGGCGGAGCAGGTTCAGACGCTCGATGATCGCGGCCGGACGGAAGTCGAAGTGCTTCCGGATCAGGCCCTCGATGCTGGCGTCGGAGGTCCCGGCCGTGCCGTAGGTGTTCACCAGGATGCCCACGGGCTGGGCCACCCCGATCGCATAGGCCACCTGGATGGAGCACTGGTCCGCCAGCCCTGCGGCGACGATGTTCTTCGCGACGTAGCGGGCGAAGTAGGTCGCGGAGCGGTCAACCTTGGACGGGTCCTTGCCCGAGAAGGCGCCACCCCCGTGCCGAGCCCACCCGCCGTAGGTGTCAACGATGATCTTCCGGCCGGTCACGCCGGAATCCCCGTGGGGGCCGCCGACGACGAAACGCCCGGTGGGGTTCACGAAGAACTTGGTGTCCCGATCGATCATGCCCGCGGGGATGATCGGGGTGATGACCTTCTCCATCACCGCTTCGCGGATCTCCTCGTAGGTCGGCTCCGGGTCGTGCTGGATCGACACCACGATCGCATCGCAGCGGATCGGCTTGCCGTCACGATATTCCACGGTGACCTGGGACTTGCCGTCGGGCCGGAAGAAGCCCACGTCCCCCGCCCTGCGCACATCGGACAGGCGCTTGGTCAGGCGATGGGCCAGGATGATGGGCGTCGGCATGAGGACTTCGGTCTCGTTGGACGCGTACCCGAACATCAGGCCCTGGTCACCGGCGCCCTGCTCCTTGAAGAGCCCCTCACCGACGGTGACACCCTGGCTGATGTCGCTGGATTGCTGATCCACGGCGACCACGACGCCGCAGCTCCGGTAATCGAAGCCATACTCCGGCTTGTCGTATCCGATCCCCTTGATCGTGTCGCGTGCGACCTGCTGGAGGTCCGCGTATGTGGTCGTGGAGATCTCTCCGGCCAGGACGACCAGACCCGTGGTGACCAGAGTCTCGCATGCGACCCGGCCCTGGGGGTCCTCCCGGAGGATCGCGTCGAGGACGCCGTCCGAGATCATGTCACAGACCTTGTCGGGGTGACCCTCGGTGACGGACTCTGAGGAGAAGAGGAACCGTTCTTTGCTGAGCATTGCAACTCCTTGTCCGGAATGTGCGCGGGGGCGCACGGAACGTTGCGCAAGATAACGCCTGACCCGGATCCGGTCAAGGTCAAAGAGGACAACGTCGAGCGTGGATGCCCTTGCGAACGCGCTCGATGGTCAGCGGAGAGCGGGGTTGAAGTACCCATGACGTAGATCAGGAAAGCGCTCCCGGATGCGCTGGATCATCGCAAGCAGTCCCAGGGACGCGTGGTCGCCACCGGAGCTGTATCCCACGGTGTCCATGTAGAGGGTCGGATCGATGTTGAGGTTGCGCCACTGGATCATGTCCACGTGGTGTTCCGCGATCCAGGCCTCCAATGCCTCCACCTCCTCCTCCCGGTCGGTGACCCCGGGGAAGACCAGGAGGTTGAGGCTGATGAAGCCCCCCGCAGCCTTGGCCCGACGCGCGCTCTCCTCGACGTCCTCGAAAGCATAGCTGGCGGGTCGGTGATAGGCCTCGTAGGCCCCCTTGCGGGCTGAATTCAGGCTGATGCGAATGCTGTCCAGACCCGCGTCGAACAAGGCGGCGACCGCGTCGGGCCGGCTGGCGTTTGTGTTGAGGTTCATGGTCCCCGTCCCGCCACCTTCCCGGATCAGGCGTACGGCCTCCTCGAGCACCGGGGCCCGCGTCAGCGGCTCCCCCTCACAGCCCTGTCCGAAGCTGGCCACGGGATGCTTCACCCGACCAAAATGGGTCAGCGCGACCTCGGCGATGTCCTGCGGGGGGGGCGGATCGGTGAGACGCTCCTGGGTGACCGGGATCTCCCCCTCCTGCTCGGAGATGCAGCCCACACACCGGGCGTTGCAACTCCTGGAGGTCGGCAGAGGGGCCTCCCAGCGATGCAGGAAGTAGTTCTGAGCGGCCCTGCACTCGTACTCCAGCGCGCAGCGCTCAAGTTGACGCAGGAGAACATTCTTCGGGCGCTCGGCCCGTTCTTCCTGCACGCGCCGGCGGATCATCTTGAGATCAAAGAGGACGGGATCCTGGCGACGCTCCGGGTCGATCCGCGTGCCCGTCGTCCAGAAGCGGCCATCCATCCATCCCAGCGGTGCATAGGCAAAGAGGGGCAGCGCGGGTGCGCCCTCCCCTGACTCGAAGGCCGGATGGCAGAGGCGGAGCCAGGCCGGCGCCAGAAAAGCACTCACCGCCTGCACCGGCCCCGTGTCCGGTTCGCCGCTGTAGGCGAGGAGATTGTTCTTCCGGCCTGCGAAGCCCATGGGGATCCGCCCCGGCAGGAGGAAGACATCGGAGCCCTCGGGGAGGGGGATCAGCTCCTCCTCCAGGGGAGGGCGGATCGCCACGCCGTCCCAGACCGCCATGGAGAGCCGGGGGTGGTCGAAGACCTCCCCGCTGCCCGTGGCCGCGACCATGCTTGGGATCCGTGCAGGCATCTCCCCGCTCCTCTGCGCACGTTCCGCACCAGTATTGCATCCCAAAAGATCACGCACAAGCCCGGGACGCCGACGCTCGAGTTCCGGTTCTACCCTCTTCTGACAGCCATATACCATTTTCCTCTTGAACTCCTGCTCCAACCCCATATAATCCCGCGCCGTACGCTGGGCCTATAGCTCAGTTGGTAGAGCCGCCGGCTCATAACCGGCTGGTCCCAGGTTCGATTCCTGGTGGGCCCACTGGTTGGTGGAATTTGACAGACAGGTGATGCCTTGCACGAACATTCGCACGTGCCTGACAACATCAGCGTGATACGAAAGGGGCGCCCCGCGGGCGCCCCTTTTTTCGTCGGTGAACCGCTGTTCTCAAGGGGGCGATGTTGAAAGAGGTAATGGATACAATGATCCGACTCCAGCAGATCGACAACGAGCTGCACCGCTACCAGGTGCAGCGCGATGAGTTGGCTGGCAAGCTGGGCCAGCTCCAGGAGCTGGTGGCTCGGATGGAGAATAGCCTCGACGAGAAGCGCGGCAAGCTCGGCGAGGTCGAGGCCTGGTACAAAGACCAGGTCGAGGCGATCCGCAAGGACTCCGAGCGCATCTCCAAGCTCAAGGGCAGCCTGGGTGCGGTGACCAAGACCAAGGAATACCTTCTCCGTCAGCGGGAGATCGAGACCCTTCGCAAGGCCAAGCAGGCCAAGGAGGACGAGCTCGGGAAGGCCGAAGAGGCCATCGAGGACTTCCGCCAGACGATCCAGGAGGAGGAGAAGCGCCAGGACGCCCTCCGCGGGGAGACCGAGGAGGAGGGCGGCGAGGGCTGGAAGCAGGTCAAGGCCATCGAAGCCCTCCTCTCAGAGATCCACGAACGCCGTGAGGCGGTCATCCCCGAGCTGCCGAAGCAGATCTACAACAAGTACAAGCGGATCTCGAAGCGCCGCGAAGGGCTCGCCGTGGTGCCGGTGCTCGACGGCTCCTGCAGCGGCTGCCAGCGGCACATCCGCCCCCAGCAGTACAACATCCTCCTGCGGGCGGAGACCCTCGAGCACTGCCCGTCCTGCACCCGCGTGGTGTACATCCCCCCGGACCTCGCCGAGGCCGAGCTGAACGGCGAGACCGAGGAGGTCGAGGCCGAGGCCTGATTTTAGTCATCCAGGCATTTCGTAGGAATCACGCACTCACGGGCGGAGGGATGGCCCTCGGCGTCCAGGCCCCCCAGGACGAGGCCCGTACGGGCCTTGGTGTCCCAGATCGTGAGGAGCGCCTCACCGGCGGTGCACTCCGCCGGCGGCGCGTCGAGAGGAATGACCTGGGCGGGATCGTCCCCGTCCAGGATCAGGACTGCGGCCCGGGCCCCATCGGCGATCAGGAGACGATCCGCCTGGGGGTCGAAGGCCGCAGGGAGCCAGGGGGAGGCCGTCCACGGCAACGATCCCAGGAGCTTCACGGTCCCCAGGTTCGTACGGATCAGGTTGACGGCCCCACCGCTGCCCTGCCCACCCGCGACGATCAGATCGCCATCAGCGCGCACGAAGAGGTGGTGGCCATACCGGGCCGCGGGGGGCGCGGCGAGGGGGACCAGGGACCAGGCGCCGGTCTCCAGCTCCAACCGCCAGAGATCGTTCGCCATCCCCGTAGCGGTCAGGCCCCCGAACACCCAGAGGGTCGCATCGGACAATCGCACAGCGGCGGCGTGTCCCGCGCGCTGGAGGGGCGCCTGGGGGGCAAGAGGTCCGCAGCCCCCCAGGTCCTCCCAGACGCCGCTGGCCCGGTGGAAGGCGTGGAAACCACAGATGGGCACCAGGGGAACCGGCGCGTCCGCCGCATCCGCGGCGACGCCTCCGATCAGCAGGTACCGATCCTGAACTGGATCGTGACTCAGGGAGGAGAACGCGGCAGGAGGTCCTCCCGTCGGTGCCGCGAGGGTCCACGGGGCGCCGGGGCCCTCGCGGCACCAGACGTCCTCGGTCCACACGGGCCCCTCGGTCCCGGTGGCGACGCCACCGGCGAGACAGATCTCCCCATGGAGCACGTCCACAGCCGCGGCAGCACCCACGCGGGCGGACGGACGCGGGCCATCCACGGGAACCCACGCCGGGCCGCCGCCGGTGAGCGGCGTCATCCACGCGTCCTGCAGGGCCGCGCCGGCCGGGTCGAAGCCACCGGCGAGGAGGAGCCCGTCCCCGATCACCCCCAGGAGTGGCTCGGTCCGCTGGGGACCACCCTCGCCCAGCAGGGTCCACTGGTGGTGGTCGAGCTCGTAGACCCAGAGATCCCCGTGGACCGTGCCGTCAGGGGTGCGACCGCCATAGAGCACGACCCCCGTCGGAACTGCGGTGAGTCCGAAGCCATCCCTGGGCAGGGGAGATGGACCATCGGGCTCCATCGGAGCGACCACCGACGCGTCCAGCTCCACTTCCCACAGGAGGTGGAAAGGCAGATCTGCGGCGAGGCTCCCCAGGACCAGCGCGATCGCGCCGCCGGGGCACTGGACCGCGACGGATCGGGCCGGTGCGTTGAAGCCGTCGAGGGGCTCTACGGAGGACAGGTCCGGGCTGAGGCGGAGATCCGGCGCCGGGGACTTGCTGGAGGTGAGACCGCCGATGAACCAGATCGCACCGGTCCCTGGCTCCACCAGGGCGGAGTGACCGGCGCGATTCGCCACCCCCGGGGGCAGCTCCACCGCTGCGCCGGCGCTCAGGGGATCCGGGAGCAGCCACGCGCCTTCGGCGGGCCCGGCGCCGCAGCGGCCCCCGACCAGGAGATGCCCGCCGGCGGCCCACGCGTGGACCAGGGTCCCCTCCGACCGCGGCGCCGCACCGACGTCGCCCTTCGCTGTCCATGCTCCGTCGGGCCCGAGGAGCCAGAGATCGCCGCTGCACGCGCTCTCCCCCGCAGACGGCAGGGTCTCCTGCTCCAGGCCACCCAGGACCACGAGCCCCCCGGCGCCTGCGCCCACCGAGGCTGCGCCCCGCGTGGGAGGCGGCGTCCCCGGGAAGGCTGCCTCCCACGCGGGGGAGAGGGTCTTGTCGAGGAACTCGTCCACCTTGCCGTCGCAGTCGTTGTCCAGACCGTCGCAGATCCCTTCCGAGGCCTGGTAGCCCGGGATCCCGTCGAACTCACAGACCCAGCTCCCCTCTTCGCAGAGCGCGATGGTGGCCAGGGCCCCCCTGCACACACCCTTCGAGGGGCAGACATCCAGGGGTGGAGCCGGATCCTCGTCGATGGCCCCGTCGCAGTCGTTGTCCACGAGATCGCAGGCCTCGGGGAGGGCCTCGTCGGCCGACCCCCCGGGATCCGTGGAGCAGATCGTCGCGCCGGTGTCCGAGCGGCACTCCACCTTGCCGTTGCCGCAGGGGCCCACCCCGTTGCAGGGATCGCCGAGCCCCTTGCCGTCGTAGGTCAGCTCCTCGTCGGTCTCCCCGTCGCAGTCATTGTCCAGGCTGTCGCAGGACTCCGCTTCGAGGATCGACCAGGAGGAGCAAACGGCCTCGCTGCGATCCGCGGAACAGATCACCTTTCCGCTCGCACAGGTGCCGGTGCCACACTCCTCGCCGATGCCCTTCGCTGCCCCGTCGAAGTCCTCGATCTCGAAGCCCTCGTCGGTCTCCCCGTCGCAGTCGTTGTCTTTTGCGTCGCACGAGGCCTCCTCGCCGGGCTCGAAGGGGGCGTCCACCTCGGGAGCCAGCGCGCAGGACCAGTTGCCCGTATCGCACCGTGCCAGGAGGGCCTCCCAGTGGACTGCGCAGACCCCTGTGTCGGGGCAGGCCAGCTCCGCGGGACCGATGAGGTCCTCGTCGGTCTTGCCGTCGCAGTCGTTGTCCAGCGCGTCGCATTGCTCAGGCTGGGACTTGTCCTTGGTGCCATAGGGACCCGTGGAGCAGAACGCGGAGAGGCCGTTGTACGCACACTCCACGACACCGGCGCCGCAGATCCCCGGCGCGACGCAGGACTCCCCCATGTGATGGCCCTGGTAGAGGTAGCCGTCGTCGATGATGCTGTCGCAGTCGTCGTCCTTGCCGTTGCAGAACTCGGTCACCGCTGGGCTCTCAGAGCCCCCGGGCGCGGTGGAGCAGAGGGGAGCGAGGAGCTCCGGGTGGCACTCCACGGTTCCGGGGCCGCAGATCCCCGCAGCGAGGCAGCCCTCCCCGAGGGGATATCCTTCCCAAGCCAGGCCCTCGTCGGTCTCTCCGTCGCAGTCCTCGTCCTGCTGATCGCAGTCCTCCTCCTGCCTCGGCACGGGCGTCCCGTCAGGCCAGGCGCACACGGCGTCCCCGTCCACACAGACCAGGGTGAGGTCGTCCCATAGCGCAGCGCAGCGGCCTTGGGTCGGACAGAGCAGCAACCGGGCGAAGCTCTGATCCGCCGGGTCCGCAGCGGCATCGTTGGGGTCGAGATGATCGGGGATGCAGTCCCCGTCCGCGTCGTCCAGTGCGCTCTCCAGAACATCGGGGATGCCGTCCCCGTCCGTGTCCTTCGGGGTCACATCGGCGCCCCACTCCTCGCCATCCCCGTACCCGTCACCGTCGGTGTCGAAGTTCAGCGGAGAGGAGCCCACCGCCACCTCCCAGCCCGTGGGGATCCCGTCCCAGTCCGGATCCCCGTCCTCGTCGCGGCACTCACCGAGCGCACAGACCGTGCCCTTGAGGCAATCCCCCTGCGTAATGCAGGACCCGGGCGCGTCCGTCCCGGTCGGCTCCGCGCACGCGGCGAACCCGAGGGTCATGAGAATGGAGAGTAGATGGCGTCGTGACATCGGGGGTATTCTGCCAGGAGAGGCGTCCGTTTTCAACGGACGGACCGTGGGCTGCTTCGGAGGGGCGACTCGATCAGCAGCTGCACGACACGTTTCTTCCCGGCCCTGAGGAGAATCCCGGAGCCGAGCTCTGCGGGGACGACGGTGGCGGTCTCGTCCCGGATCGCATCGTCCCCGATCCGCGCGCCCCCCTGGCGCATCAGGCGCCGGGCCTCACCCTTGCTCTCGCAGAGGCCCGCCCGGACGAAGAGATCGATGAGGGAGATCGGGGTCGCTGCCTCGGCCGCGGGCAGGATGACCTCCGGCCAGGAGACCACCGCAGTGGCGGCCTTCAGGGCGACGATGTCCGACGACGTCTCCACGATCCGTCCGGGATCCGCCTCGCCATACTCCCCGGACGCCGCAGCGAAGGCCATGGCCGCGACGGCCGCGCCGTGGGTGAGCTTCGTTACCTCGTAGGCGAGAATCTCCTTGGCCCGGTTGAGGAGCGGGGGCTGCAGGGCCCCGAGTCGCTCGCCCTCGACCGGAGGGAGATCGGTGAAGAGCTTGAGGAACCGCGCCACGTCTTCGTCCTCGGTGTTCCGCCAGAACTGGTAGTAGTCAAAGGGCTTCGTGTGCTCCGCGTCGAGCCAGATCGCGCCGGCCACGGACTTGCCGAACTTCTCCCCCGACGCGTTGGTCAGGAGGGGCAGGGTGAGGCCGCAGGCCTCCGCCTGCCGGACGCGCCGGATCAGATCCGTCCCGGCGACGATGTTCCCCCACTGGTCCTGGCCCCCGACCTGAAGGACGCAGCCCTCCTCTTCGTTCAGGACCAGGAAGTCGTACGCCTGGAGGAGCATGTAGTTGAACTCCAGGAACGAGAGCCCGGTCTCCAGGCGGATCCTGTAGGACTCCGCGGAGAGCATCCGGTTCACGCTGAAGTGCCGACCGATGTCCCGCAGGAAGGGGATGTACTGCAGCTTCGTCAGCCAGTCCGCGTTGTTCCGCATCAGGCCGTGCACACCGTCGAGGGTCAGAAAACGGGAGAGTTGGGCTTCGAGGCCCCGCGCGTTGGCCTCGATCTCCTCGGGGGTCATCAGACGGCGGGTCTCGGTCTTCCCGCTGGGGTCCCCCACCATCGCGGTGCCCCCTCCCACCAGCCCGATGGGTCGATGGCCCCAGCGCTGGAGGATCCGCATGGCGAGGATCGGCACCAGGCTGCCCACGTGGAGGGTGACAGCGGTGGGGTCGAACCCCACGTAGAAGGTCTGGGGCCCCTCGCTCAGGAGCTCCCGCACGCGGACCTCGTCCGTGACCTGGTAGAGGAAGCCTCGCGCTTCCAGCTCGGCGTACGCGTCGTTCATCGTGTCTCTCTCTTCCGGTGATCCCCGGGACGGCGTGCCCCGTCAGTCGTCGTCGTCCGCGTCCAGGTCCGTGTCCAGCTCCTCGAGATCCGCGTCCAGCTCCACCCTGAGATCCCGGGTGACATCGAGATCCTCGCCTTCGAGCTTCGAGCTGAAGAGCTGGTCGGTGTCCGGGCCGCCCCGCTCGAGCTCGCTGGTGATCTCACGATCCAGCGCAGCGATGCCCTCATCGCCCCCCGCGACAAAACGGACGGCCACGACGGTGACGTTGTCCTTTCCCCCGGCGTCGTTGGCCATATTGATCAGGCGGGAACAGACCCGGGTCAGGTTCTGCTCCTCGATGAGCACCCGACGGATCGCCTCATCGTCGATCTCGCCGTTGAGCCCGTCGGAGCAGAGGAGGATCACGTCCCCAGGCAGGGGCCGGGTCTTCCGCACATCCACCTCGACCGTGTCCTTCATCCCCAGGGCACGGACGATGATGTTCTTGTACGGGAACCGCTCCTCGTCCTCCTGGGACATGCGGATGTTCTTCTTGAAGTCGTTGAGCAGAGAGTGGTCCTCGGTGAGCTGCTCGAGGGTGCCGCCCCGCAGCCGGTATGCGCGGCTGTCGCCCACGTGACCGATGTAGAGGTCCCCATCGCCGTAGCAGGCGCCCACCAACGTGGTCCCCATGCCCTTGTACTGCCGCCCGGACTGGGAGGTCTCGAAGACCCGGAGGTTGGCCAGCTTGATCCCGACGATGAGGCGGCTCGCGTGGTAACCAAACTCGCCCTCGGTGCGAAAGGGCCAGGTGATCTCGGCGTCTTCGCCCGAGTCGACGTAGAAATCCTTCATCGTGTCGACGGCCAGCTTGGATGCGACCTCTCCGGAGAGATGACCGCCCATGCCGTCTGCGACGACAAAGAGATCCTCCTCGGGGAGGAGGAGGAGCGCGTCCTGGTTCGTGTCGCGCTTCTGCCCTACATGCGTGTCGCCTGCGAACTCGATCCGTAACATGTCTACCGCCGCGTCAAACGCGTCCCAATGATTCGAACAAGATGCATCTTCCCCCGTTGTGCGTCAACGGGAAATCCGCTTCAGGGGCCCCCGGTCCGCGCGAGCCAACCGAGCCAAAAACGCACGAGCTCCGGCCGGTACCCCGCGTCGAGGGCCCGCTGGAATGAGGCTCTGGCCTCGTCCACGAGGCCGTACCGGCTGGCCAGGACGCCGAGAACATAGTCCGCCGGATAATCCGGCGCCGCGGCGCGCACCTCCTCCATGATGGCGCGCCGGCGCTGCCAGCTCAGGTGGGTCGCGTCCTCCACCTTCCACAGACGCACCAGGAGGCGCTCCTCCGGGGACATCACCTCCGCGGCCAGCCCTGCACGCGCGGTCTCGAACCAGTGGGTGGTCCACAGGATGCGGGCCACCTCGCGCCGGTCCGGATCCAGGGGTCCCACGGGCGACAGGAGCCCCGAGGCCAGGGCCCGCTCGGGGAACTGTCCGCCCAGGGCCCGGACCTCACGGGCCACCCCGTGATCCCGATGGCTCGCGAGCCACGTGGCCTTGTGCCCGTCCCCCGCCACCTCAGCCAGCCCGTCGAGGGCCTCCATGAACGGACCCGCCAGGGCCTCGCCCACGGCCGCGTGGGCCGGAGCCCCGTGGTCAGCGAGGAACCGGGTCGCCACCTGCTGGAAGCGCAGCTCCGCGCTCCGGACCCGGCGCTGCGGGGAGGGCCCCGTGGAGAACGGGGCTGCGCTCGCGGCCCGCCATGCGTCGATGAGCTCCCGGGCCGCCTCCACGGGGACCTCGACGTCCGCCCGGCGCAATCGGATCTCCTGCAGGCGAAGGCGCACCTGCGCCCCCGGGCGCCAGGAGTCGAGGCGCCCGTCCAACTCCGGTGGTCCCTGGCCGGTCAGCAGGGCCGCGCCGGCGAGGACCAGGAGGATCGCGCCGAGGGCAACCGCAGGGCCCGCTGCCTGCACACCGGAGCCTTCGCTCACCGACCACCTCCGTCCTCTGCGCCGAGGGTGCAGCGGCCCCCTGCCTCGTCCAGGAAGGGGTTCAGCGCCTCGGGGATTCCGAAGGCCACCGCCTCGGGGCCGACCTCGCGGCCCAGCGCGGGCCAGTAGAGGGAGCGGTAGCCGCCGGCCGCACCCAGGATCCGCTTCACGTACCCCACGGTGTTGGGGTAGGTGATCTGCTCCACCCACTCGTCGGCCTCGAGCCCCGCAAAGCGCGCCAGCCAGGACCGCGTGGTCCCGGTGCCCGCGTTGAACGCAGCCAGGGCCACGAGCCAGTTCCCATGGTGACGATGCAGGACCTCACGGAGGAACTGGGCCCCGATCCGGAGGTTGAGATCGGGATCCCGCAGATCCCGGCGCCGCCACTGGCGGCCCATGCAACCCTCGGCCACCTGCCGGGCGACGTGGGGACGGAGCTGCATGAGCCCGTGCGCATCGGCGCCGGACACGGCGGCCGGGTTCCAGGAGCTCTCGAACTTGATCAGGGCCGCGATCACCGCGGGATCCATCCCGCCGCCGTCGGCCGCCATCACTGGGGCGAGGCGGTCCAGGTAGCCCACGGGCAAGCTGGAAAGCCAGAGCCTGGCGCCGCTCCGCCAGGGCGGCGGCAGGAGGGTGCCGATGCTCGCGCGCAGGGACGCCGCGCGGGCGATCCGGTCCCCGCGGAGCTCCAGCGAGGTATACAGCGCCGGGAGGGCCGGGCTCAGGGCCCCGCGGCGGAGCAAGGCCCCGGTCTCCTCCCGGGCCTCGTCGTAGCGGCCCAGACGCCAGAGGGCCAGGGGCAGGGCCAGGACCTCGCGATCCCCGGATCCGAGGGAGCCGACCTCGAGGGGGGGGGTGGTCCACTGCGCCGGCCCCGGCGGGGTTGTCGCGACGCCGGCCTCGACCAGACGCACCCGGGCCAGGACCCCGTAGTAGTTCAGCGGCGCCGCGTCCCAGAGCAGCGCGTACAGCCCCCGGGCCCGGGTCCCCTGCCCCAGGTCCTCCAGGGTCCGCGCCTCCCAGTAGAGGGCCAGGGGCCCCCAGGTCTGCCAGGGGCTCCGCTCCACGACGAAGGACCGCCGCCGGATCAGGCGGAGGAGCCCCAGCGCGTCAGCGGGATCCCCCGCGACCCGGTGGAACCGGGCCAGGGTCCAGGCAGCCTCGGCCAGGTCCTCGCCGGGGAGTGCCTCCCCGAGGGCCCGCTCCATGTGGGCCCGCGCCCGAAAGGGCAGCTCCTCCCTCAGACAGAGCCGCCCGAGGCGAACCCGGAGCTCCGTGGCGAAGGGCAGGGGCCCCTCCTGGAGGAGCCCGTCCATGAGGTCCATGGCCTCCAGATCCCGATCCAGCTTCTCCAGGGCCCGGGCCGCGTGCCAGGTCGCGGCGGTCCGGAGGGTCCCGGTCCCCGCGTCCCTGGCGGCCAGGAGATGGGCCAGGGCGGGCTCCCGATCCCGACGGTTCCGCAGGAGGGCCAGCCCCTCCCAGAACCGTTGATCCGCGGTCCAGGTCCCGGGATCGCCGTCGGGGCGCCGGGCGGCGGCGTCCTGCGGCGTGGCGCGGATCCGGCGTCGGAGATCCCGGAGGTCCAGGGCGGCCGCTGGATCCTCCGCGCGGAGGGCCGCCTCTGCGGGGCCGTGGCCCTCCCAGGCCAGCCGGGTGAGGAGCGCGAGGCCCCGTTCCCGATCTCCGTAGTCCAGTCGCGCCCGGGCGAGGAGGAACCGGATCTCGAGGCGCTCCGACGCCGAAAGCGGCGCAGCGAGGGCCCGGGTGAGGACGCTGGCCACGGCGCGGTTGCGTCCCGAACCGGCGAGCTCCATGGCCTGGGCCAGCGCGACCCGGCCGGCGAGGCCCGGCGACGTGGCCCGGGGGAGCCAACGGGAACCTGCCCCGGCCTTGCCGTCCTTCTGGGGATCCAGGAGGTAGAGCCGCCACGCTGCCCGGGGCGCCAGCGGATGGTCTGCGTTGGCGACGCGGACGTAGCAGCGCCGCGCCTCGTCCCGCCGCCCCGCCTGTTCGAAGAGCACCCCCCCCAGGTACGCTGCGTGGGGAGCCACCGCGCCCATGCACTGCCCGGCCACGGTCTGCGCAGCGACCCGGAACTTCCCCTCCAGCTCCAGGTACCGGGCCTGCTCGAAGGTCTTGTCGGTGACCATCCAGGGCTGGAGGGGGGAGGGATCATCGCCGGCATAGACGCCGGTGGTGCTGGACAGGACCAGAAGGACTGCGAACAGCCCTGTTGAGAGGCGAGGACACATGGTGCGCAGTTTGTGCGCGCGTGGGGGGTTCTGTCAAACCTGGGCGAGTCGATGCCGCAACAAACGAAAGACGAGCGGTGGAGACGTCACCGTCCGCCTACGGCTGCGTCTCCTCGTCCTCGTGGGAGAAGCGGGGGAGGGTGAAGGTGAAGGTGGTGCCCTGGTCGCCGGTGTCGGTCACCGAGATCGTCCCGGAGTGCGCGTCCGCGATGCGCTGGACCAGGGTGAGACCGAGGCCGGCGCCGCCGTGCTTGCGGGTGAGGAGGGGCTGCTCCTGGACGAAGGGGGAGAAGAGCTCGTCGATGCGGGTGTGGTCAATGCCGGGGCCAGTGTCGATGACCTCGAAGGTGATCACGTCCGACCGGACGGTGACCCGGTGGGTCACGGCGCCGCCGTCCGGGGTGAACCGCACCGCGTTGGAGAGGAGGGCCTTGAGGGCCCGCCGCACCGCGGCCCCGTCGACCTGGATGAAGCCCGACTCGCCGTGGAACTCCGTAGTGATCGCCAGATCCCGACCCTCGGCGAGGCGCTCGAGCATCTCCTTCGAGATCTCCACGAGGCTCCCGACGTCCACCGGGTACTTGCGCCACGAGTCCAGCCGCCCGTCCAGGCGGGTGAGGGTCAGGAGATCCTCGACGAGCTCCAGGAGCCGATTCGCCGACTCCCGCACCCGGCGGATCATGTCGACGCGGGTCTCGTCTCCACAGTTGCAGGAGTCCTCCAGGAGCTGGGTGAAGCCCACCAGGGGGTTGAGGGGCGTGCGGAGCTCGTGGCTGATCAGGGCGATGAAATCAGAACGGGCTGCAGCGGCCCGCTCCGCGTCCTCCCGGGCCACCTGAAGCTCCCGGAACATCTGCTCCTTGTGCATCCAGGCGCCGAGGATGTTGGCCGCGGCCTGGAAGAACCGGACCTCGTCCCGCTCCCACCGGAGGGGGACCTCGTCGTTGGAATCCAGGACCAGGAATCCGAGGAGCCGGTCGGGGCTCTTGATCACCGCAACGAGCCAGTCGTCCGCGCCCCGGAGGGTCATCACGTCCCGGAGCCGCTCGTCGTCCAGGGAGGCGCGGTGCAGGACCCGGGCCCGATCCCAGGGGGAACCCATGATGTCCAGGAGGGACCGCACGAGATCCGAGGAGAGGTCCGGGGTGGGCTCCGCAGCGCCCTCCCTGTCGAAGCTGCAGTGGTAGTGCGGCAGGGCCCGATGACGATCGTCCATGAGCCAGACCACCGCGCCGATGCCCCCCACGGCCCGACAGAGCAGGGGCAACGCGTCGGAGACCATGCCGGACTCCGGCGCCGCGGAGATCAACTCTGTGGCGAGGTACCGCAGCATCTCCTCGAGCGCGGCGCGACGCTTGAGCCTGCCCTTGAGCTGTTCCTGCTTGGTCACGTCCCGGAACATCCAGATCCGACCGCCCTCGACGACGCCGCCGGGATCGTCCACGTGAGACGTGAAGCGCTCAAGGATCAGCTCCTGGGGGTCGTCGATGCGCAGGAAGTCCATGCGCATCTCCAACGGCCTGCTCTGGAGGCGGACGAGATCGGCCCGCACGGAGAGGGGATTGTGGCACCGGGGGATCACCCGGTTCCAGAAGGTCTCCTCGTTCTCCTCCACCAGGCTCCCGGGGTCCAGGTCGAAGAGGCGGTAGAGGGTCGCGTTCGCGTCGAGGATCATCCGCTGACCACCGACCTCCCCCACCAGAAGGAGTCCCTGTTCCACGTGGTCGAGCAGGGTGTTCGGAAGGATCAGATCCTTGGGAAGGCGCCCTTTCTTGCGGCCAGCGCTCATGCGCGACTACCGGACGTTCTCCCAGTCGTCACACTCCCCGTCCTTGTTCGTGTCACGCCCCTTCCGCACGAGGCGCTGGCCCTTGAACCACTCCTCACAACGATCGGCGATCCCGTCGCCGTTGTCGTCCTGCTGGACGCGGGAGAGGGTCCCCTCCTCGAAGAACTTCCAGATGAAGACGCGGTTCGTCCCGGGAGCGTAAACCCGCTTCTCTCTGATCTTCGATTCCACGTAGAAGTTCTCCTGATCCACGCGGCCGTCGTAGTCGAAGTCAAAGGCCTCGTGGGCCACGATCTCCTCTTTGTATTCGATGAAGACGTCCTTCTTCCCGTCGAAGTTGAGGTCCGCCTCCTTCTTGACCACCATGGGCTTCGTGGTTCCGGGTGCGCCGGGGTCCGGCACTTCCTTGGTGTACTTCCAGACGTCGGGGTGCCCGTCCGCGTTCATGTCGCCGCGCTCCACCTCGACGTCCGGCGACGTCCCGCCCTTGTTCATCTTTCCAGCGGTCTGGATCTTGACCCCCGCACCTTCGGTCGACCCGTCGTTGCCCTTCTTCTCGTCGGCGCCGGAGCACCCCAGGATCAGCATCAGTGTGGCGAGGCATGAAAGCGATCTCATCATGGTTCCCCTGGACGTTCTGTATTCGGTCAACATGCGCTGAGATGATCGTGTGCGAGGAAGGGAATGTCAAGAGTGGAAGGGAATGTCGGGGACTGGGGAGGGAGAAGCGGGCGTTACAGGGTTCGAACCTGTGGCCTTCGGCTCCGGAGGCCGACGCTCTATCCAGCTGAGCTAAACGCCCTCATGACCGACGGCGAAGAGTTGCACAGGTCTCGGGGGCTGTCAAGAGGTTTGGATCTGCCATCGAGGAGAAAGTCATTGACAGCCGGCGCCATTTCCCCATAATTTTGCGGGTCGAAAAGTACATGCGCACGAGCCAAGGAGTCAGGCCGTGAAAAGAACATATCAGCCACACAACACGAAGCGGATTCGGAAGCACGGCTTCCGTGCCCGGATGGCCACCGCCACGGGTCGGAAGGTGATCAGCGCCCGACGGGCCAAGGGACGCAAGCGGCTCGCTGTCTCGATCCCGAAGAAGTGATCCGGCAGACTGCGACGCTGAATGACCCCGGGACCCTTCACACCTGAGCATCGGCTCCGCCGGAGCGTCCAATTCCAGTGGGTCCTCCGTGAGGGACAGAAGATCTATACCAGAAACCTCCTGGTCTTCGCCGCTGCAGGTCCGACGGGAGAGCGCCGCTTGGGAATCACCGTCACCCGCAAGGTGGGCAACGCGGTCTTCAGGAATCGGGCGAAGCGGGTGACCCGTGAGGTGTTCCGGCGCACTCGGGAGGAACTCCCCCCCGGCACGGACGTGGTGATCATCGTCAAGCGTGACACCGCATGGCCCTGCATGGAACAGTACGAGAAGGACATCGCGCATGCCTTCAGTCTCTACACCCGCCGCGCTCGCCGCTAGGCTCCTGCGCGCACCGGCCCTGGTGCTCCTGGCGCTGGTTCGCCTGTATCAGCGCCTCGTTCGCCCCCTGCTGCCGCCGAGCTGCCGGTTCCACCCGACCTGCTCCGACTACGCCTCCGAGGCGATCCGACGCTACGGTGCGGCCCGGGGTTCCCTCCTCGCCGCCGCTCGCGTCGCGCGCTGCCACCCATTCAATCCCGGGGGCGTCGACCCTGTTCCAGAACGCTTCACCCTGCGCGCCGCAACCCGAGGCACCCCCGAGGAGGCCACGCCGTGAGATCCCAGCGAACGCTGTGCACCGCACTCATCCTCTGCATCCTGGCCCTCACTCCCATACGGGCCCATGCAGCCGGAGAGGCGACCGAGACCGTCGCCGGCCTCTCCGGGGGCTGCGGTGCGGATGCTCCCTCGCCCTCCCTGTGGAATGCGGTGGGCGATCCCCCCTTGTATCGGGCCCTCATCACGGGCCAGGGTGCGACGATCGCCTGCCTGGAGTTGATCCACGACCAGTACCGCCAGACGGGGGACGCAGAGGCCATCGAGGGCGTCCCATCCTGGCTCTCGGCGGAGGGACCGCTGCACCTGATCTCCACGTGGGATGTCTCCTTCCTGCCCTTCCAGCTCCTGCTCCTCTCCGGCGAGGAGGCCAGCGCCGGGGTCACGGTGATCCGCACCCTCCAGGCCCCCAACGTCAGAGAGGCGAAGCGCATCGGGAAGGCCGAGACCTGGACCACGGGCGTGAAGATCGAGGCCGATCTGCTGGACGTCTACCGGGTGGACCCGGTGTACACCCGCATCTCCGCACTGGACGCGGAGGAGGCCGTCTACGTGTGGCCCGATCCGGCGAAGGATGCGTCTAGCATCTTCATCGAGCGCCGCCTGAGGCCCATCGACGACTACCGGATCCATCTCGAAGTGACCCTCTACAACTTCGGCGAGCAGCCCATCGCCCTCCAGCCTGCGCTGGAGGTCCACGCATGGGAGCGTCCCGGCACGAAGCAGAGCATGTTCTCCCCGCCACCGGACCTGCTCCAGTCCATGTGCCAGGCCGGAGGCAGCCTCACACGGGAGGACGGCGGCGACCTGGCCGAAGAGGGCGTGCCGGTGAACCCCGCCGGCGAGGCGGAGTGGATCGGCGTGGGCGGACGCTACTTCTTCCAGGCGTTGGTCAACCGCAAGATGCCGAAGGCCGCCTGTCAACTCTATGCCTCGACCAACGGCGTGGCCAGCGCGCGCATGTACCGGCCCCTCACGGACCTCGACCCCCTGCCTCTGGACAACGGCTGCGTCCCGTTCTGGCTCGACGCACCGGGGCGGGTCACCTGCAAGGAGCTGGCGTCACGGCTGGGGATGGAGCGGGAGGATCTCAGTCACGCGGCGAAGGTCGAGGAGGCCCTCAAGGCCAATCGAGATCTCCCCGAGGCGGAGCTGAAGCGGGTGCAGGGCTTCCTGCGGGGGACCGGCCGACGGACCTACGCCTTCGAGCTCTACGTCGGCCCCAAGGACATCAACCTGCTGAAGAAGGCCGAGGTGGGCCTCGAGGACTCCATCGACTTCTGGATCGTGGGCGTCCTGGCGAAGCCCATGCTCCAGGTGCTCAAGTGGTGCTACTCGGTGTTCCCGAGCTGGACCCTGGCCATCATCCTCCTGACCGTCCTCGTGAAGCTCCTCCTCCTCCCCCTGACCCAGAAGTCCTTCGGCCAGATGCAGCGGATGGCCTCGCTCAAGCCGCAGATGGACGCGGTCCGGGAGAAGTACGGGAAGGACAAGGCTCGGCTCAACCAGGAGATGATGAACCTCTACAAGCGGGAGAAGGTCAACCCCCTCGGGGGCTGCCTCCCCATGCTCCTGCAGATGCCGATCTGGATCGCGCTCTACCGCACGATCTACTCCTCCGCGGAGCTGTACCAGGCCCCCATGGGGCTCTGGATCCATGACCTCTCCGCGCCGGATCCCTACTTCGTGATGCCGCTCCTCCTGGGCGGCCTGATGTTCCTGCAGCAGAAGATGACGCCCACCGCGACGGACTCGCAGCAGGCCAAGATGATGCTCTACATCATGCCCGTGATGTTCACCCTGTTCATGCTGTTCCTGCCGGCCGGCCTGAACCTCTACATCCTGGTGAACACCATGCTGTCGCTGGTCCAGCAGTACTACCTGAAGCGGAAGTTCACCCCGCCGACGGAGCCCGCAGCGAGCCGGGCTTGAGTTTGATGATCACCCAGTGGAGATAAGGAGGCCCAAGGTGGAAGAGAGACAACGTTTCACCGGAAAGAACGAGGAGCAGGCCCTGGAGCGGGCGGCCCGGGTCCTGGGAGTTCCCAGGGACGAGCTCGACTGGACCCTGGTGAGCCAGGAGAAGGGATTCCTGGGGCTCGGAGGCAGCGCAACGATCGAGGTCGTGGTGCCAACATCCCCGGCCCCGGCCCCGGCCCCGGCCCCGGCCCCGCCCCGGACCCCGCCCAGGACCCCGAAGCCGAGCCCGAGCCCGCCCCCGCGGTCCAGCGACGACCGCCCCCGTCCCGGCCGCGACCGCGACAGGGGCCGGAGTGGTCGGGACGACCGCGGCCGCGGCGGCCGGGACGGACGCGACCGGGATCGCGGCGGCGTGGATGGCCGGGACCGTAGCCGGGATCATCGCGATGACGGCCCGGTAGACGAGGCGGAGCTCGAGCGCCGCCTGGTCCAGGCGCGCGAGGTCGCGACCAGCCTCCTTGAGCAGATGGGTTGGGAGGCCAACATCACCGTTGAGCGCCAGGGGCGTGATCGGATCCTGATCAAGGTGGACGATACCGCCGCGGATCTCGCGGACGACGGCCGGGACCTTGTCGACGCCTACCAGTTCCTCCTCAACAAGATCGTCAACCGCTTCCCGCCGCGCTACCGGATCCAGGTGGACGTGGCCGGCATGCTCGAGAAGTTCGACGCTGAGCTGACCCAGCGGGCGAAGGAGTGGTGCCAGGAGGTCCTGGAGACCGGCAACGAGTTGTGGGTGGAGGAGGAGCTCAACCCCCGGGACCGCCGGCTGGTCCACATCGAGGTCAAGACACACGACGGCATCGACAGCCGCTCCGAGGGCATGGGCAGGGATCGAAAGATCTGCATCTTCCGGGTCTAGGAGCGTGTTGCGTATTGCTTCTCCTGCTGCGAATCCGCCATGCACGCCATCTGCGCCCTACGAGATCTGCGCACATACCACCAGTATGCACCCAGATCTTGTAGGCCCCATCTGGCACCCCTGGCGGCTTCTCGCTGCGGAGCCCAATGCGCAACACGCTCCTAGCGCACCCGGATCCTCACGTCGACGATCGTCCCGCCTTCCCCTTCATCCCTGAGGAGGAAGGGGTTCAGATCGATCTCCTCGATCCGCTCCTCTGCGCAGAGCATCGCGGAGAATGCGAGGATCCGATCCTCCAGGAGGGCGCGGTCTGCGCCCGGCTGGCCTCGCGCCGGGGCCAGGGTACGGAACCAGGACACATCGGCGATCATATCCGCAACATCCCGTTGGGAGATCGGCGCCAGGCGCAGGGACACGTCCTTGAGGGTCTCCACGTGCACCCCCCCGACACCGACCATGATCAAGGGGCCGAATGAGGGATCCCGCTGGCCACCAAGGAAGATCTCCCGGCCGGTTGGGACCATGGCCTGAACCAGAACGCCGTTGATCCGTGCGCCGGGGGCCACGGCCGCCACCGAAGCGAGGATCCGATCGTAGGCAGCGAGCGCAGCGGCCGCGTCAGGGAGGTCGATCTCCACGCCGCCGACGTCGCTCTTGTGCACGATGGCCGGAGAGTCGATCTTGAGGACCACCGGGTAGCCCACCGCCTCCGCCGCGGACGCCACGTCCCCTCTCCGCACCACCAGTCGCCACGGTGCAACAGGGAAGCCCCAGCGCTCCAGGAGGCTCCAGGCAGCGGCGGCGGCCAGGGTCCCCGGGGCTGCGTCTCCGAGGACCGGCGCCGGACCGTCACCGCCATCGGCCAGCGGCTCCGGGTTGCGACGACGCCGGGCACCGGACCAACGCAACGCAGCCATGGCCTCGATCATGGCCTCGGGGGCGTCGAAGAGGGGGTGGGGGGTGCGCTTCTTCAGGGCCACCAGGGCCTGGGGCATCGCAATGAAGCAGATGTAGACCGGCTTCCCCGTGGACTCGGTGAGCTGGGCAGCGGACTTGAGCAGGTGGGCCGAGGACCGGACATCGGACTCCGCTGCGAAGACGTGGATCATGGCCACACCGTCGAAGTCGTCACTCTTCGCTGCCATGATCAGGAGCTGGTTGTACACCTCGAAGTCGAAGATGTCTCCCAGGTCCAGGGGGTTGTCCGTGCGGATCACGTGGCCTCGGCCTGCGCTCGCTGCCAGCGCAGCCATCCCTTCCGGCAACGCGGGGAGGACGAAGCCGCTCTGCTCCGCCACGTCCGCCGCGATGACCGCGTGTCCTCCGGACCGGGCGATGATCATCAACCGGTTCCCCGTCATGGGGGGCAGCGCCGCGGCCTTGGCGTGGGCGATCATCTGGTCCATGGACCCCACTCGGATCGCGCCGGCCTGCCGCAGCGCGGCGTCCACCACCCGGTCGTCCACCGCGAGGGCCGCGGTGTGGGACGCCGCGGCCCGGTGTCCGGCCGCGGTGACCCCTGCCTTCTGTACGATCACGGCGCCGTCAAAGCTCCGGATCGCATCGAAGAAGGCGCGGCCCCGGCGGATGTCCTCCAGGTAGATGCAGACCGCTCGGCTGGTCCCCTCTTCGCCGATGTGCTCCAGGTAATCGGTCTCGTCCAGGCAGAGCTTGTTGCCGAGAGAGACGAACCGGTCCATGCCCAGGTTCTCCACGAACAGCGCGCCGATGTAGGTCACACCGACCCCGCCGCTCTGGGCCAGGAGGGAGATGTCCCCTTGACGGGGCAGGTCGTCCATGGGCATGAAGGGTGAGACCAGCCCCGAGGCCCTGCAGATCGCACCGAGGCCGTTGGGGCCGACGAAGCGGATCCCGTGCTCCCGGGCCACGGCGAGGAGCGCCTGGTCCCGCGCATCGTTCTTGCCGGTGAGCTCGGAGAAGCCCCCGCTCTCGATGATCGCATGACGGATCCCCTTGCGGGCGCAAGCCCTGAGGGTGTCGACGATGACCTCCGCCGGGGTCAGGATCACCGCGAGGTCAATGCCCTCCGGGAGGGAATCGATCTCCGTGTGGATCGGGTGCCCCGCGTAGAAACCCGACCTCCGGCCCACGAGGTAGATGCGGCCTCCGTAGCTGAACCTGAGCAGGTTGTCCACGATGTTGCGCCCCATGTTGCGGGAGCCCGAGGACACACCGATGACCAGGATGGAGTCCGGGAAGAACAGCTTGCGCATGACGCCCTCCGTCATGATTTGACGCAGCATGCTAACACGGCACCGAGACCGAGGGAACGGGGGATTGGGCGGACGGCGGACGATGGACGATGGGGACGGGCTACTCGGCCGTCGCCAGGGCAGCGCTGCCGGTCGCGTCCGGCACCACGGCGACGATCCCCATGAGGGTCTCGCCGGCGAGGCGGCCCTTCCCCACGGCGCTGTTGAGGATCCGGCCGGTGTGCTCGTCCCGGCGGGCCCGGGGGCGGGCCGCGGTGATCTTCAGCCGCTTCACCTCGTCGCCCTGGACGGTGACGAACTGCGCGGTCCCGTGCTCGTCCACCTCCTCGACGACCCCGACCATGCGGGCCCGGCCGCCCCACCCGAGGAAGACCAGGTGGCCCGGAGCGAGGCTCGGCGATCCGGCTTTTCCGTAGCGCTCCCAGACCCATCGGACAAGGCCCTCGGCGGGTGCGGTGTCCAACGCGACGTTGCTGACGAAGAGCACGTGCTTCAGGAAGGTGTCCTGGTCGAAGGAGGACCGGATCCCCACCAGGCGGCCCGCGGCGTCCGCGATCTCGGGGCCCGGCGCGGCCGTCGTCTTCACCGGTGCGGGCACCTCCTCCTGCGCGGCGGGCTCTTTCGCCTGTGGGAGGGGCGTCCACGCCCCGATTCCCCCAACCGGCGGACCCTGCTCCCCTGCCGTGATCGCCGGCAGGGGCGTCGCCGGGACCCCGCGGGGTGAGACGGGTGCAACGGGGGAAGCCACGACGGGGTCCGCGGCGGCAGCGACGGGCGGGACCACTGCCTTCGCCGTCACGACCTCGGGCACGGGCTCGGGGCTCCTGTCGACAAGCTCCCGGTTCGGTGTTCTTGCGGCCGGCAGGGGATCGCAGTGGGCCTGGAGCCACCGCTCGTTGAGGATCGGGTTGTCGAAGTCGTACGCGATCAACGGGCGACGCAGCTCAACGCCGCACGCAGCGACCGACGCGGCCAGTGCGACCAGCGCCAACGTACGATTCCTGGTCATTCGACTGCTCTCCATCATGCCTCCCTGCCACGCGGTGGACGGATCCCCACGCCTCCATCATCCCGGGAAACCGCGCAGGACCAAAAATCTGGAGAATAGGCGTTCGATTCTTGCGTCCCGGGCGGGATGTGTTTCAATCGGCCTGCCCGGGCAGAGCCCGAAGCCCTTCGAAGCCCGAAGCGCAAACCAGGGGCCCCACCCGGCGAACGAATAAAGAGGAGGTCCGGATGACTCGTAAATGGACGACCCTGATCCTGTTGGCTTGTCTCGCTGCAGCGTGCGGCCCGGAGGAGGAGGCCGGCACCGGCTTCGTGGAGGTGTCCTGGAAAGTCGCGAACACAACCTGCTCCAACGCTGGAATTGCAGAGGTGGAGCTGCAACTCTACCAGGACGAGCAGCGGATTCTGACGCGGACGACGGCCTGCTCCGACGGCGTGGTGACGATCCCATCGGTGCCCGTTGGAACCTACAACGTCCGATTGATCGGGGTCTCCGCGGATGGGGATGTGCTGTACAAGGCCGAGTACGAGAAGCTCAAGGTGAAGAAGGGCGATGCGCCCTCTTCCCCCCCTGCGGCCCTCGTACTGGAGCAGATCAAGGGAACCCTGGAGCTGCGCTGGTCCTTCCCCGCGGAGATGGCCAACTGCGCGTTCGCCGGGACCAGCGATGTGGAGATCAACATCAACCGGGAGTCCACCGGCGACTCGGAGTTCCACGGGGTCTACCCCTGCAACCTCACGGCGGACCACCCCGACGTGAACGAGAACGGCTACATCGAGATCACGGGTCTCCCCACGGACCTCGACCTCGAGGTGATCATCTTCGGCCTGGCCCCGGACAGCTCCCGCGTCCTCTTCGGCGAGACCGTCACCAAGGTCCCGAAGCTGGGCAGCAAACAGGTGATCCTCCCTCTGGTTGAGTGCAACGGTGGCTGCATCTAGGCCGCCTCCGGACCGCCTTGACCCCCTGCCGATCCCTCCGAGCGCCATCCAGGTTGTCCTTGACTTTGCGTCGCGCACGGTTTTAAATCTCCTCTGTACTTTTTTGTGAACCTATCGCGTGAGGAAGAGGATCACATGGACAACGGTCACGACGACAAGCGGGACGACATTCAGACCAACGAGCCCGAGGCCCCGGAGACCGAAACCGCCGCGGCCGACGCCCCGGAGACCGAGTCAAAGGCGCCTGCGGCGCCGGTTGACGAGGACGCCCGTTTCGAGACCACCGCGGATCATCTCGACCAGATCCTGGGTGACGGGTTCTCCCAGATGGTCTCCGACTCCGGCGAAGAGACCGACGACCTCGACGTGCGCGCCGAGGAGATCGACGAGCTCATGGCCGGCGGGAAGAAGGGCCACCTCGGGCTGGTCTTCTTCCTCCTCGCTCTGGCGGTGGTCATCGGCCTGGTGGGCTACGTCTTCGTGGACCCGGTTGCGAGCACCCGGGTCCGGGCCTTCCTCCAGGGCGACCTGCTGAAGATCGACAAGCAGAAGGTCCAGGATCTGGCCCGGCTGTACGACGAGAAGGAGGCCCGCCTCCAGGAGAAGGCCGGCAACATCCGCCTCCAGTACTTCCCGATGACCGCCAAGGTCGCCATCATCCAGCAGGCCTACGTCTACGACGACATCGAGTCCAAGGAACGCAAGCCGTACGGTGACCCGATCTCCATCGACAACGACAGCCTCCACCTCGGCGTGGACGAAGAGCTGCCGGAGCTGAACATCCAGAACCTCCCGATCCGGGAGCGCGGCAAGATGTGCATGGACGATGCGCGGTTCTACCCGGCCTCCAAGATCGTCTGCCCCGGCTGGGAGAAGTGCCTGGAGATCCCGGCGGCCCAGGTCGCCGAGGGCGCCGAGGGCGCCGAGGGCGCCGAGGGCGCCGAGGAAGGAGGCGCCGAGGCCCCGCCGGCCCCCGTCGAGGCTGACCAGGGCTGCGCCCAGTACCTCGATGACAGGGAGATCTTCACCGAGGGCTTCTGCGGAAAGATCCCCGGCGAGTGCAAGGAACGGTGCGAGTGCTTCGTCCATACCCTGAAGCCCGCCGACTACTGCCCCGAGAACAAGAAGTTCTACCCCGCCACCGCCGGAACCCTCCAGAAGTGCCCCGAGAGCGACGTACCCATGGACCCGTCACAGGTGCCGGTCTTCGTGTACGACTACAGCTTCATCTTCGAGGCCCAGGACTACCTCCCCTCCCTGGTGAGCTACACCGAAGAGAACTGGAAGAGCCTCGGCTCCGACCGCTACGTCATCCTCTTCCCCAAGGACTTCGCCCTCCTGCGGGACTGGGTCCCGGTCCTGGACAAGTTCGCCAAGGCCTCCAAGGCGATCCGCTGCTGGGACCGACAGTGGGAGAACCTGCTGCAGACGCGACAGCGGAGCCGCGGCCTCAAGGAGGGCCTCCAGGCCCTGGCCGAGAAGGAGAAGGAGAAGGAGGAGAAGCTCATCGCCCTGAAGAAGGCGCGTGCGGCGAATGAGATGGTGGTCAGCGAGATCGGGACCCTCCGCAAGATCATGAAGATGAGCACCATCGTCGACGGCCGCGGCGAGCTGTTCTGGTTCTGCGTCTCCTCGGGCAAGTGCAGCCCCGAGAACCTGCAGGTCCTCCGCTCGGAGGACGAGGACGCCTACTGGGGCGTCCTGCAGCTCATGGACCCCAACGAGAAGACCTACCCCACCCTCGTGACGGAGATGGCCAAACGTCCGATCCTCAATGCCGGCCTCACCTGCCTCGGGAAGTGGATGCCCCAGCAGAGCAAGAACGACAAGGATCGCAAGCCCCACGAGTTCATCATCGTCGACGAGACCCTGGACAAGAAGGGGGAGTGTGACGCGGCCCTGGCAGCGCTCCAGAGCAGCTACCCGGTGGCTTACCAGACCCTGGTCGGCATGTTCAAGGATGAGACCGCCGGCGCGAGCGTCCTGGCCGGAGAGAAGGCCCAGTTCGAGAACTACTTCAAGTCCAAGGCCGAGTTCGGCGGCACTGCGGAGGCTTACGAGGACATGATCCTCATGGCCGAGTCCAACGCCCGCCACATCCAGTTCCTGACCAAGCTCTACCTGTACCAGCCCGACGAGTTCGAGACGTCGATGGCCAGACTCATCGCGTCCCGCCAGGCGGACCACCTGGCCGAGGCCCAGGAGAAGGGCATCTGGATCGACCCGGCCCGTGGCTTCAAGGCCACCCTGGACATCACCTGGTGGATCGGGATCCCGGTCTTCGACATCTTCTACAACAAGCTCTGGGAGTACGACGTCCAGGCCTGCCTCCTCTTCGTGAAGGAGAAGGACGCCGCGCGCTTCGAGGTGGACCGCAAGCGGTTCAAGGAGCTCATGGACCGCTACGCGGAGGTCCAGAAGGAGCACGCCAAGCAGGCGCGCTGGTTCAAGGAGTCCGTGGAGCCCTGGGGCGCGCTGCGGCAGCAGCTGGCCGAGGCCCGCTCCTTCAGCGAAACCAACAGGAAGGGCTTCACCGAGACGTACACCGACGAAGCCCTCGAGGGCACCAAGGCCTCCAACCCGGATCTCTACTGGGGCCTTCTCCGCATCAAGGACTTCAAGTTGGCCAAGGAGCACTTTGACGGGATGATCGCGATCCCCGAGGCGCAGATGGGCGTGCCGGCGATGGTCGAGGGCGACCAGCCCGAGTACCACATGTTCCTGCTCTACGCATCGGTCCTGGATCCAGAGGCGACGCAGAAGGGGATGGCGCTCCTCGAGGCGCGCCTCGAGCCCTTCTTCATGACCCAGGACCAGTACGAGGCGAAGCACGCAGGCCAGGTGGACGCACCCACCTACCGGGAGGCGATCTCTTCGCTGGTCAACACCGACATCCCGATGAAGTACTTCTGGCTGGTGAAGCTCCTGGACAACCCCACAACCTTCGAGCGGAAGCTCGCCGGGCTGGACTACAACAAGACCCTCCTCGTGGCGAAGTCCCTGGCCCCGGAGCGGTACAAGTACCTGCGCGATCTCGTATGGCTCAAGCCCGAGCTGAACCGCGACGCAGACACGATCCCCATGCTCTCGGACTGGACGATCCTGGACCGCTCGATCCTGGGAGAGGAGAAGGCCCGACTGGCCTCCTGGTCCAAGCACAAGGCGGCGATCGAGCGGAAGTTCAAGCGCAGCAACGCCGCGGCCGCATGGCTGCGGGAGCCCACCATGGTGGAGCGTGCCCTGGACACCAGCTTGAAGATGAACGACCGCTACGCGCTCCTTATGAGCAACCTCGAGTCCTTCGAAGAGGGCGAGATCATCAGCGCCGCCGGGAACGCAATTCGTGACGTCGCCCAGATGGAGATCGACAACCTGGCCGACTGGTGGAAGAAGCACGGCGAGGTTGGCAACCAGACCATCCGCGCTGAGTACGACTTCACCGAGGCCCGCTGGTCCCCCCTGGTGGACGAGATCAAGATCACCTTCCCCAAGTGGTACACCTACCTGGACGAGGGCCTGCAGAACAAGCGCGGCGACTGCCTCGAGCCCGACTGCCTCAACGGCTGGCTGGAGTGCCGCCTGGACAACGTCCTCCTGGTCGAGGAAGAGGGCAAGGAGGCCAAGAACTGCACCGACCAGCACCTCCCCCCCTGCAATTAGTGGTCTGAGCCTCGGGGTTCGGCGGCGTCGGCTACCTGCGGACGCCCAGGCCGGGCCACCTGCCGCC
The DNA here is from genome assembly GCA_043815665.1 of Pseudomonadota bacterium. Taxonomy (GTDB): domain Bacteria; phylum Myxococcota_A; class UBA9042; order CAIXZC01; family CAIXZC01; genus CAZNWW01. The sequence continues at coordinate 88,611 of JBDRIT010000099.1, forward strand.
CTCTTCGCTCGGCGGACGGAAGTCCGCCTCCCTCATCGGAACGCTCCGCTCGGCAGGCGACTCCGGCCTGAACGCCCTCGGTCACGCCGACCGCCACCTCACCCCTCGGCCCAGCCCTCATGACTAGTCTCCGTCCATAAAGTCCCTTCGTGGCGAGAAGCCGGGGCCGCTTCGACGGCGAGGCGCGAGGGTCGAGATCGCCGGAATCGTAGCCAGCGCCTACGTTGAGGACGGTCTTGGCCCGATGAACGA
>JBDRIT010000100.1:0-51193 GCA_043815665.1 Pseudomonadota bacterium
GCGCGATCGCGAAGAGCGAAAAGATGTGATCGATCGTCAGACGGCGACGGCGACGGCAACGGCAACGGACCATTCTTCCAGCCGAGTCGAGCCAGAGTTCGATAGACCGCTGGGGGAGCGGCGACTTTGCGATTGCCCTGAGCCCTCGCCCGGACGTCGGGGTTCCTTGCGCCGGACGGTCCGTGCCCCCGGTGCCCAACTCCGCACGATCCGATCCCAGCTGGGGACCAAGCCCGAAAGGTGCAGGAGGCGACCCGGATTCCTGCGAGACGGACTTCGCGACGCGGTTATCGGCTTATCTGCACGTCTGTGTCTGCTGGAGGATTGATCCGACGCACACGCCGCACTCGGAGCAGTTCACGCACCAGTTGGCCTTGGCGCCGCAGGCGGGCGTGGACTGGAACCAGCCGACGCCCTGGTCGCAGAGGCCGGAGACGCAGGAGGCCGCCTGCTGCTTCTCGTCCATTCCGTCGCAGTTGTAGTCGAAGCCGCCGCAGAGGACCCGGGGCTGCTCGAAGTAGCTGTTCTGACCCGGCATGGCGTTGGCGTCGGTGTCGCAGCAGTCGTCGAGGGTATCCGACGATCCCGGGGGTTCGTCGCAGTGGCACTCCTCGGTGCCCGCAAAGCCGTCACCGTCGTTGTCCACCCAGTAGATGGTGCAGCCCAGGGCGCCGGGTTCGTCGGTGTCGTCGTTGCAGTTGTCGTCGTAGGGGGTGGAGCACTTCTCCGGCGCGCCGGGGTAGATCTCCCCGTCGGTGTCGTCGCAGTCGTTCGCGTTGGGGGCCTGGTAGATGGACTCACCCTGGCAGATGCAGACCGGCATCCCGACGCCGTAGCCGTCGCCGTCCACGTCCTCGTAGAACTGCCCGCAGTTCTCGGCGCCCACGTCGTTTGCGGTGCCATTGCAGTTGTCGTCCGCCGCGGTGAGGCAGTCCTCGTCCACGCCGGGGTTCACGTCCGGGTTCGAGTCCTGGCAGTCCTGGATGTTGTCCGCGGTGTAGAACTCCAGGGGTCCGCAGACGCAGATCGACGCGCTGGTGCCGTAGCCGTCCTGGTCCGCGTCCAGATAGTGCTGGGTACAACCCAGCGCCCCCTGCTCGTTGTCCACGCCGTTGCAGTTCTCGTCCCCGGGGATCCCGCAGTCCTCGGACGCCACGGGGCTGATGAGCCCGGTGGTGTCGTCGCAGTCGTCGTTGTTCGTGACGTTGTACGGGGCCTCGGCGAAGCAGAGGCACTGCATCTCCGCGCTGCCGTAGCCGTCGGAGTCCTGGTCCATGTACCAGGTGGAGCAGCCCGCCGCGTCCACGTCGTTGTTGAAGCCGTCGCAGTCGTCGTCGTAGGTGGTGGAGCAGGTCTCGGGGGCGCCGGGGTGCACGGCGTTGTTGGAGTCGTTGCAGTCCCCGTCGCAGCCCCGCACGCCGTCGCCGTCCGAGTCGGTCTCGTCCGAGGGGACGCCGCCGATGCAGTCGTTGTCGATGCCGTCGCAGAGCTCCACGTTGCCGTGGAAGATCGTGGCGTCCAGGGGCTTGCAGTCCGACGTGTCGGGATCGCCGTCGCCGTCGGTGTCCGTGTCACAGAGGTCCCCCACGCCGTCCAGGTCCAGATCCTCCTGGCCCGGGTTGGACACCGTCGGGCAGTTGTCCGAGAAGTCCGCGATGTTGTCCCCGTCGTCGTCCTCGTCCAGGCAGTCCGGCTGACCGTCCCCGTCGCTGTCCGCGGCGCCCTCGTCGGTCTGTCCGTCGCAGTCGTCGTCGACGCCGTTACACACGTCCTCGGTCGGGGTCGGCGCGGAGCAGGGCGTCAGCCCCGTGGTGGCGCAGAAGCGCTCGCCGTCGCACTTTCCGTAGAGGTTCTGCTTGTAGCACCAGGTCCATGCACCGGAGTTCACCGCGGCGTCGGAGCAGGTGCACTCTCCCACGATGAGGATGCACTGGTCGGAGGGGGCGCCGCCGATGTCGAACATGCCGTGGCACTCGTAGTTCGCGGGGCAGGGGCTGCCGCCGGTGCACACGCCGCCGCAGTAGGCGCCCTTGCCGCCCAGGGAGATGCAGCGGTCGCCGACGTCCACGCCGTTGGACCAGCAGTCCTGGTTCGTGCTGCAGGGATGACAGAGCCGCGCCCGGGTCGGGATGCAGAGGGTCTCCAGCCCGCCGGGGAGGGTCCCGCAGAACCACTGGAGAGGGCAGGGGCTCAGCGCGTCGCAGGGACCGGAGCACCGCCCGCCATCCATTGCGTCGAGGCAGGTCCCGCTCTCGCAGTCGCCCGGACCATCGCAGGGAGCGCCGACGCCGCCCGCGGGGGGCTCCCAGACGTCGGTGTCCTCGGGGATCGTCGCGTCGGGGGGGGGCTCCACCGCATCATCGTCCAGGCCATCCGGCAGGATCCCGTCGTGGGGCAGGGTGTCGGGGAGGACGTAACCGTCGCCGCCGTCGTCGTCGACGTCGGGGCGGGTGGTCGTGTCGTCCACGGTGTCCAGCCCCGGCTCGACCTGATCGCCGGGCGTGGTGTCGTCGTTGTTGCCGCCGTCACCGCCGCCGCCGCCGCAGGACGGCGCCGTGCATGAGAGGACGAGCAGGGCAGTGAGGATGAGAGCCTTCTTCATGGCATTGACCTCGAACTCGGAAAGTCGCAGGTGAGTATAGATTCCGGGTCCTTGGAGATCAAGCATTGTTCCTATAGGATCTTCCTCTGACCCCGCGGTCGGAGGAGGCCCATGAGCAGCGCATCGAAGCGGTCCCCGTCGAGGACCTTCATCCAGCTCCTGAATCTGTTCGAACCCCAGACCATCCGGTTCAACCAGCGGGTCTTCGTAAATCGGAACCTCCGGCTCCCGAAGATCTGCGCGGTCGGCTTCGACATGGACTACACCCTTGCGGTGTATACCCAGGACTTCGAACGCCTCGCGTGGGAGCTGACCCTGGACACCCTGATCCGGGATCATGGCTTCCCCGATGCGGTTCGTGCCTTCGAGTACGACCCCGGCTTCGCGATCCGTGGCCTCATCATCGACATGGGTCACGGGAACATCTTCAAGCTCGACCGGCACCGCCACGTGGGTCGCGCCATTCACGGGACCCGTCCCGTCGGGGCCCAGCGTCGGAAGACCCTGTATCGGCGATCCCCCATCATCCCGTCCCGGCGGAGCTACTTCCAGGTGGACACCCTGTTCTCCCTGACCGAGGCGCACCTCTACGCCCAGTACGTGGATCTGATGGATCAGGCCCCCGGCAGGCGCCTGATGCAGGAGTACATCGACGCGTACCAGGCCATCCGGTCCTCCATCGACGCGGTCCACCGAGGCGGCGGGGAGTTGAAGCGCCAGGTGGTCGCCAACCCGGCGCGGTACCTGCTGCTGGATCCCGAGCTGGCCGCCACCCTGGAGCAGTTCCGGGCGACGGGGAAGGATCTCTTCCTCCTCACCAACTCGGGTTGGGAGTACACCGACGCGGTGATGTCCCACCTCCTTGACGACGTCCTGCCTGGGTTCTCGCGGTGGATCGACTACTTCAAGGTGGTGGTCTGCAGTGCGGACAAGCCCGGGTTCTTCGCCGGCGCGGACGAGCTGAACCCCGTGCCGGACGCCCAGCGGAAGGGGCGCGCCAAGGTCGCCACCGGGGGGAGCCTCCGGGACCTCGAGCGTGCGCTTGGCGTCAGCGGGGAGCGGATCCTCTACATCGGAGATCACATCTACGGCGACATCCTCAAGTCCAAGAAGTCTTCCACCTGGCGCACCGCGATGATCATCCCGGAGATGGCGAGCGAGCTGCGCCGCCTCGAGGGGGTCCGCGAGAACCAGCTCAAGGCCGACCGGCTCTTTCAGAATCGTCTCCGCCTGGAGGTGGAGCTGAACTACCAGCAGCGGCTGCTCATGTCGATGATGGGGGTCATGGAGTCGGGGTGTGCGCAGGAGGGCCTGCACGGGCCCGACATGGAGGAGGCCCGCTGCGCTGGCGAGACCAACGTGGCCGCGATCCGCATGGAGCTGGAGGATGTGGCGCGGGAGCTGGCCGCAACCCGTCGCAAGGTGCTGGCCCCCTTCAACCCTCACTGGGGCATGCTCTTCAAGGAGGGCGCCGCCCAGTCCATGTTCGGCGCACAGGTGGAGGACTACGCCTGCCTCTACACGGGAAAGGTGTCGAACTTCCTGTCGTATTCGCCGGATCAGTACTTCCGCGCAGCGCGCGACATCATGCCGCACGAGACGGAGCTCTGAGAGGACGACGGGGGAGGGAGCTACTTGAGGAGGGACTCGAGGGAGATGCCGTGCTTCTCGACGAACTTCTTGAGACCCATCTTGGTGATGCTCCGGATCGCCCGGGTGGATACGCGCAGCCGCACCCACTGATCCTGCTCGGGCAGGTAGAAGCGCTTCCGCTGGACGTTCACGTTCTGGACTTTCTTCGTCCGGTTGTGGGCGTGGGATACGGCCATCCCAACGAGGCCCTTCTTACCGGTGATCTGACACTTCGCCATGGTCCACCTCCTTACCGGGCTCCGGACGCGGAGCGGAGAGGACATGTACCAAAGCAAGCCGCGCCTGTCAACAGGATTTCCAAGGATTGCAATCCGCTTGCGTGCTCTCGAGGCTGGTGCTAGGACTGTGGCCACGACTTGGGAGACGCTACAGGAGGCAGTACCAATGGAGATCAAGAAGATCGGCGTTCTGGGGTGCGGGCTCATGGGAGCCGGGATCGTGGAGACCGCGGCGCGGGCGGGCTTCGATGTGGTGGTTCGGGAGATCAACGACGAGCTCCTCGAAGGCGGTATCGCCCGGATCCGGAAGAACCTGGGACGGGCGGTGAAGAAGGGCAACATGGCCCAGTACGCCATGGACGCGATCCTCGATCGGATCCAGGGGACCACGGAGCTGGAGCCCCTCGCTCAGGCGGATCTCGTCATCGAGGCCGTCGTGGAGAACCTGGAGCTGAAGCAGGGGCTCTGGAAGGAGCTCGACAGGCTCTGCTCGGCGCACACGATCTTCGCGTCCAACACCTCGTCCCTGAAGATCGGCATCCAGGCCGTTGTGACGGAGCGCAAGGAGCACTTCGTGGGGTTGCACTTCTTCAACCCGGTGCCGGTGATGAAGCTCGTTGAGGTGGTCCGCACGGAGGACACCTCCGACGCGACCCACGCGACGGTCATGGATTTCGCCCGGGCCCTGGGCAAGGATCCCATCACCTGCATCGATACCACGGGCTTCGTGGTGAACCGGTTGCTGATTCCCTACCTCCTGGACGCGATCCGGGCCCTCGAGAAGGGCATCGCCTCCAGGGAGGACATCGACAAGGGGATGATCCTCGGCTGCGGGCACCCCATGGGTCCCCTGACCCTGCTGGACTTCGTGGGCCTGGACACGACGCTCTTTATCGCCGGCATCATGTACGATGAGTTCGGTGAGCCCCAGTACAAGGCCCCGGAGCTGCTGAAGACCATGGTCGGCGAGGGCAGGTTCGGCCGGAAATCCGGCCAGGGATTCTTCACCTACTGAGCCAGGACGCGGCCTACCACTTCTTCTCTTCTTCCGTGGTCTTCTCCTTCATCTTCTTCATCGCCGCTGTCTGCTCCTCGATCAGGTGATCGACCAGTTCGTTGAAGGTCCAGGCCTCGTTGGTGTCCGTGACCGCGGCGAAGATGGGGCGCGGAAGGCCGGCCTCCTTGAACGCGGTTACGTAGGCCCTGATCCCTGTGTCCGTGGACTTCTTCGGCAGCAGGATGACCCGGACCGGTGGCTGCTTCGCCGGGGTCGGCCCGTTGCGTCCCTCGAAGATGTCCGTGATCGTGAGGCCCAGCTGTTCCTCGAAGATCGGGGCCGGGGGTGGGAAGTCCCGATCCTTGTGGAAGGCCTTCAGGTACTCGATCTCGTCCGCACTGTACCCCCAGATGTAGATCAACTCGTCGGCCTGGAAATCCGTCATGACGTCCTCCTTGGGTCGTTCAATTCCTCGTGAGATCGAGCTCCTCTTCGATCCGGTCGCGAAGCTCGGTCTCGGTCTTGATGCCATGGTACTGCTTGCCGTTCAGGAAGATCGTCGGCGTGGACTTCACGCCGAGCTTTACGCCCTCGCGCTTCAGCTCCCTGACCGCCTCCGTGGTGCTCCCGGCGCGCTGCGCTGCCCTGAAGGCCGCGCCGTCGCAGCCCGCCCGGGCGGCCATGCCCTCGATGTCCGCCGCGCCGTGGTCCTCGAAGTGTTCGTACATCTCGTCGTGGAGCCCCCAGAAGCAGCCCCCGAGGTGCGCCGCCCAGCCGGCCTTGGAGGTCTCCACCGCCTGGGCGCCGTGGGCCTTCACCGGGAAGAGCTTGAACACGAGCGCCACGTCGTCGCCCAGGGCATCCCGGATCTCCTTCAGCCGGGGGGAGACCACACGGCAGTAAGGGCAGTCGAAGTCCGCGAAGATCACCACGGTCACCTTCGCGTCCGCCGGGCCCAGGCGGGGCATGCCCTCAACCTCGACGGTCGCGGTCTTGAACGGGTGCGCGCTCCTGGCACGGTTCTTCAGCTCCGCGGAGATCTCGTCCGCGGTCTTGCCGTCCAGGAGGAGGCGGACGATGATCCCGGCCATGCGGAGCGCGGTCTTCGTCGGCGCGGCCCCTGTGACACAGGCGTGCACCGTGTCGGGGCACTCGTGGTAGCAGTTCTCCGCCTTCATGATCTCGACGGCCCTGGCCTGGATCCCGGCATCCACCTTGCCAGCGTCGACCCCGGGGAGGGTCCCCCAGGGGACCTCGGCGCGGGCGGCGCTGACGGCGGGAACCGCGGAGAAGAAGGCGACGAGGAGGGCCAGCGTGAAGGTTCGCATCACAGGTCTCCGTCCTGACCCCGCAGCCGCGAGATCCAGTGGTCGAGGCTGATCCGATTGGGACTCCCGAGCATGACATAGAGCCCCATGAGAAGCCACCCGGTGTCCTCGAGGATCTTCGTCCAGGTGAGCCCGTTCATGGCGGCCTCGGCCTCTTCGCCGAAGCAGCCGCACTGGGCCTGGATCCCCTTGGACATCGCGACGTAGATGGCCACGATGAACATCACGAGCATCCCGTTGATGACCAGGGCCTGGGCCTTGCAGCGGAAGCCCACGATGAGGAGGAGCCCGGCGATGAGCTCCAGCCAGGGGAGGACGATGGCCTGGAGGTTGACCAGGGACAGGGGCAGGATCTGGTAGGTCGCGATGGAGATGGCGAAGGCCTCCACGTCGGCGATCTTTGGGATCGCAGCCGCGATGAAGACCCCGCCGAGGAAGATCCGGAACGCCAGATCGATCCAGGGCTCGCACCGGGCGCGGATGCGGTCGAAGGCGCTCACTCCGCACCTCCCTTCTCGAGGGCTCCGCCGAGGAGCAGATGGATCTCCACCGCGCCCTTGATGTACCGCACGTCGCGGAAGTCACGGCCCTTGAGCTCGTTGGCCACCTGGTTCCCCGGGGTGTTCTCAGGGTAGCGGGCCAGGAGATCCGTCTCCTCCTCCCAGCCGTTGCAGTACACCACCACCCGACGGGGCTTCAGCCCCTGGAGGCGCTGGACGTCCTCGTCCGTGAGGGTGTCCAGCTCGTCGTAGGGGATGCTCAGCGCGCCGGGGAGGTGCCCCTGCGCGAAGGTCTCGGGGGCGGAGGCGTCCACCAGCACGGTGCCCTCCGGGATCACCAGCTGCGGTCCGAGGGGGAGGACCAGCGCGCTCATCTGCGGGGCGATCTCCTCGGACTCGGGGCAGGGCTGGAGGATCTTGTCGTCGTAGGAGGTCGCCGCCACGAGGTCGATCCCTTCGTCACGGAGCAGGTCGAAGGGGATGGCGATGACCAGGGAGAGGCCCAGCAGCAGGATGGCGTCGCGGCCCCAGCGGAGCGGTGCGGCGAGGGTTCTCAAGACAACAAGCCTCCTACCGGGGTGCGGGGAAGGTGGCCCCTCCCCCGGCCCCGGGGATGTGGGTGGCGAGCTCCGGGGCCGGGGTGCGCACCCCGGCCCCCAGCGACCAGACCGGGTACAGGGGGCGCTGGATCGGGAGGCCCTCGACCACGAACATCCCGTCGACGCCGGGGGACGCCCGCGCGAGGATCACGTCGGTCACCAGGTCCACGATCTCCACCCCATGGGCGCCCTCGGGTGCGGTGCCCGAGAGGTTGCCGTACTCCGCCTCCACCAGGACCAGCTCCACGTCCTCGAACGCGCCTGCGGCGAGGTTGACGACCAGGGGCAACCCGGGCGCGTAGACCCGGGCGCGGCCTCCGTCCCAGGACAGGACGACGCCGTCGAGGGACCGGGCGTTCCCGGGAGATACGTCCAGCTCCACCACGGCGGTCCCGTCGAAGTCCGCCAGGTCCTGGGGGTCCGCGGGCCACTCCCCGGTGACGGGCTCCATGTCGTCCGCGGTGACCTCGAGGGCGACATAGACCGTGAACAGGGGCAGGTCGAAGAGCCCCAGCGCATCCCTGAGGGGGGTGTCCGCGGGGATCTCCAGGGCCGCCCGGTCCAGGGTCAGCTCCAGGGCGACGACCAGGGACGACGTGTCGTCCGTCGGGGCGCACGCGGTCAGGAGGAGCGCCGGAAGGAGCAGGATCGCCAGGCGCGGCCGCATCAGGTCCTCCTCGAGGTCAAGGGAGGCAGAGGTCGACCGAGTCCAGGATGTCGTCGGTCTCGTCGTTGGGGGTGTTCTTGTCGTCCACGACGAAGGTGTCGTAGGCCTGACAGGTCGTGGATCCGAAGCACCCCCCGTCGAACTTGCAGAGCCCCAGGCAGAAGCCGCTGGGTGCGCTGATGCAGATGCCCGAGAGGCACGAGTCGTCGGCGGAGCAGCTGTCGCCCGCCGCGGTGGAGCCCGGGGTCCAGGAGTCCAGGCAGCGGGGCTCCAGCTGGGTGGCGGTCTGGTTCTTCCCCGGGTAGCAGAACTCGCCGCCGGGGCAGTCCGTGTCACCGAGGCACTGCAGGTAGCTGCCCATGTCGGGCATGCAGCTTCCGATGGAGTAGAGGGTGTCGTCGGACAGGTTCAACGGGGTGTCCTGGTCGAAGACGAAGTAGAGCAGGTTCACGTAGCACTGGAGGCCCGCGGCGCAGTCGTTGTTCGAGACGCACGCCGACCAGCACACGCTCTGCTCCGTGCCGAGGATCCCGAGGCAGATGTCGCTGAGGCACTCGGCGTCCGTTGCGCAGAGCTGCCCGGCGCCCTTCTGGCCGGTGCCTCCCGGAGCGCACACGGTGATGATGGTGTTCGGCCAGTCCGGGTTCCCCGTGGGGCGGCAGATCTCCCCCTCCGGGCAGGAGAGGTTGCCGGTGCACTGGCTCGGGGCCGGGAGGCACGCGGAGATCTCCTTCTCGTCCGGGGTGCCCTGGCCGTAGATCACGCTGGCGCACATCGTCCCCATGGTGCACTCGGTGTCCGAGATGCATCCCTGGAAGCAGAGATCCTCCCCGGAGGAGAGGCCCATGCACAGGCCCGAGTGGCACTCCTCGTTGGAGGTGCAGTCCACGCCTCCCATGGTCGGACCCTGGGAGTTGACGCAGTAGGTCGCCACCGACGTCGGGCCCATCTGCACCAGGGAGCAGGCCCCGCCCTTGCCGACGCAGTCTGCATCGGTGATGCAGGCGCAGGCGGGGGTGGTCAGGACGGTGAAGACGCACACCCCCTCCTGGCAGGCCTGCTCCGAGCAGGGGTTGTTGTCCTCACAGTCGATGTCCGACGTACAGTTGGTCCAGGTGCAGGAGTTGTCGACGCAGAGATCCACCGTCGTGTCCTTCCCGTCGTCGCAGTCGTCCGCAGTGTCGCAGCAGAACGGGTCCGCAGAGGCCGTGTTCTCGCAGAGGCCGTCGGCGCAGGCGTCGAAGGTGCACGCGTCCTGGTCGTCACACTCCGCGTCGTGGGCACAGGGCACCTCCGCGGGGGTGTGTTCGCAGGCGTTGTCCACGCAGGCGTCGACGGTGAACTCGGACCCGTCGTCGCACAGCGCGTCGGAGGTGCAGCAGTCGGGGACGTCTTCGTAGAAGCAGCTCTCCCCGTTGCAGGTGTCCGTGGTGCAGGGGTTTCCGTCGAGGCAGTCCTCGTCCAGGACGCAGTCGACGTCGATGGGGGTGTTGGAGCAGCTCCCGGCGACGCAGGCGTCGGTGGTGCCCGCGTCCCCGTCGTCGCACTGCGCGTCCACGGTGCACTCGGGCTCCACGCCGCCGAAGGTGCACGTCCAGTCCGCGCCGCAGACCATGTCCTCCGGGCAGTCCAGGTCCGAGGTGCAGGCGCCGAGCCCCGAGCAGACCCCCGCGATGCAGGCCCCTCCAGGGCACTGGTCGTCGGTGGTGCAGGAGGAGCTGGTCGGTGTGCAGAGCCCGACGACGCAGGTGAGGCCGGTGAGGCAGTCGTTGTCCGTGGAGCAGGCGGCGCCGGCGCCGCCCGCGCCGCCATCGGAGCCGCAAGCGACCAGGGCGATGCCAGCGACAAAGAGGACCCCGGCGCGGAGGAAGACGGGGCGTGAGCGCATGATCCCTACCTCGTGTGCGCGTTCGGGTTCAGAGTATAGCAAACGGTCCGGGAATGGTACAGGTCGTCAGTGGGCCCGGACGAGGGCCAGCGGGGTTGGACCCCTCCGCAGACTCCCGATCTCCAGCTGTTTCTCTCCTCAGGGCGTGGTCGCTGCGAGCTCGGTCTTGAGGCGGTAGTAGTTCTTCAGCACCTTGCGGACGTAGCCGTCGGTGCCCACCCAGGGGGTCCCGTCCTTGCGGGAGGTGACGCCCCCGCCAGCGTGGTACGCGGAGACGACCTTGATCATGTCGCCGTCGAAGCGGTCCGCCAGGATGCGCAGGAACTTCGAGCCGCCCATGATGTTCTGGTAGGGGTCATAGGGGTCGTCGACCCCCAGGTCCCGGGCCGTCCCGGGCATGAGCTGCATCAGCCCCATGGCGCCCTTGTGGGACAGGGCGCGGGTCTTGTAGCTGGACTCCACGGTGATCACCGCGTGGATGAAGGCCTCGGGGAGATCGTAGGCCTCCGAGGCGGTCCGGATGATCTCGTCGATCTCCGTCGGGGGCGCCGTCGCAGGAGCCGGCACGACGGGGCCCGGCGCGGGGGTGGCGGTCTGGGTGTTCTTGGGGGGCGTCCAGCGGGGACGGGGCTTCGTCGACTCCTTCTTCGCCGCATCGTCCTTCGCCTCGGGGGCGGTCCTGTCGGACATCTTGAACATCACGGTGCACTTGTAGCCCTTTGGGACCCGGCCCTTGTCGTTGCCGTACCAGGGGGGGCCATGGGGAGAGGTGCACGAATACATGATGTCGTCCGCGATCCCCGGGACGGGCGTCAACAGGAAGGATAGCCCAAGGGTCAGGGCCAGGATCCGTCGTCCGTTCATGATCTACCTCGCCTGCTTCCGGTCCGCCGACGCGCCGCCGATGAACTCCTGGGTAATATAATACAGATCAACCCCCGGCATCACCTTCGCCATGCTCACGCCCACGCCGCAGGAGGACGCCTCCCTGTCCAGGATGTTGCGTCGGTGCGATGGGCTCTCCATGAGCTGCTGGTGTGCGCCGCAGAGGGTCCGGTCCATGACGATGTTCTGCCGCGCCGCAGGGCAGTCGGCGTCCCGGGGGTCCGGCAGACGGTGGGCCAGGAGCTGGCGTGCGGCCATGGCCTCGGAGTGCTGCCGCGCGCAGCGCCGGACGCTGCTGCTCTGGGCCAGGGGTTCGATGCCGCGGCGCACCCGCTCCCGGTTCATCATCGACAGGAGGGCCGCCTCCAGATCCTCGGTCCGCTCGCCGTCGTGGGGCGCGCAGAGGCGCACCGACGGCAGCGTCGGCCGCGGGACTCCGGAGTAGACGTCGAAGAGGGCCGCTGTCTCGGGCCCGCCGGGCCCCGAGAGCATCACCTCCACGGTGTAGACCCCCTCCTCAGGGAAGTACAGGCGCGTCCAGAACATCTCAGCGGCTTCCTGGGGCATCAACTCCACGGTGCCGCCTCCGGGGGATGCGATGAGCACCCGGGGTGCGCCGTAGCCGGGGCCCCAGGTCCCCCAGAAGAGCTGGGAGTGTCCCGGCTGGACCTCCGCGGGGAACGCGCCGAGGTCCACCAGGCGGTGGACGAGGATCAGGCTGAGATGGAGCCGCCCGTTCCGGCGGCGCAGGGAGAAGCCGTAGCGGTTGAGTCCCGCGGGGCAGAGGTCAGAGTTGAGGACCCAGCGGAGCCGGTCGAGGAGATCCGAGGGGTGGTCGCCCTCCAGGAGGAGGGGGAGGAACTGCGGGTTCCGGACGTCCTCGCGCAGGAGCTCGAAGCGCACCGTGCGGGACCAGTGGGCCGGGAGATCCTGCGCCGAGGCGTCCGCGACCCGGTCCAGGAGTCGGTCCGCAGCCCGGGAGATCACGGCGCTGTAGATCGGCGCTGCGTGACCCGCATCCTCCCACGCCGTCTGGATCTCGTCGCAGAGCCAGACGTCCGTCGGGGGCGGTCCGTTGCGTTCCTCGGGGCTCGTCGCGGGGGCCGCGACGGCGAGGACCCCTACGATGGCGATGGGCAGCAGTCTCAGCATTCCCGGCGCGCCCTCCTCCCACGCGGCCGTTCCCAGTATAGGAAGGCTATCGAGACACCCCAAAAAAGCGCTTGCTTTCCACCTTCCTGTGAGCGTATTCGATTGCGTGCCGGCCACGGTCGCCGGATGACGTGTCGTCTGTCTGGAGGTGCGCTGTGATCATCGGAGTCCCCAAGGAGATCAAGGTCCAGGAGTACCGTGTCGCGCTCGTCCCCGCCGGCGTGAAGGCGCTGGTGGATCGGGGGCACGAGGTCTATGTCGAGACCGGCGCCGGCCTCGGCTGCGGAAACTCCGACGAGGAGTACGTCCGGTGGGGCGCACGGATCCTTGATACCGCCGCCGAGGTCTGGGACCGGGCCGAGATGATCATCAAGGTCAAGGAGCCCATCGCCAGGGAGTACCCGCTCTTCAAAGATGGACAGGTCCTCTACACCTACTTCCACCTGGCTGCGATCCCGGAGCTGGCGCCGCCCCTCCTGGAGAAGAACATCGCGTCCGTTGCGTACGAGACCATCGAGCTGGCGGACCGCTCCCTGCCCCTCCTGCGGCCCATGAGCGAGGTCGCCGGCCGCATGGCGATCCAGGTGGGCGCGAACTGCCTCCAGAAGGAGCACGGCGGCAAGGGCGTCCTCCTCCCGGGCGTCCCCGGCGTGAAGCGGGGCCGGGTCACCATCATCGGCGGCGGCATCGTGGGCACCAACGCGGCCAAGGTCGCGATGGGCATGGGCGCGAAGGTCACGATCCTGGATCGGGATCTGAACCGCCTGGTTTACCTGGACGACATCTTCGGCAGCCAGGTCCAGCTCCTCTACTCCGACGTCGCGAACATCGAGGAGTCCGTCACCCAGGCGGACCTCGTGGTGGGCGCGGTGCTGGTCACCGGCGCCAAGGCGCCGAAGCTCGTCACCCGGGAGATGCTCTCCCGGATCGAGGACGGCACCGTGCTGGTGGACGTCTCCGTGGACCAGGGCGGCTGCATCGAGACCTGCAGGCCCACCACCCACGACGCCCCGACCTTTGTGGTGGACGGCGTGGTGCACTACTGCGTCGCCAATATGCCCGGTGCGGTGGCCCGCACGTCGACCTACGCCCTGACCAACGCTACCATCGGCTACGCGGTGAAGCTGGCTGACATGGGCGTCGCGGCCGCCGCGAAGGCCCTGCCCGAGATCGCCAAGGGCCTCAACACCTACAAGGGCAGGATGACCCACGCCGCGGTCGCCGACGCCCTCGGCTACGACCACACGCCGATCGCGTCGCTGCTGTAGATCTCTTCTCCGTCGTCCCGAGGCTCTGCCGCGGGACCTCCCGCCCGTCGTCCCGAGGCTCCGCCGAGGGACCTCAAGTGAACACTCTCGGGTACAGCGACACTTGAGGTCCCTCGGTCGGGCTGCGCCCTCCCGCGGGACGACGGGGAGGGCTCAGGTGCATCTCCTGGGTACGGCATCTATCGATATGCAGGCATGGTCCGCCAGTCCATGCTTAGATCCTTCCACTCCGGGTTGTCGCGCTCGATCAGCGCGATCTTCTTGTGCCGCCGCCACCCCTTGAGTTCCTTCTCCCTCCGTATCGCGTCCAACACGTCGCCGAACTCCTCAATGTGCACGAGGCGACTGATCCGATAGCGGGCCGTATGTGAGCCGTGCGCCCCGCAACGGTGTTGTTCGAGACGAGCGCGGAGGTTGGTGGTGACGCCGATGTACACGGCGCGGTTCCAGCTCGCAAGGATGTAGACGTGGGGCGTGGACATAGGGCCCTCCTGCTTGGGTGTTACAGGAAAGATTCGACGGGGAGATGCGCGGGGGAAGTGTGGACCGGGAGAAAGTCCGAGAGGGACACTCGAAGTCCCTCGGCGGAGCCTCGGGACGACGGGAGGACGCTGTGCCCGAGAGGGACACTCGAGGTCCCTCGGCGGAGCCTCGGGACGACGGGAGGGAGGGCGTCGCCCGACCGAGAGGCCTCAGTAGGACGCAGGCACCAACCGCAGCAGGTCCTTCCCGGGCATGTCGCCGATGGCGGCGTTCTGCAAGCCGCCGTCCTCGAAGACGCCGACGCCGTGGCGGCCGCGGTCTCCTACGAAGCGGACCGCGGCCTCGAGGCCCCGGACGCGCTCCGTATCCAGGGGGGCTGGAGTCTGGATCACCGTGACCTGCCGACCGGCGACGATGTAGCGGTACTGGACCGCGGGGGTGATCCCGACCCGGGTGAGGCGGGCGCCCACGAGGCGGGCGTCCTCGCTGCGCAGGGGCGGGCGGGCGTCGAAGCGGGCCTTCTCCCGAACGTAGTCCGTGATCTTCGCCTCGTCCCCCTCCACCTCCGAGGGCAGCTCGGACTCGTGGGCCATGATCGAGTCGTCGATGAAGTGGTCGTACTCCCCGCCCGAGGGCCACGCCAACCACAGCGCAGCCACCAGGGCCAGGGTGATCCCGGCGCTGGCCGGCACGAGCACCGCCGGCCGGAAGAGGTCGAGCCAGCGGGCCCCGCGGGCCTGGGCGAGCGCGCCCTCGATGATGCTGTCACGCCGCGCAGCCGGGAGGGCCGGCGCCGGGTTGAGCTTGGCCTCGAGCCCGCGACGGAGGTTCACCTCCGCCAGCGCGAGGCGACGGCAGCCGGGGCAGCTCCCGAGGTGCTCCTCCAGGGCGGCGGAGTCCGCCTCGCTGAACTCGCCGTCCAGGTAGTGATCCAGGAACCGATCGACGTCTCTGCAGTCCATGATCACCCCCCCTGGCCCTGGTCCCCGGCGGCGATGTCGCGGGCCGTGCGGAACCGATCGAGGGATTCGAGGACGTGGTCCACGTCGGCGTCGGCCGCGTCTTCCACCGCCGGGGCGTCGTGGACCAGTCCGAGCTGTTTTCCGAGCTCCAGGAGGTGCTGCCGCATGATGCGACGCCCACGATGGAGACGGCTCATCACCGTGCCGATGGGGCAGCCCACCTGATCCGCGATCTCCCGGTAGGAGAAGCCCTCCAGGTCCGCCAGCACCACCACCATGCGGAAGTCCTCGGGGAGGCGCTCGAGGGCCTCCTTGATCTGGGAGCCCGCCAGCCGGGTCACCAGGCTCCGCTCGGGATCCAGGTGGCTGCGGACCAGCAGCTCCTGGGAATGGGCGTCCCAGTGGGGCTCGACACCCTCGAGGAACTGGACCTCGGGGCGGCGGGCACGGCGCTGGTTGATGTAGTGGTTCGTCATGATCCGGAAGAGCCAGGCCCGGGCGTTGGTGTCGGGCTTGTACTTGTCGGCGTGCTCGATGGCCTTGGCCAGGGTGTCCTGGGTCAGCTCCTCCGCCCGGTCCCGGTCGTGGGTCATGGACAACGCGTAGCGGAACAGCGCGTTCATGTGCGGCACGAACTCACGCTCGATGACCTGCCGACGCTTTCTCTGGGAACCTGTGAACACGGGGAACCTCCGACGTTTGCAGCCCGAAGAACGGGAGGGGACGGGAATTATTCCCGGGCGGACGTCGAAGTCGAGCCGGTGCGGACGGGCGTCGGCTACTCGTCTTCGCCGCCGTCCTCGGTCCCGCCGTCCGTCGTCTCCTCCTGCGCCGCGTTCGGATCCACGGAGACCTTCCGGCTGGCGATGTTCAAGCTGATGCCCACGGACAGGACGATGAACAGGAAGGCCATGATCCAGGTCATCTTGCCCATGAAGGTGGCCGCCCCCCGCCCGCCGAACACGGAGCCGGAGCTGCTGGCGCCGCCGAAGGCCGCCCCCATCCCGCCGCCCTTGCCCGCCTGGAGCAGGACGATGAGGATCAGGAAGAGGCAGGCGATGATGTACATGATGATGAAGACTGTGAGGAGCATTTTCTCCCTCCTTGAATACGTTAGAGTGCGGCCTTCACGATCGCTGTGAACGAGTCGGCCTTCAGCGCGGCACCACCGACCAGCGCGCCATCCACGTCTGGCACCGCCAGCAGCTCCGCGGCGTTGTCGGCTTTCACGGAGCCGCCGTACTGGATACGGATCCCGTCACCGGTCGCGCCGCCGAAGCGGTCCTTCAGCCAGCTGCGAATCCACACGTGAACCTCCTCCACCTGCTCGACGGAGGCAGTGTGGCCGGTGCCGATGGCCCAGACGGGCTCGTACGCGATCACCAGGTCCTCCGCTGCGCCCGGCACGAAGCCCTCCAGGCCTCCCGCGAGCTGGGCCTCGAGCACGGCCATGGTGCGCTCGGCCTGCCGCTCCTCGATGGTCTCGCCGATGCAGAGGATCGACTTGATCCCCGTCTCGGTGAGGTCCATGAGCTTGCGGTGGGTGTCCTCGATGGTCTCGCCGTAGACGTGGCGTCGCTCCGAGTGCCCGATGAGGCACCAGGTCGCCCCCGCGTCCTTGAGCATGTCCGCGCTGTTCTCGCCGGTGAACGCGCCGAAGCCCTTGGAGTAGACGTTCTGCACGCCGATGAGAATGCGGGAGTCCGCGAGGCGGCTGGACACGGCGTGGACGGCCAGGGCCGAGGGGAACACGCCCACGTCCACGGAGCGCATCCGCTCCGTGACCCGCTGGATCTCCACCGCCAGGGCCAGGGCCTCGGGGAGGGTCAGGTTCATCTTCCAGTTGCCAGCGATGAAGGGGCGTCGGTTCGGTTGCATCACCTCTCTCCTATCCCTCGAGGGCCTTGAGCCCGGGGAGCTCCTTGCCTTCGAGGAACTCCAACGCGGCGCCGCCGCCGGTGGAGACGTGGTTGATGAACGCGGTGACCCCGGCCCTGCGGACCGCTGCGGCGCTGTCGCCGCCGCCGACCACGGTGTAGGCGGGGCTGCGCACCAGGGCCCTCGCGATGGTCTCGGTGCCCAGGTCGTACGGGGGGATCTCGAAGACCCCCATGGGGCCGTTCCACAGCACCGTGCCCGCATCCAGGAGCTTCTCGCGGAAGAGCGCCCGGGTCTCGGGGCCGATGTCCACCCCCATGCGGTCCGCCGGGAACCCGTGGTTGCTCGTCTCGATCCAGTCTCCGTCGGGGCGCAGGTCCAGGGCGGCGACGTGATCCAGCGGGAGGACGATCTCCACGCCCAGCTTCACGGCCTTCTTGAGCATCTTCCCGGCGACCTCGACGTCATCGGCGGAGAGCCGGGACCGTCCCAGGTTCACTCCCTGGGAGGCCAGGAACGCGTAGGCCATGGCCCCGCCGATGATCATCCGATCCACCCGCGGGAGGAGGTTGGTGAGGACGCCGATCTTGTCCGACACCTTGGCGCCGCCGGTGATGGTGACGAAGGGGCGCTGGGGCCGCTCCAGGAGCTTGCCGAGGCTCTCGAGCTCCTTCGCGACCAGGAGCCCCATGCCCTTGTCCTGGACGATCCGCGGGACGCCCACGGTGGACGCGTGGGCGCGGTGCATCGTGCCGAACGCGTCGTTGACA
The DNA here is from genome assembly GCA_043815665.1 of Pseudomonadota bacterium. GTDB lineage: Bacteria > Myxococcota_A > UBA9042 > CAIXZC01 > CAIXZC01 > CAZNWW01. The sequence goes on from JBDRIT010000100.1 coordinate 17,851, forward strand.
TAGACGTCTGCGAGGCTGGCGAGCTGCTTCGCCAGGCTGTCGTCGTTCCGGGTCTCGCCCGGCTCGAACCGGAGGTTCTCCAGGAGCATCACCTGCCCGTCCCGCAGGGCCGCCGCGAGCTTCTGGGGGCCGTCGCCGACGCAGTCCTCGGGGAAGATGACCTCGGTGTCCAGGAGCTGGGCGAGGCGGGCCCCGACGGGCTCCAGGGAGAACTCCTGCATCCGCTTGCCGTCGGGGCGCCCCAGGTGGGACGCGATGACCAGGCGGGCCTCCCGTGCCAGGAGATGCTGGATCGTGGGCAGCGCCGCCTGGATCCTGGCGTCGTCGGTGATGTTGTGGTCCGCGTCCATGGGCACGTTGAAGTCCACCCGGAGGAATACCCGGCGATTGTCTACCGGTAACTCACTGAGCTTCTTGATGGCCATGTCTGACCTCCTCGAGGCGAAACGGGCGGCGCCAACTTAAGGGAACGCGGGCGGATGGTCAATCTGTTTTTCCAGCTGCGGGGTCGACGATCTTCAGGTGGAGCTCCTCGAGCTGGGCCGGGTCCGCCCTGGAGGGCGAGCCCGTCATGAGGTCCGCGGCCCGGGTGGTCTTGGGAAAGGCGATGACGTCGCGAATCGACGCGCCGCCGGTGAGCAGCATCACGACCCGGTCCATGCCCAGGGCCAGTCCGCCGTGGGGCGGGGCGCCGAACTGCAGGGCGTCCAGGAGGAACCCGAACTTCTCCCGGGCCTCCTCCTCCTCGATGCCCAGGGCGCGGAAGACACGCTCCTGCATCTTGCGGTCGTGGATGCGGATCGAGCCGCCGCCCAGCTCCACCCCGTTGAGGATCACGTCGTAGGCGCGGGAGTTGACGCTGAGGGGATCGTTCTCGAGGCGCTCCAGGTCCTCGGGGGCCGGCTGGGTGAACGGGTGGTGCATCGCGTGCACCCCCCCGGTCTCGGCGTCCTGCTCGAACATGGGGAAGCGCTCCACCCAGAGGAAGCGGAGCTCGCCGAGGGTCTCCGGGTAGGCCTCGGGGCCCAGGACCGTGCGGAGATGCCCCAGCGCGGGCGCCACCATGGTGGGCGGGCCGGCCAGCACGAGGATCAGGTCCCCGGGCACCGGCGAGAACCGGGTGTCCAGGTGCTTGAGCTCGTCCTCGGTGAGGAACTTCACCGCGGGCCCCTTGAACTCCTCCAGCTCCCGCTTGAACCACAGCACGCCCTTGGCCCCGAAGCGGCCCACGATCTCCGAGAGCTTGTCGATGTCCTTCCGTGACTTCGAGGCCCCGCCGGGCACCAGGATGCCCTTGATCACGCCGCCGCTCTCGAACGCGGACGAGAAGACCTGGAAGGTGCTGGCGGCGAAGACGTCGCCCAGGTCCCGGATGGGCATGGGGTAGCGCAGATCCGGGCGATCCGACCCGTACAGGGACATGGCCTTCTCGTAGGAGAGACGGGGGAAGGGCCGCGTGATCTCCCGCCCGTCGAGCCCGCGCACCAGCGCGACCAGGAGGCCCTCGACCACGTCGATGATGTCGTCCTCGCAGACGAAGGACATCTCCAGGTCGATCTGGGTGAACTCCGGCTGCCGATCCGCGCGGAGGTCCTCGTCCCGGAAGCAGCGGGCGATCTGGAAGTAGCGGTCGAAACCCGAGACCATCAGGAGCTGCTTGAGGGTCTGGGGTGACTGGGGCAGCGCGAAGAAGCTCCCCGGCTGGACCCGTGAGGGGACCAGGTAGTCCCGGGCGCCCTCGGGGGTGCTCTTGAGGAGGAGCGGCGTCTCGATCTCGTGGAAGTCGTTCTCCAGCAGGTAGTCCCGGGTGATGCGGTTCGCCTTGGACCGGGCCAGGAGCCGGCGCTGCAGGGGGGGCCGCCGGAGGTCCAGGTAGCGGAAGCGCAGGCGGGTCTCCTCGTGCGCGTCCACGCTCTCCTCGATGGGGAAGGGGATCGGCTCCGAGGTGGCCATCACCTCCATCCTCTGGACCACGACCTCGATCTCCCCGGTGGTCATGTCGGGGTTCGCGTCCGCTCCCCGGCTGTCCACGCGGCCCTGCACGCCCACGACCCACTCGGACCGGAGCTGGCGGGCCGCCGCGAACCGGACCTCGTCGTCCGCGTCGAAGCGGAGCTGGACCACGCCGGTGATGTCCCGGAGGGTCACGAAGACCCGCCCGCCCATGTCCCGCACCCGGTGGACCCAGCCCATGAGGACCACGGTCTTGCCCGCATGGGATCCCCGCAGCTCGCCGCACCGGTGACTCCGCTTGATCTGATCAACGAAGAGCATGCCGTTCCCTCCCCGGGGTCCCCCGAATGACCGCCGAGTGTAGTCGCGGCCGGGACCAAAGACAAGCGCCTCGACAGCCCTCGGGGCGTCACCTATACTCCCCGCCATGCGACGTCTGGCGCTCATCTCTGCCTGTCTCCTGATCTCCTGCGGGGGGGACGAGCGGCCGATCCTGGTCGACCTGCCGGGGGATCCCGGGGCGCTGTTCATCGGCGCGGATGACGAGGCGGCGGTCGCGACGGTCGGCGGCTGGCGGATCACCGCGGAGGACCTCCTCGCAGTCCACCCGGTGCGGGCCGGCGCGAGCCTGGAGGAGAGCCTCGACGTCCTGGTGGATCGGGTCGTCGCGGTCCAGGCGGGCCTCGACGGAGACTTCGAGCCCCGCTTCGATCTCGTCCTGGCCTGGCGGAAGGCCCTGGCCCGGCGATGGACCCTGCGGCGGTTCACCGAGGACTTCACGCCAGCGACGATCCCTGAAGAGATGCTGCGCGCCGTGTGGGACGTGAAGTGGTTTCTCTGGGATCACATGAACACCTACTACCTCCTCGACGCGCAGTCCATCTGCTGTCACGCCCACGCCACGGAGTGCGCGGCCGCCGCGGTGGCGGCCTGCCAGGACGGGCAGATGGACCTGATGGAGACCCTCCGGCGGGTCTTCGTGGAGGAGGGGGTGGCGACGCCTCATGACTTCGACCGGGTGGGCCGGGACTTCGCAGCGAAGCACGGGGTCGAGGTCGCGGTGATGAGCTACGCGTTCCAGTACGACCACTCCAAGGCCTACGATGATCAGAAGGGCTACGACCTCTACGACAAGGCGATCTCCCTGGCGGTGGAGCACATGGAGGTGAACACATTCACCCCGGTGATCCGGTCCGGCCAGGGGCTCCACATCGTGTTCCTCTACAAGTTCCTGGCGGAGATGCACAAGACCCTGGCTGACCCGGAGGTCCGGGCAGAGATCGCGCAGAAGGCCTACCCCGGCCTCCAGGAGAAGGAGGCCGCCGCGGAGTTCACGCGCCTCAGCGAGGGCGTGGACATCGGGTTCTTTCCGGAGATCCTCGAGCAGGTGGACTGGTCCAGGGTCACGGGCCTCGAGCCGCGGTAGCGGTCACTCCGCCCCGGCCGCGCGCACCACGCGGAGCCGCTGCCGCCGTCGGGGGCGCTCCCGGGTGAGGATCCGCACCACCCGCTCGTCATCGTCTCCCGCGGCCTCGAGCTGCTCGTCGATCTCCTCGAGGCGGGTGAGGTCCACCTCCATCCCGTAGGGCGCCAGCAGGGACCTCAGACGCAGGAAGGAGCGCTCGAAGTCGAGCTTGGCGGAGCGGAAGCCCCGCTTCGCCGCCTCGGCGCGCTTCCAGAAGGCCAGGGGGTTCATGGTGAAGAAGGCCGCGTCGTCCTCCGCCGGCTCGATCACGAGGATGTCGCCGGTGAACGCCGGATCCGTGCGCATCTCCTCCACGCCGAGCTCGAGGCGCGAGTGGATCATGGTTCGGATGGACTGGTTGAGCACGGTGACGAGGCCCATCTCCGCCAGGGACTCGAAGTTCTCCACGAGGCGCTTGGTGGGCACCTGGTGGTAGGGGCGGAACGGGTTGTAGCAGATGATGAGATCGGCGCCCTTGCGGCGGGCCACCTCCATGGGCGCGGTGTGCTTGACGCTGCCGTCGATGTACCAGGTGTTGCCCAGCTTCACCGGCCGGTAGAAGCCGGGGAGCGCCGTGGAGGCCTGCACGGCCTCGGAGATCGTCACGGAGGAGTCCTCGTCCGGCCCGAACACGACCTCCTCGCCGGTGTCCAGGTTCACCGCCTCCACGTACAGAGCGTTCCCCTTCTCGAGCTGGAGGAGGGGGAAGCTGTTGGGGAGCCGGTTGCGTTCGAGGCTGATCCGCATCCAGCGCTCGATGCGGGAGTTGTCGAAGACCCCCGACGGCAGGTAGGAGAGGAGATGCGGCAGGTCCGACGAGCGCATCAGCTCCTTGATGAAGGGCTCCTGCAGCTCCTCGAGGTGCTGCCACGAGGGGCTCTCGGCGAGGCGCCGCCCCAGCTCCTTGAGCCGGGGTCGATGCTCCTCGAGGACCTTGAAGAACGCCCGCCCGGCCTGGGGCCAGAGCTTCAGGCCGTCCTTGAGGGCCTTGGCGCCCTTCTGCGCGATCTCACCGACGTTGGGGTTGTAGAAGTCCCGCACACGGAAGGGGAGGATCTTCTCCGAGGTGGCCATGAGGCCCGCCAGGATCTCGTTGGGAGGGATCCCCGCGGCCAGGGGCGCAGCGATGAGGGAGCCGGCGCTGATGCCCACGTACATGTCGAGGTCGTTGACCCGACAGTTGCGCAGCAGCTGCTCCAGCGCGATGAGGCCGCCGATCTTGAACGCGCCGCCGGACACCGCGCCGCCAGAGAGGACGATCGCGACCTTCGGGGACTTGAGCGTGCGCCCCTTGGACTTCTGAACGATCTGGATCGCCATGTGCACCTCCCGCCAAGGATCATCTTACGGGTTGACGGTCACGGCGAAAGAATTCAGTACTATAGTCGGGGCACACAGGGGGAGGAGCGATGTCGAGATCCATCGAGGCTCTGGCCATCATCGCCCCGTCGGGGCCGGTCCCGCCGGAGCGCTTCCGGGCCGGGATCCGGATCCTGGAGGCCATGGGCCGGACCGTGGAGGTGTTCTTCGACCCCGACCCGGGGGAGGCCCAGGGCTTCCTGGCTGCGCCGGACTCCGTGCGCGCCGCCCGGCTCCTCGAGGCCGCTGCGTCGGGCGCGGACGCGATCCTGGCCGCGCGGGGCGGCTACGGGGCGGTCCGTCTCCTCCGCAGCCTGCCCGCCGGGGCGCCCGGCCCGGCCCGCACCCTCATCGGCTTCTCCGACGTGACGGCCCTGCTCCTGGGCCTGTCCCGGCGGTGGGGCTGGCGCGGGGTCCACGGGCCGAACGTCACCACCCTGGCGGACCTGGACGCCGCCTCCCTGGGCGCGTTCCGGGATCTCCTCGATGCGCCGGACCGGGGGGGGCGCCACCGCGGCCTCGATCGCCTCCATCCCGGGCGGGGCGAGGGGCCGCTGATCGGCGGAAACCTCACGGTGCTCTGTTCCCTCCTGGGGACCCCGGAGGAGCCGGACCTCTCCGGGAGGATCCTCTTCCTCGAGGACACCGGCGAGGCCCCGTACCGGCTGGATCGTCTCCTGCACCAGCTGTCCTCCTGCCGGACCTTTCCGGGGATCTCCGGCGTCGTCATCGGGGACCTGGGGACCGGGTTCGATGACGCGGTACGTCGAAGCCTGATCGACCTCTGCGCCGCCTGCGGCGTCCCCGCTGCGGCGGGGCTGGCCGTGGGCCACGGGCCCCGGAATCGACCCCTGATCCTGGGGGGTCACGCCGTCCTCGACGCAGACGACGGTTTCCTCGATTTCGGCCAGCGCTGATGCGGCCCGGAGGGCCTCGAATGGGCCTCGGAGGGGCGGGAAACTGCGTCAAAAACAGTTTGACTTTGGTCCGGCGACGGCCACAATGGTCCAGATGTAGTTCAAGGCTACAGCGCTGGCGGTCCTCGCCGGTGGCCAAACGGGTGTTGCGAGTGCGGTGTCTGGACGTGAACGAGAGGGAGTCCGATGCGTAGACCGAAACTGACGTACGGAGTGTTCCTGGCTGTCACGCTGCTGCTCCTCGGCGCGTCGCAGACGGGGTGCGACTCTACGGCGTCGCTCTACCTGAGCGAGGTGCAGTTCAGCGAGCTGTACGTGGTGAGCGCCGTGCCCATGAAGAAGGTCATCGAGGACGGGGAGACGAAGTACGTCCCCCTCTGCCGGATGCAGGACGAGGCCGCGGACGGCATGATCCTGCGGGTCCTGCTCAAGGGGACCCAGGACCGGGAAGGCAACGACCTGGACCAGTCGATCCGCCCCGGTGACCGGATCGACCTGCAGGAGGTCACCGAAGCGAAGGTCACGTCGGCGCGCTTCGAGATGTCCATCGGCTGCATCGAGAAGCAGCTCCCGGGGACGGCGAAGTGCGCCACCTCGTCGGACTGCGGCCCGGGCAAGATCTGCGATACCAGCGTCGGCAAGGGCTTCTGCGTCGCCGGGGCGGGCGCGGTCGGGGGGTGCTTCTCCGGCATCGAGACCGGGGACGTGGCGATCTCCCATGTCGGGTACAAGGCCTTCACGCCGTCCCGCGGGGACGGCGTCGGCGTCGCGATCCTCGTGGACATGAGCGGGTCCAACAAGGGCTTCGTCAAGCCCTACCCGCCCTACTACGAGGTGAACAACGAGGACCCGTCGGGGACCCACGAGGACGCGCTGGACGGCTTCGTGGACCGGGCGTCGGACCTCAACGGCACCCGCATGAACGCCGTGAAGACGATCCTCCAGAACCTCAACAGCAACGACAAGGCCATCGTGTTCGGGTACCGGGAGTACGGGATCGACGTGATCTGCGACCTGCCCGCCGTGGAGGACGAGGACAACGACACCAAGAAGGACAACTGCTACGGCACCAACCTGAGCCTGGTCCTGGGCGACGGCTCCTTCGGCCCCCTGGACGACTACAAGACCAAGGTGGGCGGTCGCAGTCCCCTCTGGACCGCGGTGGACCAGGCCCTCGACTACATGGAGAACCACCCGCGGACCCAGAGCACGAAGTACAAGCACATCGTGGTGATCAACGACGGGCCCGATACCTGCTCCGAGTCCTCGAGCCTCGACCAGTGCTCGGGCTCCTGCGCCCAGTACTCGACCTCCTTCGACACCGTGGTCTCCAAGGTGGAGGCGGGAGCCTACGAGGACCGGATCCCGATCCACTTCATCCAGTACCAGGCCAAGGGCTACCTCGATCGGGACCCCCGGCAGCAGGAGATCGCCTGCCTCACCGGCGGCCACCACATCTTCATCAACTCCGAGGACTTCGACCAGACCAACCTGACCAACGTGTTCCAGGACACCGCCCGCCAGGTGCGCTACACCTTCGGCGGCTACTGGGAGTTCGCGATCGAGTTGACCAAGCTCGGCCAGGACGACTCCCTGCCCCCGGGCTGGAACTACGGGATCGAGGGGAGCGGCAAGCTCCTGTCCCTGGCGGACCAGTTCCTGGTGCCGAACGACTACAACTTTGACCCGAGCAAGACCTTCGCCATCGACGGCACCAAGGTGGACCGGCGGGTCTCCCTTCGGAAGGACTGCGCGTCCGACGGGGACTGCCCCGGGGACGAGGACACCGGCGTTTGCACCACCCGGAAGTGGTGGTGTGACGACGACACCCTGGAGTGCACCAGTGCGTCGGAGTGGGCTGACAACGGCACCGGCGGCGCGGCCTGCGGCGACGTGGACGCGGTGGTGCGGACCCAGGTGCGGACCCCCGGCCAGCCCACGGAGACGAAGGAGGTCAGCCTCGGTGACCTGCCCTCGTTCTGCTGCGACGGCGCGTGCATGCCCCCGCTGCCCCCGGTGATCCCGGCGGAGCTCGCCAAGACCGGGAACACGGTCTGCTTCGAGTACGTCAACGAGAAGGGATGGCGGTTCGACGAGGTCAACCAGGTGTGGGTCTACTGGGCCGAGCTCTATATTCAGCAGGACTGCCCGTCGTGGATGGAGCTCAAGCCCGCGATCGCCTTCGGGGTCAACGGCAACCCTGCGATCGGCGAGCTGACCTGGGAAGAGCACTGGGATTGCCCCGAACGGTTGAACTGCTTCCCCCCGCCTGATGCGGGTAACTAACCGAAACAAACCGGAATTGACGAGATAACCCGGGCGGAGAGGGTGAGAAGATGAAGAAAAGCAAGGGCATCATTGGGTTCCTGGTCCTCGTGGCGATGGCGGTCAACGTGGCCCCGGCCTTCGCGGAGGAGACATCCCAGCTCGACTCGTACCTGGACAAGTACTGGGGCGAGAAGCGCAAGGTGAAGGTCATCCAGAAGCGCCTGTTCGAGAAGCAGGGCCGCTTCGCGCTGACCCCGCACTTCGGCATCATCCCAAACGACGAGTTCTTCAACTACGTCCCCCTGGGGCTGCGGGCGGGGTACTTCATCAGCGAGGATCTCGGGCTGGAGATCTGGGGGCAGTACATCTTCAGCATGAAGAGCGACCTCGAGTCGTTCCTCAACGACGAGTTCCACATCCGGACCACCACCCCGCAGGTCCTGCTGTGGAACGCGGGCCTCAACGGCCTGTGGTCCCCGATCCACGGGAAGCTGGGCATCTTCACCAAGAAGCTCTGGCACTTCGACTTCCACCTGGCCTTCGGCGCCGGCGCGATCGGCACCACCGTCCGCACGCGGAAGCTGGGCGGCGAGGAGAAGTCCCAGGTGGACGTTGCGGGGAACATCGGCGTCGGCGTCCGGATGTATGTGATCGACTGGGGCGCGGTGCGGGTCGAGTACCGGCACTTCTTCTACGCGGCGACCGGCGAAGTCGGCGGTGTCTCGTTCCCGGCGGAAATAACCTTCGGGTTCGATTTCTTTCTTAACTAGGCGGAGGAGTCAAGAACATGCGCACCAAAGCCTGGACATTTCTCCTTGCGGTCGCCGTGTGCGGCGGGGTGCTCCTGGCCCCCTCCGCGGGCTGGGCGATCTCCAAGGGAGAGATCATCACCCTGGCGAAGCTGCAGATCTCCGAGGATGAGATCATCGCGGCCATCGAGAAGGATCGCACGATCTTCAACCTCACCATCAACGACATCCTCGAGCTGAAGAACGCCGGGGTGCCGGAGAAGGTGATCCGGTTCATGCTCTCGACGCCCCAGAAGTACAGCGGCGCCGTGGAGCCCGTGAAGCCCGACGAGACCACCGGGCCCGGGGAGACGATCAAGCCCGTCGAGGAGAAGACCCCGGAGGAGATCCGGGCCGAGGCCGAGCGGTCCCGCCTCGATGCGCTGCGCCTCAAGCGGGAGCAGGAAAAGGCCATGGAGGCCCAGAAGTCCTTCTACGCCCAGGGGCAGCTCAAGACCGGGATGGAGTACGCCGAGAAGGGCCGGTTCGTGGACGCGATCCTGCACTTCCAGGACTTCATCACCAAGAACAACTACCCGCCGGACTCCGACGAGTACTACAACGCCCGCTACGGGATGGCCCTGGCCCTGGTCCAGGCGAACCTGTACGAGTCCGCGGCGAACCTCCTGCTGGAGATCGTCCTGCAAGGACCGGACAAGCCCTTCTTCCAGGGTGCGTTCAGTGCCCTGGGCAAGATGCGCAAGAAGGTCGCCTACTCTCCCCCCGACCTGGAGCAGCTCACCCAGTTCTTCGTCGGAAACTTCTCCCACGCGTTCCAGGACGAGTACAACTACTTCCTCGGCGAGTTCTTCTACGAGGGCAACAACTACTCCATGGGCCTTAAGTACTTCGAGCAGGTCTCCACGGACTCGCCGATGTACGGGAAGGCGCGCTACCTCACCGGCCTCATCCAGGTGGCCAACCAGATGTACAAGTCCGCGGTCGGCAGCTTCCAGACCGCGATCGAGGCCACCGCGGCGAACAAGTCCGACGGTCACGTCGCCCATCTGGCGTACCTCGCGCTGGCCCGGATCGCCTATGAGACGGGGAACTACGACGGCGCAATCTACTACTACCGGAAGATCCCCCGGACCTCGACCCGCCTGGCCGAGGCCTTCTACGAGATGGGCTGGACCTACTTCATGAAGCAGGACTTCATGCGCTCCATCGGGACCTTCCACGCGCTGCACAGCCCGTTCTTCTCCGAGTACTTCTACCCGGAGCTGTGGATCCTCGAGGCCACGACCTACATGAACCTCTGCCAGTACGACAACGCCCGGGCGGCCCTCGAGATGTTCAAGCGCCACGTCTCCGCCAAGGGCGTGCCCCTGGACCAGTTCATGCGGAACATGCGCACCCAGGCCGAGTACTGGATGGCCTACCAGAAGATCGCCAACGAGGAGGGCGGGGGCTACAACCTCCCCATCGAGCTCCTCTACCCGATCATGACCAACCCCGACGTCTACCTGCTCTACCGGACGATCCGCCAGATCGAGCACGAGAAGGAGCTGATCAAGGACGCCCAGGGCAAGCTCGGTCCCTGGACCGAGGAGACCCTGTCCATGCTCGAGGGCCAGCGGATCAGCCGCATCAACGAGATCGGCATCAAGATCCAGATGGCCTTCCGGATGCTCCAGAAGGAGCTGCGGGACTACCAGGTCAAGGTCACGGAGATCGAGCTCGACCTCAACCAGGTCGAGATGGAGAAGATCGAGGCCTCGACCAAGGAGCTCCTGGAGGAGCAGATGCTCCAGGACGCGGTCAGCGCGATCCTCCGCCTCGGTCAGGCGAGCAAGACCACCGAGGAGATCCTCGTGTACGTCAAGGGCCAGGAGATCTACGGCAAGCTCAAGCCGAAGCACCTCAAGGTCCTCGAGGAGAACGCGGTCGACAAGAAGATCATCGGCTACATCGAGGATCTCCTGGAGCCGGACGAGGAGACCGGCGGCTCCACCGCGATCGTCGGCAGCGACGCCCTGGAGTGGCCCTTCGAGGGTGACTACTGGGAGGACGAGATCTGGGGATACCGGAGCTTCCTTGGTGAGGAGTGCAAGTGATGTTGAGAACGTCCATCGCCGTGACCGTCCTGCTCGTCTTCATCGCTGCGCCTGCCCTCGCACAGATGGACAAGCGCGATCGTGAGAAGCGTGAGATCACCAAGGTCGTGACCAAGGAGGTCGAGTCCAAGGAGATCAAGTGTGAGACGGACCCCGACTGCCCCGAGGACATGATCTGCGACTTGGTCAAGCTCCTCTGCGTCGACAAGGCGATGACCCTGTCCGACTTCGAGGTGTCCCTGCTCGACAAGAAGTTCGAGGCGCTGCAGCTGCAGAAGAGCGAGCTTCGGACCAAGAGCATCAAGCAGATGGAGGAGCTCCTCGCGGCCAACCCGTACTACAAGAACAAGGCCGAGATCTACTTCCGCCTGGCCGAGGCGTACTGGGAGGAGAACCACTACCAGTACCTGAAGTCCAGGAAGACGTGGATGGACGCGATGGACAAGTTCGACGAGGGGCTGCTCTCCGAGCGGCCTCCGGAGCCGGAGCAGGACTACTCCGTCTCCCTCGAGTACTACCGGAAGATCCTCCGGGAGTACCCGGACTACGTCCGCATCGACGAGGTCCTCTACTACCTGGGGCGCGGCGCGCTCGAGGTGGGCAAGACCAGCAAGGACCGTGCGCTCCAGCGTGAGGGCATCAAGCACTTCGACAACCTCACCCAGAACCACCCCAACAGCCGCCTGCTCCCCCAGGCGCTGCTCCACCAGGGGGAGTACTACTTCGAGAACCGGTCCCTCTACTTCGCCAAGAGCAAGTACGAGACCATCATCACGAACCACCCGGCAGCGAGCATGTACAACTACGCGCTCTACAAGCTGGCGTGGGTGTACTACAACCTCTCGGAGTTCGAGAAGTCCATCGACACCTTCCAGAAGGTGATCGAGGCCATCAAGACCGGGAGCAGCGAGCAGGCCAAGATCTCCTTCGCGAGCCAGGCCCTCAACGACCTGGTCCTGGTCTACACCGAGGTAGAGGACGGCTGGAAGCGGGCCCTCGAGTACTTCACGAAGGAGATCGGGAAGGACGGCGCCTACGTCAAGATCCACAAGATGGGCGAGCTCTACGTCGGCCAGGGCAAGGTGGACGACGCCATTGCGGTGTACTACCACCTCATCGAGAAATTCCCGATGCACCGCCGAGTGACCGAATACTACTCGGTCATCTTCGATCTGGTCCAGAGGGCCCCCGAGTGGTCCGAGACCGAGCGCGTCGTCAAAGAGATGATGGACTACTTCAAGACCGAGTCCCGCTGGATGATCGCCAACAAGGACGATCAGGAGGCGGTGGATACCGGTCTCGGGATGGTCGAAGAGGCGATCTTCTTCGTGGCGAACTACTACCACGTCACCGGCGACAAGCTCGAGAAGGCGAAGCAGTCCAAGCAGGCCGAGCCCATGTACGTGAAGGCGGCGGAGTACTACGCCCACTACATCAGCCGCTATCCGAGCTCGCCGAGGTCCTACGAGGTCAACTTCTGGTACGCGGAAATCCTCTACTTCAACCTGAGCGACTACAAGAACGCGGCTGAGCAGTACAAGCAGGTGATCCAGAAGGACACCAAGGGCAAGTTCGTCGAGGACTCGGCCCTGGGCGTGATCTACTGCATGGAGGCGTTGATGGTCCAGGAGGGTCTGCGGACCCGGACCACCCGCGGCACGCAGATCCAGGTGAAGAAGGTCTCCGCGGACGAGATGCGGGAGGATGCCAAGGAGATCGTTCGGACGGACCTCCATCCCCTGGAAGAGGACTTCATCAAGGCCGCGGACAAGTACAGCGAGCTGCTCCTCAAGGCGCGGGAGGATCCCGAGTTCGTCAAGAAGTACCCGCAGAAGGGGGAGATGATCCCCAACATCATGTACATCGCCGCGGAGACCTTCTACAAGCACGGGATGTTCGAGGAGGCGGTGCTCCGCTTCCAGAACATCTTCAAGTACGACCCCTCCCATCGCTTCGCGGCCATCGCCGCAACCCTCATCATGGACTCCTACTTCCGCGTCGGGAACTGGGGCATGGTCGAGGAGTGGGCGCGGCGCCTGATCGACACGAAGAACTTCCTCTTCAAGACGAAGAAGGACCTGGAGCTCATCGTCGCGACGGCCATGACCCGGAGGGCCAAGGATCTGGAGACCGAGGGCAAGACCACCGCCTCCCTGGAGCAGCTCGCCAAGCTGCGCAAGGAGTTCCGGAACAACAAGGAGATCATGGCGTACACCACGTACACCATGGCCTTCCTGTACGCGAAGCAGAAGCAGCTCAAGAAGGCCATCGAGTACTACGAGACCCTGATCCGCACCTACCCCAAGAGCGAGAAGGCCGCCGAGGCCCAGTTCGTCATTGCGCAGATCTACGAGGCGCAGACCCAGTTCACCAAGGCCGCCGAGGCCTTCATGGCGATGAAGAAGTTCAAGGACAGCCCGGGCACCCCCGGCGCGATCATCAACGCCGCGACCATCTACGAGGCCCTCAAGGACTACGACAACGCGATCGATGCCCTGGGGGAGTTCCAGAAGCTCTACCCGAAGGACGACCGGACCGCCTCGGCAACCCTGAAGATCGGGCGCCTCCAGCAGACCAAGGGAGATCTGACCGGGGCGTACAAGACCTTCACGGGCGCGGCCAAGAAGTACTCGGCGAAGACGGGCATCTACCTCGAGGCCACCGCCCGCGCCGCGGAGGTGCTCTTCGAGCAGGACATGGGCAAGAACCGCAGGACCGTCGAGAGCCTCTGCCAGGCGACCCTCCAGCGTTTCTCGAAGTACGGAAAGGACGGCGGCAAGCAGCCCTCCAGGATCTTCGCCGCCCAGGTGGCGTTCTATCTCGCCGAGTACTCGTACCAGGACTTCATGGCCTTCAAGCTCGATACCAAGACCTTCTACCGCCTGGACAAGTCCCTGGAGGAGAAGGCGAAGAAGCACCAGGCTGCGGAGGCCCGGTTCGTCAAGGTCCTCGACTACCTGTCCCGGACCTGGGCCGCCGCTGCCTACTACAAGATCGGGCTCCTCTACTACGAGTTCGCCGAGACCCTCTACGCGGTGCCCATGCCCGCCGGGCTCGAGCAGTGGGAGGAGGACGAGTACAAGGTCGCGCTGGAGGACTTCGCCGCGCCGGTCGAGGAGAAGGCCCGGGCGAACTTCAAGCAGGCCATCCAGATGGCCCACAAGATGGGCGTCTACTCCGAGTGGTCCAAGAAATCGGGGATCATGGCGGCGAAGGTCACCCCCAACGACTTCCCCATCGCCGAGGAGCCCCTGGTCACCACGGACAAGCTCCGTGACACCCTGACCTCCACCAGCTTCATCCGGTCCCTCACCCGGGGGGACACCTACGTGGACTTCGTTGCGTTCCAGCCCAAGGAGACGAAGGACGAGCCCGCTGTCGACGACGAGGGCCAGGGCCTCGAGGAAGGTGAACAGAAGCTCGACGACGCCGCAGCGCCCCAAGGGGCCAAGGCCGGCGGGGCCACGAAGTGAGGGGGGCAGGGATGCGGAGCATGAAGATGAACGTCACGACCTGGATGCGTCTGTCCCTGGTCCTCCTCCTGGCGCTGGCGGTCGGGGCCTGTGATCCCGCGACCACCAAGGAAGAGACCCGGGACGGAAACCCGCAGATCGATCCCGAGGAGCAGCACCGCCTCGAGGCCGAGAAGAAGAAGCAGGCCGAAGAGGACAAGCGGCGCGACGAGCTCCGCCGCAGCCTCGAGAAGCGCGAGATCATCGTCCCCGAGAAGCCCGAGTTCGTGCCCGGCGTGGACATCGAGGCGCAGAAGTCCTTCCGGGACGGCGTGATCTCCCTCTTCTCCATGATGGACTACGAGTCCGCTGTGACGTCCTTCGAGGAGGCGATCACCAAGGACAAGGCCTTCCTTGAGGCCTACTTCAACCTGGGCATGGTCTACGAGCGGACCCGTCAGCCCGAGAAGGCCCTCGAGGTGTACCAGCGCGCGCTGGACGCGAACCCCGAGTCCGGCACGGCCAAGGGCTACATCGGCAAGGTCTACCTCGGCATGGCCAAGGAGAAGTACGACGTCGGTCAGGACATCGAGGCCGACAACCTCACGAAGAGGGCCAAGGAGCTCTTCGACCAGGTCATCGTCCAGGACCAGGACAACAGCGAGGCCAACAACGCGCTGGCTCTGTACTGGCTGCTGCGCACGGAGCACGAGGGGGACGAGGCCAACCGGCTGGAGTACCTGAACCGGGCTGAGGACTTCATCGAGAACGTCCTCGCCGTGAAGCCCACCGACGTGGTGGCGCTCAACACCCGCGGCCTCATCTACATGCAGCGCGGCGAGTACACCATCGCCAAGTGGGTCTTCGAGAACAAGGTCCTCAAGCTGGACAACGGCTCCACCGAGGCACACAACAACCTCGGCCTGGCCTACTACAAGCTCGCCGAGACCCCCAAGGCCGTGCGCCACTTCCGGGTCGCGATCCAGCTCAACGAGAGCAACCTCTCGGCGCGCCTCAACCTCGCTGCGATCTACCTCAACTACCTGAACTACGAGAAGGCCCTGGAGCAGTACGACTACGTGCTGAACGCGCGGCCGGACAACGTCGAGGCGATGATCGGGAAGGGATCGTGTCACGTGGGCGACGCGGACTACGATGAGGGCTTCACCTGGTGGCAGAAGGCCGTCACGGCGGACAACACGAAGCTCGAGCTGGTGGACCGCATCGCGAAGATCTACGCGACCCGTCTCACGGACTTCGACAAGGCTGCCGAGGCCTACGATCAGTACATCGCGCTCGCGCAGCCCCAGGGGTTGGACATCTCCGAAGCCCAGAAGGCCAAGGAGAACACGCTGAAGCTCAAAGAGCAGATGCGCAAGATGGAAGAGCAGATGAAGGAGGAGGCCGAGGCGCAGAAGGCCCTCCAGGAGAAGATCACCAAGCGCAAGGACGAGATGGAGCGGGAGTACAAGGTCGCGTCCTCCACGGCCGGCCAGTACGTCAAGCAGCTCGATGAGAAGATCGCGGCCATCAAGGCCAACAAGGCGGCGACCCCCGACGACAAGAAGAAGCTCAAGTCCTACGCCGCCATGACCAAGCAGCTCCAGGACATCAAGCCCGACGAGAAGCTTGCGGAGATCGGCGAGAACCTCCAGTACATGATGCTCCCCGAGGCCGAGGTTGTGTTCAAGGCCCTGATGGAGATGTACACCCCGGTCCTCGCTGCCGCAGAGGCGCTCCTCGAGGTCAAGGAGGTCCAGGCGGAGAGCACCGGCGAGAAGAAGCCGGAGGACGGCGAGGAGAAGAAGCCCGAGCCGAAGCCCGAGGAGCCGAAGAAGCCTGAGACGGCAACAGAGGCCGCCGCAGTCGGGGCTGTACCCCCTCCCACAGTAGAAGCGAAGCCCGAAGAGGCGAAGCCCGAAGAGGCGAAGCCCGAAGAGGTGAAGCCCGAAGAGGTGAAGCCCGTCGTTCCTGCCGTTCCCGAGGTGGCGCCGGAGCCTGTGATCCCTGACGTGGAGCCCGAGGGTTGATCCCGACGGGGTCGGCAGACTATGATGAAGGCGGTCCCGATCGGGGACCAAGGAGGCTGGATATGAAGCGTTTGGTCATGGGATTCGTGGCGGTGGCCTTCGTGGTCGGCGCCTTCGCCGGGCCGGCGAAGGCAGCGGACAAGGTCAAATCGAAGTTCTACGACTTCGGCGACATGCTCATCGACGGCGAGATCAAGAAGCCGACGGCCCTCTACACAGACGCCCGCGCCAAGGTGAAGTTCGACCGGCTGCTGAGCCTGAAGAAGTCCTTCATGCCGGCGCTCATGGAGTCGAGCAAGGACCAGGTCTTCAAGTAGGCGTCTGCGCACCGCAGCCGCCCTCCATCGTTGGGTGATCCGGAGCCGGACAGTCCGACTTGGGGACTCGTCGTTCGAGCAGTCCGAAACGAGAGCTCGACGACCGGTCTATTCGTAGCCCGGGAGGAAGTAGTTGGGCGGCGTATGGGTCTGGGGGGTCGGCTTGTATTGGGGTGCGCCCTCTTCGAGCCAGGTGGCGATGACGTCGAGGCCGACGATGTGGGCGTCGGTGATGTCGCCCACGGTCATGGAGCCCTCGTAGGGCGCCGGGGGGACGTGGATGAAGCCCGCAAGGAGGTCGTCGGGGCTCTCGATGGCGGCGAAGTAGAGCAGGTTGTACATGACGTGATTGCAGAGGTAGGTCCCTGCGTTCTCGGAGATCGTCGTCGGCAGGCCGGCGTGTTCCACCGCCGCGGCCATGAGCTCCACGGGGAGGGTGGGCGCCAGGGTCTCCGGGCCGTCCTGGACCACGGGCCCGCCCTTCGGGTCCACGCCTGCGTTGTCCTCGCCCCACTCCTCGTTGACCGCGTTGGTCTCGTAGCGCATCTCGTGGCTGCCCGCCATGCCCGTGGCGATCACCACACGGGGGTGCCGGGTCCGGATCTCGTCGTGGAGCAGCTCCCAGGCGACGTCCCACTCCACGGGCAGCTCCACCACGTGGACCTCGAGGCCCGCGATGATCTGGCCCTCCAGGTCCCACAATGCGTCCATGGACGGGTTGGTCTCGTAGCCACCGAAGGCCTCGAAGCCGCTCATGAGCACGACCACGGGGGGGGGCGGGAGCTCCGGACCGGCGGTGTCCCCCGGGACGCCTCCATCGGTCACCGCGTCGGCCTCGACGGTGTCCTCCGGGACGGCGACGAGGTCCCCGGCCGCATCCTCCGACAGGACGTCCGGGGTCGCCTCGTGTCTGCCACCGTCGCCGTCGCAGGCGGGGTGTGCCAGGGCGATCAGGGCGATCAGGGCGAGGGCCCGTCGGATCGTGACAGGTCGGTGCATGGCGGCCATCCTCCGGCTACTGCAGCGTGGCGTCCTCCAGGAACTGGTCAAGGAGGAGGCGGAGCTTTCGCAGCTGACGAGGGTTGTTCTTCTTGATGTCACGCCGCTCCTTCGGATCCTTCTCGAGGTCGTAGAACTCCTCGTGTCCCGAGCCTGCGTTCCGGATGTAGTGCCACCGATCCAGGAGCACCATGTGGGAGCGGTCATCGTCGCCCTGCCCCGGGCGGACGTAGCCGAAGATGGGGCGTCGGGAGGGGCGCGTCTGGTTCTCCTCGAGGGTCCTGAAGAGGCTCACCCCGTGGAGGGATTCCCGGTCGTGCTCGATGCCCGTCGCGTCCAGGAGGGTCGGAAAGACGTCGATGGGACCCACGGGGTGTTTCACCCGCTCGGCCCCAACCCCGGGGATGCGAACGAGCAGCGTCGTGTGGGTGGACTCCACGTAGAGCTGGTTGCAGTGTTGGGACATCCCGTGCTCGTCAAACTCCTCCCCGTGATCCGAGAGGACGACGATGATGGTGTCGTCCCAGAGATCCTTCTGTCGGAGGTACTCGAAGAGGAAGCCGGCCCATGCGTCGGCGTAGGAGATCTCGCTGTCGTAGCGGTCCTTGGCGCTGCGCCCGAAGTTCTGGGCCGGGGGGCCGTGGGTTTTGTAGGGATGGTGCGCGTCCTCGAGGTAGGTGAAGAGGAAGAAGGGCCGGTCGGGATCCCGGTGCTCGAGGAACTCGATGGAGCGCACCACAGCGATGGGGCTGGACTGGTTGGAGAGGGTCTTCCAGTTCTTCTGGTTGTAGATCGAGATGTACTGGTCGAAGCCTTGCCCGAAGCCATGGAGCCGGTCCTTGAGCCATGCGTTCACGACGCCCACGGTCTGGTACCCGTTCTCGCTGAACAGCTCGGCAAGGGTGAGGTTCTCCTCCTCGATCCCGTAGTAGCGTCGATCCCGGTCCCACGCCATGTACTGCGGGTAGCGCCCCGTGAAGAGGGAAGGGATGGACTTCCGGGAGCAGGCGGACTGGGAGTAGGCGTTCTCTGCGACGATGGCCTCGTCGGCCAGGAGATCGAGCTGCGGGGTGGTCTCCCGATCGTAGCCGAGGAAGTGCATGTGGTCGGCGCGCAGCGCATCCATGAGCACCACGAGGACGTTGTATTTCCGCGCGCCCGGGAGCACATGCTCCGTGGGGTCCCCGAGGAGGAGACCTCCACGCTCCGTGGCATCCTCGCCGTCGCAGTTCTCGTCGATGTCGTTGCCCGGGATGTCCCTGGCGCTGGGATGGATCCCGTCGTCGAAGGGCTCGCAGTCCCCTCCGCCGAAGAGCCCGCTATGGCCGTCGCCGTCGAAGTCCGTGAGGGATCGGAGCCTCGAGGTCATGGCCGAGGCGTAGGGCAGCTTGGGGAGCCCGGCGCCTCCACCCTGGGTGGGTTCGTGGACGGCCCCCACGCCCACCGGGATCACGGCCATCAAGAACATCCCCAGCGCGAGCCAGCGAAGCTGGGAGGCGTCGACGCGGGACAGGGGGCTCCAGAGCAGGAGACCCAGGGTGACGAGGAGGCTCCAGCCCAAGGGGAGGACCAAGGGCCCCAGGTGCTCTCCGTGCAGGCGGTAGAGGTAGAGCCCCCAGAGCACCAGGGGCGGGAGCAGGAGCCAGGCTGCGAGATCCGCCGCCGGGACCCGACGCTGGAGCCGACGGCCCACCAGGCGGACGAGGACCGCTGCGACGAGCATCCACGAGACTGCGAGTCCACCGAAGATCGCGAGGGTCCCGATCCCCGACAGGAGGCGTGCGAGACCCTCCTCGGTGACCCGCTCCAGGGCCCGACGTGTGAAGCTCCCCGCAAAGGGACCCGTGTACAGCAGACCGCCGAGTCCCACCAGCACCCCCGTGGGCCAGAAGCGGTTGGTGTCCGCGTCCCCGGCGAGGCGAGCCATGATTCGGGCGACCGCCGGGTTCGACCCGGCGAGGAGGTGCAGCACGAACAGCGCCGCCACGGCGCCTGCGGCCAAGGGGGCAGCGGCCAGGAGCCACGCGGAGAGGGACAGGCAGAGGAGCACGATCTCGCCGTCGAAGAGCGCGCCGAGACCCTCGGCCGATCCCAGGAAGAGCGCGGCCAGCAGCAGCGCCGAGGGCAATGGTAGGAGGCGGGGTCTCTCGTTCTTCAATGCACGTCCTTCCCAGGTCGGGGACGGGGTATTATACTGCGCGCCGCTTGGATGTGAACCCCAATGGCACGAGAGGTTGACCGCGCGCGATGCTGCATCTCCAGGACGTATCAAAGGCCTTCGGTGAGAAGCCCCTGTTTCGAGGGGTCAACCTGCGGATCGGCCCCGAGGATCGTGTCGGCCTCGTCGGCCGGAACGGCAGCGGCAAGACGACACTCTTCCGGATCCTCGCCGGGGAGATCAGCGCCGACGAAGGCGAGGTGAATCGTGCGAAGGACGCACGGATCGGCTACCTTCGCCAGGAGATCAGGCTCCAGCGGGACGGGCGCCTCCTCCCGGAGGTCCTCGCGGGGATGTCCGGCTGGCACGAGGTCAGGGAGCGGCTGAGGGACATCCGTCGGCGGGTCATAGAGGCCAGCGAGGCTGAAGCCCCTGCGCTCCTCGACGCCCAGGTCCGGGAGGAGGCCCTGTACGAGCGGCTCGGTGGGGACGCGCTGGAGGGCGAGGCCCGGGCGATCGTCTCGGGGCTCGGATTCCGACAGGACCAGTTCGACGTGCCCCTGGGCAAGCTCAGCGGCGGCTGGCGGATGCGGGCCGAGCTTGCCCGGCTCCTCGTGGGGCATCCGACACTCCTCCTGCTGGACGAGCCCACCAACCACCTGGACATGGAGTCGATGATCTGGTTCGAGCGCTACCTGTCCCGGTTCTCCGGCGCCCTGATCCTGGTGGCCCATGACCGCGAGTTCCTCAACCGCACCGTCGGGCGCATCGTCGAGGTGGACCTCGGGCGGGTCAAGGAATACACCGGGGACTACGACACCTACCGCGTGAAGAAGGAGGACGAGGAGCGTCTCGGGGAGAAGCACTACCGCGACCAGCAGGTGCAGCTCCGCCAGCTCGAAGATTTTATCGCCCGCAACCGCGTGCGGAAGGATCGGGCCAAGCAGGTCCAGAGCCGCATGAAGATGTTGGAGCGGATCGAGCGTCTCGAGGCGCCGCGGTCCTCCGGCCGGGGAATTCGGGTGCAGTTCCCGCAGCCGTCACGGTCCGGCGCCGAGGCCCTGAGGGTCGCGAGCCTGGTGAAGGACTACGGCGACGGTCCCGTCTTCGAGCCCATGGACTTCAAGCTTTACCGGGGCGAGAAGGTGGCCATCGTGGGGATCAACGGTGCGGGGAAGAGCACCCTGCTCAAGATCATCGCTGGACGCGTCGAGGCCACCACGGGGGCCGCTGAGCCCGGGTACAACGTCGAGGTGGCCTACTTCGCGCAGCACCAGCTCGAGGAGCTGGACCCCCAGCGGACGGTCTTCGAGGAGGCCCAGCGCACGGACATCACCGGGACCGTCTCGGAGGTGCGGAACCTCCTGGGCGCGTTCCGGTTCACGGGGAACGACGCCGACAAGATGGTGAGCTACCTCTCCGGCGGCGAGAAGAGCCGCCTCGCGTTGGCCAAGCTCCTGATCCGCCCGGCGAACCTCCTCCTCATGGACGAGCCCACCAACCACCTGGATATCGAGTCCCGGGAGGTGCTCGAGGAGGCCCTCCGCCAGTACCAGGGCACCCTGCTGTTCACCTCCCACGATCGCCGGTTCATCGACGCGGTGGCCACCCGCACCCTGGAGCTGGAGCACGGCGTCCTCACGGATTTCCCGGGGAACTACACCTACTACCAGTGGAAGCGGGGGCAGGACGAAGCTGCATCGCTCCCCCTCCGGCCTGCGGCCGCACCCCCCCCTGGTGGGGGCGCGGTGGGGGATGAGGCGCCGTCGAAGCGGGAGGTGGAGAAGGAGCGGAAGCGACGTCAGGCTGAGTTCCGCCAGGCGGTGCACCGGGAGCTGGGGCCCTCGACGAAGCGCCTCGGTGCGCTGGAGAAGAGCATCGAGGAGGCCGAGGTGGGGTTGGCCGAGCTGGAGGGGATCCTCGCGGATCCTGCGAGCTACGAGGAAGCGGAGACGTCCCGGGACCTGAGCCGTCGTCACGCCGACCTCATCGCCACCCTCAACCACGACATGGCGGAGTGGGAGACCCTGAGCGAGGCGTACGAGACGAAGAAGGCCAACCTCGAGGCGGACTTCGGCGTGGAGTCAGAGTAGGGTCGGCTTCCGGGGTGCGGGAGGGGCTTCTGCGGGCTCGGGCGCAGCCTCGGACGTTGTGGGAGGGGCGTCCACGCCCCGATATCGGCCCGTGGACGGGCCTCCCACAGCGGGATCCACGTACAGCGATCCGCCCAGGAAGCGGTCGTACTGGGTCCAGCCGTCGGGGCCGGCCTCCTTCGCAAGCCGGGCCGTCATGGCCATGCGCGAATCCACCATGTCGATCTGATGCAGGAGATGGGCCTCCGCGGTGACCGGGTTCACCGGTGAGCCCTTCTCCTTGTCGCCGTGGTGGGAGAGGACCAGGTGGATCAGCCTGTCGAGGGTGTCCTCGGCCAGGGGATGCCCTGCGGCCCTGTGGCGCTCCAGCAGCTGCACGGCGAGTCCCATGTGCCCGATGAACCGGCCCCGGGTGGTGTACCCCATGCCCCCGCCGTCGCCGCTGAGCTCGACGAGCTTCCCGACGTCGTGGAGGACGACTCCGGCCACGAGCAGGTTCCGATCCAGGCAGGGGACCTGGGACGAGTAATGATCTGCGAGGCACACGGCCACGGCGAGCATGGACACGGTGTGCTCGAGGAGGCCACCGATCCACGCGTGGTGGACCACCTTCGCGGCCGGGGCCGTCCGGAACCCCGCGTGGATCGCATCGGACTCGATGAAGGTCTCGAGGAACGTCCGTAGCTCGGGGTCCGTGATTCCGGCGATCCCCGCGCAGAGCTCTCCCCACATCTCGTCGATGTCCCGCTTCGACACGGAGAGGAGGCGCCGCCGTGTCTCCTCGTCCCAGGGGTGGGGATCCAGGCGGCGTACCTTGATCTGGAGATGCTCCCCGAAGGTCTCCACGAGGCCGCGCACCACCACCGCATCCCCCGCGGAGACCAGCGCGTGGAGCTGGGCCGCTTCGTCCCAGGCCCGGCCCTGGATCTCGCCGGTGCGATCCCCGAGGGTCAGGACGAGGTACGGCTTCCCTGCCTTGGTCGTGCGCATCGAGATGTCGTGCAGGACCGCCAGGATCTCGACACTCCCTCCCGGCTCCAGCTCCTCAATCGTCGGCGATGTCGACATGGCGCTACTCCAATTCTGTCAGGCCCTCAACGGGGGTGCGGCGTGCAGCCCGGGATGCGGCGATGAGGACCGCGGCGAAGACCAGGACCACCGCGGCCCCGGTGACGAACAACATGTCCCCCCAGCGCAGGGCCACGGGGAGTCGGGAGACGTAGTAGACCACCGGGTCCAGGGGGAAGCCGATGCGGTCCAGGGCCAGCCCGATGGCCGCGCCCACCACCAGCCCGAGCAGCGCTCCGCCGCCTCCGATGGCGATGCCATGGATGGTGAAGAGGTTCCGGACGTCCCGATGGGTGAAGCCGAGGACCTTGAGGAGGGAGATCTCCCGCAGCTTCTCACGCACCATCATGGTCTGGCTGCCGACGATGTTCGACGCGGCCACGATGATGATGATCAGGAAGAAGAGGGACAGGACCAGGCGTTGGCGCTGCATCGCGGTGAACATCGCCCGGTTCATCTCGCGCCAGGTGACGATGCGATGGTCCTGTTGGATCCCCAGGGTCATCATCTCCGAGGGGCCGTACCGGACGGTCTCAATCAGGTCCTGCAGCCACGCCAGGCGCGCCACCCCGCCCCGGAGGTCCTCTGCCGGAGTGAGGCTCTGCCGGATCCGCGTGGTGCGGTCCGCCATGGCGCTGGCGGCGCGGTGGAGATCATCGAGGCGGAAGCGCGCCAGGGCCGCCTCCACCCGGTCCAGGGTGTCGTCCAGGTCCAGGATGTCCTCGGTGATGATCTCCACCCAACGGGCGCGGTCGCCGCGGTGCAGGAACCGCAGGGCCTGATCGAAGTCGATGATCGCCAGGCGGGAGTCGTATTCGTAGAAGCCCAGGTCCAGGATGCCCACGACCTCGAAGGCATCTGCGATGGGGCGGGCACCCGGGGTCGACCGGAAGAAGCGGCTCATCCCTTGCAGGGGAGAGACGAGGTTGACCTCGTCCCCGAGCCCCACCCTCAGGGTGCCGGCGAGTCCGACGCCGAGCACGACCCCCGGGAGGCGGCGCTCGGCGACCGCGATGCGCACGTCCTCACCCGGAGGGACAGGGACTTCGTGGTCGCCGGAGGCGAGGTTCAGGGTGTCCCCCGTGGCGTTGACCAGGTGAAGGGTGGCCGGGGTCTCCGCCCTGCGCGGCGGCGTGTCCGTGAGGCGGGTTCGTCGGGCGGCGCCGTGGATCACCACGGTATAGATGCCCCCGGCTTCGGTGAGCACCATGTGCTCGAACCCGTCGAACCGGATGGTCAGCGCGCCGTCGAAGACCCGGAGATAGGGGCTGCGCCCATGCTCATCATCGGAGATGGTCATCACCTGGCTCTCCAGGCCGTCGTCCAGGGTGATGCCCCCCGTCTCGCCGGGGGGGAGCTGGATCCGGACCAGCGCATCCTTCTCCTGCGCCTCCTCGACACAGGGCGGGAGGACCTGGAGGCTGCCGTCGGACCAGGCGATCGCGGTCCAGTCGACCCCGCCGACGGATCGGGTGGCGTGTACCTCGGAGCCCGTCCGGACGACCTCGAGGGTGCGCCCCAGCTCGTCCAGGTCGCCCACCGTCGTCCGATCCCTGAGCTGGACACAGGCAGGGGAGTCGTCCCGCTGGATCCCCTTGATGAGCACCCCGGCCCGGCGCCCCCGGTGAGAGATCATCATCTCGTCGTAGGTGGCCGCCGAGGCATGGGTGACCCCCTCCACCTTCCGCAGCCGCCGCTCCGCGCCGCGGTAGTCGGCCACGTCCGCGCCGCCGCCGATGGCGATGGCGTGGGGGTAGACGCCGAGGAGCTTCTCCCGGAAGACCTCCTCGAAGCCGGAGGTGATGGAGAAGATCACCAGGAGCGCAGCGACGCCCAGGACGACGCCGCCCAGGGAGATGAGGGTCACCGCGGAGAGATAGGGGCCCTTGTGGGACCGCAGGAGGCGCCAGGCCATGCGCCAGATGAGACGGCTCCGGACCCTCGACCGTGTCTTCATCAGTCCAGGTGGAGGTAGAACTGGGTCATGCTGGCCCGCTGGACCTCCACGTCCAGGGAGGCGGCCAGGGTCGGGAGCCGGACCTGCCGCAGGCTGAACGGCAGGAGACCCTGGTACGGGTAGACCCGACGGTGAAAGGACGGGGACCTGACCTTGAGTTCGAAGGTGTAGGGGATGCGGACCGCGCGTCCGAGGCGGGTTCGATAGCCCATCTGTCGAATCGCGGTCTGCGTCCAGGTATGCAGGAAGGTCTTCCGCAGCTCGGTGTGCATCGATTTATTTCGCCCCGTAGAAGTCCGACTCGAAGAACACGCTGGTGCCGCCCACCTTGAGCTCCACGTCCCAGAGGCATCGCATGTTGGGCTGCTGCTTGCCCATGCCGTCGACGATGTGGTCCTGGTTGTCGTCGTAGAGCTTGCAGGGCACGCCGTCCTTGGTCGCAAGGGTGAACGTGTCGCCGGTGTTCACATCCAGGTCCATGAGGAAGCCCTCGAGGTACGCGGCGCCCATGGGGATCAGCGCGTCGCAGCCGGCCTTGATGACCGGGTACATCCAGGAGCCCGGGTCCGTGAGTCCCGCCGCAAAGATGTCGCAGCAGTTGTACTGGATGAGGCACTCCTTGCCGCCCAACAGGGACATGATGAATTTCTCATAGCTGTCCACCACGGGGAGGCCGTCGGAGCCGTCCCCCGCGACCATGGGCAGGACCACCTTCTGGATCATGAAGTTGAGGAAGGCCCCGTAGTTGAAGTCCAGGGGGTGGGGATAGATGACCAGGTCGTAGAACTGGCCGTTGGTGTAGCCCGGGATCTCCGCCTCGAAGGTGGAGACCACGACGTCCTGTCCGATGGTGTTGAAGGAGAAGCTCTTGAGGCCGCAGTTGGGGTCCTCCCACTGGCACTCCTGGCCCAGGGTCCACTGGAACTGGACCGTGTGCCACTCCTCCTCGGTCTCGTCCTCGTACCAGTGGCCGGTCTCGTCGGGCTCACCTTTGAACTCGATGACCGAGAGGATCTCGAGATCCTTGAGGATGTTGCCCACGTCCTTGCCGGTGAAGAGGATGTCCTCACCGATGGTGCCCTCGAGGAGGCTCAGGAGCAGCGCGTTGATCAGGTCCGCCGCCATGCTGCCGATGGGCGTCAGCTCGTCGATGTCCGGGTCGTCCGGGTGGATGAAGAAGAGCTGGCAGATCTCCTCCAGAGCGTCGCCGCCCAGGGCACAGGTCAGCTCCAGGAGCGCGGCCATGGGGTTGTTGAAGAAATCGATGATGACGTTGACCACCAGCTCGATGTCGTCGGGCAGGGCGCTGATCATGTTGAAGTGGTTGACGACGTTGTACTTGCCCTTGTACTTGGGCGGCAGGTCCTTGAGCTCGATGGTGACCACCGTGGACTTGCCGAACTCCACCACGCCGTCCACGTCGTTGCAGCCGTAGGCCTCCACCGCGGCGGAGCCCGCCTTGAAGGCCACCGCGCAGATGGTGAAGGTGATGGGGTGGTCCGGGGAGAGGTCCGCGAAGTTCATGAACTTCGCCGCGGAGGCCAGGGTCAGCTCCGAGCTGGCCTTGTCTGCGGGAGGCATGTGCTCCGCATCGATGTCCGGGCAGGTCTTCGGGTTCGACACCGCCTGGGAGAACAGGTAGGCCTTCCACTTGTTGATTGCGGAGTTGCCGCCGTTGTACACGACCTTGACCGTGAGGGGCTCCACCTGCTTGGGCTCCACCACGATGTCGAAGTAGAGCGGCGGGATCTGGATCTTGTTGGTGACGGCGTGGGCCTTCAGCGCGAACTGCCCGGGCTTCTCGAAGGTCTGGACCTTGACCTGGGCGATGCCTGACGGGTTGGTGCCCGTGTTGAACGCGTCCACCGTTGCGATGGGGTCGTCCTCGTCGCCGATGTTGACCAGCTCCCACTCGATCTCCTGCGACGGGGTCGGCACCATGGTGCCGTCGTCCTGCCGCTCGAAGTAGATCACCTGGTAGGTGCGGGTCTGGTTGTACGCCATGTCGAACTGGCAGTGATCGATCTTGACGGTGTTGTCCGGCGGGTTCTGGAAGCCCTGGCAGGGCTTCTGATCGTCGCCGTACCCGTCGAAGTACTCCAGGAGGCCGAGCACCGGGCCGTCGGGGCCGATGGCGTCGTCGGACGGGCTGCCGTCGTCCGGGACGAGGGTGTCATCCCCGAGGGAATCGTAGGTCGATCCGAAGTCGGGATACTCCACCCTCGTGGAATCGCTACCACAGCCAACCACGAGCGACAGGGCGGCGATGAGCGCGATGGTCCTCTTCATCTCTGGTCCTCCCACAGGTTTCGAGCTATGGTACCAGAACGGGTCAGCGACGACAAGGATCGCACGTCCGTACGCACCTGGAAGTGAGGGGAGACGCCTGATGTATCTGACCAGCTCCATCCATCGGGAGCGGCTCTTCGAGATCGCCATGCGCTGGCTGGCGAACCGCGTCGAGCCCGGCGACGGGGCCTTCGTCACCGAGCTCTTCATCTACGACAACCTGATCACCGCGGAGCCTGTGCGCCGCTTCCTCGAGCACGTGCAGGCCGTCCTCCACGATGGCCCCATCTGCGTCCATCGCCTCACGAACAAGGACGAGCTGAGGGAGGAGATCATCCGCGGGATCCCGCCGATCACCGAGCGCCGCCGGTTCCTGTATGGTCGCTATCGGGACCATCCCGAGGAGTATTTCCCCCGCACCCCCGTGGACATGGCCCTGGCCTGCGCTGCCGACGGCCGCCTGCTCTGGGCCACGCGAACCAAGGGGATCCGCCGCATCGCGGAGAAGACCTCCCGTCGGGTGGCGTCCTGGCTGTCCGGCGCGATCAACGCGCGGGCGCGGGCCATGGCCGAGGCCAGGGCCTGGGAGGTGGGGCTCCCCGCGGACCGGTTCCACTCCACCAGCGACATGATGAAGGAGGACTTCTTCAGCGCGGAGCGGTCGGTCTCCTGGTCCTTCAAGAGCGGCCCCCTGGAGGTGGAGCCGGTTCAGATGCGCGTGGACGACGTCATCGGCATCAAGGTGATGGCCGACGCGGAGCACCAGGCGCGCATCGAGGAGGCGATCCGGGCCTATCCCCACGCGCACCTCGCGGAGCGGGAGGTCCACGAGGGGACCTACAACGACGTGAACCTCCTGGTGGACCTCGAGCTGCCGCCGACGGTGGACATCATCGAACGGGCCCGAGACCTGGATTGGAGCTACGCAGCGGAGCGCGGGCTCTCCCCGGAGCGCCTCGCAGCAGACTTTTCCGGCTACGTGGAGACCGGGGCCCCCACCATCCGGACCGAGGTGATCCTCACCACCCCCGAGGAGCTGGTGGAGTCGGAGTTCGGCCGATCGATCCACGAGGAGCGCACCCTGGCCCAGCGCACGGCCCAGCCCTATTCGGGCCGGATCGCGGCCAACGCGTCCCACCTCATCGAGTACCTTCTGATGCTGGCCATCTCCCCCTCGGTGGAGGTGGACTCCCTGCCGGTGCGGATGTGGGGCCGGTACCTCCCCGACACCCTCTCCATCGCGATCTGGAAGCTCTGGGGCGTCGAGCTCGGCGTCCGCACCGCGGCGTCCTTCCTCCCGGACCCGGTCCTCCACCAGCGCAACGGGGACATCTGAATCACGCGCTCGCGCGTTGCGAACGCGCCGTATTCCTGTTAGAAACCGGGATCAGAACATCTCGCAGGGTTGTGATGCAGCGCTACTGTCCCAAGTGCTTCGAGCGTTTCGAGCAGGATCTGACACGGTGTCCCGACGACGGCGAGAAGCTGGTGCTGGTCGCGGAGCAGGACCTCGTCGGCCACCTCCTGGACGATCGGTACAAGATCCTCAGCAAGCTGGGCGAAGGGGGCATGGGCACGGTTTATGTCGCCGAGCAGGCGATGATCGGCCGCAAGGTGGCGCTGAAGGTGCTGCGTGGTGCCGCGGTCCAGGACGAGTCCTCGGTGAAGCGTTTCCTCACCGAGGCCAAGGCCATCGCGTCCCTGCGCAGTCCGCACACGGTGACCCTCCACGACTTCGGCGTCACCACCGAAGGGCTCCTGTACTACACCATGGAGCTCCTGGAGGGGGCGCCCCTCTCCAAGGTGATCAAGGACGAGGCGCCCATGGACTGGGCCCGCTCCGCCCATCTCCTCCTCCAGGCCTGCAAGTCCCTGGAGGAAGCCCACGACAAGGGGATCCTCCACCGGGACATCAAGCCGGACAACCTCTTCGTCACCCGGGGCATCGACGGGGAGCACATCACGGTCCTGGACTTCGGCATCGCGAAGCTCGCGGACGGCACCGTGGGCACCATCACCAAGACCGGGATGATCTGCGGGACCCCTGCCTACCTGAGCCCGGAGCAGGCCCAGGGGTACGAGGCGCGGAAGGCCAGCGACCTGTACTCCCTGGGGGTGGTCTTCTACGAGATGCTGGCCGGGGAGCCGCCCTTCTCGGACACCACCGCGATGCGGGTCCTCATGAAGCACGTGGGCGAGGAGGCGAAGCCCGTCTCCGTGAAGAACCCGAAGGTGCAGGTCCCCGAGTCCATCGACCAGTTCGTGCGCCACGTCCTGCAGAAGAACCCCGCAGATCGTCACCAGGATGTCCCGGAGTTCCGTCGCTCTCTGCAGGAGGCCCTGCGGGCCGCGGCCATGGAGGGCACCGTCTCCCTCCCCGCCCTCGGCACCAGCGCGAACGGGCTGCGGGAGATCACCACGGATTTCCGCGACCTTGCGCCGGGGAACACGCCCATGACCGTGGATCCCATGGCAAGCACCATGGAGACGCCCAGCGGAGAGCTGGACGCCGTGCAGCTCTCCACCGGCGAGACCCTCGCAACGGACCCCGTCAAAGTCCGGCCGCCTCCCGCGCCGCTGCCCTCCTTCATCGACGATGACTTTCCCGGCACCGACACCGCCGCCCTGGCCCGGGAGACCCGCCGGCGCGGGCCCCTGTGGGTCGGCCTCGGTGTTCTGGTGGTGCTGGCCGGGGTGCTCGGGGTCTGGCGTCCTTGGGAGGGCCTCACGGAGCAGCCGGCCGCCCCGGTGGCCGCAGCGGAAGGTCCGAGCGAGCCCTCGCCTTCCCCCGCTCCCACCGCCGCGATCTCCGACGTCGTCGAGGTGACGCCGCCGAACCTGACCAGCGCGCCTGATGTCACCAATGCTCCGCCCGTGGCCGTGGTGTCTCCCCCTGGACCGGATGTCGTGGACGTCACGACCACGGAGGACATCACCGTCGCGTCGGCTCCGGCTCCCGACGCGGGGGCTGCGGACGTCGCACCGCCTCCACCGTCGCCCGAGGCCGCGGCGGCGGCTGCAGCGGCGGCGACAGCAGCGGCCACCGTCGCCGCCGAGGCCTCGGCGAAGACCACCGAGGACGATCAGCTCGCGGAGGAGACGCGCCGCGCCGACGAAGTCCGTCGTGCGGACGACGAGCGGAAGAAGCGCCGCACCGAGATGCGGGCAGCGGAGAAGAAGGCCATGGAGGCCGCCGCAGCGCAGAAGGCCGCTGCCGCCGCCGAAGCGCAGAAGGCCGCCGCCGCTGCTGCTGCGAAGAAGGCTGCGGAGGTGGCGGAGACGCCAAGCCTCGGCTTCCGGAAGGTCACCGTCGAGGACAAGCCGGCGGACAAGCCAGACAGCGGTCTCGGCTTCCGCAAGGTCAAGGTGGAGGAAAAATGATCCGTGGATTCACCGTCATTCTGCTGCTGCTGTCCTCCAGGGTGCTCGCGGACGAGCCGCGTCCCGCCGAGGTGATCACCGCCGAGAGCGAGCGGGCCCTGGCCCTGGCCCAGGACGGCAAGCTCGACGAGGCTGTCGCGATCTGGGTGGACATCCTCGACGAGGTGCCGCCCCAGGGCCGCGCCGACGTCCACGTGAACCTGGCCGTGGCCTACCAGGGCCTGGCCCGGTTGCCCGAGGCCTGGTACCACCTGGACGCGACCCTCACCGAGGCACCCGTGGAGGATCCGGCGGTGGCCGCGGAGCGCGCCGCGGTCGAGAAGAAGCTCAACGCAACCCACGTCCCGCTGCGGTTCTCCTGCGAGGTCCCCGGGACGCAGCTCTTTCTTACGGTGGACCGGACCCAGGCCTATCCCTGCCCGCTCCGCTGGTGGTTCCTCCGGGGCGACGAGGGGCAGATCTTCGCGGATGCTCCGGGCTGCGAGCCCGGGGCGACCCCCATCCGGGCCCACGAGCTGGATCGGGATCGGCGGGTGATCGTGCGCCTGGAGCCGACCCCCCCCGAGGTCCCCGACGAACCCGACGTCCCCGTCGTGGACAAGCCGCCGGCCGCTTCGGGCGCGGCCTGGAAGTGGTCCCTCTTCGGCGGCGGCATGGGCGTCGTCGCGGCCGGGGCGATCCTCCAGGTGATGGCTTTCAACAAGGACCAGGACCTCAAGAAGACGTGGGATCCGACGGACGCAGCGACCAAGGATGAGTTCGACGCCATCGCCGCAGGCTACAGCAGGCGCTTCACCAGTGACGTCAAGCCCCTGGCCTACGGCGCCTACGCGCTCTACGGCGTGGGTGGTGCGGCGGCGGCGACGGGCCTCGTCTTCCTGGTCATGGACTGGACCCGCCCAGAGGTCGACACCTCGGTGCACATGGCGCCCATCGTCGCCTCCGACATCCTCGGGTTCCACCTCTCTCTCGACTTCTAGCTTCGTGGAGGCGCCGATGCGCACGCTCCTGTGGGTCTGTCTCGTCCTCCTCGCCGTTCTCCTCGCCTCCTGCATCGAGGAGACGAAGTGGACCTGGACCGGCGACACCCCCTCGAGCGATGTCGTCACAGCGGATGGGGCCGGCGAGGTCTCTACGACGGACACCCCCCCGCCGAAGGACACTGACGACACCATCGAACCCGACGACACCGTCGAACCCGACGACACCGTCGAGCCTGACGACACCGTCGAACCCGTTGACACC
This sequence comes from Pseudomonadota bacterium, assembly GCA_043815665.1. Taxonomy (GTDB): domain Bacteria; phylum Myxococcota_A; class UBA9042; order CAIXZC01; family CAIXZC01; genus CAZNWW01. The sequence goes on from JBDRIT010000100.1 coordinate 49,647, forward strand.
CTCGAACCCGTCGACACCGTCGAGCCCAAGGACACCGTCGACACCGTCGAGCCTGACGACACCGTCGACCCAGATGACACCACGGACACCGTCGACCCCGACGTCTGTGAGCCGGACTGCCTGGACAAGGACTGCGGCGACGACGGCTGCGGGGGCACCTGCGGTGCCTGCGATGACGGCAACCCCTGCACCACAGACAGCTGCAGCGAAGCCGGGGTATGCGTCAACGAGCTGAAACTCCTGGAGGAGCTGGTCGTCGAGGACTGCCTCTGCGAGGTCGACGCGGACTGCGACGTCCTCGACGATGAGGATCTCTGCACCGGCACCCTGGTCTGCGAGACCGACGGGGAACCCCCCACCTGCCAGGTGGCCGCTGGCTCGGTGCCGGTCTGCGACGACGCCAACGAATGCACGGTTGATTCCTGTGACCCGGAGCTGGGCTGCCTCTTCACGCCCCAGTGGGGAGCGGACTGCGACGACGGGGAGTTCTGCTCCACCAACGACCACTGCGGCGGTGAGGACGGCTCCGAGTGCGACGGCGGCGACTGGCAGGACTGCGACGACGGCAACCCCTGCACCAGCGATCAGTGCATCGAGGGAGGCGAGGGCTGCTACAACGCCCCCAACGACGACCCCTGTGACGACGACGAACCCTGCACGTTCGACGACGTCTGCGCGGAGAAGACCTGCGCCGGAACCGCGTACAGCTGCGACGCACCGGGCCAGTGCGAGACAGCGACCGGGGCGACCTGCAACGGGGACGGCACCTGCGCCTACCCCGTCGCGCTCATGGACGGCGAGCCCTGTGATGACGGCCTGGTCTGCACCGTCGACGAGAGCTGCGCCGGTGGCGGGTGCGTCGGCGGCGCACCGAACCTCTGCAGCGACGACAACCCCTGCACCGAGGACGCCTGCGACGCCGCTGCCGGGTGCGGGCACAGCGACAAGGACGGCCCCTGTCAGGGTGGCGCCGGGATCTGTCTCCTCGGGGCCTGCTGCGTCTTCGACTGCGCCGGCAAGGCCTGCGGAGACGACGGGTGTGGGGGGAGCTGCGGGGAGTGTCCTGGGAAGTATGCCTGCGAGGACACGACCTGCGTGGTCCCTGCGGGGACCTGGATCGACGACGGGGCGGGCCTGATGTGGCAGCTGGTTCCGTTGGAGCAAGAAGGAAACTACAACAGCCTCGGCGGCTACTGTGGTGATCTCGATCTGGCCGGATACGACGACTGGCGGACGCCCAACATCCAGGAACTCCGCACCCTCGTGCGGGGATGCCCGGCGTCGGTGTCGGGGGGGGCGTGCGGGATCTACTACGACTGTGCGGGCTCGGGGACCTGTCCGACCGAGGACTGCAATGGCTGCGCCTGGGGCGGTGGCCCCGCGGCAGGCGGGTGCCACTGGGACCCGGCCCTGCCCGGCTTCTGCGGGCCCTACTGGTCGAGCACCCAGGGGCCGACGGGGATGTGGGTCATCGTGTTCACCACCGCATACTTCAATATGTACAACTACGTCAACGGGAACGCGTCAATCCGCTGTGTTCGCTGATT
>JBDRIT010000101.1:0-29276 GCA_043815665.1 Pseudomonadota bacterium
GCGCGATCGCGAAGAGCGAAAAGATGTGATCGATCGTCAGACGGCGACGGCGACGGCAACGGCAACGGACCATTCTTCCAGCCGAGTCGAGCCAGAGTTCGATAGACCGCTGGGGGAGCGGCGACTTTGCGATTGCCCTGAACTGAATACCCCCTGCCATTGACGTGTCTCGTTCCCAGGTTAAGATGACCCCTAGGAGGTGTCCCGTGCATCGGATCCTGGCTCCACTCATCCTGCTCGTCTCGCTCACCGCGTGGTCCGCCGACGCGGCGGCCACGAAGCTCGACAGGAAGGAGAAGACCCCCGAGGGGACGACCTACTGGGGATCCTTCGACCACGCGCCCTTCCCGGACAAGGGATCCCCGTACAAGGACGACACCATCGCGCTCTTCGTCCCCAAGCACTTCTGCCCCCTGCAGATCCGGGCCCGGCTCAAGGTCAAGGTCAAGGGGAAGCGGAAGACGCAGCACAAGACCAGCTGCTACACCGAGGCCCTCGAGAAGAAGTACAAGGAGCAGAAGGTCGACCACCGCATCGTCCGATCGAACATCGACTACGTCGTGCACTTCCACGGCCACTCCAACACCGTGGCGAAGGCCATGCGGAACCACCGCCTTCGTGAGCAGTTCGGCCTGAGCCTCCAGAACGCGATCCTCATCGTTCCCCAGGGGCCTGTGAACTCCGTGGACTCCGCGGACGGCAAGATGGCCCGCAAGGACGGCTTCAGGAACATGATGTACGAGATCCACGGCCTCCTCCGGGACCAGGGCGTCATCGGCAAGAAGCAGCGCATCGGGAACATCATCGTCTCCTCCCACAGCGGCGGGTACCGGGCGGCGGCCCACGTCCTGTCCCGGGGCGGGATCGAGGTGCGCGAGATCTTCTTCTTCGACTCCCTCTACGCGAACGTCGACGAAATCTTCGCCTGGGTGAAGGCGGACAAGACACGAAAGTTCATCAACCTCTACTTCAGAGACAAGCCCAGGATGCGCTCCAAGGAGTTCCTGGCGCTCCTCGCCCAGAGCGGCGTCCCCTACGTGAACATCACCACCAAGGACCTGAAGAAGGGGCGCTTCAGCCGGAAGGATCTGTACCGGAAGCGGGTGATCTTCATCGAGACGGAGCTGGGCCACTCGGGCTGCACGAACAAGTACCTCAACTACCGCGACTACCTCTACGCGAGCTGTCTGCATCGGTACCACAGCTCCGATTGGTTCCAGCGGGACGGGCTGGACCGGATCGATCCTTAGCCGCAATTTCTCACCAGACATCGTAGCGACGCGACCGAAAAACGGTTCTGACACGCGGTCGAGACCTTGCTGTATCGGACCGATCGGACCGACACAGGGGAGAGGGGAACAGGAGCTACGGGGTGACGTAGATGGCGGCGCTCCGGGCGGGGCAGGTGAAGGCGAGGGTGCCTCCTAGGACCGTCGACGAGCCGCCATTGAGGACGTCGGTCAGGACGGCGCCGTCGCCGATGCCCGCAGGGCCCAGGTCGAGCTGGCCCGACTTCGGTGCGGCGCCCCGGTTGATCAGCACCACCGCCTTCTGGACGGGCAGGGTCCGGGCGTAGGCGATGAAGTCCCCCTCGGCCCAGAGCGGCGGTGACCAGTCCCCGCGGCTGAGAGCCAGGTGGGCATTGCGGACCTGACCGAGGACCGCGAGGTACTGGAGAGTCGCCTGCTGCTGGCCGTTGAGATCGCCGCCGAACTGCATCATGCGCCGGTTGTCCGGATCCCCGGCGCCGGGCATGCCGTACTCATCGCCGTAGTAGATCAAGGGGACGCCGGGGATGGTCATCAGGTATGTGAACGCCAGTCGAAGCTGCTCGTAGGGGTCGTCCCAAGTCGGCGCCTCGGGCGGGGCGAGCCAGCCCTGAGCGATGTTGCTCACCACGTCCCAGACGCCGCAGTCGATGCCGCCGGAGGCCATGCTGACGAACCGGGCGATGTCGTGGTTGCCCAGGAAGTTCGACATGATCGCACCGGCGCCGTAGGTCCCCTTGGCGGCCCGGATCGCCTGGTCCATCTCGTCCAGACCCTTGGCCTCCTTCGCGAAGCCCTGGAGGATCTCCAGGTTGGCCGGGAAGTCGAACTGGCCGTGGATCTTGTCCGGGCCGATGAAGTCCTCGATGAGCCCCGCGTCGCCGGTGAAGGTCTCCCCGACGATGTAGAAGTCCACGCCGGTGAGCTCCATCTCAGCCTTGGCCCGGCTGCGCAGCGCGCTGATGAAGTTGAACTCGATGTGCTTCACCGCGTCCAGTCGGAAGCCGTCGGAGCCGGTCTCCTTGGCCCAATACATCGCGTAGTCCAGCACCGCGTCCACCGCGGCCGGGTTGGAGTAGTTGAGATCCGCCAGGTAGTCCGTGAACCAGCAGGTCACGGGCTTGTTGTCCCAGCCCACGTCCTGGCAGATCTCCACGGGGAAGTGGAAGAACCCGTCGTCCTGATGCTCCTGGTAGAAGGGGGACGAGGTGTGGACGTGGTTCGCCGTGAAGTCCAGGAGGATCCGGATCCCGTGCGCGTGGGCTGTGTTCACCAGGGCCTTCAGCTCCGCCATGGTCCCGAAGTGCTCCTCCACCTCGTAGAGATCCTGCGGCCAGTAGCCGTGGAACCCGCTGTACTGCGTGCCGGTGTAGTTCGCGGTCTTCGGGTTCATGCCGCAGTAGTGCTCCGCGGGGCGCCCGCCGTCGTGCGCGAACTCCGGGTTGTCCACGGGCCAGGTGAGCCAGAGCGCGCCCACCCCGAGGTCGTCGAAGTACCCCGACTCGATCTTGCCTGTGATGCCCTGGAAGTCGCCGCCCTGGTAGTTGGTCCGCCAGTCACAGCCATCGATGGGGCCGTCGTTGGAAGGATCACCGTTCACGAAGCGGTCGGTCATGACGAAGTAGAGGATCACGTCGCGCCAGTCCGTCGAGACGCCGACGTAGACCTTGAGAAGGAGGACCGCGCCGTCGGGATCCGTAACCCGCACGTCGTGGATCCCCTCGGCCAGCCCCGTGAGCTCCAAGTCGACCTGGGCGCCGCCCCCGCTCACGCTCACAGCGCCCGCCGGGGCGGCCCCGTCGTCCACGGTGACCCCGATGTCGCTCGGGGAGACCGCGCCCTCGGTGACCTCGAACACCGCGTGGAAGGTGTCCCCAACCGTGTCGTGGCTGACCAGGACCAGGCTCCCCGGCGCAGGCGTGGAGCAGTCCACCACGATGAGGGAGTTGGTGTTTCCCTGGCCGTCGTCCACGGTGGACGGGTTCGACGGATCGGTGATCCAGCTCCCGTCCACGATGAGCTTGTACTGGTACGACCCCGGCTCCAGGTGCACGGGGACCTCCCAGGTGCCGTCCCCGTCGTCGTCGCTCATGGCGTGGGCCCCGGCGGCGGCGCTCTCGGCCCAGCCGGTAAACTCTCCGGTCACCAGGACCTCGCTCACGACAGCGCCGGTGTAGGAGAAGACGACGTCGCCGCACTCCGGCGGCGCGGGGACATCGGCCTCCGTGTCCTCCCCGGGCGTCACGTCCTCACCGGCCGTCGTGTCCTCTGCCGGGATCGAGTCCTCCCCCGGTCCAACGCTGTCGGTCAGCAACGTGTCCTTTCCCGGACCGACGACATCGTCGACCACGACCGCATCGACACCACCCTCACCGTCGGGGCCGCTGTGGTAGTCATATCCGCCGGGCTCCGCCTCGCAGGCGAGGAGGAGGACGGAGAGGGCGACGAGGACGAGACCGGAATGACGAAGCATGCTGCAATCCCCTGTCAGGAAACATGTTCCGAGCGTAACTCAGAGTGTAGTCACTACCCCTGGGGATGCAAACGAAAACGGAACCGTCATCCCGAGCGCAGCCGAGGGACCCCCCTGTCGGTCCGCAGAGATCGCTCTGCCGAGAAACGGGGGGGAGCTTTTACTTTGTAGACGATGTCAAGGCGGAGATTTCTTCGAGCCCTGGGAACCTCGATGCCCACCCGGTGTCCGAACACCCCAGGCCGGGCGGGGCATTCCGGCCTGCCAGTCACATCCCAGCTTGTCGCCAGACCCGAGGAGGTTCCCATGGCTCCCAACGCCCGAAGTGCGCTCATCGCCCTCTTTGTCCTGACCTGTCTCCCCGCGTTCGCTGCGGACAAGCCACCGGCGTTCCCCGTGGATCGGGTGACCCTCTACGACTGCGGCCTGGCCCAGATGGAGCGGAAGGCCATCGTCCAGGGTGCGCGCAAGCTGACCATCCCCCTCCAGCTGGCGCACCTGGACGACCTCCTGGCCAGCCTGGTCCTGGCCACCGACGGCGGGGTCAAGGTCCAGGGCGTCCGCTTCCCCTCGGTGCGCAACGCAGCCCAGGCGGCGGCGGGGAGCGGTTTTGGCAGCGCGGTGACCTCCGTAGAGAACGAGACCCTCACCCTGCCCGACAGCGTGGACGGCTTCGCAAAGGCCCTGGTGGGAACCGGGGTCGAGGTCACCCGACGGAGCGGCGACCGCATCTCGGGCACCGTCCTCGCCTCCGTCGAGGGTGAACCCGACGGGGGACCGGCCCTGAAGCCCCCGGTGGGTGATGGGCCCGCGCAGCTCCATCGCCCGAAGACCCTGATCCTCGCCTCGGAAGGCGGCGTCCTCACCTGGATCCCCCTCGTGGACGTGGTGCGGATCCGGCCCCTCTCGGACCGGGAGGCGGAGGCATTGGAGTCCTTCGCCGGACATCTCGGCCAGTCCAACGGCTTTCGGGACGTGGCCGTCACCATCGAGACCTCCGCAGACTCCCGGGGAGCCCTGGTGGCGGGGTACATCCGGCAGATTCCGGTCTGGCGGATGGCCTACAAGACCACCGTCAACGACGCCGGGGTCACCCTCGAGGCCTGGGCCGTCGTCCACAACGACACCCGGGAGGACTGGAGGGACGTGGACCTGACCCTCCTGTCCGGGCTACCGAAGTCCTACATCCTCTCCCTGGCGACCCCACGCTACGGGGAGCGGGAGGCGCTCTGGCTGGCCGAGGACAAGAGGATGCTCCCCCAGCTCGGCGGCGAGGCGCCCGACTCCCTCCTCTACGACTGGATCAACCCCTCCGCCTCCTTCGGCCTCAGCTCATCGAGCTACGGCGTGGGTGCGGCCGGCTACGGAGGCGGCGGCGGCCACTCCATGTCCTTCGCCGGGGCCACCATCGGGGTCGGCGGGAGGGCCGAGGGGGAGAGCTCCCTGCTCCGGATCGGCGAGGCAGCGGCAGAGGAGACCGCCAGCGGAGAGGTCGAGAAGGAGATCGCAACCTACCACGCCCTCGCACCCGTGACCCTCCCCGCCGGCACCTCGGGGATGGTCCCCCTGATCCGGCGATCCCTCCCCGGTGAGGCCTTCACCGCGTTGAACCTTGAGGGCGGCCCCACCACCTGCGTTCGGGTGGAGAACCAGACCGGCCTCGTCCTCCAGGAGGGGGTGTCGAGCATGTACATCAACGGTCGCTTCCGGGGGCAAACCCCCATCGAAAGGACCGAACCGGAGGAGATCCGGGTCTGGTGCTTCGGCCAGGATCCGGACGTGTCCTACATCGAACGACAGGAGGCCCAGGAGATCGAGAAGGCGGTCGAATGGAGGAACGGAGGCCTCTGGGTGCACCACCTGAAGACCACCACCCGGACCTACACCGTGGACAACCGGGCCGGCCAGCCCCGGACCGTGGCCATCGGCGTCCCGCCTCTCAGGAATGGTCGGGTCCTGCAGCCGGGGAACCTCCGGGAGGCCGAGGACGGCGCCCGGCTCCACCTGGCGTCGGTGCCCGCCCGCACCGAGCAGGTGGAGACCGTCGTCGTCGAGGAGGGGCGAATGCGACGGGTGGACCTCTACCTCGCAGCGCTGGAGGCGCTCCTGGAGCCGGTGGAAATCCCGGAGCAGGAGAAGGCGATCCTTCGGGGCGTCCTCCCCGCGCTGAAGAAAGCGGAGTCGATCCAGGTGCGGATCAACGAGATCGCCTCCGAGCGATCCCGCATCGACGCGCAGGCGCAGCGACAGCGCGCAAACCTGCAGGCGGTCCCAGAGGGAGCTGGGGACTCGAGCGCGGTCAACCGCATGCTCAAGGATCTCATGGCCCTCGAGGAGGACATCCGCGAGGGCGAGGAGAAGAGTCGAGCCCTCGTGGAGGAGAAAGGCACCGTCATGAAGCAGGTCAGCGAGGCCCTCGCCGCCCTCTCCCGGGACGTCCCCTAGCCCCCCCGCACCGCTGCGTACCGCTCCCTGGCCCGCACCGCCTCGACGGCGTGGTCCACCATGGGGCGGGGGTAGCCGGCGCCCCGGGGCGGGCCCTCGGTCTCGAACCGATGGATCCGCTCGGGAGAGAGGTCGGACAGCTCGGGAACCCAGCGGCGGATGTAGACGGCGTCGGGATCGAACCGGGCCTGCTGTCGCCAGGGGTTGAACACCCGGAACCAGGGCTGAGCGTCGCACCCCGTGGACGCAGCCCACTGCCAGCCCCCGTTGTTGACGCAGGGATCGTAGTCCACGAGCCGCCGCGCGAAGATCTGCTCCCCCTCCCGCCAATCCAGGTGGAGGTCCTTGCACAGGAACGATGCAGCGATCATCCGGGCCCGATTGTGCATGGTCCCCGTTGCGGCCAGCTGGCGCATGCCCGCATCCACGATGGGAAACCCGGTCCGCCCCGCGGTCCAGCGCGCCAGGCGGGACGCCGACACGTCCCACTCCAGGTCCCGATACACCCGAAGGAAGGGCTCCGAGAACACCTGGGGGAAGTGCCAGGCAACGTGGTGGAAGAAGTCCCGCCAGAGCAGCTGGTCCAGGAGCCGCGTGTCCTGCCCGAGGGCTTCGCGGATCCGGTGCCACACCTCCCGCACGGAGACGGTCCCGAACTTGAGGTGCGGGCTCAGGCGGGTCGTCCCCCCCTCGCCGGGGAGGTCCCGGCGATCTGCGTAGTCCTTGAGCCCGCCGAGACGCTTCACGAGTGCGAACGCGCGCGCCCGACCGCCGGGCGGGGCCCCCTCAGGTGCACTCGACGGCGGCGGAACATGGCTCGCACCCGGGAGGTTCCAGGTGACGAAGCCCCCCCGCGGCCGCGGCTCCGGGGCGGGGATCTCCCGCGCCCGGGCCGCAGTCCGGAACGGCGAGAAGACCTTGTAGGGGCCGCCCGCCGAGGTCTTGAGGTCCTCGGGCTCGTGGAGGAGGAGGTCCTCGGACAGGAAGAAGTTCACGCCCGCCTGCCGGCACGCAGCGCCGAGGGCCTCGTCCCGCTCCCGCGCGAAGGGTGTGTAATCACGGTTTGCGTGCACCACCGAGGCCTTGAGGGCCCGGACGAGCCCGGGCATCACGATGGCAGGGTTGCCCTGGGCGACGTAGAGCCGGCCACCCGCCCGCTGCAGGGCCCGCTCGAGGTCCTCGAGGGACTCGAGCATGAACCGGAGCGCAGGGGCGCTGAAGTAGGGGTGCTCCTCGATCAGTCGCGGGTCGAGGACGAAGACCGCGGCGACGTGATCGCACTCCCGGAGGGCCCGGTTGAGCCCCGTGTTGTCCTGGAGCCGGAGGTCCCGGCGGAAGAGAAAGATCCCCCGCTCAGCCATCCTGCGTCCCCACAGGACAGGAGCTGACGCCCGGCCTGATCCTGTCGATCATCCTTCAGTCCTCCGATCTTCGGCCTGAAGGAGCAGTTTAGAGCGGGCGCCTCCGGGAATCAATGGTGCGCTTGAGGATGCGGGCATCGTTGATGACGCCCTCGAAGATTCGCGGCCAGGTGCGGGAGAGGATGTGGTCCACCGCACGCTCGGCCTCGTCCCAGACCTTGGCCTCCACTGCAGCAGCGGCCATACCGAGCCAGCCCCCAGGGGTCCCTTCACGGAGTCGGGTCACCTGGCGCCACCGGCCCAGCGCGTCCATCCAGCGGCCCTCGCTCTGGAGGACACGGGCCAGGGCCTCATGGGCGTCGGCCTCGTCCGGGGCGGACTCGACGATGCTGGTGCGGGCGCGCTCCGCGGCGCCCGCGTCCCCCGCCTGGCCGAACAGGGTCGCGGCCTCTCCCCAGCAGGCGAACTCCACCGGCCGGGCGCGGCACGCGCCGAGGCGCGCCGAGGCGGCCCGCGCGAAGCGTCCCTGGCGGCGATGGATCTCCACCACGCCGTCCCAGAGATCCGGATCCCAACGGGAGACCTCGATGGCCTTCTCGAACTGCCGGAGCGCCGCGTCGTCCCTGCTCCTCGCCACAAGGACCTGCCCGAGGGCGCGGCGCACCGTGGTGTTCTCGAGGCCGGTCTCCTCGACCTCCCGCTCGAAGATCCGGATGTAGGCGTCCAGGTCCTTGGAGCCCTCCAGGACCCGCGTCAGGGTGCCGAGGGCAGCCTGGCGCTGGGACTGGTTCTGCCCCCAGGCCACCACGGACCCGCTGGCCGCATCCACCGCCTTCGCCGTGTCCCCGAGACCGGAATACGCGTCTGCGAGGCCCACGTACCAGGACGAGAGGTTGCCGTCACCCTGGGGGTACCGGACTCCCGCAGCGAGGTAGCCGTCGATCCCGGCCTCGTAGAGTCGCGCCGCCTCGGACCAGGCGCCGCAGCGGTGGCACGCGGCCGCGAAGGTCGTCTGCGCGGACCAGGTCCACAGGCCTTCTTTCGAAAAGTCGGACTCCGTCGTCGCCAGGAGCTTCTTGAACTCTCCCCGCTGCCCGGTCTTGCAGAGGCCCTCCAGGAGCTGGGAGAGGAGGGTCTGATCCCTGGGATGCAGCTTGATGATCTTCCGGAGCACCGGGATCGCGTCTGCGAAGCGGGACTCGGAGAAGAGGAAACCCACGAGGGTCCGTCCGCCCTGCTCGGAGAGCAGGTCCCTGGCCCAGGCTTCGGCCAGGATCGCGATGGCGTCGCCGCGCAGCTTCAGGCCGTCCCACAGGTACTGCGCCGCGTATTCGATCAGCGGACCGTCATCGGGGTTGGCGGCGAGGACCTCCCGGGTGATCTTTGCGAAGGCCTGGGCCTTCTCGGCCCAGAAATCACCGTAGGAGCTGTGGTAAAATACCGCGTTGACCCGCTGCCGGGTCGCCAGCTCCCGCCGGAGCTGGGTCGCGACGATCGCGAAGAGGCGCGCATCGAGGGCGCCCAGGGGGCCGGCCAACCTGCGCAGATTGCCCAGGCGATACCCGTGCCAGTTCCAGCCGGACTGGTTGGTCTGGGCGTACCAGTCGGGCTCCTGCTCCAGGCGCTCGATCAGGAACGCCAGGGCCTCACGCACGCTCGCGACGACCTGCAGACAATCCGCGATCTGGCCGACGATGTTCTGCAGTTCGTTGGTCTGCGCGGCGAGGACCGCGGGCAGGGAGTCCCGCACGAAGCGGCGGAGGTCCCCCGCCGGATCACCGATCCGCCGCTCCCGGGCCGCGTAGAACACCCGGGTGAGGGTCGAGAGCAGGGTGTTGTGGTTCTGCGACGGCTGGGTGGCCAGCTCCTCGATCAACCGGTTCCGGAGGGCCTCGTAGAGGACCGTGCCGGTCCCGGTGGACGCGGTGCCGCCGACCTGGAGCGCTGCGGCCTGGACCCCGAGGGCCCGGTTTCGCGCCCACCACCGCTGCCCAGCGGTGGCCGCCCGGTCCTCGATCCGCCCCAGGAGAGCCTCCGCGTCGCGGTGCTGACCTGCGATCTCCATGTACCCGACGAGGGACTCCACGTACTGGTTCTGCGCCGCGGAGAGGACGCCCTTCCGCGCGTCGAGGTAGGCGTTCACCGCGCGCAGCATCCCGGCGATGGCCTGGGCCTGCATCCCGTAGACCCAGCGGACCGTGGCCAGATACGACGCAACGGCCAGGTGGTCCTCGGTTCCCGGCGCCTCTCCATCGAGGAGCGTGGTCAGGGTCCTCCGCTGGGCCGTCGCCAGCTCGTCCCAGGTGATGGCGCCGAGGCCGGCGAGGAAGCCGGCCATGAGCCTGCGCTCGCCGTCCTGCCAGACCCCCTTCTCTGCGCGGGCCAGGGCGGCCAGCGCCTTCCTGCCATGGGCTCCCGGCTGGTTGATCAGCTCCGCCGCCCGTCGCTCTGCGGCCACGAGGAGCAGATCCAGTGCCCGCCGATCCACCGGGGATTTCGCGTCCTTGAGCGCCCCCTCGATGGCCTCGACCACCGCGTCCACCGAGGCCTCGTCCTGGATCTCCTGGAGGAGGTACCGAATGTTCTCCAGGACCGGGTAGACCCCGCCCGGGCTATGCCCCAGGAGCCCCTTCGCAACGACGTTGAGGAGGCGGGGCTCCCGGGTCTGCTGGAAGAGGGTCTGGATCTGCCAGATATAGTTGGCCGGATACTGGCTCTTCTGCAGTAGCGCAGTGAGGATCGCGAGGATCTCCTCGTCCACCTCGACCACACCGGTGACGCCGGTCTGGGAGCTCTTGGTGTAGTAGAGGTTGCTGAGCTCGTACTCGGGCATCGCAAGGAACCGCTCCAGGTTCGCCCCGTCCCGATCCGATCGCCGCCCCTCCACCAGGTACCAGTCCGCCAGGGTGGCCCATTCATGGCCCATGAGCTGCCCCGAGCCCCGGAGCGCCTCGAAGTGGGCGATGGCCTCGGTGATGCGGCCGGTCTCGGCCAGGAGGTAGCCGAGGGTCCGTCGCCAGGCCGGAGCCGAGCCTCCCTCGTCGAGCCAGGACCGCAGGGCCTCCTCGAGGGCCTCGGGCCGGTCGAGGGCCATGAGGACCCGGGCCTTGTGGGTCCGCCAGTACCGCTCGCCGGGGCGGTCCTTCAGGGCCTGTTCGAATCGCGCCAGGAGGGCGGTAGCCAGGGCCGGCTCTGCGTCCTTCCGGGTGGCCAGGTACTCGAGGGACACCACCAGCCGCTCCCGCAGGACCTGGGCAGGCTGGACATCCTTCGGGAAGCGGAGCTCCTCCCGGTCGAGCATCTCCCCCAGGCGGACGGCGATGGGCCCGGCGGGCTTCCCGCCCAGGATCTCGTGGTAGGTGATCTCGAGGGTGATCCAGTCCTGCAGCGGTGAGGGACCATCGAGTTCGAGGAGCGCGACCGCCACCGCCAGGTGCGCGTCCCGGGTCGCTTCGAGGATCAGGGACCTCTGCAGGTTTCGCGTCAGGTCCTCCTTCTCCTTCCAGGCCTCCGCGGCCTTCGTCACCCGTCCCCGGAGCATCCAGTCGGTCACCCATTGGAACGCGGAGACCCGCAGCCACGCTGCCTCGACCTCGGCTTCGCTCGTGAAGGTGAGGGCCAGATTGAGGAGCTCCGCCTCCAGGGCAGGGCTCCAGGGCTGACTGAGGAGCGCCCGGAACAGGGTGTCGCGATCCGTCACGCGGAACAGGTCGTCGGTCCACTCGTAGCGCTCCCGCAGGAACCGGATCACCTCCGCCGCGTTGTCCCCGTGGCTGGCCAGGAGCTGGACGACCACGTCGGACCAGACGTGGCGCTCCTGCGCGGTGGGCGCGGCGTCCATGCGCTCGGACGCGCCCTTGGCCAGGGCCATCCAGGTCTCCGGCGGCACCGTCGGCTCGCCCCCCAGGAGCTGGCCGGCCATCTGCTGCACCACCGCGGGCTCCAGGACCGGCATCTTCGCGAGGAGGATCTCCAGCCAGGCAGCCCGGATCTCGCGGTCCGCGCCGTGCTGACGGACCCCCTGGTGGGAAAGGACCTGGGAGACGATCCAGAACCGCGACGGGACGGGGCCCAGGCGAATCGCCAGATCCGTGAGCGCGGGGATCCACTCCTTCTCCACGGTGTAGGTGTAGAGCATGTAGCCCTGCCCCAGCATCAGGTTCACCGAGGCCTGGAGGCGTGCGGTGGCCGCCGCGTCGTCCGCGGGGGAGTCCACGCCGGCGGCGATCCAGGCGAGCACCACCTCCCTGGCCTTTTCGGGCCGGCCCGTCCGCACCAGGAGGGAGAGGTACTGGTCGTACAGCTGGGCCTGGTCGAGGTTCTTCCCGATCCAGCCCTCCACGAGCTTCAGGGCCTCCTCGAGGCGGCCCTGGTCCGCGAGGAACTGGGACCATTGGCTGCGCAGGGTCGACTCCTCCCACACTTCGTAGGGTCCGTGCTCCTCGAGGGCGACCCGCAGGACCCGGAGGGACTCCTCGAAGTCGCCGCGGTTGCGCAGGGACCACGAGTACTGCTGAACCACGCTGTAGTCGTCAGGGTACCGCTCGAACAGGGCAAGCTCGGCCTCGTCGGCCTCGTCGTTCCGCCCCGCGCTGCGGAGCCAGCTCATGCGGTTCTGCGCGAAGGTCCGCTGGGCGGTGGTCCAATCGGGCTGCAGCGCATAGACCGGCCCGAGGCGATCCATCAGCTCGAGGACCTCGTTCGCCTGGAGCACCTGAGGGCCCTGCTCCATGAGGTACCGGGCCTGGGACCAGGCCTCCGCCGATCCCTGGTGCCGCGCCAGCCCGTCAGCCAGGGAGAGGAGCAGCGCCTTCATCTCCTGGTGCCGCCGGGACTGGACCTCCATCGCAACGCGCACCCAGCGGAGGCCGGGGGCCTTCGGATGGAGCCCGTCCAGCGCATCGAGGTGCTGGAACGCCAGGTCCCACCGCTGGAGCAGGCCGTCCGTGAGGAGGAGGGTCAGGTGATCCTCCCGGGACCCCTTGCCCTTGCCGGCGCGCTCCCGGGCCTCGTCGACCGCGGGCAACGCCCGCTGGAACAGGATCGCATCCCCGAGCCGGGCCGCTGCGTCCTTCGCCGCCTTCGCGACACCCGCCGCGTCGAGGGCGCGATAGGTGAGCTTGGACTCTGCGGTCTTCCGACCCTCCCCGTCGAAGCTCTCGGTGCGCCCGGGCCACCACGCGTCTCGGACCTGCACGAAGTCGTCGAACACCGTGCGTGTCGCCGGGGCGGCGCCGTACTTGTAGGCGATCTCGGAGACCACGCTCCGGGTCTCGTCCACGACGATGCGGACCTCGATATCTCGACTCCCGTCCTTCGCCCCCGGGGGGCTCCACCGCAGGGTGATCCCCGACCGGGACGGATCGTCCCGGGTCACGGTCACCGCGTACTCCGGGTAGGAGTCCTCGAGCTTCGCCAGCAGGAACGCGCCGATGCTCATGGGCGCCTGGAGCCCCTCCACGGCCTTCGCCGGACGCCGCCAGCCGAGGTCGAAGGGGAGCAGCGCGGCCACGTACTCCTTGCCGTCGCACCAGGCCAGGCGGCCGTCGGAGCCGCTGGAACGCTGCTGGTGGATCCAGCGGGTCCCCGCCAGGATCACGGCCTCGTCGGACTCCGACTGGATCGTCCCCCGGGCCGGGCTGAAGCCATGGGTCACCCGTCGGATCTCCAGGGCCGCATCGGGGTGGAGTCCGTCCCCACGATAGAGGCGCGCCGAGAGGGCACGCAGGACCTCCGGAGCGGGCTTCTTCGGCAGCACCGGCGCAGCATCCTCCGGCGCGTCGTAGAGATACCCCACCAGGCGCTGGAACCACCAGGCCTGGTCGAGGGACGGGCCGGCCGCGGACAGCACCGTCGAGAGGGACGCGCTGTGGAGGAGCGACGATCGCGCCGCAGTCTGGCGCCGATAGCCGGCGCCGTAGCCGAAGCCCGACACGTCCTTGCCGCTGAGGCTGACCGGTTGCGCCGTGGCGAAGAGCAGCTCGTCCGAGACCATCCGCTGCATTTCGTTGACGCTCTCCCCGGCCGACGGCAGGAGGCGGCCGTCCATCGCGGGGGAGTCTGCCCAGGTGTCCCCGCCCATGTCCGGCGGGGGGGGGGACATGGGCTCCTCCGTGGCCGGCATCTCCGCAGGCATGTTCATCGCGTCCGGCGACATCTCCTCCCGCTTGGACATCTCCTTCTTCGACCCCCGGAACACCGTCTTCTCGGCCTCCTCGAGGCCGTCGAGCTGCTCCGTGAAGCCCTGTGCCAGGTCCCCCGAGGACTCGAAGTCCCAGGACTGGTTGCCGCCGATGATCCCGAGATCCAGGGCAGCCTTCGTGGCGCGGCCGCGACCGCCTCCGAAGCCCCAGCCCATGTTCCCGACGGGGTACCGCATGGAGAGATCCTGGCCAATGGCGAGGTCACGCCCCATGTCCGCCATGGACGCGAGGACCAGGCTGCGGAGCCGGGTGCGCCAGGTGGCGGCCTTGGCCATGGCCTTCCGGGCCAGCGCGAAGTCCGTGCGCGCCCGGCCCTCCGCGAAGAAGACCTCGCCGTCGCGCATCTGGAAGTGGCGCTTCACGCCGAAGCGCTCCCGATCCGCATCGCTCTCCAGGACGAGGAAGGAGGTGTAGGGCGTCAGGATCCGGAACTCCTGGGAGAACGAGACGATCCGCTCCTTTCGATCGACGTCCGCGCCGCCCTGGAGCAGCGCATCCAGGTAGCGCCGGGCCCACAGACGGGGGATGAAGGAGTTCCCCTGGTCCGCACCGGCGAAGGTGACGTCCTCGGTCCAGGTCCGCTCGCCCTCCCGGGTGCGGCCCCGGATCACCACCCGGCCGGCCTTCACGTCCTGGCCGGGGCGGTAGCGTCCCACCACCACGTGCTGGGTGCCCGCTGCGAGGTTCGGTAGGATCTCGGGGTACACCTTCGCCGTGGTGAAGCCCTCGAAGGTGAAGCGGACGTCACGCACACCGGGGACCAGGATCTCCTGGAGGATCTCCCGAGCTGCGGTGCGGGGCCCATCCCCATCACGGATCTGTCGGTAGGACCCGCCACCCAAGGCGGCGAGGGCCGCCATCACCGGCGGCTCCACCAGGTTGCCCGGCGCCACCGCGTGGATCGAGGCGGCCTTCACCTTGCCCATCGCGCCGAGGCGCGCGGCCAGGGCCGCGGTGTCCGCGTCCCCGGCGCTGTGGCGTCCGTCGCCGACGTAGATCACATGAACGTCGGGCCCGCTCGCGCCCAGCGCAGCCTGGACCAGGGCGTCCAGGTCGGTCCAACCGAGGGACTCCCGGGCGCCCAGGAAGGCCAGGGCCCGCGCACGACTCCCGTCGTCCGCGGCGACGAAGTCCGGATCCGCCCAGACGCAGGTGGCGTCGCACGCGGCGAGGCGGAACCGATCCTCTGGCCGCAGGGCGCCGAGGAGGACCTGGAGGAAGGCCTCCTGGGATCGGCGGGTGTCGGCGTCCATGGATCCGGAGGTGTCGGCCATGAGCAGGAGCTTCAGGGGCTCACCATCGGGCAGGACCGTCCGCCCCGCAGGTGCGGCGGCTTCCGGGGGCTGGAAGAGCACCATGAAGTATCCGTCGTCGCCGCGCTGGTGGGTGAGGGTCCGGACGCCGGAGGTCACGGTCTTTGGGGTCACCACGACCTGGAAGTCCGCGTCGGGGCGGTACTCCTGGGCCTCGAACCGGATCCTGGCGCCCTGGGCCGTGGTCTCGACCCGAGCCGGATGGGTGGGGCACGTCACCGCGGACAGGCCGGCCTCGGAGTGGATACGAACGTCGAGCTCGAGGGTCCGCAGGGGATGGGCCCGGAGGAGATCGCTGCGCAGGGCGTAGTCGTACGTCCAGGTCCCGTTCCGCAGGGGGAGGACCTGGGTGTAGGTGATGGTGACCCGCTTCTCCGTGTGCGCCGGGATCGGATACACCCGGGCCTTGAAGAGGCTGCCGCCCGCCCACTCCAGGAGGCCGGGATCCCGCTTCTCCCGCTTGATGGTCTCGTAGATCTCACGGGCGCGCTGCTTCTCCACCACGTCGGCCTCTACCAGGCGGTCACCGATCCACATGCCGAAGTTGGAGATGGACGCGTCCTGGGGCAGGGGGAACTGGAAGACGCCCTCGAGGATTTCGTCCGTGTGGTTGACGAAGGACTCCTCGATCACGGTCCGGGCGATCTGATCCCGGACGTCCACGGTGACCTTGTGGTACCCCAGGGTCAGGGACACCTCGCGGCCGTCGACGTTCGCCAGGAGCGCGCCCATGGCCTCCCGGGGGTTCAGGTTGACGAAGCCGTCGACCCATGTGGGCTCCTTCGAGAGCTTCTTCAGGCCCCCCTTGTCCGCGCGCCAGACCCCCTCCTTCGGGGTGCCCGGCCCCGCAGACATCACGGCGAGCTCGCCGTGGACAAGGGCCAGCCTGCCGCCGGTCTCCATGCGGAGGAGCCCCCCGGGTCCCAGGATCACGTCGCCGCCGCCATGGAGGACCAGCGCGGCTCCGTTGGGCCCCCGCGCCCCGCAGCGGATCTCGTCGCCGGGGAGGATCTCCTGGCGATCCTCCGCCGGGGTCCACCGGGCCGCGTTCTCCGGCCGTACGTCCACGAGCCCCTCCACCGAGGAGAGGCGCGCCGCGGGGGCAGGGCCAACCACCGTCCCTGCGGGCGCAGCCGCAGGAGACAACAGACCGGAGAGCGCAATGGCGATCACGAGGGTGCGACGCATGGTTCCTCCTTCGAAATGACGTATCGGCGCTGGTCGATTCTTCCCATGGGGAGAACCGAATCTCAATCGGATTCTTCCCGAAGGCGGCGATAGACGCTCGAGATGTCGATAAGTTTCCTGCAGAGGCGGGGAGTCGGGTCTACCAGGGTTCTGGCAGCTCACATTCCACGAACGCCGGATCGCAGGTCGCCACCGGCAGCCGCATCCCGCCCAGGCTCTGCCCCCCCGCCTCCGCGCCGAGGAGGGTGAGGCCGTCCCCGTCATCGGAGACCAGCACGCGGAACTCCTGGGACCATGCCGGACCGTCGCAGGGGACGCCGGAGGTCAGCCGGACCCGGAGGGCGCCCCCGTCCACGGGCTCCCAGGTGCCCAGAACCGGCCACTGGCCCGGCGCCTCCGGGTCACAGGGGAACGGGGGGATGTCATCGGGCCAGACCGGATCTTCCGGCAGGTGCCCACGTCGGAGGGTGCCGTCGGGCTCGAAGCGGAAGAGGCTGTAGTGGTTGTAGCCCCCGGGCCAGCCGATGAGCCAGGTTCCGTAGATCACGGAGGGATGGGTCGACGCCGTCCTGCACACCCCCGGGGGCAGGCAGGGAGGGCCGTCGCAGTCATCGTCGTTTCGGCACTCGGCGCAGCGACCGTAGACACAGCGGCGGTACTTGTACGAAGAGATCGGCAGACACTCGTCGTCCGACGCGCAGGGCCGATGGAAGGGCCCCTCGCACAGGCACACCGGGCAGGGAACCTCGGAGATCGACACGAGGTTGCATTCCTCCCCATCGCAGGCCGGCGTCGCCGGACACGCGGGATCTTCCCGGGCGATGCATCGACCGGCCCGGCAGAGCCGTCCCGTACCGCACTCCGCGTCCTGCCAGCACCACGCGCAGTTGCCCAGGACACATCGCTCCCCGGCGCCCGCGCCGGCGAGGGCCGGACAGTCCGCGTCCGTCGCACAGGGGCCCGGGACGCAGGGGGCCCGGGGGCAGCCCTCCTCGGGCAGGAGCCATTGGTAGGGGCACTCTGCGAGCGCAGCGATGTATGGTTCGCACCCGGTGAAGGAGGCGTCCGGGATCCCGAAGGGCAGCTCCATCCCGGCGTCCTCGCCAGCAACCCCGGTGTCCGGATCAGCGGCGTCCACCGGGATCGGTGGGACCGCTCCGCTGCCCATGCAGCCGAACATCGTGACTCCGCAAACGAAGACGAGGAGCACCGAGTGCGCGGACATCCGCCACCTCCTTCCACCGCAGTCTACCCGGACCTCAGCCGGGTACAAGGGCGAGGGGGTTGGATTTGACTCGCGCTCGGGCACGTGCGATCCTGCGAGCAGGAACCGAATCAGGGAGACTGAGATGGACCGATCCTCGCCACCGAGCACGGGGCTGACCCCGGGCCAGGGTGCCATGGACCGGACCGCAATCGGGGCGGGCCGCAACCTCGCAGCCTCCCTGGACAGCCTGGTCCGTTCGATCCGGACCAACCCCGGCACCGTGCCGATGCTCATCGAACGGACCCTCGGATACTGGAAGGAGTCGGAGCACGCAGCGCTGGAGTTCCTCCCCACGGGGATGCAGTTCGGCGGAAACGACGTCTTCGACGCCGACGAGGAGGAAGGGCGGTGGCTCCTCCCGGCCTTCATGGCAGGTCTCCGCGCGCTGCGACCATGGACGGACATCAGCCCGATTCATCTCGAGGCCCTGGCGTCGGAGCTGGCGGACCTCTCCGGCAGCGTCGAGGAGATTGATTGCTTTCGGGACTGGCTCTGGGCCGACGGCGCCGAGGGCTTCGACGTCTCGCTGGATCTCAGCTTCTCCGAGGGGATCGATACCGCGTTCGACGACCTGGACGTCCGCCGCAGCGATCTCGCCGCGGTGCGGGTTGAGGCGGCGCAGGCCGTGACGACGCGCGCCCAACGCATCGGGAGCGGTGCGCTGGACGTCGCGGCCGCCCTGCCGGAGTTCCAGGTGGATCCAGGCGCCTACGAGACCCTGGCGGACAGCGGCGCGTTCTTCATCCCGGCGGAAGAGCGCGGGCGGCTGCAGGGGCTCTGCGGGGATCCGAACTTCTGGGGGGAAGCCGAGGCCGACGTCGTCCTCCAACACCCGGCCCTCCAGAAAGGCATTCCCGCGCTCCGTCTGGCCGATCTCCTGATGCGGGAGTTCGCGAAGGCGGCGGATGTTCGGGTGGTGGGTCTTCTGACGCGCCTCGGCAACCGGCAGGACGCATACGCCCGCTCGCTCCTCGCAGCCCTCGAGGGGGACACCCTCGGGCGACGGATCGCGACGGCCGCGCCGATGACCAACCAGGGGGTGCGGGCCGTGGCCAGCCTCGTGCTCTCTGGACCCCTGCCCATCGCCCGCGGCGCGGCCCGGGGCTTCATCGAGCGCGCCGTGAACGATCGGGAGGCCTTCGCGGCGATGAAGCAGATCGCATCCTCCGTCGTCTTTCCCCGGTTCTGCGAGCTCCTGGACCCCGAGGATCTGGACATGGAGACCATGACGACCCTCGGGCTGCTGATCCTCCGAAGCAAGGACCCGCCCCGCCTGATGCCCAGGTTCTTCGATGCGGTCCCTCCCCAGGTCGCGCTGAGCGTGCTGGGCCAGGCCCCGCAGCAGCTCCTGTGGGAGGCCCGCACCGCGGCGGGGAAGCTCCTCATCGGGGCGGCGGACTCCGACCGCCGTCGCCAGTTGGTGCGCATCATCCTGGGGACCGGCGAGGACCGTTGGCTCCCGGTCCTCGGCCGGGCGCTCAGACAGACCGGCGGCAAGGGGTGGTGTCCGGCGACCCTGAAGGTCACCTGTGACAGGCTACACGTCGGAGGTCTCGGGGCAGAGGTCCTGGTCCCCCTGGTCCGGGACGCCGGCGCCACGGACGATGCCGTCCTCGCAGCCCTCCGGGCGCTCGAACGAAACACGGATGCGCTCAAGGAGGCGACGAAGTTCCACTTTCGTGAGCTGACCCACTCCAAGGACGTCCGCCAACGCCTGCGGAAGCTGCGCAAGCATCTCCGAGAGGAGGGCTGACATGGTCCACGGCGCCGAGCGCGGACCGGACGAGCGTGGCAAGGAGGAGGCCCTCCTCGGGTCCCTCGTCCTGCTGGAGCGCACCGTGCGCTCCCACGGCACATCCCACCCCCTCGCTCGACAGATCGCCGGCCGCCTCGCGCAGTCGATCCACGATGCGGGGGTCCCGCTGAGCCTGCAGTTCGTGGGGGCCGCAGTGTTCCGTGACCTGTCCCTGGTGCCGATCTCGCTGCAGCTCTACAAGCAGCTGGTGGAGCTCTCCCGGTCCCTGCGAAACCTGGGCGTCGACGAGCTGACCTTCGACGCGGTCCCGGGGGTGTCCGATCTCGTGCGTCTGGGAGACGCCCTGACCCGGGGAGCAGCCAAGGCATCGGATGCGCTGGGCAGCCTCGCGATCGGGGGCATGTCCTGGCGCGCGTTCGAGGGCGCCCGCTGGGGACTCGACACCGAGATGGTGGACCCCGACATCTACACCGCCACCCAGGTGGCCCTGGCCGTCGTGGATGCAGAGCATCTGGTGGCCGGCAGGGACAAGCCCTGGGACTGGGCGAGGGGGCTCGCGGTCGTCCGCCGTCTCGATCGAGCCTTCCGGGTCAGTCCTCCGGCGACGGAGCGGGCGCTGGAGATTTTCGCCGAGGGGTGGTCCGTCGCCCGGCGTGCCGTCTCTGCGGGTCACCGGGCGCTCGCGGTGCTGGACAACCTGGGCGCGACCCGGGTCGTGCGCCGCGCCGTGACCCACGGCACCCTGGCCCTCGCTGTTCAGGGGCTCCGCCCACGCGGCGGCGAGCCCATCGTGCCGTCGGCCCAGACGCTGCTGCCCCGCCTCGTGACCCCCCGCGGCTTCACCCGCACGGGCGTGGAGCCCCACCGCCTGCGCGTGGCGGCGCTGGTGCACCGCTTCCACCCGGAGTACGCGCAGCTGCGCAAGACCCCCTGCATCCTTCACCTGGTATTGATCGCGTACGAGCTGGAGCGGCGCCGTTGCCCCAAGGGAACGGACTTCGATCTGACCAGCGGTGACCTCCTGGCCCTGGCCGTCCAGGAGGCGGGCGTCCGGTACGACCCGGGCTTCGTCCACCTCGTCGTCGAGACCGCCGGCCGGATCCCCGTGGGCGCGCACGTGCGCCTCGCAGACGGGCGCGCGGGGATCGTGCTCTCAACGAACCCGACGGCGCCGCGGCTCCCGAAGGTCCTGGTCGCCGCCCAGGTCGTGACCCCGACGAGTCCCGTCTCCCTGATCTCACCTTTCCGCCGCACTGGAGATTGACGACGTGTCACTTGCCCCAGGTCAACAGGTTCTCGGACGCTACCGGGTCGAGGAGCTCCTCGGGGAGGGTGCGATGGGGCAGGTCTTCAGGGGCCTGCACGAGCACCTGGATCTCGCCGTCGCCATCAAGGTCCTCCGTGGGGACTTGACGGCGGACATCCTGGGACGCTTCGAGCGTGAGGCGAAGCTCATGGCGCGGGTCCGCCACCCGAACACCGTGGCGGTGCAGGACTACGGCTTCCTGGACGACGGCTCCCCCTGCCTGGTCATGGAGTTCATCGAGGGCGAGCCCCTGGATGATCGGCTGAAGCGCTGCGGAGCCCTCCCCTGGCTGGAGGTGCTCCACCTCGCTCAGGGCCTCCTGGGGGGCCTCGGCGCCCTGCATACGGCAGGGGTGCTGCACCGGGATCTCAAGCCGTCGAACGTGGTCATCGCTCCGGGGGACCCGGAGACCCCGAAGCTCATCGACTTCGGCATCGCCCGTCCGACGGATGGAGAGGAGAGCCGCATCACCCGTACCGGGGTGCTCGTGGGGACGCCGGCCTACATGGCGCCGGAGCAGATCCTCTGCACAAGGCTCGGGCCCCGCACGGATCTCTACTCCCTGGGCCTGGTGGTCTACGAGCTCCTCACCGGCGACCTCCCATACCCCACCACGGACATGGCCTCGGTGATGCGCCGGCTCAAGGAGTCGATCCCTGCGCCCGTCGCGCCCGCGGGCCGCCCTCGGATTCCGGAGGCCGTGGCCAGGGCCATCGTCACCGTGTGCAGCACCGAGGAGCGCCATCGCCCGGCGAGCGCCAGCGACGTCGCTGCGCTCCTCCGGCGCGCAGCGGCGGACGTGCCCGAACGCGCAACGGCTCTCAGGACCACGGTCACCGATGGGACCTCCCCGGGGGCAAGGGCCACCGACGCAGCGTGGGACCGAATCCAGGCGGGGGACGTGACCGGGGAACGCCGCTACCTCGTCGCTGCGCGACTGCCGCCCTCGCGCCTCAGGAGCCGGGAGGACCGCCATTGGCTGGCCACCCTCACCGAGGGGCACGGCCGCGGCTTCACCCTGGGTGCACACCTGTGGTTCGCCCTCCAGGGGACCCCGGAGGACCTGCGGGGAGCGCGACGTCGGGGCGAGGCCATCCGCGCCGCGATCGAAGAACACTACGGCGAGACCGTGACGGTTCGGATCTCCCTGGTGGACGGGGACTTCACGCTCACCGGCGCAGCCCTGGTGGGGGGCGCGCCCCTCCCGGACCCCCTCAAGGAGCTGATCACGGCCCTGAGCGGGTGACCCCGCTCCAGGTGAACACCAACGTCCAGCGAACCCGTGACCGGTCGAGACCGCTCACCGCGGCGAGGGCCTTCCGGTAGAGCTCCATCTGCGGTCGATGGGCCTCGACCCGTTCATCCAGCTCCGCATCCGACGTACGGTCTGTCTTGAAGTCCAGGATCGTGGCGCTCGCGTAGCCGCCTCCCGGATCGGGGACCAGGACCACCCGGTCGAACGCACCCGAGACCCAGTCTCCATCCAGGAGCACCTCGAAGGACCGCTCCCGCCAGACCTCGACCGCGCCGGCAGGCCGGACCAGGGCCGCCCGGAGCGCCGGGCGCTCCAGGGCGGCGAGGAACTCCTCCTCCACCCCTTCGGGGGCCACGGGCTGCCTTGCGCGCCAGACCCGGACGAGCTCCCGGGGGGCGACGTCGTCCAACCACTCCACCGCCTCGAAGAGGCCGTGGACCGCGACGCCCCGCTCCCGGGCGCCGTCCCGCACCGCGCTGAACATCCCGGCGGGCGCTCCGGGGTGCCCCCCCACCGAGGAGGGCGTCCGGGTGGGACGCCTGCGAGGCGTCCCACCGTCCCGCAGGGGACACGGTCGCGGCGGCGCCGCTGGCAGCGGAGCGGCCTGCTCGGGGTTGGCACGGATCCAGCCCGGGTCCCCGGTCCGGAACAGGATCACCGCGTCCTCCGGGCCGGCCCCGACGGGCGCATCGCCGACGAGGCCGGCGCGGACGATGGTGGACAGGTAGGGCGTCGTCGAGGTCTTCGAGGGCGCTGTGAGCACGACGTCGAGGCCACGCTTCGCTCGGGTCATGGCCACGTAGAGCAGGCAGAGCTGCTCGTACCATTCCTCCGCGTCCGCCGCCTCCAGGTGTCGCAGCAGCTCCGGATCCGCACCGCAGACCGCCCGGGGCGGACGGGAGAGGACCCAGCGCGGGGTCCGCTCCAGGTCCCCGGCCCGGTCCACCAGGAGGTCGGGACCGCCCCCGCTCCCCCGGGACGCCTGGAGATCCGGCAGGATCACATGATCCCACTGGAGGCCCTTGGAGCGGTGCATGGTCAGCACGGTGATCGCGCCCCGCACCGGGAGATCCCGGGTGGCGCGCTCCCGAACGAAGTCGATGAACTCCAGGCACCGGGTCTCCCCGGCACCATCCACCTCCCGCGCGGCGGTGGCGAGGGCCTCGGCGCGGGCGGCGAGGAAGGGATCCAGGGGGGCGCTCCGGGCCCACCGCTTCGTCCACTCCCGCACCAGGGCCTCGAAGCCCCCTGCGTGGATCCGGTCCAGGAGGCGGGTCACGAGGACGCTGCGATCCCCGCCAGTATCGGCCTCGATTCCGGGCCAGAGTGGGCCCATGCGCAGGTGCTCCCAGGCGAGGACATCGCCGGGGTGATCCGCGACCCGCGCCAGGGAGAGGATGCTGGTGACCAGGCTGTTGTCGGCGACGGGTGCGTCCCCCTCCCAGACCGCGGGGAGGCCAGCGGCGCGGAGGTGATCGGCGATGGCCTTCCCCGGGGCGTTGTTCCGCACCAGCACTGCGACGCTGAGGCCCCGACGATGGGGCGCGTCGTCTGCGAGGAGCGCAGCGGTGAGGCGGGCCCGCGCGGCGCGGTTCTCCTCCTCCAGTTTCAGCCTGGGCAGCTCGTACAGGGTCACGCAGCCGGTGAGGTCGCGCCGGGCGGTGCCATGGACGCGCCACTCCCGCGCCCAGGCCTCCAGCGCCGCTGTGGGAGGGGCTCCAGCCCCGACTCTTGATTCGAGCCCCTCGAAGACCCGGTTCACCGCGTCGATCACCGGCGGCGCGGAGCGCCACGAGAGGAAGAGCGGTCGCTCCCGGATCCGGTCCCCTTCAGGGCTGTAGTGGTCGAGGATCCGCTGGAAGAGGGACGCGTTGCCGCCCCGCCAGTTGTAGATCGCCTGCTTCACGTCGCCGACGTAGAACAGGGTCCGCCGCCCCTCGGGGTCCTGCAGGACCTCGTCGATCAGGTCCCGGATCGCACGCCACTGGAGGGTGCTGGTGTCCTGGAACTCGTCCAGGAGCCAATGGGAGAAGGCGCCGTCCATGCGATAGGCCACGTACTCCCGTGCGATCGCGTCTCCGCCGAACCCGCCATCCGCAGGGGCGAGGAGATGCATCACGTCCCGGAACCCCAGGCGGCCGGAGCGACGGATCGCCGCGTGGTACACGGCCTCGTAGGCATGCAGGAGCTGCCAGAGCCCCCGGGTACGCACCTGCGCGCCGGAGAGGACGGCCCATTGGAGCCGTCCCAGGAGGCGCCATGCGTGCCTCGCTGCGTCCCCCGTCAGGGTGATCTCCGTGCGCTCGAGCTTGACCTCCGCCCGCCCCCGCTGCAGCGCGTCCGCCACCGGTCCGAGCTTCTCCAGCATGTAGGACAGGGCCCCCTTCGCCGGCAGCGCGTCCCCCGGCGCGAGGATCAGGATCTCCTCGAAGAAGCCCTCCCAGTGGCCCATGACCTTGTCCGGCAGCCCCATCCCGAGGAGCAGGTCCCGCAGCGCGGCGGCCTCTGCGTCCGGATCCACCGCCGCCCCGAAACGCCAGGGATCCTCGCCTCCCCAGATGCTCTCCGGACGCCCCCAGGGGGCCTCCCAGGGGGCCTCCAGGTAGACCTCGTGGAGCGCGGAGACGAAGCCGTCGAGGGTCGCCTCGAAGCCCTTCCGCTCCTGGCCGAAGGTGGCCTGCTTGTACCCCTCGAGGAGGGCCGACCGTCGGTCGTCCCGGCGGGGCTCGGAGAGGACCCGGGCGAGGACCTCCTGCCGGGCGAGGCGGGCCGCGTACCCGTCGATGATGCGGAAGTCCCCAGAGAGGCCCAGCTCGAAAGGGAAGGCACGCACGACGCCGACGAAGAAGGAGTCCAGGGTCCCCACCCTGCAGAGATGCAGCCGGGCCAGGAGCCGCCGCAACATGCCGAGGACCTGGCCGCGATCCAGGTCGCCGCGGGTTCCACCCTCCCGGAGCGCGGCGTTCAGCTGGTCGAGGGCCCGGGCGCCGGCGGGCTCTCCCGTGGCCGCGGAGGCGAGGCGCTCGACGATCTTGTCCAGGATCTCCCCGGCGGCCTTCCGACTGAAGGTCAGCGCGACGATCTCCTCCGGGGGGACCTCCGCCGCCAGGAGCCCGACGTATCGGGTCACGAGCTGGTAGGTCTTGCCCGCCCCGGCGGAGGCGCGGATGACCTCGTGGCCGATGGACAGGGTCATGGGGGCGTCTCCCGTTCCAGCCGCATGGCCTCCATCCACGCTGCGTCCACGACCTCCTCCGGTGCGCCCAGGAGGATCCCCTCGAAGTCATCGTACTTCACGGAGCGCGGGGGCCAGAAGATCCCACGACGGATCGCCTCCACCACCCCCTCGGCGCAGCGAAGAGCCGAGGCGAGCAGGTCCCCCGAGAGCCCCGGCCAGGTGACCACGGCGGTGTCACGGACCGCGCGGGGCAGGTGGAAGTACCCGACCTCGATCCCGGAGCCGAAGCGGTCCTCCAGGAAGAGCGCGTACAGAGGAAGCTGGAGGTCCTCCCAGCGCTTCGGGCGGCCAACCGTGGCCGCCTCCACCCAGGGGGGATCGTCCTCGCGGGGCCCGCCGAGGTGCACCTCCATGGGGGTCCTTGCGTGGTCGCCGGTCTTGTAGTCCAGGACCCGGATGCGGCCGTCCGCGTGTCGGTCGATGCGGTCCACCCGCCCCCGCACCGACATTCCGGCCACCGCGACCCCGGCCTCCCCCCCCGGGACGTGCTCCACCTCCAGGATCCGCCATCCCGCGCGACGCTCCGCTGCCTGGACCTCGGCGGCCCAGGCCAGGCGCTGCCGGGCAGCGTCGAGCTGGACCTGCAGGGGCGCAGACAGGTTCCGTCCGTAGCGGCGCCGCACCCATGCGTCGGCGCGGGCGCACAGGAAGGTCGCGATGCGCCCCGGGTCGTCGCTGTCCCGGATGTCCTCCCCGCGACCGAAAGCCTCGAGGGCCGCGTGGCAGAGGGTCCCGAAGTCCATCGCGTCCATCTCCCGCTTCCGGTCGTCGACCTCGCCCATCCCCAGCACATGCCGGAGGTAGAACCGGAAAGGGCAGGTGAGGTAGTCCCGGAACGAGGTGACCCGGAGGCGGGTCGGGGGCGGGACCCTGCGCGGCCGGAGGGGCGCCCCAAAACACCTGGGGACCAACGCTCCCTGCTCCTCCACCTCGGCGAAGAGCCGCTCCGTCCTGGGAGGCAATGCGTCGTCATCACAGAGAAACAGGAGCCGGGACGGACGCAGGGGATCACCTCGCCCGTCGGTCCGGCCCACGACGAGATGGAGCCCGCCCCGGGTCGCCCGCCAGGCGTGCATCGCGTGGAGGAGATAGGCGTCCCGGGCGAAGCGATCGCGATTTGACGGCAGGCCCAGGCGCACCCGCGCGCTGTCCGGCAGGAACGCGTCCCCGGTGACCGTCTCCGGGACCAGACCGTCGTTCATCCCCGTGAGGATCAGCGTCGGCGCGTCGTCCCATTGGAGCTCCAGCCAGCCCACGAGATCCACGGAGTGAGGGGGCCGCTCCGCCGCACGCACCTGCCGCCCCTCCAAGGCCGCCGCCAGGAGCGCGGCGGTCTCACGGGGCTCCATGCCGACGTCGCCGACCCCGACCGCCTCCAGGTCGTCGAGGAGCTCGCGCACGGCGGTGACGCCGTCCCGAAAGGCCCGGGCCGTCAACCCGTCCGTCTCCTCCTCAGCCCCGGCATAGAGCCCGTCCAGGAGTCCCCGGAGGGCCTCGGGCAGGGGACCGGAGCGCATGGCCTCCATGGCACGGGCGGCCCGATCACAGGCCGCAACAAGGGCCCCCTCCCCCACCCCGGATGCGACCTCGACGAGCCGCTCGAAGGTCTCGGGCAGGCGCTCCATCCGTACCGCATCCAGGGCCTCCAGTGCGGCTGCGGCGTCATGGCCGTCCGTCCGGAGCCCCGCGAGGAAATCGGGGTGCCGGAGGAGTCGGGCGAAGGCCTCCGCGCTCCCCTGACGGAGCAGGGCCCCGAGGGCCGCGACCAGGCCGGAGATGCGGTGCCCGGCGAGGGGGCGTCCGCCGGGGTCGTATGCGGCCGCGCCGCGCTCCTCGAGCACCCGGGACAGCGCGGGAGCGAGGTCCGGATCCGGCATGCCGATCACCAGATCCTCCACGGGCACTCCGAGGCGGTCCAGGAGCGCCCCCGCGGTGGCCGCCTGGTCCACGGGCTTCGCCGCCACATGGATGTCCGCGTCCCTGACGGGCAGGACCTGCGCCTCCCAGACCTCGGGCCGGGGACGCCCCCACGGGTCGAACGCGTCCCGCAGGGATTCGGGGGCATGAACATGGACGTCCACCGGGACGCGCGCGGCCAGGCGCTCGAGGGCCTGGATCGCCAGGGGCATGGGGTCCGTCACCCCCAACACCACCACCCGGGTCACGCCGGGAGGAACCTCCAGGGCCGCCAGGGCCTGCCGCCGGGCCCGGTTCCGATCCGCGAGGCCCCGGGCGGCGAGCTGGGCCAGGACCGCCTCGTGGAGGACCGCGAGGTCTTCCCAGCGCTGCGGCTCCTCGAGGCCCCCGTGGGAGTCGAGGACGTCCCGGGGCGCGAGACCTGCCTCGCCGAGGGCATCGCAGACCGCGGCCAGACGCCGCGCGGTGGACAGGGCGCCGGAGAAGTCATCACCGGGTCCATGGGGAAGCAGGGCGGGGGCCGCGCCGTGGTCCAGGTCCCGGAGGACCCGGGTCCAGGCGACCCAGGTGGCCAGACGGGACGCGAGGGGCCGGTCCGTCGCCAGGAGCTGGGCCGGGGTGAGGATCGGGCCGGGGAGCACTGCGCCGCCCCGGGCGCCCGTCAGCACCGCCAGATGCTCCCGCAGGCGGCGCCCGGAGTGCGCCGTCGGGACAACCAGCAGGATCTCGGTCAGGTCGAGGGGTCGCAGGCACCGGCCGCGCGTCAGGACCTCCCCCGCCGCCTCCACCACGGGCCGATCCCATCCCATGAAATGTCGCTGTCTCGGCATCGCGCACGCTCCGTGAACCGGATCATTCCTACCACGGTTCGCGCCGGGCTTCACGCAGCTGCCTGCGTCCTTGTGTCCCGGCCTCGATTCGAGGATAGTCGGGGAGAGCCTCTTGGGGGACCACGCAGTGACCGGCGAGGAGATCACCGGGCCGACCCCGTACCTGCAGAAGCCCATCCGGTTCAGCGATCTGGCCCAGGCCCTGGACGGCTCCTCGGTGACGGCGAGGCCCCCGGAGGAGGCGAACACCCATGAGAGTCATGCTCCTCGTCGGCCTCCTCGCCTCGGTGATCGGCTGCCGCGACGCCGCCACGCCACCGGCTCCCTCCGCAGCGGGCGAGTCCTGTGCGCGCACCGCGGACTGCGCCGCGGGTCTCCGGTGCCTGGAGCAGATCTGCCTCGACCCTGAGGAGACCGCTCGATGGACCTCCGTGGACGGGTCCCGCGCCCTGGAATGCCCCCGGGGGTCCACCCTCGTGGGCGCAGCTCCACCCGAGGGCCGGAAGCTCGGCTGCGAGCACGCCGGACAGTCAGACGGGCCCCTGCTGGAATGGAGCCCGGATGGCGCAATCGCACGGCAGAGCGAGTGGCTCGACGGACGCCTCACCGGGACCCTCGTCACCTGGCATGCGAACGGGGAGCGGGCGTCCGAGTCCACATGGATGGACGGCGTGGAGCACGGCCTCACCCGCCACTGGTACTCGACCGGAGCCCTGGAGTCCGAGGTGGAGATCTGGGCGGGGGCCCTGCAAGGAAAGGCCACCTGGTGGAGCCGGGCCGGCCGCAAGGAGGCCGAGGGCGGGTGGCGCAACAACCAGCTCCAGGGGATCCTGACCTACTACTACGAGGACGGCAAGAAGGAGTCCGAGGGCAGCTGGCAGGGCGGACAGCAGCACGGCCGCCTCGTCTGGTGGTACCCCACGGGGAAGAAGTGGAGCGAAGCCTGGTACCGCAACGGCCTGCTCCACGGGACCGTCACCAACTGGCACGAGAACGGCCAGAAGGAGTCCTACGGGGAGTGGAGCAACAACCAGCAGCACGGCGCGCTCCGGACCTGGTACAAGAGCGGTGCGAAGGAGTCCGAGGGGTGGTACCGGAACGGCCAGCTCCACGGGCTCCTGACGCGATGGTACGAGAACGGTCAGAAGGAGTCCGAAGGATCCTGGCGCAAGGGTCTCCAGCACGGCCGCCAGGTCGGCTGGTACGAGAACGGACTCAAGTGGTACGACATGGAGGTCCGAAACGGCCAGCCCTTTACCGACGGAGACCTCCTCGGGGACCAACCGCTGAAGGTCCTCTAGCCCTTCATCCCCCCATCGGTCACGGTCACGGTCACGGTCACGGTCACGGTCACGGTCACGGTCACGGTCACGGTCACGGTCACGGTCACGGTCACGGTCACGGTCACGGTCACGGTCACGGTCACGGTCACGGTCACGGTCACGGTCACGGTTGA
>JBDRIT010000102.1:0-2586 GCA_043815665.1 Pseudomonadota bacterium
GCGTGACCTCCAGGCTCCTCCCCACGGGTAGCTCGGTACCGCAGACCGGTGATCCTGGGCAGGCCGGCTGGAGAAATATCTCAATGAGATATTCCGATTGACCCGCCATCACCGCAAGCGCGGGCTCGCGAATCCGTGCTCCCCCCTCCCGCGAATATCTCGATGAGATATTCCCGTGTTCCACAGCAAAACGCACCAAACGGCCCCTCTCGGAAACCGACCCCTAGGTTTCATGCGGGTTTGCGGGCCTGAGCGGGTCGAAAACGGCGAAAACGCGTAGTAACTACAGAGCGACGAATACAGTTGACAGGGCAGAAGTAACACGGTACCAATGTAGCAACCATGCCGAGGAGGTGACCGTGTACCTCAGGACGACCACCAGGAAGCGGAGCGACGGCACCACCGCAGAGTACCTCCAGCTCGCGCACAACTACCGGGATCCTGAGACCGGGAGACCCAAGCCCAGGATCCTCTACCACTTCGGACCCAAGGACCAGGTCGACGCCGACGGTCTGCGGCGCCTGGTGCGAAGCATCGGCCGCTTCCTCGGGGCCGATGACGAGCTGGCCCTCGCCGCCAGTGGCGATCCGCAGCTTGCGGAGATGCGCTTCCTTGAGAGCCTACCCATGGGCTCTGCGTGGATGATCAGCGAGCTGTGGAAGAAGCTCGGGATCGGGAAGGAGCTGACTCGGCTCGCCAAGGCGACCCGTACCACGAAGCCCGATGAGGTGGCCGGGACGATCCTGGGGATGGTCCTCAACCGGTGCCTGGATCCCCGCTCGAAGGCCGGCCTCCGGAGTGGCTGGAGCAGTCGGTGTGGGCCTCCGAGGTCCCGGACGCGCTGTACGACGAGAAGCTCTACCGTGCCATGGACTTCCTCCTGGAGACGGATGCAGCGTTGCAGAAGAAGGTGTTCTTCTCGACCGCGGACCTGCTCAGCCTGGAAGTGGATCTCCTTCTGTACGACACGACGAGCAGCTACTTCGAGATGGAGTGGGACGACGAAGAGCGGCAGGAGCGGGAGGCGCGCTGGGAGGCCTTCGAGCGCGGCGAGGGCCCCGAGCCCTCCCGTCCCCGTCCCCAGGTGGTGAACGACCCTCCCCTCCGCATGCATGGCCATTCGAAGGACCACCGCCCGGATCTGGCGCAGATCGTCGTTGGCATGGCGGTCACCCGGGAGGGGATCCCTGTCCGGTGTTGGACCTTCGAGGGGAACCGGAACGACGCGGCCACCATCGAGCAGGTGAAGAAGGACCTCGCCGGATGGCGGCTGAACCGCGTGGTCTGGGCGGTGGATCGGGGGATGGTCTCCGAGGAGAACCTGCTGACTCTGCGCCGGGGCGGCGCGCACTACATCGCGGGGGAGAAGATGCGCAGCGGGAAGGAGAGCGTGGAGGAGGCGCTGTCCCGCCCCGGGCGCTACAAGACGGTCCGCGACAACCTGGAGGTCAAGGAGGTGGTCGTCGGCACCGGGGAGCGCCGCCGCCGGTACGTCGTGGTGCGGAACCCCTCCGGCGAGGTCCGCGACCAGTTGGAGCGGGAGGGGCACCTGAAGCGTCTGGAGACTGCTCTCGCCCGCCTCCCCGAGAACCCGGAGGAGTACACCAAGGAGGTGCATCGCCTGGTGGCCCACCGGACCCTGGGTCGGTACCTGCGTCTCCAGAAGGGGCGTCCCGTGCTGGACCGGAAGAAGATCAAGTCCGAGGAGCGCCTGGATGGCAAGTACCTCCTTGTGACCAGCGACGATAGCCTGTCACCGGAGGACGTGGCCCTGGGGTACAAGCAGCTCCTGGAGGTCGAGAGGGCCTGGCGGGACATGAAGTCCGGTCTGGACCTGCGTCCGATGCACCACAGGAAGGCAGAGCGGATCCGTGCGCACGTGCTCCTCTGCTGGCTGGCCTTGCTCCTGGTCCGGGTCATCGAGACCCGGACCGGGCGCTCCTGGCCACGGGTACGGCAGGAGATGGACCGTCTCCACAACGGCGTCTTCGAGAACGACGCAGTACGGGTGGTCCGCCGCACCGAGACCACCCCGCTCCAATCGCAATTGTTGAAGGCTCTGGAGATCGCCCCGCCGCCCCTCCTGGAGTCGATCGAGAAGAAACGACGCGGGGATCCGAAGTCAGCCTCGTAGACACACGCCTCGCCAGACCCCCGATTCTGTAGGCACACGGCACCTTGCGGCCGGAGGGCTGCTTCAGCCAACGCTCATGCGGTCGCGAGCCGCTTTTTGTGCTCTACTTGCTGTGGAACACAGGAGGCCGAGATGCGCGCAAAGGGGTACAGTCAATGGGACCTGGGGATGCGTCCGTATGGGTGCGAATTTGGCTCCCCAGACTGACCAATACACGGACAGACACTCTTAAGAATGCTGCCTCTTAGGGACCGCCGCAAAATAAACCAGTTGACATCGGCTGCGAAGAGGATCAGTTTTGGGGAATGAACAAGACCCAAAAAGGTAACCGTTCACCTGGGTTGAGCCGGGCGGGTGCGTTTCAGGCTACGAGTGCAACCTCGAAGACGTTTGCATCGGGTAGGAGGGAGGGAGCGGCGGTGCCACCCAGCCTGGCTTCGACGGCCCGGGTG
>JBDRIT010000103.1:0-28483 GCA_043815665.1 Pseudomonadota bacterium
GCGTGGACGCCCCTCCCACAGGTAAGAATCGGGGCGTGGACGCCCCTCCCACAGGTAAGAATCGGGGCGTGGACGCCCCTCCCACAGGTAAGAATCGGGGCGTGGACGCCCCTCCCACAGGTGAGAATCGGGGCGTGGACGCCCCTCCCACAGGTAAGAATCGGGGCGTGGACGCGGGCTGCGCCCAGTCCCACAGGGGAAGGGAGCCGTGGGCATCCGTGCGGCTCCTCTGCGCGTCCGTTGCGGTCCAGGGTGCGACGACTGCGTTTGAACCGGGAGCTTGACGACCGGCTCCCGGACCCGATAGGTTTGTCTCCATGGGAGACGCCAGGAGGGTTCCATGATCCAGTTCTTCCCGATGCTCCGGCGCGGGCACATCGAGGTGATCTGCGGCCCCATGTTCAGCGGCAAGAGCGAGGAGCTGATCCGCCGACTCCGTCGGGTCCAGTACGCGAACCAGCGACTGCAGATCTTCAAGCCCAGGATCGACGACCGCTTCGACAAGACCCAGATCGTCTCCCACAGCGATATGAAGCTCCCTGCCGTGGTGGTGGAGAGCTCCGCTGAGATCTGGGAGCGCTTGGACGAGCGGGCGGATGTCGTCGGCATCGACGAGGTCCAGTTCTTCGACGAGGGCATCGTCCAGCTCTGTCAGCGCCTGGCCAACATGGGGAAGCGGGTGATCGTTGCGGGCCTCGATCAGGACTACCGCGGGGAGCCCTTCGAGCCCGTGCCCCAGCTCATGGCCGTGGCAGAATACGTGACCAAGACCCTCGCCGTCTGCATCCAGTGCGGCGCACCCGCCAGCCGGAGCCAGCGCCTGGGCGGGACCAGCGAGCGGGTCGCTGTGGGCGCCAAGGGCATGTACGAGGCCCGTTGCCGGCATTGCTACGAACCCGAGGTCGACCCCGAGCTTCCCCTGGCCGAGGCCGGCAAGCCGGCCGGGAAATGACAGGGCCCGTCGCCCTCCTGGTCCTCCTCTCCAACCTGGTCGCCTCCTGGGGGCTTCCCCCGGCCCTGGTGTCACGGGGTGATCTCGATGTCCTCGCAGCGCGCCTGGACGCGACCATCGAAGAGAACATCGCTCGACACTGCCCGAGACCCGTGATCGGGGGCGCGCCGATCCCGGGCCCTGCAGCCCACGACATCGTCCTCGTCGCCGAGGGGGGCGCGGGGCTCCACGACTGCTACGACTTCCTCGCGCAGTACGGCGCGGTCCTCTTCGGTCCTCCCGTCGACGACGGTGAACGCCAGACCGGCCTCGTCAACCAGTTCACGGAGATCTGTCGCTCCCTCCCGGAGGCCCTCCGGAGCGCCACGTCGCACGCGGATGCGTGCTCGCCGTACCAGCCCGGGCGCCGGGGGATCCCGGACCTGCAGGTCACCATGACGGCCCTCGCTGCAGCGCGGCGGTTCGGCGCCATGGCCGTCCTCGGCGGCCAGCCGGCTGCCGCCGCGCAGCGGTTCCTCGACGTCCTCCGGTTCAGCCAGGATCTCGGGCGGGGTGGGGCGCCCCTGGTCCTCACCATGTTCGGGACGTCGGTGATGCGCGAGGTGATCATGAACGACCTCGCACAGCTCATCGAGAGACCCGAGGTCGAGGTGGAGGACCTCGAGGGAATCGCCAGCGCGCTGGATCAGCTCATCCTCTCTGAGCCGTCCCTCCCGAGGATCATCGCCGCGGATACGACCTGGCTCGCCGTGGAGGCGGGGCTCCCACTGATCCGCGGCCCCGGCTGGGCGCCCCCTGGGGGCTTCTCCCAAGGGCGACGGAGGACCCCGACCGACGACGCGCCGGACCTGCTCCCGTGGATCCCGCAGTCCCGGGAGCGGGGGATCATCTTCTCGGCCTTCATGGAGCTGGATCGCAAGCGCCGGGCGGCCTGTCCGTTGAACGCCACCCTGGCGGATTGTCATGCGGGGCTGCTGGCCCTGAGCGAGGCGCGGCAGCTGATGGAGTCGACTCCGAGCTGGATCCGGTGGCTGCGGGTCGCCCTCGCCCCCGCGCCGCTGGCGGCGCTGCGCCGTGAGCTCGAGGAGCGGGTCCAGGCCCGCGTGGACGCGCCCTTCGAAGGGTACGTCCGGGAGTACGCAAGCCGGTCCTTCCAGATGACGATCCTCCGCTTCCTCGTGGCGGTCCGCCTGGAGCTCCGGCGGTCCGGTCGATGTCCGACATCGGAGGATCTGGAGGCGCCGCGGTGGCAGGAGATCCTCCGGGATCCGGTGTTCGGGGGGGGGCTCGGAGCCACGCGACGAGATCCGGTGTCCTACGTCGTCGAATCCAATGGGCGCTTCACCACGGGGACCGGCGGCGGGACGCCGCTGCGCCTGTCGGCGTCCGTTCCAGCCTGCGAGGGGAGGTGACATGAAGACGATCATCGGGCTGCTGCTCCTGGGGACGCTCGCTGCGCCTCCTGCTGCGGGCGAAGATCCGACGCCCGTGTCCGCCCTGGTGACCCCTGAGGAGGTCGCCGCGGTGGAGGCCCGGGTGATGCAGCGCATCGCGGAGTACCGGGCGGTGCGCTGTGTCCGGCCGGTCCTGCGGGGGGATCCGACGCCGGGCTCCGGGGCGGAGGGCCTGGCCGCCTTCGGTGCCGACGCGCCCGCCCTCCAAGGTTGCTTCTCCTTCAGCGAGGAGAACGGGGAGGCCATCTCCCCGAAGGACCTGGTGGCATTCCTCGAGACCGGAGAGGGCCTCCCCGTGGATCTGACAGAGGCTCTCAGGTCGGAGTGCGGTGGGGTCTCCGCTGCGGTGAGCGCCGCGGTCGCCCACGGCGACGTCTGCAGCCCCTGGCGCCCCGGGATCAAGGGCATCCCGGCGTTCCTCCCGTTCATCAGGACCTCGAAGATCGCGGTGATCCTCGGGCGTACGGCGTACACCTCCGCGGACACCCTCCCTCTGGCCCGGGCGGCCCTGGACCGGATCCGCTTCGACCAGGACACCTTCCGGGGGGGCGGGACCCTCATCGCGGCGATGGTCGGGACCGCCTCGACCATCGCGTACCAGGTGCCGTGGCTGCGCTGGCTCCTCGACCAGGCGAGCCTGGACGAAGCGGCGCTCTCGGAGATCGTGGATTCCCTCGGCGTGCTCCTGGCCACGGAGCCGCCGGTGGGGGAGATCATCGAGGCGGACGGGTACTGGGGCTTCCTCCAGCTCATCCTTCCCGTGCTCAAGGGGTCGGACTGGACGCCGCCGGGTGGGTGGGACCATGATCACGTGTCGGCCCCGGAAGACGGCGCCGGGGCGCCCTTCGGGACCCGCAGCTTCATCGACGCGCGGACCGACGCGGCGATCCTCCTCGTGGCGATGGACGAGATCCAGCGGGCCCAGACCGCGGCCTGCCCCCTGGACGCGACGCCCCTGGCCTGCATCGACGGGCTGCGGAAGCACTCCGAGGAGATGCAGCGGCGCCTCGAGGTCAGCAAGATCATCCGCGCCATCCGGGTCCTCGGATCCCCGGACGCCCGCACCGCGTTGCGGCAGTGGATCGTGGACATCCTCATGGGCGTCGCGACGCCGGCCTTCGAGAAGTACGTGGAGAAGTACAGCCTCCGGGCCATCCGGATCGCAGCGCTTCGCGTCCACGCCGCGGTCCTCCGCGAGTGGTCCGCCACCGGCGCCTGCCGCGAGGACTTCAGCGGCGGGGAGTGGGCCGGAATCATCAAGGATCCGATCTTCGACGGCGACCTCGGTGTGACCCGGGATCCCACCACCACGGAGTGGATCGTCCGCCCCGCCGGGACCTTCAGCACGGAGTCCATCAACCAAGAACTCGAATACCGCTTCCACTGCCCGCCGTCCCACGCCGACTGATTCCCTCGCGCACATTGACACTCGTGCACGCGCGCGGGTAGACTCAGGGCGATGTGCTTTGCCCAAGCGAAGAACGCGAGAACCTGACGACCCCTACGGACCGGTGGCTGGGATGCGGAAACCGAGCTTGTACCTCCTCCTGACGTTCCTCATGACCTTCGCCGCCTGCGGCGGAGGCCAGGACCCCCTGCCCCAGGACACGGGCGGGGCCGACGACACCGTCGTCGACCCCGACGGCGTGACCCCGGACAGCGAGGAGGAGCTCCCGCCCGGCTGCGAACTCGGCGGCGAAATCGTTTGTTGTCCGGGACAGACCAACGGCTGCTCCCCGGACCAGCAGGGCGTCTTCATCTGCGCCGAGGGCGGGACGGGGTGGATCTCGGATCCCTGCTTCAGCAGTGATGGCGAGGCGACGATCTGCCTGTCCAACGTCAACCAGCCCGAGGGCTACTGCACCGAGTGCAAGCCCGGTCAGAAGAAGTGCAAGGACGACGACGTGATCCTGATCTGCGCAGAGGACGGCTCTGGCTGGGTGGAGTACAGCAACTGCAACGGCTCGATCACCGGGATGGTCTGCGTGGAGAACGCCTGCGTGGAGCTCTGCGAGATCAACCTCAAGCGGAACATCTACATGGGCTGCGACTTCTGGGGCGTGGACCTGGACAACGCGTTCGTCCCCGGCGGTCGGACCGGCTTCTACGACGCGGCCGGCTCCCAGTACTCCATCGTGGTCTCGAACCCCAGCGCGAAGTACCCAGCGACGGTCTCCGTCTCGGGAATCGAGGGGGAGGTCCTCTTCGACTCCGACGACAACCCCTTCCCGACGTCGCCCCTCCAGCCGGGGCAACTCCGCATCTACAACCTGCCCCGGCGCGACGCCGACGGCACCGTGGTCGCGCCGCTGGCCTACCGGGTGCGCGCCTCGATCCCCATCACCGCCTACCAGTTCAACCCCCTGCAGAACGTCGACGTGTTCAGCAACGACGCGTCCCTGCTCCTGCCGGAGAACGTCGCGGGCAAGTACTACTTCATCATGACCCGGGAGCAGACCTTCCACGAGCTGCGGAGCTACCTCACCGTCGTCGCCGTCCGGGAGGGTGTCACCCAGGTCTCTGTGGACGTCACGGCCAAGACCCTCGTGGGGGTCAATGAGAAGAACGGCGAGCCCATCCCGCACCTCGAGCCCGGGGACACGGTGACCTTCGAACTGGAGCAGTTCGACGTCCTCAACATCGAGACCGACCACATCGGCGCGGATCTGACGGGATCGATCGTCCTGGCGAACCGCGACGTCATCGTCTTCGGCGGATCCGAGGCCGCCAACGCGCCCAACACCAACCACTGCCTCATCGACGACGGCGAGGACGAGGGTGTCTGCGAGTGGGACGGTGAGACCAAGTGCGACGGGCCGGATGACTGCACGTCGGCGGGCTTCAACACCTGCTGCGCGGATCACCTCGAGCAGCAGCTCTTCCCCGTGAAGAGCTGGGGCACCCACTATGTCGCGTCCAAGAGCTTCCCCCGGGGCGGGGAGCGCGACGTCTACCGGATCATGGCCGCGGAGGACAACACCCTGGTGACGACCCTGCCGGTCCAGGTGAACATCCCCGTGCTCAACCGCGGCGAGTGGGTGGACTTCGAGTCTGACAAGAACTTCGAGATCAAGGGCACCAAGCCGATCCTCGTCGGCCAGTTCCTGGCCTCGGAGCAGGCGCCGGATCCCAACGTGGGCGGCGTCCCGGGGCCCAACGACGCGGGCATCGGCGACCCGGCCTTCCTGCTGCTGGTCCCCGTGGAGCAGTTCCGGGCGGATTACATCTTCCTGGCCCCGGACAAGTACGAGCTGGACTACGTCACCGTCGTCGCACCGAAGAACGCGGAGATCTGGGTGGACTGCCCGGAGCTGGACTCCGCGCTGATCCCCGGGACCTGCCCCGCCCTGGGCGAGGACGAGTGGTCCTGGTACATGAGCGGCGAGTTCAAGACCGCCAAGTTCCTGATCAGCGACGGGACCCATCGCATCTTTGCGAGCGAGCCCGTCAGCGTCTACGTGTACGGCTACGACCAATACGTCTCCTACGGGTATCCCGCCGGGCTGGATATCAAGGACCTGGGCCTGATCAAAGAGCCCGGTGAGTAACGGAGGATCCCATGAAGACCACCTGGATCACCCTCAGCATCGTCCTCGCCCTCGCCCTCGTCGCTTGCGGAGGAGATGGGAGTGGGGACGGCTCCGGCCCCGGTGACGCCGTCGAGGCCGACGCGGTCGAGCTCGACGGCGTCGACATGGACGGCGCCGGGGATGATGCGCTGGAGGACGCGGCGCCTCCCCTGGACCTCTGGCTCGTGGACGGCGGGTCACAGGACGTCAAGGAGGCCCTGGCGATCCTCACCGTGGAGCCGGCCACGGGCAAGACCACCGGCGGCGAGCAGGTGCTCCTCAAGGGGCGCGGCTTCTCCGACGGGCTCATGGTCCGCTTCGGCGAGGCCTGGGCGCCCGCGGTCTTCGTCATGACGTCGGAGACGGCCTCCCTGACCACCCCCGCGAACTTCCCCGGCCTGGTGGACGTCATCGCGGTCCTGCCCGATGAGCAGGTCACGGTCAAGAAGGACGGCTTCCTGTACTACAACGAGGTCGTGATCTACGACGTGGATCCGCCCCTCGGCCAGACCTCGGGCGGCATGCCCGTCGTGGTCAACGGGACCGGCTTCACCGGGGACTCCCACCTCCTCATCGGAGACCGGGAGGCCATCGACGTCCAGGTCCTCGACGACACCCAGATCCTGGCCATCACCCCACCGGGGGCCGCTGGGCCGGCCAACGTGTTCGTCTCCAACTCCAAGGGCGTCGGTCAGCTCATCGACGGCTACACCTACTACGACTACCCGGAGATCCACTCGGTGACCCCCGCCGCAGGGCCGGTCACCGGCGGTACCCAGGTCGTGATCACCATGGTGGGTGCGGACCCGGCCGCGACGGTGCTCCTGGGCGGTCTGACCCCGGAGAAGGTCACCTTCCTCGACTGGGGTCACCTCGAGATCACCACGCCGCCGGGCCAGGTGGGCTCGGTGACGGTCCAGGTCACGACGCCCTACGGCATCGCGTCCCTCCCGGGCGCGTTCACCTATTACTCCCTGGAGGATCCTCCCGTGGGCCTGCAGCTCCTCGGGGTGCAGCCTGCGATGGGGCCCAAGTCCGGCGGCGTGGAGGTGGTGGTCGCAGCCTTCGGGCTCACCGACGTGGACGACACCACGCTGCTCTTCGGGAGCGGCCTGGCCGAGGTGATCTCGGTGGATCCCTCCGCCGCGGTGGTCAAGGTCGTGACCCCCCCCGGCCCCGTGGGACCGGTGAATGTCACGCTGATGAACTCCCAGGGACAGGACATCCTCATCGGCGGGTACATCTACAAGGACAGCCTTGACGTCCTCGCCATCACGCCAGCCCAGGGCCCCACCACCGGCGGCACCGCGGCGCTGATCTCCGGTGACGGCTTCGGTCCGGGCGCGCAGGTGACCATCGGCGCGCTGCCGGCGATGTCCGTGACCTTCATCGACGCACAGACCCTGCAGGTGGTCACCCCCCCCGGGAGCCCGGGCGCGGTGGATGTTACCGTGACCTCCGCCGGGAAGAGCGGTGTCCTGGCCGGCGGCTTCGCCTATGAGGGGCCCACGGCCCTCTACGTGGTGGACCCCACCGCGGGATCCGTGGCAGGCGGGACCTTCATCAAGCTCATCGGCTCCGGCTTCGTCGGGGACGTGGACGTGTACGTCGCGGGCAACCCCTGCTCCCACGTGGTGGTCCACTCCCAGACCCTGGTCACCGCCAAGACCCCGCCGGGCCCCCCGGGCACCGTCGACGTCAGCGTCACGACGGACCAGGGGCAGGCCACCCTGCCCTTGGCCTTCACCTACTTCGATCCCCTGAGCTTCTACGGCGGGACCTGGGGCGGCCCCGTGGACGGCACGGTGAACGTCACGGTCCTGGATGCGGGGACCGGGCAGCCCCTGGGCGACGTCTTCGTGATGCTCTGGACCAGCCCGGACACTCCCTTCCAGGGCTACACCAACCTGAGCGGCCAGGTGACCTTCTCCGGGCCTGAGCTCATGGGCGAGCAGATGGTCACCGGCTCCAAGGAGTGCTACGCCAACGCGTCGGTGGTGGAGTACAACGCCGCCAACGTCACCCTGTACATGTCCTACAACTGTCCGTCGTCGGGCTCGCCGCCGCCGGGGGTGGCGCCGCCGCAGATCACCGGGCGCGTCCAGGGCTTCGACAAGTACGTGGTGGTGCCCCCGGGCGCGTGCGACTACGACGGCCCCGTGCCGTACCTCTGTGACTCCTGCGCGACGGACGCAGACTGCGGCGACGAGTACAACGTCTGCCTCAAGCTCGGGGACGAGGGCAACCACTGCCTCACGCCCTGCAACAACGACGAGGACTGCCCCATCGGGTTCGGCTGCAAGGACGTGAGCTCCGTCATCGAGTTCGGTCACTGCGTGCCCCTGGGCGGGACCAAGCAGGCAGTGTGCTACACCACCAAGGGCCACTTCCTCGCGGAGACCCCGGACAACGGCCCCGGCGCGGTGGTGGACATGGAGACCGGCGAGTACCACCTGGTCTCTCCCTTTGGTGAGATCGCTGTGGTCTGCGTCGGCGGGATCATGCCCCTCTGCCAGCCCGAGGACACCTACCCCTGCACCTTCTCGGACAGCGCGTGCATCAATCACCAGTGCTGGAAATCCGATGGACGCCCGGAGATGATCCCCTACGCGATCGGCGTCGCGCGGCACATCATGGCTGCCAGCCCGGGGCAGCTCATCCAGGACGTGAACATCTGGCTCTCCACGCCCATGAACCGCCAGGTAGACCTGGGGTTCGACAACGCGCCCCTGGACTGGGACGGCCCGGACATCCTCATGTCCCGCGCCTACATCGACTTCGGCTCCGACGGGGTCTTCGAGTTCTTCGAGTTCCCCTACAAGTTCTACTTCGAGGTGGCCAACGAGGAGGCGCAGCTGACCTTCGAGCACCTCCCCGACACCCTCTCCGGGGACTTCGAGGACGCGGAGTACGCGTTCCTGGGCATGGCCATCACCAACGGCTCCGCGGTCGGGCCGCACTCCTTCACCCTGCTCTCGGGCATCGACGAGCTGGACGACGACTCGATGTACTACTACGAGGCGGGGGTCTGGAGCGAGGCCAACACCGGCGTGGTCACTCCGATCACCGACCTCTGGGGAGCCGCCTGGGGCGACCTCTACGGTGTCGGCAAGGGCGGCAAGATCGTCCGCTTCAACGGCGGATCCTGGGCGCCGCAGCCCAGCCCCACGCTCAAGAATCTCCATGGGATCTGGGGGACCGGGCCGGACCACATCCTCGCGGTGGGGAACGGCGGCACCGTCCTGCAGTTCAACGGGGCGGGGTGGAGCAAGGTGAACCTGCCCACCACCGCGAACCTCACGGGCATCTGGGGTGCCGCGGAGACCTTCGTGGTCGCGGTGGGCGAGTACACCATCCAGAGCTTCAACGGGACCTCCTGGTCCCAGATGCCGGGCTCCGTCTACCACGACCTCCGGGACGTCTGGGGCAGCAGCCCCACGGACATCTGGGCCGTGGGGCGGTATGGGCGGCTCCTGCACTTCGACGGGGTGACCTGGACCCTGCAGTCCTCCCCCACGGGGAACCTGCTCCTGGCGGTCTGGGGCACCTCTCCCACGGACGTCTGGGCCGCGGGTGAGGCGGGGACCCTGCTGCACTACAACGGCACCCTCTGGTCCATCGTGGAGCTGGAGACCGCGGAGACCCTGCGGGACATCTGGGGCACCGGCCCGGCGGACGTCTACATGGTCGCCACCCACGGCCAGATCCTCCACTGGGACGGCGAGGCCTGGAGCGGCGTGACCCAGACCACCACCCAGGGCTTCGCGGCGGTCTGGGGAGACGGCGACGGCCACGTGGTGGTCACCGGTGATCACCAGATCGTCCTCGGGCCGATGCTCAACCCACCCGCGATCGTGTATCCGGCGAACGGCGCTGCGATGGACGATCTCTACCTCGAGTGGTCCGTTGAGCCCGGCCCGCCGGCGAGCTTCTCGCTCCTCTCCGTCGCGCAGCCGGGGATGATGGGACCGATTCCCTACTGGGACCTCACCGCGGACGGCGACGTGGTCAAGGTGGACCTGCCGGACCTCCCGAACATCGAGGGGACCCCGGGGCTCCCGGGCGGCTTCTACCAGTTCACGATCCTGCGGATCTACAAGGACATGTTCTCCATCGACAACTTCGACGCGCTGGACCAGGACTACCGGCAGTGGCGGAGCTGGGCGACCTTCACATCGACCTTCACGGTGCAGTAGGTCGGGATCACAGGAGAGATGATGACAGTCATGCGAGCGCGATCTTTGGCGCTGGTCCTCGTCGCCGCCCTGATCGGGTGCGGCGGGGGGAACGGCGGCGGCGGAGATGATACCCTGGAGCCGGACATCGCCGCGGACGTGGGGGACAGCATCCCCACGGACACGGGGGATGCGGACGGTGGGCACGATGGTCTCGGCGACGACACCCCGGGGGACCACACCGGGGGCGACGTCACCACGCAGCCCGGGGGCTGGGCGGTCCTGGACCTGGCACCGCCGGGCGCGGTCAACGGAATCTGGGGGGTTGACGGGCGCCTCTTCGCGGTGGGTGACGGGGGCGTGATCCTCTGGAACACCGGCGCGGGGTGGGGGCCTATGCAGAGCCCGACGGAGTACAAGCTCTTCGCCGTCTTCGGGCAGGCAGGGGACGACCTCTGGGCGGGGGGCCAATACGGGACGCTGCTCCACTTCGACGGCGAGGCCTGGACCGCCGTGGAGACCGGCCTGCCGGGACTGGAGTCCGTGGACATCAAGGGCCTCTGGGGTGAGTCCGGTCACCTCTTCGCGGTTGGGACCGGGGGGGTGATCCTGCACCTCATCGGCGACGACTGGTCGAAGGAGAACAGCAACACAGACGCGGACCTCCTCTCCATCTGGGGCGCCTCCCTGATCAACGTCTTCGTCGGCACCTCGACCGGCTCCTTGCTGCGCAACGTAGGTGGCGCGTGGACCAGCGCCCAGGTCTTCGGGGGCGGCGTCAAGGTGAGCGGACTCCACGGGACGGGGATGTTCCACGTGGTCGCAGCGGGCAGCGGCGGATCCATCGCGGTGTTCGACGGTGAGTCCTGGGCTCCGAAGCTCTCCAACGACCCGCAGACCCGGGACCTCCACGGCGTGTGGGCCTACGACACGGACAACATCTGGCTGGCCGGCGCCGGCGGCGTGGTGATCCACTACAACGGGAAGAAGTGGAACCTGGCCGACGTCAAGGGGCCGTACTACAAGGAGAAGGACTGGGAGGACCTCTGGGGGCACGTCACCCCTGGCGGGGCGGCCGAGCTCTGGTCCTGTGGGGATGACGGGGCGATGCTCCTGCACTCCGCAGAGGAGTGGGCGGACGCGTCCTCCTGGCCCCAGTCGGACATCCACGATCTGGTCGGACATGGCGGCGGCGACGCGCTCGCGGTGGGAGACGCCGGCTTCATGGCACGGTGGGACGGCGATGCCTGGACCACCCTGGAGTCGGGCACGGATCGGGATCTCTTCGG
Organism: Pseudomonadota bacterium; assembly: GCA_043815665.1. GTDB lineage: Bacteria > Myxococcota_A > UBA9042 > CAIXZC01 > CAIXZC01 > CAZNWW01. The sequence goes on from JBDRIT010000103.1 coordinate 11,440, forward strand.
TGCCGCTGTCGCCGCGGACGGGGCGATCCTGGTCGCAGGCGAGGACGGGACCCTGCTGCGCGTCGAAGGCGCGGCGGTGACCCCCGTGGAGACGGGCCTCTCGGGGGACCTGCGGAGCGTCTGCGAGGGCGACGACGGGGCCCTCCGGGTCTGCGGCGTGGGCGGCCTCCTCGCGGTCCAGGAGGGGGATGTCTTCACCCTGATCCAGACCGGGACGGTGCAGGAACTCAACGACTGCGTCTGCGGCCCCGACGGATCCCTCCTCGCTGTGGGCGCGCTCGGGACGGCGCTGCTCCTCGAGGGCGGCGAGACCACCGCGGTGGCTCAGACGGTGCCCACCGCGGCCACCCTGCGGCGCCTGGATGGGCCCGACTTCGACGATCTGATCGCCGTTGGGGACAACGGCGTCGTGGTGCGGCGGACCGGTGGGTCCTGGGAGAAGATCCGGGATGAGTCGGCGTCCTTCCTCTATGGCGTGCGCTGGGATGGTGACATCGCGATCGCCGTCGGCTGGTCGGGTACCCTCGCAATCTGGGACGGTGAGGCCTGGACGACGGAGCAGATCCCCGGCGCCGGGGTCATCGAGCAGGTCTGGGGGATGACCCCCGAAGCTCTCCTGGCCGTGGGCAAGAAGGGACTCTTCCTTCGCTATGTTGCGCCGGAGGACGAGTCGTGAGGAGTCGAATGGACTGGAACAGGACTTGGGCGGTGCTCGTCGCAGTCGCTGCGCTGGCCCTGGCGGCGTGCGGCGGGAAGGACGGAGGCGGAGAGGACACCGGTGCACCGGCCGATGTCTCCGACGCCCTCGACGATGGATCGGCGGAGATCGTCCCGACGGACATCCCGACTGGAGAAACGCTCCCGGAAGACGTGGCGGACACGGCGGACGGGGAGATCGGAGACGTGGGTGAGGTGCAGGGCCACTGGGTCCAGCTCTACAGCCCCCTCTCAGGAGACCACGTCCTCAAGAGCGTCTGGGGCTTCCCGAACGGCGCAGCGTGGGCTGTTGGCGAGGCAGGCAGCGTCGTGATGCGCCCGCCCGGTGAGCCCTTCGTCATCGACTGGGAGGATCCCAACTTTGATATCCTCAACGGAGTCTGGGGCTCCTCGCCCACGGATCTCTGGGGGGTCGGGATGTACGGGATCATCGTCCACTCCTCCGGGGACGATTGGAGCGTGCCCAACTTCTGCGAGGACGACGGGGACTGCGTCGCGGCGGATCCCTGCTTCGTCGGAATCTGCGTGGGCAGCTCCTGCCAGTTCACCGGCTCCGGGGTCCAGGGCTGCTGCGGCGGCGCGACCCTGCAGACGGGGTTCGATCTCCCAGGCGACGCAGCCCTCTTCTCCGTGATGGATCTCCATCCCGGCACCGGGGTCACCTGGCAGGTCGCCTCCCTGGCGGACCCGGTCACCGGTGCTCTCCGCGCCACCAGCGCGCCAGCGTCCCTTTACTTCGGCGATCCGGACGTGCCCTGCCCGGGAGATCTCATGAAGAACTGCCCGACCTTCGACGCAGGAGCGGCGGTGGGTGCAGAGGCGACGAGCCAGGTGCTGACCATCCCCGGCAACGCAGCGGAGCCCTTCCTGAGCTTCCAGATCCTCCTCGACGTCGAGTCGAACCCTGCCACCGACGTCTTCGAGGTCCTCGTCATCGAGGGCCCGGCGGAGACCGTTGTGTGGCACAAGGGCGCCATCGGGGGGAGCACGAACAAGCAGTTCGTGCCGGTGAAGGTCGATCTGTCCGATTGGATCGGTGCCGACGTCCGGATCCGGTTCCGCTTCGACTCCGTGGATGCCAGCGCGAACGCGTCCGAAGGGATCTACATCGACGACGTGTCCCTGAGCTCGGATTGCCTCTACCCGGCGGAGAACGAGGAGTTCGGGACCCTCTGGTCCGTATGGGGTGCCGGCGCGGATGATGTCTTCGCCGTGGGCTCGGCAGGGGCCGTCGCGCACTTCGACGGGATCCGTTGGAGTCGCCAGGCGGGAGGAAAGGTCTACGACCTGCGCGGCATCGGCGGGATCAGCGCAGATGACGTGGCCATGGTCGGGAACGCCGGTCTCGTCCTCCACGCGGTGAACAACTCCGGCTGGCAGGAGGAGGAGTCCCCTCTCGCGGGGTCCTTCCGCCGGGTCTGGGGCGCGGCGCCGTCCACCTACGTGGCTGTGGGCGCGTTCGGGGCGCTGATTCGATACGACGGGTTCGAATGGGTCTCGGATGCCGGGATGACCGCGGCGAATCTCAACGGAGTGTTCGGCTTCAGCTCCACGAACATCCTGGTCTGCGGATCCGACGGTGCGCTGTTCCGGTACAACGGTTCGGGCTGGTCCGAGCAGGATTCGGGGACCACGGAGGACCTCTTCGGGGTCTGGGGCTCGTCACCGGATGACATTTACCTGGTCGGGAGCGGCGGGAAGGTCTTCCACCACACCATGGGCAGCGAGTGGAGCGAGGAGGCGACGCCCACGGGGTATCCCCTCACCGGCGTCTGGGGATCGTCCTCGGAGATCGTCTACGCGGTCGGTGACTACGGCACCATCATGCGTCGGGTCGGCGGGGTCTGGGAGAAGATGGTCTCGGGGACCGACGCGAACCTCACCGACGTGTGGGGGGTCAGCGCCTCCGACGTCTGGGCGTCCGGGCTCCTCGGGACGGTCCTGCACTACGACGGCGAGACCTGGAGCACGGTGGATACGGGGCTCCCCATCGAGTACTACGACGTCTGGGGCACCGCGTCCGATGACGTGTACCTCGTCGGACAGTACGGCCTGCTCATGCACTGGAACGGAGAGACCTGGAAGGTGGCCCTCTCCTCCACCACGGCCAACCTGCGCGACGTCCACGGTCTTGCGGGAGACGACGTCTACGCGGTAGGTCAGGCCGCGACGATCATGCACTACGACGGCAAGGGCTGGGGTATCCAGCCGGTGCAGCCGTACCAGATGCCGGACGGATCGCAGTTCATCGTCGTGGATCAGCTCAACGGGGTCTTCGCCGCGTCCACGGAGGATGCCTGGGCGGTGGGCAACAACGGCACCATCGTCCGGTACAACGGTGAGACGTGGAGCCTCAACCCCACGGGCCTGGATCCCTACACCCTCCGTGGCGTCCACGGATGGGACGAGGAGCATGTCTGGGCCGTGGGCGGGGAGGGCACGATCCTCTTCTTCGATGGCCAGCAGTGGTTCGAGCAGGAGTCCGGGGTCGTGGCGACCCTCTACGACGTCTGGGGCGACAGCATGGGCAACACCTATGCGGTGGGTGACGCGGGCACCATCCTGGCGTTCGTCCCGGTCGAGTAGATCAGCGCTTCTTCAGCGCCTTCATTCTCCGGATGAACAGATCCGCGTAGTCCGTGAGGCCCTTCGCCTGGGCTGCGTCGGAGATCTGCCGCCCGAGGGCCACGAGGGCGGCGCGGTGGAGGATGAACTCCGGGATCTCCTCGTTCGACGCTTCGGGGGCTGAGTAGAGGATCAGGTCGTCCATGGAGAAGAGGGGCTTGCCCAACATGAGGAAGGCCTCGCTGCGGTAGAGCAGGGCCTTTGCGATGGGGTGCTGCTCGCCGTCTCCCGTGCGGGTCAGGTCGCCGATGGCCTTGATGTGGGTCCCCGCACGCAGGTGGAGCAGCCCCCGCTCGAAGTGCGTCTTGGGGGAGGGCGCCGCGCGGACAAGGGAATGGGCGCTGTCCAGGGCGGCCTGGAGATCGGGGGCCACCTCTCCGAAGGGGGCGGCCAGGAGGCGGTAGAGGGTCGCGATGATCCGGACACGGAGCAGGGGATCCCGCTCCATGTGCAGGAACCCCAGGAGGGGGCCGGAGAGGCTCGGGTTGCGGCTCCGACCCAGGGCCCAGAGGATGCACTTGCGGACGTCCGCGTCCCGATCCGGGAGGTGCTCCAGGAGCTTCCCCGAGATGTGGGGGCTGCGCAGCATCCCGAGGCGGAGCGCTGCCATGCAGCGGTGGCGCGGGTGGGGGCTCTCGATGGCCTCGAAGAGGTCCGCGGTTCCGGCAGTGTCGAAGCCGTCAGGTGGCGGCGGCCCGAGAGGAAGATCGGGCTTGATCCCGGCCTTCGTGCACAGGACATCCTCGGGGATGTCGAGCATCCCGGGCTGCTCGGGGTCGGTGAGCGAGATGGCAGCGTCCAGGAGGAACCCGTGCTCCACGTGCAGGCCGGGGGGATCTCCGGGGTTCGGGAGGTAGGTCCTCCCGCAGCCGCGGCAGTACCCGCTCCGCGCGTCCAGGACGTTGCGGCAGCGCATGCACACCAGGGCGTGGGGCGATGAACTCATGGCACAACGATAGGTGTTGTGGCGTCGGTTTTCCATGGGGCCGGAGGTGCAATCTCGAAGAGTTCGATGCGCAGCCCGTCCCCGTGGAGCTCCAGACGACCCGCGCCGCAGTGATCCAACCCCCAACGCTCACCGATGACGCGGATGGATTCGTCGAAATCACGGGCCCCCGGGACGTCCTGCCGGACGGGTACGCCGTCCAGAAGGAGAGGGGTGTCGGTCCTGAGATCTCCATGGAATTCGAGGTGATACGCATCCCGCCCCCGGGCGCCGTCCAGGACGATGCTCCGGTCCCGAACGTCCAGGCCGGCGGCGCGGTCGACGAACCAGCTGACCCGGCTGATGAAGCGGCTGCAGTCGGGGAGGTGGAAGGTCACGCCGCGGCCGGAGTAGGTGACGGCGCCCGCAGTCGAGGCGATCACCCTGATGTGGAGGGTGCCCTGCCGCGGCCACTCATTGAGGAGGGCCTGCTCGTGTTTGAGGTGCGCCGCGAGGGGTCCGGATACGACCTCGAGGGCCTTGTCCAAGGCCTCGGCATCCGGTCGCATCGGGGCGACCTCGGGGGCGCCGACCGCGTCGATCGCGACCTCGAGGAGGGACCGGCCGTCATCCACCTGCTGCTGCCAGACGGGCTCGGGGAGGAGGCGTCGGACGAGGAGCAGGAGGGCCTCCCCGGTCCTGTAGTAGCGCCACTTCTGGAGGTCCTTCGGGGCGAGCCCCTGGAGAGAGGCTGCGAGGCGCTGGACCGCGGCGTCGTGGTCGAGGAGGCCCGCTGCAATGGCGTACAGCTCCTCGACGTAGCGCGCAGTGCCCTCGAGGCGCTCCTCCCACTCCTCGATCCCCTGCGCGGTCAATCCGCCCAGGGAGTCCTCATAGCGAGCGAGGCGGTTCGCGAGGACCTGCCGGAGCCCGCGGCGGGCGTCGTCGTCCGATCCCGCGGAGAGGGAACGGGCGAGGCGTCGCTGTTCGATCAGCGCGCCGGCCACGAACTCCCCGTCCTCCATGGGGTATCGACAGAGCGGCTCCTCCCGATTCCGAACGAAGCGGTGCAGTTGATGAAGATGGAAGATCTCGTGCACCAGGAGCCTGTAGAAGCGCAGCCGCTTCGTCCCATCGGTGTGCCGGATCATGAAGGCCTCGACGCCTCGCACGGGGACATCCCGGGAGAACAGCACCGACGGGTTGACCCGGATCTCCGCCGAGGGGACCGCGATGACCCGGGGGAGGTGCCTCAGATCCCCCGGGGCGACGTCGACGCCTTCGACGGAGGCGGGGGCCGCGACGAGGAAGCTCCGCGCCCCCGGGCGATGGATCAGGATCGGCTCCCCGACGAGGGAGAAGCCGGGCCAGATGGCTTCGCCCTCGGAGGCCTCCGAGGCGAGGGCGAGGTCGAGGGTCTCGAGCGCGGCGCGCTCGCCGGGGGTGAGGTTGATCGGTTGGGCGGAGCAAGCGTAGAGGAAGAGGAGGAGGAGCAGGAAATGAAGTCGTTTCAGCATCAGATTGAGGTCATCCCCAAAAATGTCTCATGCACCGCCCTGCGGGCTGGGAAGAGCAGGAGGAGCAGAAGGAACCACGGCGCAGGCGTCGTCGTACCGACGCCGCAACCTCCACCCTTCGCCCCACCTCCTCCCGCAATCACATCACCAACGCCGCCGCCATCCGAGCCGACCAGCGCATCCGCGACGGACGAGTCCTCTCCCGGTGTGACCACATCCGTGCTCGGCTCCGGCTCAACCTTCTCTGGCACCTCCGTGGCTTCCCAGGGAACCAGCGCTTCGGAGAACGCGCCCTTGTCGTCGTAGACCCGGAGCTTGGCGATCCCCTTGGCGGGCCCGTCGCGCTGGATCACTGCCTGAGGCAGATCGCTCTGGGGGTTATCCCAGCTGCCATCGTAGTCCGAGTCCCAGCGGTACGTGATCGGATCCCCGTCGGGATCCGTGGAGCCGGCTCCGTCCAACACCACCTGGTACCCGCCCGCGTCCGTGGCCGTGGCGATCGCGGTCGGGCGCGCGTTCTCGACAGCCGCCGTGCCCAAGGCTGCCTTGTGGACGTCCAGCTTGCCGTATCCCCAGTCCTTGTTCGGCAGGGGGCCCATGTCCGGGGTCTGGAGGGCGCCGTCGTACATGGCCTGGGTCGCCTGCCGGGCGGTCAGCCCTTTCGCCGTCTGCATCAGGAGCGCCATGGTGCCGACGACATGGGGGCCGGCGCCGCTGGTGCCCCCGAACACGGTATATCCGCCGTGGATCAGCTCATCGGAGTAGGGCATTTTCATGGTGGGCAGGGTGGTGTAGGGATCGTCCGGCGCAGCGAGGCCGAGCTTGACCGCGCCGTCCATGCGCGGACCACGGGAGCTGTATCCCCGCAGGTTGCCCTGTCCCTCGGCGCCGTCGTGGACCCCTGCGTAGGCCGCGACACTCAGGGCCTCGGACGCGGTGGAGGGCGAGCAGAGGGTTGTGTCGGGGGTGAGCCCGTCCATCCATGAGGGGCCCCGGCTCCAGCCGGTCACCGGGTCGTTGAGGAAGCCGTGCACCGACAGGATCCCGTCGCCCTGGTTGTTCAGGTGGAGGGTCCACTCACCGGAGGGCAGCGGGGAGACCTGATCCTCGGTCATGATGACCAGGGTGATCATTGCGAAGCCCCCGGGGGACTGGCTCGACCACATGCCGCCGAAGAGGTCTCCAACGAGCTTCTCGCCCTGCCATGTGTCCTCGGGGAGCGGCACGGGATCCGGGAGTCCGGGGATGGAGAGGGACACGTCCACGTCGCCGGGGTCCCCTGCGAAGTACAGGGTGATGTACAGGTAGGGGATCTCGAAGGGGTAGCCCGGGTAGTCGGGGTACTCCGTGGGGAGCTCGAAGCGGATCCCCGTGGTGCCGCTCGGGGCGGCGTTCAGCGAGTGCTTGGCCGCGCCGGCCAGGTTGCCCGCCGGGACGACCTGGGGGATGTTGTCGTCGAGGACGAGGGAGTCCAGGGCCTGGTCGTAGTTGGAGGTGCCGTCCATGTGGTCCATGCCCCAGGACGAGTACTCATGGAGGAAGAGCGTCGCCCCCTGGTCCCTGGCCCAGATGAGACGCTCGATGGCGCCGTACTCGCTGCCGCTGCCCGTGGAGGAGTCGACGAGGATCACCTCGGCGAAGGGGGCCATCCCGACGAATCGGGTCATCCTCGGGGTGTTGGCGACGAGGATGCCGGTGACCCCGGTGCCGTGCCCGGACTTGTCGTAGGCCCAGCTCCCGTTGAACATCTCGGGGTCCAGAGCAGAGAGGTTCGTGCCCCGCTCATAGATCAGGTCGCCGACCCGCACCGCCCGAATCTTCGACGTGCGCAGGAGCACCAGCTTCTCCTCGAGGTCCACCGCACCGTCGCCGTTCACGTCGTCCACCACGAACACCGGCTCCCCGAACGCGGCGGTCTGATCCGTTGCCCCCGCGGCGGCGCCCCACTCCCGGGTGCCGTTCTCGTTCTGGTCCAGGTAGAGCCAGTCCAGGGTCGGGTGGTAGATCCCGTCGAAGAATGGCATCTGAGAATCATCGTACATGTTCCACATCGCGGCGTCGAAGTGGCGGAGCACCTCCAGCGGCGAGATGCTCCCATCTCCGTCCAGGTCCACGCCGTCGATCCCGGGACTCAGCTGACCATCACCGTCCACGTCGATCCATGGGTAGAAGCCGCCGTCAGCCTTGAAGAGACCCGGGTGGAACGGGTCGATCCCGTGATCGAAGTCGGCGATGATCATTCCCTCTCCGGGGCGTTCGCCGATCACCCCCTCGAGGACCTCCGAGAAGGTCCCGGCGCCGGTGAGGGGGCGGGTCACGTTCAGGGGCTGGATCGGTTGGAGCAGGAAGTCCGTGGCCACCTGGACCATGTCGGGGAGCTCAGAGAGCCAGTCGAGCTGGTCGAAGGGGATCCGGGCGGGGTAGATCGTCCCGAGGCCCCGGCGCCGGCCATTGGTGCGCAGGAACTCCACGCCCCGGGCCTCCATGACCTCCAGCACCGCAACCTCCGGCGGGCGGACGAAGCGGATCGAGCCGACGAAGACGTCCCCGTCGATGAGCTCCCGGCGGAAGGGGGGGGCGGCGAGGTGTCGAAGGTCCCGGAGGATCTTGACCCCCGGGGACAGCCTGTCCCGGGGCCGGGGGTCCGCTGTGGCGTCAACGGTGAGCGCGAGCAGGAGCAGGAACGACAGGGCTGCGCGGAGCTTCATGAGCGGCGGTTCTCCTCCCCGGGCGGGGCGTCGGTGCACAACAGTGGTCCATCATACGGATCCCCCTTTGCGCGGGCAACGCAAGGGACGGGACAATGACCGGGTCGGGGGGGGGCGACACTGATCCCGGATTGCTACTTCTTCGGCTCGTTCTCCAGCCACGGACGCTCGTGGTGCGGGGACTCCGGCTCCTCCACATGGGCTGCTTCGGGGCGCTGCTTCTCGATGGCCTCGGAGGTGAAGTGCTCCTCGGCCTCGTCCTCGGTGATCTTGCCGGTGATGAAGGTCGTGGAGATCGGGAACTCGTCCGGGTGGAAGATCACGTGGAAGAAGTGCCAGACGAGGATGGCGCCCACCGCCAGGACCGCCTCGTAGAAGTGCACGGCGCGGGCGGCCATGAAGATCCACGGCGGCAGGTCCGGCGGGAGGAACTCGGAGAACCAGAGGATCAGGCCCGAGAGGGCCATGACAGCGGTTCCCCACCAGAGCGCCCAGTACTCGGCCTTTGACGCGTAGTTGCTCACGCTGTATCGGACCCGCTCCCGGCGGAAGCCCAGGTGGTAGGACATGGTGTTGAAGAAGTCTGTCACGTCCCGCCAGCGCGGGATCATCCCCCAGAGCCAGCGATCCCGCCCGTGGCGGGTCACCAGCGCGTAGACCCCGAGGATCATCATGTCCACGGACATGATGATCGCGAAGAAGCGGTGGGAGAGGGAGCGCATCTTCTCGCTGATCCCGAGATCGTAGAGCCAGCCGAAGACCCAGGAGTCCGAGAACGAGAGCATGAAGCCCGTGAAGCCCAGGGCCGAGAACGAGATCAGGAGGATCCAGTGCCAGGCCAATTCGAAGCCGTTGAGGCGGACCACGGTCCCTTTCTTCGCCTGGTAGCGCCTCTTCCGGCGGGCGTGGAACAGCCAGATCACCAGGTTGTGGAGGAACATCCCTCCGAGGGTCAAGGTGATGAGCGCGATGTAGATGCGCTTGATCCACATCACCACCTGGTTCGTCGGCCTCTGCATGGACGATCGGTGGGTGAAGCTCATGATGAAGTTGTCGGACTGCTGGCCGTGGCACTTCCCGCACGCGGAGCCCCGGTTGGAGAGGTGCATCCGGGATTCTGGGTGGTCCGAGGGGAGGGAGCGATGGGCGTCGTGGCAGTCGGTGCATGTGGCCGCGGTGCCGGAGGAGCCCCGCTGCGCGAGGCCGTGGAAGTCCCGCATGTAGCTGTCCACCGGCGAGGTGTCCAGCGCGTACCGGGACATCATCCGTTCGTTGCCGTGGCACCAGATGCAGACCTGGGTCGCGGCGAAGTCCCGTACACCCCGCGCGGAGATCTTCAGGGAGATGATGTCGTGATCGCCGTGGCAGGTGGTGCAGGTGGGGACATCGAGGTTCCCGTGGAGCAGCGTGCGGCCGTGGGAGCCGTGGCTGTACCCGTTGACCTGGCCCGGGTGACACTTGGAGCAGGTGGTGAGGAGCCCCAGGCGGGTCACCCGGGAGTCGGAGTCCGACGAGGGCAGGATCGTATGGTGGCCGTGGCAGTCGGAGCAGGTCGCTGCGGGGGTGCCCTCGGTGATCTTCTGCCAGTGGACGCTCTCCTTGTAGCGTGGGAGGAGTCGGCGCTTGGTGATCGCCTCCGAGTCGTAGAGGGCTTCCGTCGAGTGGCAGTGCCCGCAGACCTCGGGCTGGTTGAACGGGGACATTACCGAGTCTTTGTGGGAAATGGGCAGGATCCGGTGACCTCCATGGCAGTCGTTGCACCATGGAGACCGGAGGTCGCCGTTGGCCCGGTGCTTGCCGTGGACGTCGGTGGTCTGGTACTCGCTGAGGGCCTTCTCGTGGCAGTCGCCGCAGCTGAGGGTGACCTCGGCGCCCCCCGTCTCGTAGTGGGGCGTGGCCTGGCCGTCGTCCGTGCCCGCGTGGCAGTCGCCGCAGTCCAGGTCTTCGTGGACGCTGCCCCGCAGCACATCGGCGGGGACGAGGAGCGAGTCGGCGGTCCGGCCCTCGGAGACCGGCTCCAGGGACCCCTTGTCCCCGTGGCATTCCATGCACTCTTCGGCCAGGACCGTCGACGATGAGATCCACGTCAAAGCGAGCAGGAAAGCGGGTGAGAGACGAATCCGCGTGCGCACTTGAGGCCTCCATCCTCCGGTCGGAAACCGGTGACAAAAGAACAAGAATGTCAATGTCTACTGCGTCTACCGGATTAGGATGCGGTTGTCACGTCCTTCCCTCACACGAAAGTCAAAATGATCCGCCCTGCCCAGAGATCGATCGCCAGACATCTTCACGATCTCACCCCAAGAACCAACGCCTGGCGATCACACGCTCCCCGCCATCCGCCATTGACGCAGCAACGTCGATGCATTATCAACGACCCATGTTTGCGCGAATCGCCACGGGCCTGGTCCTCGCCCCCGTCGTCGTCCTGCTCCTGGTCTTCCTCCCGGAGACCGCCGGCGCAGGGATGGTCGCGCTGGCGGGGCTCCTCGCCATGGACGAGTACGATCGGATCGTCCGGCCGGGGCGCGGGCGGGACGCGGTCTGGTTCGTGGAGATGGGCGCCCTGGCGCTGCTCTTCCTCGTCGCCCTCCGGCCCTTCGCGTCGGTCTTCCTCCCCGGGGTGATCTTCCTGTCCCTGGCGGCCCTCGCTGTGATCCGCCTCAGCCGACCCGTTCGCCTCGAGGAGGCGGTCAACGACATCGCCCGGCCGCTCCTCGGGGTGATCTGGATCGGGCTGCCCCTGGCCCTGCTCTCGACGATCCTGTCCGGCGGCCTGACCGCCCACGGCGGCGGCCTGGTGGCCCTGGCGATCCTCGCGATGGTTTTCTCCGGAGACTCCTGCGCGTACTTCGCCGGAAGGAGCCTCGGCAGGCACAAGCTCTACCCTGCGATCAGCCCGAAGAAGACCGTCGAGGGCGGCGTCGGAGGCCTCCTCGGGAGCGTCGGCGGCGGTCTCCTGGTGAAGGCCATCTTCGGTCTCCCCATGGACTGGCTCCCCCTGGCGCTCATCGGCGTCCTGGCCGGGGCGGCGGAGCAGCTCGGTGACTTCTGCGAGTCCATGCTGAAGCGGGGTGCGGGAGTGAAGGACTCGGGGACCCTCCTGCCCGGACACGGGGGCATGTTCGACCGCATCGACGGGGTGCTCTTCGCCGCGCCGGTGGTCTACTACTCCTGGCTCCTGGTCAACGCGGTCTGGTAGCCGCTACGTCTTTCCCATCAGCATGATCATCGCCGCCTTCTGGACATGGATCCGATTCTCCGCCTGGTCGAAGATCACGGACTGGGGATGGTCGGCGACCTCGTCCACGACCTCCTCACCCCGGTGTGCGGGGAGGCAGTGCATGAAGATCCAGCCCTCCGCTCCATGGTTGCAGAGATCCAGGGTCACCTGGTAGTCCACCAGCTCCCTGCGGCGGTGGGCGGCCTCCTCCTCCTTGCCCATGGAGGTCCACACGTCGGTGTAGATGACCCTGCGGCCGCGGACCCCCGCAACGGGATCCCGGACCACGGAGATCCGGCCCCCTGTGGTCTCCGCCTGTGCGACAGTCTCCTCCATGATCACGGGATCCGGGTCGTAGCCCTCGGGGCAGACGATCCGGAGATCGACGCCCAGGATCGCGGCCCCCTGCATCAGGGAGTGGGAGACGTTGGTGCAGCCATCCCCCACGTAGGCCACCTTGAGCCCCGGCAGGCTGCCGCAATGTTCGAGCATGGTGAAGTAGTCCGTGAGGCCCTGGCAGGGGTGGGCCGCATCCGTGAGCCCGTTGATCACGGGGATGGTCGAGTTTGCAGCGAGCTCCTCCACGTCGGAGTGGTGGAAGGTGCGGATCATGACGCCGTCGAGGTAGCGGGACAGGACCCGGGCGGTGTCCGCGATGGTCTCGCCGCGGCCGAGCTGGAGTTCGCTGCCCGAGAAGTACATCCCCACCCCGCCGAGCTGCCAGATCCCCGCCTCGAAGCTCACCCGGGTGCGGGTCGAGGGCTTGTGGAAGATCATGCCGAGGGTCTGGCCGTCGAGGGCTCCTCGATACTCCCCCGGATTGGCCTTGACCTTCTTTGTCAGGTCGAAGAGCTCATCGATGTCCTGACCCACGAGGCCGCTCAACGAGACCAGGTCCTTTCCCCACATGTGCATCCTCCGGAACGCTGCGCGTTGTCGAGATCATTTTCCGAGCATCTGCGTGTTTGTATCCGGCCCTGAGGTCGCCGTCAACGCCCGCGTGTGCGATTGCCCGTGCAGCCGCTTTCGGCTAGACTTCACGGCATGTTGGTGAGCCTCTTCATCCCCTGCCTGGTCGACCGGTTCCTGCCGGAGATCGGGGAGTCCACGGTGCAGGTGCTGCGACGGTGCGGACACCGCGTGGCCTACGACGACCGCCAGACCTGCTGTGGCCAGCCGGCGTACAACGCCGGTCACGTGGACGAGGCGACGGCTCTCGCCCGACGATTCCTCGACCTCTTCGGGGACGCAGAGGCCGTGGTCGCTCCATCGGGCTCCTGCGTCTCCATGGTCACACGACATTACGGGGAGCTCCCCCTGTCGGATCGGGACATGCGGCGGTGGTCCGATCTCCGGGGCCGGGTCTGGGAGCTGGCGCGGTTCCTGGACGTCAACGGAGACCTGGACGGCCTGGGGGCGCGTTGGCACGGGCGGGTGGGCCTCCACCACTCCTGCCACTTCCTTCGGGAGCTCGACGGCGCCGAGGCCTCCCTCCGCCGGCTCCTCGGCCGCGTCGAGGGGTTGGAGACCGTGGACCTCTCCGACGGGACGACCTGCTGCGGCTTCGGCGGGAGCTTCTCCGCGAAGTTCCCGGACGTCTCCGTGGACATGGGTCGGGACAAGCTGGCCTCGATCGACGCCGCGGCGGTGGACGCGGTGGCCCTGGCCGACGCCGGCTGCCTCCTCCAGCTCCGGGGGATCCAGCGTGCGGAACGTCGCGAGGGTCCACCAATCCTGCACTACGTACAGCTCCTCACGGGGGACGGAGGGGCGCCGTGACGCAGGCCTTCCACGACCCGGTGGATCAGATGAACGCGGCGGTCCACGATCGGGATCTCCGGGCCGCCCTCGACCGGGCCCTCGACCTCTCCCGACGCAAGCGCGCCGAGGCCCTCTCGGAGCTTCCAGACGCACGGGAGGCAAGACAGATTGCTTCTGATATCCGGCGATATACACTCGATAACATCAAGTACTACCTTACCAAATTCGAGGGGGCCCTCGAAGGGAGCGGCGTCCGGGTCCACTGGGCCGTGGACGCAGGGGAGGCCGTCGCCACGGTGCAGGGGATCGCGCGCGCGGCGTCCGCCCGACGGGTCGTGATGTCGAAGTCCATGGTCGCGGAGGAGATCGGCCTCGAGCGCGGCCTGGTCGACTTGGGTCTGGAGGTCCTCCAGACCGACCTCGGGGAGCGGATCCTCCAGCTCGCGGGGGACCGCCCGTCCCACATCATCGCGCCCTGCCTCCACATGAGCGCGGGGGAGATCGGACGGGTCTTCGAGCGCACCCTCGATCTGCCGTGGACCGACAATCCGGAGGCTCTCAGCCGCGCCGCGACCGCGGATCTCCGGCGCGGCTTCCTGGAGGCGGATCTCGGCATCACCGGCGTCAACCTGGCCATCGCGGACTCGGGCACCCTGGTCGTGGTCGAGAACGAGGGCAACGTCCGCATGGTCACCACCCTCCCCAGGGTCGTGGTCAGCGTCATGGGAATCGAGAAGATCGTCCCGGACACCCCGGCGGCCCTTCACCTCCTGGACCTCCTGGGGCGAAACGCGACGGGCCAGCGGTGGCCCGGCTACGTGACCTGGATGAGCCCCGGCTGGCCCGGTGAGGGGCCCGGCCCCGAGCGTCACGTGGTCCTGGTGGACAACGGGCGCTCGCGGATCCACGGGGCCGGGCCCTATCGGTCCCTCCTCTGGTGCATCCGCTGTGGCGCATGCATGAACGCGTGCCCCGTGTACGGGCGCGTGGGGGGGCACGCCTACGGTCACGTGTACCCGGGACCCATCGGCGCAGCCCTGGCGCCGCTGCTGAGCCCGGGCCCCGGCACGGCGCAGCTCCCGGCCGCGTCGACCCTCTGCGGAGCGTGTGGCGACGTCTGCCCGGTGATGATTCCCCTCCCGGGCCACCTGGTGCGACTGCGGGGGGACGAGGCGGCCCGCGGCGGCTTCGGCGGCCCCCCCCTCCTGGAGCGCCTGGCTTTCCGGATCTGGGGGTGGTTCATGGGTGGTCGGCTCAGGGTCCGTCTCTCCCATTGGCTCCATCGCGTCGCCGAGCGCCTCGTCCCCGGCCTCATGTCCCGCATCGCCGACCGATTGGGGTGGCACGGGGCGCGCGTCCGGCCCCTCCCCGCGGCGGAGAGCTTCCGCGTCCGGTGGTCGCGCCTCGCACCCCCCAAAGAGGGGGACGAATGAGCGACGCCCGCACCCGGATCCTCGAAGCCCTCGGCGCCCGTGAGGGCCTCGTGGGCGACCCCGCCCCGACGCCCCTCGGGAGGCCGGCCCTCCCGGACCATGAGATCCCCCGGCTCCTGGCCCTGCGGCTCCGGGCCCACGGCACCGCCTGCCACCTGACCCAGGACCACGCCCAGAGCATCGAGGTCCTGGCGGACCAGCTCTACACCGCAGGCGTGAGGAACGTGGTCGTCGCAAACGACGGGATCCTGGATGGGTTGAACCTGGCGGCGCGCCTGGCGGCTTCCCTCACCGGGGTGCGAATCCACAGGCCCGGCGATCTCCACGACGTGGCGGCCTGGGAGCGCATGGAGGTCGGGATCACTGCGTGCGCCTCCCTCTGGGCGGAGACCGGCACCATGGTCCTCGACGCCGCATCCAGGGACGGCCTCAAGGTCTCGCTCCTGCCCCGGTGGCATGTGCTCCTCGGGGACGACGCGCAGCTGTTCCGGGACGCCCAGGCATGGGTCTTGTCCCTGGACGAGGCGGCCCGTTCCCGGCCCCGGGTGACCCTGCAGGGCCCCAGCCGGACGGCGGACATCGAGAAGCGACTGGTCCTCGGGGTCCATGGCCCGGCCCGCGTCACTGCGTTCATCGCGGTGGGCAAGATGATGGATTTCCAGAACCTGCGACACGACGACCACCAAGGAGGAAACTGATGCTCAAGACCCTTGCGACCCTGCTGGCCGTGCTCCTCTCGACAGGTTGCGGCGGAGACGGAGGAGACGGCGGAGGCGGCGGCACCGACCCGATCGATGCGGACGTGATCGGTCCCGGGCTCGACACCACCGGACCCGGAGAGGACACCGGCCCGGCGGACTGGTTCAAGCCCCAGGACACCACCATCCCGCCTCCCGAGGGCCGCCTGGCCCTGCGTTTCGAGGTCCACTTCGGCACCACCGACGCGTGGAAGGGGCTCTCCCTCCTGGCCCCCTCCGGGCTCTACCACAACGAAGCTGCGAACGCGGACGCGTGCGCCGGGGAGCTCTCCGAGAGCTTCCTGGGTCAGCTCGAGGCTGCGGTGGACGCCGGGGATCCCTGGTCCTGGGGCGCGGCCGGGCGCACCGGAGCCGCGTGCGGCAGCGCGGCGCTCCGGTACGTGCTCCACATCGAGGACCTCTTCGAGGGGATCTCCATGGACAGCGACTGGTGCGGCCCCGACGAGGACGCGGTGGCGGGGCGCTCGGAGATCGTGAAGAAGATCCAGATGCTCAATGCGTACGTGGAGCAGAACGGCGACTGCGGGGTCATGCCGCACCTCCTGGGCAAGCCCACCGCGGTGGCCTCCGCCGGCATGGACGACGGAACGGGCACCGGCTTCTCCGTGGCCCGCTTCGAGGATCCCGACTTCTGCGCGGTGTCCTACATCACCTACACCGGGGAGGTGTACCGCTCCAACCGCCCCCTCGACCTGGACAAGGACACTGCGGACGCAATCGCCAGGGGCATGCTCCCGGTCGAGGGGGATCTCCAGGCCCTCGCGCTGCAGGCCTGCCCCGAGGCGGCGCCCTTCATGTTCACGCCGGCGGTCCTGGGGGACAACGCCCAGGACGCGGTGGTGATGATCGTCGGCCCCGGCCCCGATGGCTGGCAGCCCTGGCTCGCCACCGGCGGCATCGCCACCCTGGTCCTCCCCAACTCCGATGACGAGGAGCCCCTGGAGACCATCCACCTCACGAACCTCTCCCTCTTCCGCGTCGAGGACGCCGGCACCCCCCAGGGAAACGTCAAGGTCTCCGCCTGGGAGGAGTCCGTCCTTGAGTCCACCGCGTTCGGCTACCCGGTCGTGCTCCCTCGCTGAGGCTCACCAGGATTGGCCACACTCCCCCTGATCGATCCGCTAGAATAGGCTCTTGTGACATCTTCGTGGGTAGCGTTTGCTTCCTCCACGCGGGCCCAAAGCGAAACCCATAGTGGCCGCGTCCATCCATCGGTCACGGTCACGGTCACGGAAAAACAGAGGAGGAGGAGCCAATGGATAGACGGCGTCGGAACGACCTTCACAAACTGGATGTGTACCGATGCGCCCTCGATCTCTACCGAAGGACCGGATGCATCATCGCCCAGTTCCCGCGGGGAGAAGCGGACTTTCGCAG
>JBDRIT010000104.1:0-4734 GCA_043815665.1 Pseudomonadota bacterium
GTGGAGCAGGTGGAGGTCGTCGCCGAGCTCATCGACTCCTTGATCCAGAAAGGGGCCTGTCCCGCAGCCGAGATCGGCCTCCTGGCGCCGAAGGACTCCTTCGTCCACGGAACCATTCGAGAGGTGTTCGGGCAGGCGGGGATCGCCACCTCGGGGCTCCCCACCGTGCGGCGCACCCGGGACCTGGGACGCGAGGCGATCCACCTGGCGCTGCGGTGCCTCCAGGATCCATCCCCGCCCATGGCCCTGGCGTCCCTGGCGCTCCTGCCCCTGATGCCCTGGGGCCGGGAGGAGGCCGACCGGCTGGCTGACCATGCCATGGGGAGGGTCTGCCTGCCGGGGCGGGTCGAGAGCTTCACCGACGACGGGAACCGGATGCTCGGGCTGCTGCGTCGTCGCCCGGACTCACTGCGCTCCCTCATCGGCACAATGAAAGCCATTGTTGGGCTCCTCCGCCCGGAGCCGACACCGGGGCACCTCGAGTCCGCGGATGGGACCGTCGCCCTGGTCATCGAGGCGTTGGCGGGGCGGCAGGAGATCCCCTGGGCAGAGCTCCTCGAGCGCACAGCGCCCGCGTCCATCGATGTCGGCGGCGAGACCTCGACGGACCAGGAGGGGGTCGCCGTCTTCTCAGAATCCCGGGAGCCCTGGCGCCCGGTCCGGCACCTCTTCCTCCTCGGCTTCAACGAGGGACACTTCCCGGGCGGGATCCCCGTGGAACCGGTCTTCGGGGCGCATGGGCTGAACGCGCTCGCCGAGGCCGGGCTCCCCGTGCGGATCGGGGCCGACCGGAGAGAGGCCGGGCGCCGGCTCCTCCGACGACAGCTCTCGATTGTGTCGGACTCGTTGACGATCCTGGTCCCTGCCTGCGACCTCTCGGGCGAGGCCCTCTACCCCTCGGAGACCCTGGGGACCATGGCGCGCCTGTTCCAGGAGCAAGTCGAGCCGGAGAAGCTCGTCCGGAGCATCGATCGCGACGAAGAGATCGCCGCGCTTCGGGGCCTCTCGTCCCTGCCCCCCCAGGCCCCCGTTCCGCCCCGGCCCCTCGTGGTGGAGGAGCCGCACCTCGACCGGGATCTCACGCGGCTGAGGCTCGACGAGGACGGCCGCCCCAAGCCCGAGTCCCCCAGCGGCCTCGAGAAGCTCCTGGTCTCGCCCCTGGGTTGGCTGCTGTCGCGGACCGGCCTGGAGCCCGCCACCTGGAGCCCGCCGGGGTTCGATGTCATGCTCCAGGGGAAGCTGGCCCACAAGGTCTTCGAAGATCTCTTCACTCCAGGCATGCCCATCCCGGACGATCGGGAGCTCCTCGAACGAGTTCCTGAAGTTCTGAAAAACGCCCTCGAGCGGCAGGCGCGGCACCTGGATCCGAACGAGGTCTGGATGGAGTTCGACAATCTGGAGGGGACCTTGAAGCGGGCGGTCACGGCCTGGGTTGCCTTCCTGCGGACCACCGGGGCCCAGGTGGTCAGCAACGAGACCTGGATGCACGGGGCGCTGGACGACCTCCCGATCCGTGGGCTGGCGGACACGACGTTGCGCCTCGGGGACGACCAGCTCCTGGTGGTGGACTTCAAGAAGGCCTCGGTCTCCAAGCGCAGGACCCAGCTGGAGCGTGGGTTCGATCTCCAGACGTCGCTCTATCGCATCATGCTCACCCTGGGGGAGCTTTCGAATCTCCCGCCTGCGCTCCAGGAGATTGTGGGGAAGGGATGTCCCACGGGGGTCGCCTACTTCACCCTCAACGATGGCCGCGCCGTGGTGGCCCACCTGCCGACCGAGGCCTTCCCCGACGCGGACGTCGAGGTCGTGTCCGGAGACCCGGCGCGGGAGTCCATGCCCCTGCTCTTCGAGCGACTGCGCCAGGTCCGCGAGGGCCGCGTCCCGTTCAACCGGACCGGGGACGAGAAGTGGTTCAACGAGCAGGCGTCGATCACCCCGTACGCCCTGGATGGCAGCCCCCTCATCCGGCTGTACATGCTCCCCGAGGAGGTGGAGTCATGAGCGGCATCCCCAGACTCCAGATCATCCCGGCCGGCGCGGGATCCGGCAAGACCTACACCATCCAGACCACCCTCGCCCGATGGGTGCGGGAGGGGCGGGTCCAGCCCGAGCGGATCGCCGCAGTGACCTTCACCCGGGCCGCGGCCAACGAGCTGCGGGAGCGGATCCGTGCGCAGCTCGTGGACGACGGCCTCATGGAGCAGGCCCTGCGCCTGGATGACGCCTGGATCGGGACGATCCATGGCTTCGGCCTGCGGTTGCTGACGGAGTTCGCGTTCGACGCCGGGATCTCCCCGACCCTGCGGGAGCTGGAGGACAAGGAGCGCGCGGTGCTCCTGCGCCGGGCGGTCAGCCGCTCCCGGGGCCTCGCAGCGATTACCCGGGATCTGCGTCGGTTCGGCTACCGGACCTCGAAGAACCACGCGACCGGCGGGTACACCTCCGCCGAGGAGCAGCTCCTCGGGGACCTGGATCGCGCGATCGCCAAGCTACGCGCCATCGGGACTGCGGGACCGGAGCAGCGCCTCCTCGACGCCTCCGGGGCGGCGCTCCGAGACGGTTATGGCCCCACGGGAGATCCCCAGGGCCTGACAGATGCGCTTCGGCGTGCGGTCGCGGCGATACTGAAGAGATTCCCGGGGGATCCGTCGCCGGAGTTTTCAGGATTCAAGACCGTCGAGGCGAAGGTGCGGGCGGACCATCGGGCGCTCCGTCGGGCCGCTGAGGGGAGCGTCCTGGAGACCGACTGGGGGCTGTGGATCGACCTGGCCGGCCTCCGCACCCTGGCGAACTCCCGGGCTGGGAAGAGCCTCGACTGGACAGCCGAGTACGACGCCCTCGCCGAGGCGGTGCGCGACGCGGCCGCGATGTTGCCGGCCCACCCCGGGCCCCTGGACGACGCGCTCCGCCACTCCGACGAGCTCCTCGGGGGGGCCATGTCGGCCATCGCCGAGTACCAGGAGATGAAGCGGCAGAGCGGGCTGGTGGACTACGGGGACATGCTCGGGATCGCCCGGGCCCTCATGGGGGACAACTCCGCGGTCATCCAGGACCTGTCGAGCCGCCTGGACTGCCTGGTCGTGGACGAGTTCCAGGACACCAACCCGATCCAGTTCTCCCTGCTGATGCGGATCCACGAGGCCGGGGTCCCCCTCACCGTGGTGGGGGATCGGAAGCAGGCCATCTTCGGGTTCCAGGAGGCGGACCACCGGCTCCTCGACGCCCTGGAGCGGTCGCACCCCGAGGCCAGAACGCCGCTCACGGGGAACTGGCGGACGACGCCTCCCTTGATGCGGTGCCTCAACGCGATTGGCCGGGGCCTGTTCGGGGAGGCCTATCAGGACCTCGATCCAAAAGTCGTCGAGACGACTCCGCAGGTTTTTTTGGAATGTCTCGACCTGGAGGGGTCCCGAAACCAGGCGGCCCGCGCCGCGGCCACCGCCGTGTACGTCAAGGACCTGGCGGCCTCGGAGACCACCGTCTTCGACAAGCGGCTCGGGGCGCGTCGTCCCATCCGCCCCGGGGACATCGCGCTGCTCTTCCGGCGGAACGCCCACCGGGACCTGTACGCGGCTGCGCTCCGCAGGGCAGGGATCCGGACCCGGATCGCGGCGGTCGGGTGGTGCTCCTCCCGGGTCGTCCAGCTCCTCCTCCACGCGTTGGCCTGGGTCGCGGATGGCCGGGACCGTCATGCGGCCCTGGTTCTTGCGGTCACCGAGCTCGGTGAGCATCACCTCGAGGGGGCGCTCGAGACCCTCTTGGACGGGGGGACGTTGAATGACGCCGTCGTCGTCGACCTGACCCGGCTCCGGGAGGACGGGGCCACGGCCTCCGTGGACCAGCTCGTCGACCGGGTCGTCGAGGTCCTGGGCCTGCATCGGCTCATCGCTGCCTGGCCCGAGCCGGCGAGGGAGCGCTCCTGCCTGCTGCGCTTCGTCCAGGAGGCCCGGGTCTTCCTGTCCCAACACCCTCAGACCCTGGCGTCCCAGGCGATCCACGGGAGGGGGCTGCGGAGCTTCCTGGCCTGGATCCCGCTCCGGGCGGAAGAGGACGACACCATCCCCGCGCCCCGGCCCGTGGACGACGACGCGGTGGAGCTATGCAGCTGGCACAAGGCCAAGGGCAGGGAGTGGCCCGTGGTGGTCCTCTGCGAGTTGGGGACGGACTATGCGGCGCGATTGTCGGACATCTCTGTCGACTTCGAGGGCTTCGACGATCCGGCGGGCCTCCTGGAGAGGGCGGTGGTCCGGTACACCCCGAGCTTCCCCGCCAAGGAGCTGAACGCACGCTTCCTCGAACCCCTGTCCGAGGAGGCCGAGGACGAGGCGCGACGGTTGCTCTACGTCGCCCTGACCCGTGCCCGGGAGCGCCTGGTGCTCCATTGGGGGCCGAGGGGCCACGGCGCCGGGACCCTGGGCGGCATCCTCGCCGAGGCCGCCGGGCTTCGCCTGGACGGAAACGAGCTCCACGTCGGGGACCAGATCTTCGAGGCCGCCGTCGCACGCTACGACCCCGAGGACACCGAAGAGTCGTCATCGGAAGCGCAAGCACTCATCCGCCCGAACCGCCGCGCCGCCGTGCCGAGCCGGCCCACCCCGCCCCTCGGCCCCCCGGAGCAGCAGAGCCCCTCGAGCCTCGAGGCCTGGGAGGGGACCCCGACCCCGACCGCGCTCCACGAAGAGGTCGGCCCGCCTCTGGCTTTGCCGGATCATGCGCCGGCCGAGGTCCTGGGGG
>JBDRIT010000105.1:0-13567 GCA_043815665.1 Pseudomonadota bacterium
ACCCCCTGGCCGGTCCCCGACGCCGATCTCGGCGTTGCTCCTCCTCGAAGTGGCTCTACCACGTCTTCGTAGAAGCGCCTTGACCTCGACGCCGGTTCCTCGCCCAGGCCGCATCATCATTTGCGCCGAGGTCATCTAGAATGGCGCCACCGGCGATCCCCGAGATCTCGATCAACCGCGCCCGACTGGCCCAGCTCCTGCGGAAGATGGTGAACATCTACAGCCCCTCCGGGAAGGAGGGAGATCTCGTGGACTTCCTCGAGGGCTGGATGAAGCGCCGCGGTCTCCCGGTCATGCGGCAGAAGGTCGACGAGGACCGGGACAACCTGATCATCGAGCCCGATGACACCGATCCGACCCTGGTCTTCGTCGGACACCTGGACACCGTCGAGGCCTTCGACCTGGACCGCTACTCCTACGAGCGGGACGGAGACATCATCTCGGGCCTGGGCACCGCGGACATGAAGGGCGGCTGCGCCGCCATGATCGAAGCCTTCGTGAGCCTCTGGGAGCAGGGCCAGAGGGACCTGCCCGTGGCCCTCGCCCTGGTGGTCGGGGAGGAGGACACCGGAGACGGCGCCCAGCGCCTCGTTCGGGAGTACCAGTTCTCCAACGCGATCGTCGGTGAGCCCACAGGCCTGCAGCCCTGCCTCGCGCACCACGGCTACCTCGAGATCCACCTGGTCACCGAGGGCACACGGATGCACGCGTCCATGGCGCCCCGGGCGAAGCGCGCGGTGGACGGCATGCTCCATCTCCTCCTCGCGTTCATCGCACGCATCGAGGAGGACCATCCGGAGGTCATCTACAACATCCGGAACCTCTCCTCCACGGACGTCGGCTTCGCCACGGCGGATCGATGTGAGGCCTTCCTGGACCTCCACCTGCCGCCGCGCTCTCCCCTCGGTGAGATCACGCAGTCCTTCGAGGACCTCGTCCGGCGAGAGCAGGAGCAGCGGGACCTGCCCAACGCGACCATCAAGTTCCTCACCATCGACGCGGGCTACGAGCTGCCGGTGCGGGGGGGGCTGGCGCAGACCCTGCGGGACCTCTACCAGGAGCGCGGCCGTGTGTTCGAGCCGGGGAGCTTCCGCAGCCACTCTGACGCGAACCAGCTCTGGAACGCGGGGATCCGCCCGGTGGTCCTGGGACCCGGAGACCTGTCAGTGGCGCACACGTCGGAGGAGTCTGTCTCCTTCCAGGAGGTCGCCGCGGCGGCGGAGATCTACGCGAACCTCGCGGTTCGTCAGACCTGACCGGGGCCCCGGGCGGGGCCACCAAAACGGCAAGATTTAGACTAAGACGTAAACTTCTTGCACACGTCCGCCGGGTTTCGCGCCCTGCGCTTCCTCATTTCGACCCCCTGGGGGGTCGCCAGGGGTGGCACAGGGGTTGCACAGGGAAGGGGCGAATCCACACCCCGCCGCACGGTGCGGCCCGAATGGAGGGAGGACGCCATGATGACCTGGAAGACCATGAAGACCCTGACCGCCGGAATGATGACCGTGTTCGCCACCGTGTTCGTCATGGGCAACACCGCACCCACCTGCGTGCCCCTCGATGAACCCGAGATGCAGGTCGTCTGCCTGGACGACGGGGAATGCGCCGGCCTGGGGACCGAGCTGGACTGCGTGGGCAAGTGGGCCTGTGAGAACGGCGCGTGCGTGTTCCATTGCGACGACGACCCTGAGCCGCCGATCTCCGAGTGCGTGGAGGACGGGGACTGTGCGCCGAACCAGCACTGCGAGATCGTCGACTGCTGGGCGCCGCCGTGTGAAGAGGACGGACCCTGCTCCCTGTGCTGCATGGCCATCGGCGAGTGCGTCGACGACGACCCCGGGGAGTGCTTCGTCGACTCCGACTGCCCCCCGGGCTTCGCCTGTGAGTTCATGGACGGGCCCGGCGCCTGCGACTGCGATCCGGACGACGAGTTCTGCCTGATGTACGAATGCATGGCCATGGGCCAGTGCGTCCCCTCCGAGATCGAGGGGGAGTGCGACGAGGACGCGGACTGCGGCCCCGGCGCGTCCTGCGCCATCGAGGAGGTCTGCTCGGTGAGCTGCTTCTGCGACGGCGACGACTGCCCCGAGGAGATGGATTGCTTCCTCTTCGGGACCTGCATCGACGTCCCGGTGCCGCCACAGTCCGAGTGCCTCTACGACGAGGACTGCAAGGACGGACAGATCTGCGACCTCACCGAGGGCCCCTACCCCTGCGACTGCGACCCGGATGACGAGGTCTGCCTGATGATGTACTGCATGCCCGTCGGCATCTGCGTTGACCTCCCCGACCCCACCAAACCCTGCCAGCCCACCGGCTGCTCCGGTCAGCTCTGCGCCGCCATCGACATCGAGACCACCTGCCAGTGGCTCCCCCACTACGTCTGCTTCCAGGACGCGATCTGCGGCCCCAACGGCCCAAACGGTGCCTGCGCCTGGGAGCACACCGATGCGCTCTCCGCCTGCCTCGCCCTGTACCTCACCGCCCCCTGACAGCCGACACCAGGATCGTTGACCCCGTCCCCCGCCGTCTTCGTCCCCCGCCCTCATCCGCCCCGGCGCCATGTGGTCCACGATCCCAAGCTTTTCTGGTATGATGGCGTCATCACAGATTGCATCTCCGGAGTCTCGCATGGAAAACCGAAGGGCGCCGCTCCTTTGTCCCCTGCCCCTGCCGGGCGGGAGATTCCTCCTCCTGTGCAGCCTGCTGACGTCGGCGCTGAGCTGCAGCACGGAGACGGGCGACGGCCCGATCGCAGGGACGCAGGACATCGCACCGGAGGCTGCGGCGTCACCGGATGGGCAGGGGGAGATCGCAACAGGAACGGACAGCGCACCGCAGGTAGACACGCCACGGGTGCCGGACGCAGACGCCGGGACGGACCTCGCCGGGGGGGACACGCCGCAGGACGGGGTCGAGGAAGCGCTCCCCTCGGATGCCGCGGGGCCGGACTCGGAGGACTGGTATTTCCCGCCCATCGACCCGGAAGACGACACTTGGGAGACGATCCCACCGGAGGCGCTCGGATGGGACGCATCGAAGCTCCAGGATCTGCTCGAGTACCTGGAGAAGCACGAGACCACGGCGTTTGTCGTCCTCTACAAAGGGCGAATCCTCGTCGAGCAGTACTGGCAGGGGTGGGATCCGCACACGACGGCGAAGGTCTTCTCCGTGTCGAAGAGCGTGGTCGCGTTCCTCATCGGCAGGGCGCAGGCGCAGGGCCTCCTCGACATCGACGGTTATGTGTCGAGCTACGTGGAGGATTGGTCGCCGGCGCTGAGGATCTTCAAGTCGAAGGTCACGATCCGCCACCTGCTCACCATGACCAGCGGCCTGACCCTCGCCCTCACATTCGACGCCCAGGTCGGGACGGTCTGGAAGTACAACACGAATGCCTTCAAGGTGCTCATCGCGGTCCTGGAGGCCGTGACCGGTGCGGACATCGACGACCACAGCGCGACCACGCTCTACGCTCCGACGGGGATGCGGGACTCGTCCTGGCAGCAGGACAAGCTCTCCTGCTCCGCCCGGGACATGGCCCGCTTCGGGCTCATGATCCTGGCGGGTGGGCAGTGGGACGGGCAGGTACTCCTCGAGGATCCGGACTACTTCGCTGCGATGCTGGATAGCTCCCAGGATCTCAATCCGGCGTACGGCTACCTCTGGTGGCTCAACGGCAAGGACTCGTGGCTCCTTCCCGACGACACCGCCGGCACCGGACCCATCATCCCGTCGGCCCCCGCGGACCTCGTCTCTGCGCAGGGGTTCGGGGACAAGAAGATCTACGTCGTTCCGAGCATGCACCTGGTGCTGGTCCGGCACGGCGACGCGGCCGGGGAGACCTCCGAGGAGTCGCTCAGCGGCTTCGATGACACCCTCTGGCAACTGCTCATGGCAGCTGCGTCAACTCCGGTGGATGGCGACTGATACACCGCGGTGTCACCCCGCCACAAAGCTGAACGAGCCGATCGAACGTTACTGCATGCACGGAAAAATCGCCCCCATTGGGGGCGACGTCGCCCAAGGGCGACGGGGGGGAGGTTGGCCCCTGGAAACGTAAGTTGCCGGTTCCATCAAGACCCCCCTCGCCCCCCGTGGGGGGAGAGAAGGGAGCCCGGCGAAGCCGCGCGACCGGAGCGGGGGGTTCAGCCAGGCGGACGTACTGCAGGTCAAACTGACCCACTGTCCGTCCACCGGGCCGTTTCCATCCGATCAGCCAGGTGCTAGAGTACCGATCAGGTCAACGGACCGAGCTGGCGGAAGTCTGCGTGGTTGCTGGCAAGACACGACGATGAGACATGGTGGAGTCGCATCGAAGAGGAGCAACACAACGAGCGGCCATGCGTGTTTCGTCCAGCGACAGGAGTTTACC
Source organism: Pseudomonadota bacterium (assembly GCA_043815665.1). Taxonomy (GTDB): domain Bacteria; phylum Myxococcota_A; class UBA9042; order CAIXZC01; family CAIXZC01; genus CAZNWW01. The sequence goes on from JBDRIT010000105.1 coordinate 4,373, forward strand.
TGCTCGGTGCTCTAGGATCGGGCGATTCGAGGGCAAGCCGGTGCGGGTCGAGGAGGTGTCAGGTGGGTCGATGGAGTTCGGGCGTCCTTCTTGCGTGTTGGTTCCTCGTCGGCGGAACCGCCTGCTCATCGTCGTCCGCCGAGGAGGATATCGTCGGTCCCGGGCCGGACACCGCATTGGACACACAGGCGGAGACGGAGACGCTGACAGAGACCGAGACCGCCGTCCCGCCGGCCCGCCTCGGGCCCCTGGAGTGCCTGCTGGCGCCGGACTGCGGCCGGGTCATGGTGGCTGCGCACCGGGGTCAGCACCTCACCCACCCCGAAAACTCCCTGGCGGGCCTCCGGGGGGCGGCGGAGATCGGCGCGGACTTCGTGGAGGTGGATGTCCGGCACACCGCGGACGAGGTGCTGGTCCTCATGCATGACGACACGGTCAACCGAACCACCACGGGGAAGGGCTCCGTCGAGGAGCTCACCTGGACCGGCCTGCAGGCCCTGGAGCTGCTCAAGTCCGACCCCAAGAACCCGGAGAGCATGAAGATTCCCCGCTTCTCGGAGGCCCTGGCCCGGGAGCTGGGCGTGATGCTCTACATCGACCAGAAGACGAGCCGCTATGACCTGGTCCTGGCGGAGATCCAGACCGGGGAGTTCTACGACGTCGCGCTGGTCCGGGACGGCCTCGGCACCATGGAGCTCATGGCGCCCCTGGACGACCAGCTCCTGGTCATGCCGGCGGTGGACTTCGAGCTGATGCTCGACGGGGCCCTCCTGGCGATGCCGAACCTGCGCATCGTGGAGCTCTCCTATGGCGAAGCAATGCCGGAGTTCAACGCGTACGCACACTCCCTGGGAATCAAGGTCCAACAGGACGTCATGGGCGCAGGAGACATTCCTGCGATGCTGGGGGTGTACACGGGCTGGGAGTCCTTCCTCGTTGCGGGCGTGGATCTGGTCCAGACGGACATGCCGCACATCCTGATCCCGCTGATCCAGACGTGGGAGGAGACCGGGGTGTTCCCCACTGAAGGTCCCGCGTTCCCCTAGGCGTCAAAGTCAGAGATCCTCACAAATGAGTCAAGTTCTGCTTCTACAGCGGCGACCTTGCCTCGCTCCAGCGCTCGGGGAAGCGGAGAAGAATCGGACACCGTGCTATCCCGTCATCCCGAGCGCAGCGAGGGATCTCAGGTGAACCTCCCGGGCTCTGCCCGACTCGTCTACACCGGCCTGTCTCCGGGGGCCTGCTCCGTTTCCGGGGCCATCACCTGGCTGCGGCTCACGCCGGTCCAGGTGATACCCCTCCACGCAGGCCCCCAGTGCCGAGCGCAAAATTCAGCAAAGTCCAACAAAATAAAGGGAGGCCGGCCACCAGCCTCCGCAGGCTCCGGCTCTTGCGCTCGGCCGGACGCTCCAACAGAGCGTCCTACGTGCAGCGCACGTACCTCGCTCACCCCACCCACCCACCGTCGTGTGGCCGGCCTCAAAGGAATGGGCCGGATCGACCCGTTCAGCCGGGACCAGATCAGGAGCCGAGCGCGCAGGGGAGCACTCAATGTTGCTTGTACCGAATGGCCCAGATCCTGCTCGTACCTGACTTGCCCTCGCCACCATCAGCTTCGGCACGTTCAATCTCGTGGCATGGGCCGAAGGGTGACGCCGCGGTGGGCGGAGGTGTGGTTGTCGATGGTGAGGTCGGGGGGCAAGCGAAGCGGTCCCGGGCGGGGAGTCGCACTACCCGTGCGGCGAGCAGACCGGGATGTCCCCTGACCCACCAGCGGCCACCACGACCCGTCCACCGCAAGGAACCCTGAGGTCCATGCCCCTACCAGTCCAGGCCCCGGGCCATGATCTGGCCGACCCCGTTCTCGTCCATGTCGTCCTGCCAGGCGACGACGAAGACACCGGCCGCGTCGACCGCGACGGCGGGGGTGAGCTGCTGGCCCACGCTCTCGCTGTTTACGGTCATCTCCGGGAAGGCCTGGGCGCCGGTAGCGCTGAACCCGCGACCGTAGATCTGGAACTTCCCGTTGCCGCCGGAGTCGTCCTCCCAGACCACCACGAAGGCACCATCGGGCCGCACGGCGATGGCCGGTGCCAGCTGCTGGCCCCCCGGGGCCGCGTTGACCAGGATGTCCCCGAAGAGCTCCCCTCCGTTCGCATCGAACCCACGGGCGTGGATGTCGTAGTTCCCGCTTCCGTCCGCGCCGCTCGAGTCGTCCTCCCACGCGATCACGAAGCCCCCCGCAGCGTCCATGGCGATGGTCAGCGCCCGCTGCTGGCCAGCGCTCACGGAGTTGACCGTCTTGGCGGCGAACTTCTGCGTGCCGTCGGCGAAGAAGCCCCGGGCGTAGATCTGGAACTGCCCGTTGCCGTCCTTGTCGTCCTCCCAGGTCACCACGAAGTCGCCGCTCGGGGCCACGGCGACGGCGGGGGCGAGCTGCTGCCCGGCGGTGTCCTGGTTGACCACGAGATCCGTGATCTTCTCGGCGCCCCCGGCGTGGAATCCGCGGGCGTAGATGTCGGAATTTCCGCTGCCGTCGGCGCCGTCCGAGTCGTCCTCCCAGGCCACGACGAAGCTCCCGCCGGGGGTCATCGCTACCGCGGGGTTCCGCTGCTCGCCACCCGCGACGCTGTTGACGGGGACGACGCTGAAGGCCTCGCCCCCGTCGCTGTCAAAGCCCCGGGCGTCGATCTGGCCGATCCCGTTCCCGTCGTTGTCATCCCGCCAGACCACCACGAAGCCGCCTGCGGAGTCCATCGCGAGGTCGGGGCTGTCCTGCTGTCCTGCGGTGACCGCCCCGTTGGCGACGATGTCGTCGAATCCCTCGCACCCACCGGGGAGGAAGCCCCGGGCGAGGACGTCGTGGTTCCCGCTCCCGTCCGCGTCGGAGGAGTCGTCCTCCCACGCGATCACGAGGTCACCGAGGGCGTTCGTGGCGACCACGGGCTTCAGCTGGTTCCCGGCGCTGGCGCTGTTGACCGTCCGGTCGTTGAACGCCCCGCTCTCCGGGGGCGCGTACTGGTACGGGGTCTGGGGAGACGTGAGATCGTAGTCGAAGGAGAAGGTGTGATCCGGCCCAGCGGGGTCCTGATTGTACTGGTTGGTGCAGAAAAACGCCGGATCACCCTGGGGGAAGACGCTCGAGTTGCCGGCCTCGACGGACCAGGTCTCGACGTGGACCTGGTTCTCCGTCGGTGCGAAGACGAGCCTGCGCATCCAGCCGTTCCCGGTGTAGACGCCAGCGCTGCAGCTGTTGTTGCAGGCGCCCCCGGTACAGGGAGCCTCGAACTGGTAGTCGACCAGCATCTGGTGGACCGTGTTGCCGGCGTTGCCCTGCACCGGAACGTACTCCGAGTCTCCGACGTGGCCGCAGAGGACCATGGACACGTTGCTGTGCCGGCTGGCCAGCTCCTCCCAGACCGTCAGGCCGGAGCTGCCGGGGGTGTCGAAGCCATCCGCACAGCTCATGGAGTAAACGCCGCCATGGGTCAGGTAGCAGTGGGTGACGATGATCACCCGCCGCTGCGGGTGGGACGCGATGAGGTCGCCGGCCCAGCAGAGGACATCCTTCCGCGGGGCGTACTCGACGCTCAGGACCATGAACTCCAGCCCCCCGGCCTCGAAGAACGTGTAGTTGCTGTCGTTCTTGCCACCGTAGGAGCCCCCGTACCAGGTCTCGCCCTGGAACCGGTCCGGACCGAAGTAGTCGTTGAGCTTCGTCTGGTCCCGGGAGAAGGACGACAGGGGGGCATAGTCGTGGTTGCCCGTCACCATGCTGTAGGGGATGTCCGCGGCGTCGAGGATGGCGTGGGCGCCGTCCGCAACCTGCCACTCGGTCACGGTGTTGTTGTGCGTGATGTCGCCGAGATGGATCACGAACTTGATGTTGTGCTCGATCTCGTGGTCCACGATCCACTGGGTCTGCTTGTAATAGGTGTTCGCCGGGCCGGCGGTTTGCTTGTTCGTGTAGTACTGGGTGTCCGGGAGGAGGACGATCGAGAAGGGCTCAGGGTCGTCCGTGACCGTGACCGTGAACGTGTCCGTGGGCGCGTCCGTGTCCGTGAACGTGTCCGTGGGCGCGTCCGTGGGCGTGTCCGTGTCCGTGACCGTGACCGTGTCCGTGACCGTGACCGTGTCCGTGACCGTGTCCGTGACCGTGTCCGTGTCCGTGACCGTGTCCGTGACCGTGACCGTGACCGTGTCCGTGACCGTGACCGTGACCGTGACCGTGACCGTGACCGTATCCGTGTCCGTGTCGGTGTCCGTGTCGGTGTCCGTGACCGTGACCGCGTCGGGCCGTGGACGGCCCTCCCACAGATCAACGACCGTGTCGACCCCGGTCCCCCCGCTGCTCCCGCCTCCGCAGCCGGCGAGGACGAGCGCGATCCCGATGACCCCGACTCCGCGTCTCCCGTTCATGCCCTCCTCCTCTCGAACCGTTGCTTCACCTGGTGAACGAAGGTCTCCAGCTGGATTTGCTGCGCCGGCCCCTCGCTGCCACCGTAGGCGATGGAGACGATGGGCAGGCCGCCGTGATCGCGCCGGATGGCCGGGATTGCTGCGGTGACGGTGACGCCGACCATGCAGCCGAGGCCCACGGCGCTGATCACACCATCGGCGCCCCGGGTTGCGAAGTCCACCATCTTGGCCACGAGGCTGCGGACGAGGTGGTTCGCGTTGGCGCCCACGTAGCGGACCGCGTATCCCTGGAGCACGGGCTGAGGCGGCTCGACGCAGCGCTCCCGCAGGTCGCGCTCCAGCACCGCGGCCAGCCGCGCCGAGCAGGTCCGCAGGACCGTCGCCGTGGCCTGGTCCTTGAGCGCCCTCTTCGGTTCGCCCCGGGCCAGCCATCGCCGCGCGTTCTGGGGCAGCTCGAAGTCCGACGAGGCCCCGACGAAGGGGCTCGGCCACACGGCGCAGCCCATGGCCTCGAGCCGCTCGAAGAGCGACGCGTTGCCGGCCTCGTTGATGCGCGTGTACAGATCTCCGGTCACCCCCACGATGGGCCGTGGCTGCTCGGGCTCGAGGGGCACCCTGCGGAGGCGATCCATGCAGCGGACCAGGCACCTTCGGGCAGAGGACCTCTCCGCCCCCCGCCGCTCCACGCCCGCGTAGCACTCGCGGAGGGCCTCTTCGACGGCCCCGGGGGTGATCTCCCGGGGCCGCAGGAGACAGCCCGCCACGATGAGGTAGTCCACGAGGCTCAGCCCCTCGTAGAGCGCGACCATGCCCCGGGCCCCGAAGAGGGCGTTCGCCTCGCCGGGGTGCTGGTCGAAGACCCGGATCCGGTCCTCGCCCAGGGCCTCGAGAACCCGGCGGAGGCCGTCCCCGTACTGGCCCAGGAGGCAGGGCAGCCGGGTGCTGGGCAGGAAGTAGCGGTCCCCCGCCTTGACATCCCCCGCCTTGACCAGTCTGGCGAGGTCGCCCGCGAGGATGGCGTAGGGGTGGCACTCGCGCCCCGAGGCGACCTCCTCGCCGAGGCGCAGGACCTCGGCGTCCGGAGGCGGGAGGATCCGGGCCTCGAGGCCGACGCTCCGCAGGGCGCCGGCGTACACGTGCACGTGGGCCGAGGTATAGGGGACCACGCAGCGGGTCCCGGGAGGAAGGTCGAGGTTGTCCCTCGCCTCCGGGCGCCGCAGCCAGGGCGACGCTGTGGAGCGGCGCCGCCGGTGGCTCGCGATCTCGTCGGCGAAGGCCTCGAGGCGCGTCACGAGCCCGGCCTCGCCCTTGTGCTCATCAAACTCGAGGAGGAGCAGCGGCCGCCGCCCCCAGGCGCGCTCCAGGTGCTTCACGGCGAACGCGTCGGGGCCGCAGCCGTAGCTGGACACGTGGATCGGAGCCAGCCCCGGGCGCCTCGCAGCGAACTGCAGCGCCCGCACCTGGTCGCGGTTGAGCTGCCAGGCCAGCATGTACCACGCCTCCTCCAGCACCTCGTCACCGAGGGGGAGCAGGTCCATGGGGATCGCGGGGAGGCCGACCCGCTCGAGCTGGCGGGCGAGGCCGAGGTTCGCGCGGGGATCGTGGAGGTTGTAAGGCTTCCCGAGGACCACCACCGCGTCCCCGGAGAGGGACGCAAGGACCTCCGCGCCCAACCGCTGACGGGCCAGGACGAAGGCCGCCTGACGCGCTGCGCCATGATCCCACGCGCGGCGCACCGCGCGGGCCGACGCGCCGAGGGCATCGGCCAGGGCCCTGACACCCTCCCGTCGAATCCCCCGGTCCGCGGAGAGCCCGAGCTGGGGGACCAGGACCCGTTCGCCATGGACCAGCCGGGTCATGTCGGCCAGGTGCTGGGCGTAGAGACAGGTGCAGGGCCGGTCTCGACCATGCCGCCGATCCAGCTCGAACACCGCAGGGAGGAGCACCCGCTCCACTCCGTCGACCTGGAGCAGGTGGTGGACCTGGGCGTTGGCGATCTTGAGGGGCAGGCAGACCTCCGCGGGGAGGCCCCGCACCCCCGGATCCTTTGCGCCGTCGGCGCCCGCCGCCACCACGGGCTCGAATCCCAGGTCGTCTACGAGGGCCGCCCAGAAGGGGAGGGACTCGAGGGAGAGGGACGCACGGACCAGGCCCACACGCGGCCGTCCTCCTGTCCCCGGGCCGGGGAGGTGGGCCTCCAGGAGGGCCTCCCGCGCGGCGAAGAGCTCGGGGAAGGGGCGCGGCGCCACCTCCCCCGCGGCCGCGGTCCGGTCGAGGGACGTGTACCGCTCGCACACGTCGCCGAAGTGGGCGCTGCGCTCCCCGACCCGGACCCGGTTGACCTGGCAGCGGTTCTCGCAGCGGGCACACTCGAAGCTCGTGATCTCGTGCTCGCTGCAGGCCTGGAAGCCACGGAACCGCGGAGACGTGCCCGCCTCCCACCCCCGGGCCGAGAGGAGCGCTGCGCCGATCGCACCGGAGACGCGGCCGTGGGGGTGGACCTTCACCGGCCGGCCCAGGAGCTGATGGAACGCCGCGACCACCGCGCCGTTGGCCGAGGTGCCCCCCTGGAAGACCACCCTCTCCCCGATCTCCCGGCCGTCGACGACCTTCTCGAGGTAGTTGCGGGCCACGGAGTAGGCCAACCCGGCGCAGAGGTCCTCTACGGTGGCATCCCGGGCCATGGCGTGGCAGAGCTCGGTGTCCATGAACACCGTGCACCGGCTTCCGAGGTCCACGGGGGACGCGCCCTGGAGCGCGCGGGCGGCGAACTCCCCCACGATCCGGACGCCGAGGCGCTCGGCCTGCTCCTCCAGGAAGGAGCCCGTCCCCGCTGCGCAGATCTTGTTCATCTCGAACTCCCGGAGCTGCCCGCCCCGCGCGTCGATGAACTTCGAGTCCTGGCCGCCGATCTCGAACACCGTGTCCACCTCCGGCACGTAGTGTGCCGCAGACACGAGCTGCGCGGTGATCTCGTTCTTCACCAGGTCCGCGCCCACGAGCCGGTCCGCCAGATGGCGGCCGCTCCCCGTGGCGCCGACGGAGAGGATCCCGAGGTCCGCTTCGCCACCGACGAACCGCCCGCTGATCGCTGCGAGGGCCTCGTCCAGCGCCTCCACGGGACGACCGCGGGTCGCCACGTAGGTCTCCTCGAGGAGCTCCAGGTCCTCGGAGAGGAGGACCACGTTGGTGCTCACGGAACCCACGTCGATCCCCAGGTGACCGGTCACGGGGCCCCGCCGCTGCGCCGGCGGCGTGGAGGCCGGCGGGGGAGGTCCCGCAGCCCCGTCGTCGGGCAGCCTCGGATGGCCCGCCGTCCCCCCGCCCGTCTCGGGCAGGGTCAGCCCCGCTGCGTCCATGTCCACGAGGACCCCGGCGAGCGCACGGGCGGGCGCGGACGCGGCGGCGAGGGCCGCACCCCGGGCGCACGCGAAGAGGTGCTGGTCCGGAACGACCCGATCCCCCTCCTCGAAGGCGAAGACCTCCAGGAGGGCCCGCACCAGCCCCGGGTTCGAGGCACCCCCTCCCACGAGGGCGACGGGCGGCTCCACCTGGCGGCCCTCGAGGACCGTGGCCACGAAGGTCCGGGCGAGAGCCTGGCACAGGCCGTAGGCGATCTCGTCCGCGGGGGTCCCCTTCTGCTGCAGGTGGATCATGTCGGACTTGGCGAAGACGCTGCACCGCCCTGCGATGGTGGCGCCCCGGGCCGCCCCCTCCGCCAGGGAGGCCAGCTCCGGGAGGCTCATCTCCAGACGGGTCGCCTGCTGCTCCAGGAAGGCCCCCGAGCCCGCGGCGCAGAGACCGTTGAGTGCGAAGTCCTCGACCCGCCCCAGGGGGTCCTGCACGCCACGATCCACGAGGATCCACTTCGAGAACTGCCCGCCGAGGTCGAGCACGGTCCGGATCTCCGGATGGACGACCCCCACCCCGGCCGCAGCTGCGACGATCTCGTTGAGCCGGACCGCGGGGTGCAGCGCGGCCGCGGCGGACCGCGCGGCCGCCCCGGTGAGGCCGATCCGCACCCGGGCCCCCGCACCGAGGAGCTCCCCGGCCTCCCCCAGCAGCTCCCGCGCCGCCCGGAGGGAGTTGCCCCTGCCGGGCCGCACCAGAGCGACCCTCGGCGCCGCCGCCGTCCCCCCCGGTTCGAGGACGATCAGCTTGATGTTCACGGTCCCGAGGTCGAGACCCAGCAGCACCGGTCCGGTCATACGCCAGCCACCCCTGTCCGTTGTCCGGGCCAGTATCCGGAGGACGCGACGGGGTGTCAAAGGATCTGGCGGGGTCCGTGTGAGCCAAGACAGTTGGTAGCGATGCGTTCCCCGAGCCGACGGTCCGGAGTCGGGCACTGCCCGAGAGACACCCTTGAGATCCCTCGCTGCGCTCGGGATGACGGGAGAGGGCCGTGCTCGATCCGTCGTCCCGCGGGAGGGCGTAGCCCGACTGAGGGACCTCAGGGGTCGCTGTACCCGAGAGTGTTCACTTGAGATCCCTCGCTGCGCTCGGGATGACGGGAGGGAGATCCCTCGCTGCGCTCGGGATGACGGGAGGGAGATCCCTCGCTGCGCTCGGGAGGACGGGAGAGGGCCGTGCTCGATCCGTCGTCCCGCGGGAGGGCGTAGCCCGACTGCGGGACCTCAAGGGTCGCTGTACCCGAGAGTGTTCACTTGAGATCCCTCGCTGCGCTCGGGATGACGGGAGGGAGATCCCTCGCTGCGCTCGGGATGACGGGATTGCTTAGGCCCGCGCTGGAATGAGTCCAGGGGTTCGCGTCGAAAT
>JBDRIT010000106.1:0-2577 GCA_043815665.1 Pseudomonadota bacterium
GTCCGCGATCGATGTCATCGTCGAGGAGCGGGAGGCCGAGGGCCCCTTCAAGTCCTTCCATGACTTCTGCATGCGCGTGGATCTCCGCCGAGTGAACCGTCGGGTCATCGAGTCCCTGGTCCATGGGGGCGCGTTCGACCACTTCGGCGTGAGCCGTGCGCGCATCGAGGGGCGCCTGGATGACATCCTCGCCATCGCGCATGGGCGGCGAGGGGATCAGATTCCGCCAGATGGCATATAGCCCAATACATCCGTGATCTTTTAGGCTGAGGAAGAACCCACCGTTCTGGGGCGGGCGGGACGCCCGGGAAGGAAGCTGATGATCCTGCCTTCCGTCGAGAAGCGGATGGACACGTCGTACGTCACCCGGTACAGGTACGAGACCGTCTCCCCCCACAGGCCGTTCTCCCTCTCCCTCGGCGCCTGGACATCATCTGCGATGACCTGCCGGACGACCACACCTTGTTCCTCGAATTCGAGATCCGTGATCCCGGTGGGCAGAGAGATGCGCTTCCACCGCGACGGCCCACCGGAGTGTACCACCGTGAAAGTGGAGGTCGCCCACCTATGCTCGTGCTCGCGCCAGACGTATGGTTCGAAGGACGCACGACTCCTCCGGTCACACTCTGCGGCGGCCTCCCGCGCCTGGCGCTCGTCCAGCAACTCGCCAGCCCGCTGCCCGTCCTCGAGGATCTGCAAAGCGACGTCTAAGAGCGACGCAAGCCGGGCCAGAAGTTTCCGATCTGCGCTGTTGTGGTCCAGGCAAGCGTCGAGCCTCCGGAAGGCCTTCACCGGGTTGATGTACCCCAGGCGATGTCCGAGGTCCTTCCTGGTCAGTCCCCGCATGTGAGCCAAGGCCAATACCAATCGACCGAGTGGATACGAACACGTCATGCCGCACCTCCGCGTCGAAGCAGGTCTACATGGGAGCAGTGACGCGGTCGGATGGCCTGGGCGTGCTTCAGGAAGAGTGGCAGGTGTTCCCGGAGGATCTCGAGGTGCCGGGGGTTGACGTCCCAGGCGGTCTTCTCGTTCCGCAGTCGTCGGGTCATCTTTTAGCTCCTTGTTTATCGTGGCGGCAAGCCGATGGCCAAATCACCACGGACAGGTTGTCAGACGGGCAGAAGATACCCGGGGAGGTCGGACAGATGCGGTCCGAGGCTGAGGGGTATCAGGCCATCACGTCGATGAGCGCTTTACGGATCTCGGACCGGAGTGGCTCGGGGATGCCGTCGAGGAGCGGGAGGATGAACTCTCGCGTCTCATCGATCTTGCGGGCCTGGTCCGCCGCGTCCAGGGTATCCCGGCCTTCGGTGAGGTTGGCCAGGCGATCCAGGAGCTTCACTATTCGGACCTCCGGGGGGCCCTCTCGACGGAGGCGTCCGAAGTAGCTGTCTGGTGTCCAACCCTTGGCCTTGGTCAGGAGCTCCACCATCGACGCGATGTGGGCGGCCCGGGCCACCGGGACGCCGCCCTCCACGAGGACGTCGCCGAGGTCCCCGGGGTCTTTCTGCGTCCCGTCTTCGAGGACATCGTGGAGCCAGGCGATCGCGGTCCAGGTCTCCCGGTCCTCGGGCTCGAGGTGCGACAGGTGGGCCGCAACCCGCTCAGCGACGTCCTGCGCGTGCCGCCAGGAAAGGCGGTCGCTGCCACGCCTCGTCCCCGACATTCGGTCCCGGGCGATGGCCTCTGCGAGGCGGAGAAGAACGGTCACGGGCGACTCCTTCAGGCCCAAAGGCCCTCCCACGGTTGGGAGCAGGTCCTCGGACGCTATCTGTCCGACCCCCTGCGGTAGCATATAACAGGAACCTGAACGGTCCAGCAGAAATCCGGTGTAGCGTGCGGTTGGTGCGGAACCGGTTCCGGAACCGAAGCTATCGCATCTGGAGGCACATCCTATCAACGTTCGGGACCCCTCCTGAACCGTCCTCATTCTACCCGAGAGAGGAGCGATAGATCCGCTCACTCTTCCCTGGTTCCGCACTTTCTCGGTGTTGATTACCTCCAGAGATCAAGTTACAGGCCGTCGCAGGTGCTTAGGTTCGGTCCATCTCCATCAAGGAGCAATACCCCTTTCGGACCCAGTGGATCCCGACACCGAGTACCAGCTTTCCCGTCGCGTTCTCCACCATCGTGCGATACGCCTCCAGTTGGGGGACGTGCTCACGCAGGTGCTCCTCGAGGGTGCGATAGATCGTGTCGGTCTTGTGGTCGAGGATCCAGAAACCATCGGGGGTCTCGACGAGGACATCGACGGTGCCGTTCCAGACCGTGCCCACGTCGTCGCGGGACACCACCGGGACCTCCCGCCGGATTGCGATCGGGGAGAAGCGGCGGGAAAGCCAGGCTTCGAAGCCGGCGACAGCGGATGAGAGGGCGTCAAGATGCGCCTCGTCGAGGACGTCCGACACCATGGTCGCCAGCCGGTCACGGAGCTCGGGGTTGGTCCCGAGGACATGGAAGCAGCGGTGGACGACGTCCCCCAGGACCTCGGCCGGCGCATGATCCGGCAAAGCCAGAGGCGGGCCGACCTCTTCGTGGAGCGCGGTCGGGGTCGGGGTCCCCTCCCAGGCCTCG
>JBDRIT010000107.1:0-30457 GCA_043815665.1 Pseudomonadota bacterium
CAGTTTGTGAAGGTCGTTCCGACGCCGTCTATCCATTGGCTCCTCCTCCTCTGTTTTTCCGTGACCGTGACCGTGACCGTGACCGATGGATGGACGCGGCCACTATGGGTTTCGCTTTGGGCCCGCGTGGAGGAAGCAAACGCTACCCACAAAGATGTCACAAGAGCCTCTTTTCTTTTCTTCTCTTCTCTTCTCTTCTCCCGGATGTGAGGGAGGTGCGGGGGGACCCTTCGGCGAAGACCCTGCCGCCGGCGCCGCCGTTTCACGGGGGGGAGGGGAACCAACGCGCCGGCGTGCCGGGTCAGGGCAGCGGGGGGTGTCCCCCCGCTGCCCGGTTCGCCGACGGGTCCCCCCGTGCCGACCGGGTTGCTTGGCTGTGTGCCCGAGAGGAACACTTGAGGTCCCTCGGGGGACCTCGGGACGACGGGGGTGGATCAGCCGCCGCTGACCATGGTGAGGAGCATCACTTTGTCTCGATCCACAAGGGGCGTCTCGTCCCAGCTGCCCCGGCCCACGGGGCGGTCGTTGACCAGGAGGGTGTACCGGTAGGAGACCTCGCCGTTCTCCTCGAGGAGCGCGTCGCGTAGCTCCGGGTGGTCCCGCAGCAGCGCCTCGACCAGGCCTGTCACCGTCCATCGATCCGGGGTCACCTTGAGGGTCTTCGCGCCGAGGCGCGTTCGCGAACCGAGGAGGAGCTCGACCTTGATCGGCACGCCGGTCTCCCTTGTCAGGGAACGATGAGGCTGCGGATGACGGGCTTGCCCTCCCGCAGGTCGTCGAAGCCCCGGTTGATGTCCTCCAGGCTGTAGCGGTTGGAGATGAGGGGCGCGAGTTGGAGGCGTCCCGTGGCAGCGAGGGCCACGATCCGGTGGTAGTCCACGGGACGGCAGCCGAGGGAGCCCCGGATCTCCATCTCGCGGAACATGATCCGGCCCGCGGGCAGTGAGATGTCGTCGGGGCTGTACCCGACCATCACGAAGCGACCGCCGGGGTTGAGGACGCTCATGGCCTGGAGCATGACCGCGGGCTTCCCGATGGCCTCGAAGGAGATGTCGCAGCCCCCGGTGGCCTTGCGGATCACCTTGTCCAGCTTCTCCTGCCGTGCGTTGAACACCTCCGATGCGCCCAGCTTCCTGGCGATCTCCAGCTTCTCGTCCTGGAGGTCCACGGCGATGACCCGCGCGCCAGCGAGGGCCGCGAACTGCACGACGTTCACGCCGACGCCGCCGCATCCGAACACCGCCACCACGTGGCCGGGGCGGACCTCGCCCCGGTTCACCACCGCGTGGTAGGGGGTGGAGAGGGCGTCCGCGATGATCGAGCAGTCCTCCAGGGGGAGGCTGTCCGGGACCGGGATCAGGTCCTTGGTGGGCACGACCACGTACTCCGCGTACCCGCCGTTCATGTGGTTGCCGAGCATCCGCATGTTCTGGCAGATGTTCTCCCTGCCCAGCCGGCAGGCAGCGCAGTGGCCGCAGGTGAGGACCGCGGGGATGATCACGCGGTCGCCCTCGCCGAAGCCTTTGGCCCCGCCTCCGAGCGCGTCCACGGTGCCGCTGATCTCGTGGCCGAGGATCATGGGCGGCTCCATGAAGGTCGGGGTGCCGTGGTCCAGGTAGTGGAGGTCCGTGTGGCAGACCCCGCACGCGGCCACCTTGATCCGAACCTCGCCGGGCCCGGGCTCGGGGGTGGGGACCTCCTCGACGCGCAAGATCTTGTCGCCCTTGTAATACAGCGCTGCCTTCATGACTCCTCCATGCTCCGCAGATCCGGTGCTACCGGTGTTTCCATTCGGGCCGCCGCTTCTCGGCGAAGCTGGCGATCCCTTCTTTCACATCCTCGATCGTGTAGAGGCGGTCGATGAACAGACCCTTCTGGGTGGCCAGGTCGCCGTCGAGGCCCTTGACGAGGGCCTCCTTGGCCAGTCGCTGGACCGGGAGGCTCAGGCGGTTGAACCGGGCCTCCATCTTGCCCCAGGCGTCCCTCTCGAGGACCTTCTGGACCAGACCCATGGCCTTGGCCGCGTCCACGTCGATGGCCTCCCCCGTGAGGGCCAGGTAGGCGGCGTTCTGCCGACCGATCAGCTTGGGCAGGCGCACGTTCGCGAAGGGCGGGAAGAACGCGAGGGTGATCTCGGGGACGCCGAAGGTGGCCGAGGGATCCGCGACGACGAAGTCGCAGTACACGGCGACCTCGAGGCCGCCGCCCATGCAGGGCCCGTGGACCAGGGCCACGGTGACCATGGGGAGGGACTCGAGGGTGGTGCAGACGTCAGCCAGGGCTTCGATCATCCCCGGGGCTTTTGCCGCTTCGTGGTCCGCGACCGACGCTCCCGCCGAGAAGCACCGGCCCGCGCCGGAGAGGAGGACCGCGGCGACGCCGTCGTCCCCGGCCACCTCCCGGAGGCACCCCGCCAGCTCCCGCAGGGCCGCCGCGTCCAGGACGTTGACTGGCGGGACGTCGATCCGCAGGTGCACGACGCGGTCGATTCTCTGGACGTCGATCATGGGAGCCTCCTCACCAGGGTCGCCATGGCCACGCCGCCGCCCCCGCAGAGGGACGCGACGCCGAGCTCCTCGCCCCGGGCGGCCAGCGCGTGGATCAGGGAGACCGTGATCCTCACCCCGGTGCAGCCCGTGGGATGGCCCAGCGCGATGGCGCCGCCGTGGACGTTGAGCTTTCCCCGGTCCCAGCCGACCACCCGCTCGTTCGCGAGGACCTGGACGGCGAAGGCCTCGTTGACCTCCAGCAGGTCGAGATCGTCGACGGTCAGGCCGCTCTCCCCGAGGAGCCGCGGGATCGCGACCCCCGGTCCGTCCCCCATGGTGGCGGGGGCCACGGCGCACTGGGAGAACCCGGCCAACCCCGCGAGGATCGGGAGCCCCTCGGCCTGCGCGATCTCCCGCGTGGTCAGCAGCATGAACGCGGCGCCGTCGGCCATGGCGCACGCGTTCGCCGCGGTGACGGAGCCGTCCTTGCGGAAGACGGGCTTGAGCCTGCCCATCTTCTCCATGTTCACCGGGTAGCGGATCGTCTCGTCCTGCGCCACCACGGCGCCGTCCACCTCGATGGGGACGATCTCCTTGGTGAAGGCCCCGGCCTCCCGGGCCTTGAAGGCCTTCTCCTGGGAGTCGGCGGCGAACCGGTCCTGCTCCTCCCGGGTGATCCCATACTTGTCACAGAGGTTCTCCGCGGTGTGGCCCATGCCCTGCCCGATGAGGGGATCGGTGCTGTCGGCCCAGCCGTCCAGGAGCTCCTTGTTCCCCATGCGGAAGCCGGTCCAACGGCAGTCCTTGATCAGGTAGGGCATGGTGCTCATGCTCTCCATGCCGCCCACCAGGACGAACCGCGCGGCGCCGAGGCTGAGCCGCATGGCGCCGATCTCCAGGGCCTTCATCCCCGAGGGACAGGCCATGTTGATCGTGGCCACGGGGACATCCGTCGAGACTCCGCCCCGGACCGATGCCGTGCGGCCGGGGTTGGGGCCGTTTCCGGCCTGGCGGCAGTGCCCGATCAGCACCTCGTCGATCTCCGCCCCGGTGAAGCCCGTGTCGTCGAGGAGCCTGCGGATGACCGGCGCGGCCAGGTCGTAGGCATAGATCTCCTTGAAGCTCCCTCCGAACCTCCCCATGGGGGTCCTCAGGGCACCGATGCAGACAATCTCAGGCGTCCTCATATATACTGTCCCCCGTCCACCTTGATGACCTCACCGGTCACGTGCCGTGCCTTGTCGCTGGCCAGGAACGCGATGACCTCGGCCACGTCCTCGGGCGTCCCCATGCGGCCGAGGACGATCTCCTCGAGCGCGGCCTCCCTGGCTGCCTCGGGCATGCTCTCGATCATCTCCGTCCCGATGAGCCCGGGGCACACCACGTTCACGGTGACCCCGGACCGGCCAAGCTCCCGGGCCACGCTCTTGGAGAACCCGATCACCCCGGCCTTGGCCGCGGTGTAGTTGGACTGCCCGAACTTCCCCCGCAGGCCGTTGATCGACGAGACGTTGATGATCCGTCCGCTCTTCTGCGCCCGGAAGACCGGGGCCGCGGCCCGGGTGTAGTTGAAGACCCCCTTCAGATCCGTGGTGAGCACGCTGTCCCAGGACTCCTCGGACATCTTCCAGATCACGCCGTCCCGGTTGATCCCCGCGTTGTTGACCAGGACGTCCAGGGTCCCGAAGGTCTCGCAGATCTCGGCGACGACCTCCTGGGCCCGGTGGAAGTCTCCCACGTCGGCCTGGTAGAACCGGACCTCGGCGCCCAGCCCTGCGAGGGCAGCGAGGGTCTCGTCGGCGGCCTCGGGGCCCTGCATGTCGAGCAGGGCCACCCGGGCGCCCTCCCGGGCGCAGACCCGGGCGATGGCGGCGCCGATGCCTCGGCCCGCGCCGGTGACCAGAACGACCTTCCCCTCCAGGGCCCGGCTCACGTCTTCTCCCTCCGCAGGGACTTCGACTCCAGGGTCTTCACCAGCGCCCTGAGCGTGGAGTTGATCGGTACAGGGACTCCGAGGCGGAGCCCGTGCAACATGATCTTCCCGTTGATGAAGTCGATCTCTGTCGGACGGCCGTTCTTGAGGTCGCGAAGCATGGAGGGGCGGTGATCGCCGGCCCCGGAGAGGTAGGCGATGGCCTCGGCCGGGTAGCCCTCGCCGAAGTCGTGCCCGCAGGCCGAAGCGACGGTGAGGCTCTCTTCGAGGATGGACTCCACGAGCTGGTAGGTCTCCGGGCAGGCCATGACCTGGGCCATGGTCATGTCCAGCAGGGCGCAGACCGGGGTCAGCGCCGCGTTGAGGATCGTCTTGCGCCAGGTGCTCTTCTGCAGGTCCCCGGTGATCTCGGTGTCCAGACCCCCGTCGGTGAGGATCGCAGCGAACTCCCGGGTTCGTTCGCAGGGTCTCCCATCGCAGAGGCAGCCCACGTAGTTGGGGCGGTTGAAGAAGGTCATCCTCAGGATACCGGGCGCATCGATGACGCCGGCGTAGTTCACGATCACCCGCATGGTCCGGTCCGAGCCGAACTGCTTCGCCAGGATCTCCTCGGTTTCGATCCCGTTCTGGAGGGCCACGGCCTTGAAGTTGCCGCCGAGGGTCATGATGTCCGGGATCACGTGGGACATCATCGAGGCCTTGATGGCGACGACGACGTAGTCGAATTCTACGTGTTCCAGCGTGGCGATGGAGGTCTGGATCTCTTCGAGGACGGCCGTCCGCTCGTAGAGCCCGGTGATCCGCAGCCCGTCCGCCCGGATGCGGGCGACGTGCTCCTCCCAGATGTCGACTCCGTGCACGGCGTGGCCGGCGGCGCTCAGGAAGGCGGCCAGGATGCCACCCGCCGGTCCGAGGCCGAGAATGAGAAAACGTTTCCGGTTGTCATCCATGTTGGGGCCCCCGTAGCGCTGCTTCAACGAACGTCTCGACCGCATCGCGGACGGCTCAGAGATGGGAACCGCAACCCCGTGTACCGCGTCCCCGATTCCGGCGTCAAGCGATTTCTCCGGGCCGGGAAAGCGGCCCTGCGTCGGCTTGACAGTGGGTCCGGGATGTGGTGTAGAGGGGAAGGTTCCGGCCATGAAAAGACAGGGGAATGATGCCATGAGAGACCCGCTCTGGACGCCCTCCGGGGATCGCATTTCAAAGGCCAACATGTCCCGGTTCATGGAGGACGTGAACCGGACGTTCGGGACGGGCTTCGCGGACTACGGCGCGCTGTATCGCTGGTCCTGCGAGAACATCCCCGACTTCTGGGCGGCGTTCTGGGAGTTCGCGGGGATCAAGGCCTCGTCGCCCTGGCAGGAGGTGGTGGACGACCCCTCGAAGATGCCGGGGGCGCGGTGGTTCAGGGGAGCGCGGCTGAACTTCGCGGAGCACCTCCTCGCCCACCGGGACGACCGCCCCGCGGTCGTGTTCACCGGGGAGGGACGGGCGCCGGTCCGCACCACCTACGCCGAGCTGTACGACCAGGTCGCCCGCCTCGCGAGAGTGCTGCGGTCCATGGGGATCACCCGGGGGGACCGCGTGGTGGGCTTCATGCCCAACATGACCGAGACCATCGTCGCGATGCTCGCGGCCGCCAGCATCGGCGCGATCTGGTCCTCCTGCTCCCCGGACTTCGGGATCAAGGGGGTTCTGGATCGCTTCGGCCAGATCGAGCCCAGGGTCCTCTTCATGGCCGACGGGTACGTCTACAACGGGAAGACCTTCGACAGCCTGGGACGGATCGCGGAGATCCTGCCGGAGATCCCGTCCATCGAGAAGGTGGTGGTGGTCTCCTACACCACGGAGGACTTCGACCTCGGACCGATCCGCGACGCGGTCCGGTGGGAGGACTTCCTCTCCCCGGCGCCCGGAGGGGAGATCGCCTTCGAGCAGGTGCCCTTCGAGCACCCCCTCTACATCATGTATTCCTCCGGCACCACGGGCCTCCCGAAGTGCCTGGTGCAGAGCCAGGGCGGGATCCTTCTGCACCACATGAAGGAGCTGATGCTGCACACGGACCTGACCCGGGAGGACGTGATCTTCTACTACACCACCTGCGGGTGGATGATGTGGAACTGGCTGGTGAGCTCCCTGTCCCTCGGCGCGACGGTGTGCCTCTTCGACGGCTCACCCTTCCACCCGGATCCGGGGGCCCTCTGGCGCCTTGCCGAGGACGAGGGGGTCACCGTCTTCGGGACCAGCGCCCGGTACATCGCGGCCCTGGAGAAGGCCGGCGCCCGGCCGGGCCGGGACCATGATCTCTCCCGCCTCCGGGCGGTGCTCTCCACGGGGTCCCCCCTCGCACCGGAGAACTTCGAGTACGTCTATCGCGAGATCAAGGAGGACTGCCAGCTGGCCTCCATCGCCGGAGGGACGGACTTGAACGGCTGCTTCGCCCTGGGCAACCCCATCGGGCCGGTCTACAGTGGCGAGCTCCAGTGCCGGGGGTTGGCGATGAAGGTCGCCGCCTACGACGAGACCGGGAGCCCCGTCTACGACCGAAAGGGGGAGCTGGTCTGCGAGGCCGCGTTCCCCTCCATGCCGATCCGCTTCTGGAACGATCCCGACGGGCAGAAGTACCACAACGCCTACTTCGACGTGTACCCGGGCGTCTGGCGCCACGGGGACTTCGTCGAGATCCGGTCCGACACCGGGGGCGTGATCTTCTATGGACGCTCCGACACCACGCTGAATCCGGGGGGCGTCCGCATCGGCACCTCGGAGATCTACCGGGTGGTGGAGACCCTGGACGAGGTTGCGGACAGCATGGTCGTGGGCCAGGCCTGGGACGGCGACGTGCGGGTGCTCCTCTTCGTGAAGCTGGTGGTCGGCGTGGCGCTGTCCGACGACCTGGTCCGCCGGATCCGGACCGCGATCCGGACCGGGACCTCCCCCCGCCACGTCCCAGCAAAGGTCATCGCCATCGCCGACATCCCCTACACGATCAGCGGGAAGAAGGTCGAGATGGCCGTCCGGAGCGTGATCCACGGCGAGGTGGTCAAGAACCGCGACGCGCTGGCCAACCCCGCCGCGCTGGATCTCTACAAGGATCTGCCGGAGCTGAAGGGCTAGCAGGCTGTAGGGCATAGAACGTCGACGGACTCTCAAAAATATCAGAAGTGCTCTTGTTTGCGTCCTGGGAATTCGGGGGGTACTATCCACACGAGTTACCATTTGTGTTCCCTGGAGTCGTTGGTGTGCGGGTCACACGAAGGAGGAGATGGATGAAGCGAGACGGGATGTGGATTGGTCGGGGCGAGGCGCTCGTGGTGGCGATCGCTTTGGCGCTTGGGTTGTCGGTATTTGTTCCCGCGGAGCTCCGCGCGGAGGAGCTGAAGGTCGGCATGAGCACAGCGCTCACCGGACCCGCCAGCGCGCTCGGCAAGGGCATGGTGGATGGGATCCAGGCCGTCTTCGACAAGGTCAACAAGGCCGGCGGGGTCAACGGAAACACCCTCAAGCTGGTGACCCTCGACGACGGCTACGAGCCCGCCCGCTGCGCGCCGCACATGCGGACCCTCATCGACACCCAGAAGGTGCTTGCGGTCCTCGGGAACGTGGGCACGCCGACGGCCATCGTCTCCGTCCCCATCGCGATCGAGGGCAAGACCCCCCTGTTCGGGGCCTTCACCGGCGCAGGAGTCCTGCGGAAGTCTCCTCCGGATCGGTACATCATCAACTACCGGGCCAGCTACGAGGAGGAGACGGCGGCCATGGTCAAGGGCTTCCTGTCTGCGGGAATCAAGGCCCAGGAGATCGCCTTCTTCACCCAGAACGATGGCTACGGCGACTCGGGCTACGAGGGCGCGATCAAGGCCCTGCTCCCCCATTACGCGGACGCCCGGAAGCTGGCGCACGGCCGGTACACCCGCAACACGGTCAACGTCGAGGATGCCCTGGCGACCATCGCCGAGGCGAGCCCGAAGGCCATCATCATGGTCGGGGCCTACAAGCCCTGCGCCAAGTTCATCAAGATGGCCCGGGAGTTCTTCCCCGACGCGGTCTTCGCCAACGTGTCCTTCGTCGGGAGCATGGCCCTGCTCAACGAGCTCGGTGCGGACGCCGAGGGCGTCATCGTCACGCAGGTGGTGCCGCACTTCGAGGCCGATCTCTCCGGGGTGAAGCAGTTCCGTGAGGACATGAAGGCCTTCGGAGGCCGTACGCCCAGCTTCGTCTCTCTGGAGGGTTATCTGGTCGGCACCCTGTTCGTCGAGGCCCTGAAGAAGGCCGGGAAGGCCCCCTCCCGGGAGAGCCTCGTGGACGCCTTCGAGGCCCTCAAGGACTTTGATCTCGGGATCGGGCTGAAGGTCAGCTACAGCAAGCAGGACCACCAGGCCAGCCACACCGTCTGGCCGACCATCATCCACGGTGGAAAGTACGCGCCGCTGGCGTGGTCGGAGCTGAAGCGCTAACCCGGCCGAACGGAGGCACTCGATATGCAGCTGGAGATGCGGAAGTGGTTCTCTGTGCTCACCATCCGGGGCATGCTGATCGCCCTGGTGTCCGTGGGGACCGGCGTCGCTCTGATCATGGCCGGGGTGGGCTTCCTTTCCACGAGCAAGATGTCCGATCTCCAGCACCGGTATACGGATACCCTGGTGCCCCTCGAGGGGGCGAACCTGGAGCTCAACATGGCGATGGGTGCCTTCCTCGAGCGCCAGGCCAGGATGATCTCCGCCGAGAGCGAGGAGGAGTTGAGCCACCTCGCCGATCCGGCCCTGCTCGAGGCGGACTTCATGAAGGCCCTGGAGCGCATCGAGGGGTTGTCCGGAGACATGCCGGGGGCGAACGAAGGGCTCGAAGGGATCCGACAGACCTACGCGCTGTTCATCGCCAACGACCAGAAGCTCCTGGAGACGACACGGGAGATCGCCCTCTCCCAGGTCGTCCTGGAGGAGAAGATCGTTGTCGTCGACACCCTGGCGACGTCCCTCCAGGCCCAGGCCGAGTCCATCGCGGGGAAGCTCAAGCTGGAGGTCATGCGGCAGACCCTGGCGCTTCGCCGCCTGGCGAAGGACCCGGAGGGCGGGGACGCGCTCCGGGAGGCGATCCAGGACAAGAGGAGCGGGGCCCTGTCCCGGGCCAAGGACCAGTGCGGACAGCTGAGCATGGCCGTCGCCAAGCTCGCGATCTTCGCCCGGCAGATCCTGCTGACACAGAATCGTGATATGCTCACCAGCCTCGTCCTCAACAACATCACCCAGGCCGCAGAGATCGTTCGGGGGTCCGTGGAGGGCCTCCGCAGGGACGTCGTCGACAACGAGAAGCTGATGGAGATCCTGCTGACCGTGGAGAAGGACTTCGGGCTCCTCGAGGATCTGCTCAAGCAGGGGGAAGGGACCATCGTCGACGTCAGGGATCATCTGCTCTCCCTCGAGGAGGAGCAGCACGCGCTGCAGCTGGATCTCTGGTCATCCACCAAGGCCGTGGCCGCGCAGCTCTCGGCCCTCCAGGAGCTGGTGGCCGAGGCGAACGCTTCGACGGCACTGGAGTCCGGGAAGCTCGAGGGCCGGTCCGTCGTGGTCATGAGCGTCGTGGGCCTCCTGGCCATCGCGTTCCTGCTGGTCATGGGTGTCTTCACGATCCAGCGGGTGACCCGGCCCATCGGGAAGGCGGTGCGCTTTGCGGTGAGCCTCTCCAACGGCGATCTGACCCAGAGCCTCGAGGTGGAGCGGCAGGACGAGATCGGAGCCCTCGCCACGGCGCTCAACGACATGGTGAGAAACCTGGGGGGGATGTTCCGCGGGATCCACACCAGCGCCGGCTCCCTGGCGGAGTCCTCCGTGGGGCTCTCCCGGATCTCCGGGGAGCTGACCCAGGGATCCCGGGAGACCGTGACGAAGACCTCCACCGTGGCGGTGGCCGCAGAGGAGGTCAGCGCCATGATGCACTCCGTCGCAGCGGCCACCGAGCAGGCCGCGACGAACCTCTCCGTGGTGGCCACGGCTGCGGAGCAGATGGGTGTGTCCATCAACGATGTCGCCGACAACACGGAGAGCGCCCGCGGGATCTCGAACACCGCCCTGGTGCGGACGCGCGAGGCGTCGGAAGAGGTCACCCGGCTCGGGAAGGCGGCCGAGGACATCGGGGTCGTGGTGCGGACCATCTCCGACATCTCGGAGCAGATCAACCTCCTGTCCCTCAACGCCGCCATCGAGGCCGCACGGGCAGGCGAGATGGGACGAGGCTTCGCCGTGCTCTCCAGCGAGATCAAGTCCCTGGCCCTGCAGACCGCCTCAGAGACCCAGGAGATTCGGGTGGCCATCGCGGGCATCCAGAACTCCGTGGCGGGGACGATCCAGAAGATCGAGGAGATCTCCGGGGTCGTGGGACGCGTCAATGACATGGTGGGTCTCATCGCCGGTGCCGCATCGGAGCAGACGTCCGTGACGCAGGAGATCATCTTCAACATCGTCCAGGCTTCCAAGGGCCTCCAGGAGATCAGCCACAGTGTGGTGTCCAGCTCGCAGGCCTCCATGACCATGGCGCAGGACGTCGCCGACACCGATCGGCTGGTGACAGCGCTCTCCGATCACGCGTCCGGCGTCAACTCCAGCGCGGCCCAGCTCAGCGGTCTCGCCTCGCACCTCAGGGAGCTCATCAACAGCTTCAAGGTGTAGGTGGGGCGGCAATGTTCCAAGACCCGTCGAAGCGAGGAAACCCATGGAAACCATGAAGATGGAGGCCGGCCTGTTCCCCAAGGTCGTCGGTGCCCTGCAGCGCTCGAGCCTCTTCGGTGGTCTGGACGAGAGGCTGCTGCACCAGGTCGCGTCCGCATGTCAGCTCGTGCGCTTCGAGCCCCAGGAGACGATCCTCAAGGAGGGTGACCCTTCGGACTGCTACTACCTGATCCTCTCGGGACAGGCGGTCGTCCTGGGGCGGGACGAGACCCGGAACGAGGTCGTCGAGCTCACCCGTCTCAAGCCCTACACGGGCCTCGGCGAGGTGGGCCTGCTCATGAAGCAGCCTCGCACCGCCACGGTGATCGCGGGGGATCGAATGCTCCTGCTGCGATTCGATACCCAGGTGTTCAAGGCCCTGTTCGACAAGGTCCCCGGGGTGGGCTTCGCCGTGGCGGCCGCGCTCGCCGGGGATCTCCAGCGCGCCACGAAGAGGGCCCTCGGGCCCCAGTTCGACCTCGCGGCCGCACCCCCCGCCCCCGATGTCTTCTCCCTCCTCCCCTTCGAGTTCATCCAGCGCCACCGAGTGGTGCCGGTGCGCTCGGAGGGCCAGACGGTGACCCTGGGCTGCGTGGACGATCCCACGGAGAAGTTGGCCAACCTCGCCCGCAAGTTCCTGCCCAGCATGGAGCTCCGCATGATTCGGGTGGAGGGCAACGCCTTCAATGATCTCCTGGCGAGGCAGGGGGGGGTTGACGGCTGGGAAGCCGGGAGCGAGACCGCAGGAGCGGAGGAGGTCCCGGTGACCTCTTCGGAGTCCACGACGCCCAAGCTGGACGCGTTGTTGCGGCGCATGGTCGCGGAGGGGGCCTCGGACCTGCACCTCTCCGGGGGCTCCATGCCGCGGTGGCGGATCGACGGCGACATGATCACCATTGCGGGCATGCCGGTCCTCGGTCCCACCGAGGTCCACGAGCTGCTCCTCCCGGTCATGGAGCAACGGCACATCGAGGAGTACGAGGAGACCAACGACACGGACTTCGCCTATTCACTCCCCGGGACGGCCCGATTCCGTGTCAACCTCTACCGGAACCGCGGGGGTGTCGGGACGGTCATGCGGGTGATCCCGTCGAAGATTCTCAGGTTCGAGCAGCTCGGCCTGAGTGAAACCGTGCGCACGTTCTGCGAGCACCCCAAGGGGATGGTCCTGGTCACCGGGCCCACGGGCTCGGGCAAGTCCACCACCATGGCAGCGATGATCGACTACATCAACCACACGAAGAAAGGGCACATCATCACCCTCGAGGATCCCATCGAGTTCGTGCACGAGTCCGATCAGTGCCTGATCAATCAGCGGGAGATCGGGAGCCACACCCAGTCCTTCCTGCGTGCATTGCGCTCGGCCCTTCGTGAGGACCCGGACATCGTCCTCGTGGGTGAGCTGCGGGATCTGGAGACCATGTCGCTGGCCATGGAGGTGGCGAACACCGGGCACCTCGTCTTCGGCACGCTCCACACCACGACGGCCATCCGGACCATCGACCGGATCATCGAGATGTTCCCCCACGAGGAACAGAACCAGGTGCGTTCGAGCCTTGCGGACAGCTTGCGGGGGGTGGTGGCACAGACCCTGTGCAAGAAGGTCGGCGGGGGCCGGGTCGCCGCCTACGAGGTGCTGGTGAGCAACTCCGCGGTCGCCAACCTGATCCGCGAGGGCAAGCCCTATCAGATCATGTCCA
Source organism: Pseudomonadota bacterium (assembly GCA_043815665.1). Classification (GTDB taxonomy): domain Bacteria; phylum Myxococcota_A; class UBA9042; order CAIXZC01; family CAIXZC01; genus CAZNWW01. The sequence goes on from JBDRIT010000107.1 coordinate 12,830, forward strand.
TCATGCAGACCGGGAAGTCCCAGGGGAACACGCTCCTCAACGACGAGCTGGCCCGCCACGTGCGGGAGGGCAAGGTCACCTACGAGGAGGCCATGGCCAAGACCCCGGAGAAGAAGGATCTGGCCAAGCGCTTCGACGATCTCCCGCCGCCGTCCTGACGGGCGCTCACCGTGACTCCGTGGAGGCCGCCAGCTCGGACAGGCGGCGGGCCACGGCTTCGGCGATGACCGGGATGGCCCGCTCCACCGCCGGGGTGCAGGTCTCCGAGAAGGTCCGGGTGTCCTCGACGCCGACCCCCAGGACATGGATGTCATCTGGCATCTTCATTCCATGGCGACGGGCGAAGTCCATGGCCGTGAAGACATCCATGTTGTGGACCCCGGTCAGGCGTGGCGAGGTGAAGACCTTCCGGGGGAACCAGGCGAAGTCGCCGGGGCGCAGCTCCTTGTCCAGGATCGCGTCCACCAGGAGCAGCGCATCGGCGCCCTCGACGTCATCCAGGATCTCCCAGCCACCGGCCTCGTTGCAGACAACCTCCACGGAGATGCAGGGCGGGAGCGGGTGCCGACGGAGATCCTCTGCCACCCTCTCGGCGACGCGCAGCCCCACGGAGTCGTCGGTGAGGACCGCGTTGCCGAGGCCCAGCACGGTGACCTTCATGGGGCCCTATCCACGGGTCAGGACCTCCCGCAGGTCCCCCTCGGGACCCCGGATGGTCACCTCCATGGGGAAGTGTCCCGGGAGGGAGTGGGTGGCGCAGGAGAAGCAGGGATCGTAGGCCCTGAAGGCCATCTCGATCATGTTGAGGATCTCCTCGCTCACCGCAGTGCCCTTCCGGATCAGGGCCGACGCTGCCTTCTTGATCTGGAGGGTGATCGCGGCGTTGTTGTTGGTGGTCCCGACGATGATGTTGGCCTTGGTGATGATCCCGTTGTCGTCGGTCACGTAGTGGTGCGTGAGGGTCCCACGCTGTGCCTCCACGATGCCGACCCCCTCGTGGGGGGTCTTCGTGGGCAGGGTGCGCACGTTGGTGGAGGTGATCCCGGGGTCTGTGGCCAGCTCCAGCGCGCGCTCGCAGGCGTAGAGCAGCTCGATGAGGCGCGCCCAGTGGGTCGCCAGGGTGAGCTTGCAGGGCTTCCCGCCCACCGCGGAGAAGAAGGCCTCGTACCGTGCCTGGGCCAGGGGCGTGGCCATCCCGTCCGACGCGTTGAGGCGGCTCAAGGGTGTGGCCCGGTACACTCCGCTCTCGGGTCCCTCGGTGAACCCCGTCCACCCGAACTTCTTCAGGTAGGGGAACTTCAGGTAGGTGAAGTCCTCGACGTGCTCCGCCACGTGATCCAGGTAGTCCGCAGCCGCATATTTTACGATCTCGGCGCCGGCGGTGTCCGTGACCCGCACCTTTCCGTCATAGAAGTTGACCTTGTTGTTCTCATCCACCAGGCCCATGTCGTGGACATCCAGGGTGTAGAGGGGCCCCGTGATGATGTCCATGTAGGCCGCGTTCTGGAGCACCACCTGGTCGAAGAGCTCCAGGCTGAACTGCGCCAGCTCCACGCACTCCCGTGCCCGCGCCTCGACCTCGACCCGCTGGGCCTCGGCCAAGGGCCGGGAGACACCGCCGGGGACGTTGTAGACCGGGTGGGTGCACTTGCCCCCCACGAGCTTCATGATCTCGTGGCCGTGTTTGCGGAAGGTCAGGACCTTGGTGCCGATCTCGAGCCCCATCGTCTCCACGATGCCCAGGATATGGCGCTTCGCCTTCTCCGAGCCGGGCCCCATCACGAAGTCCGGTGCGGCCAGCGCGTAGAAGTGGGCCACGTGGCTGTGGATGAATTCGCCCATGAAGAAGAGCTCCCGCAGCTTCTTGGCCGCCGGGGGGATCTCCACGCCGTAGACCGCATCCACGGCCTTTCCCGAGGCCATGTGGTGGCACGCGGGGCAGACCCCGCAGATCCGCGGCACGATCCGGGGCGCCTCTTCGACGGGGCGGCCCTCGAGGAACGTCTCGAAGCCCCGCAGCTCCGGGACCTGGAAATAGGTGTTCGCCACGTCCCCCTCGTCGTTGAGGAAGATCGTGATCTTTCCGTGCCCCTCCAGGCGGGTGATCGGGTCGATCTGGATCTGCTTCATCGGTCCTTTCTCCTCTCGAGCAGCGACGTGGACAGGCTGAACCGGTAGAAGGTGCCCGCCGGGTCGGGGAGCGTCGCGACGATCCTCCGGAGCTCCTCGTCGCCCCCCTGTCCCAGGAGGGAACCCAGGGACGCGATCATCCCGGCCCCCTGATCCTCGATGCCCGGCGGGAGGCCGTAGCAGCCCCGGCAGGGCATCGAGGAGGCCCCGACGCATTGCTGGCCGCAGCCGTCCCGGGTCACGGGTCCCAGGCAGACGATCCCCTGATCGAGGAAGCAGACCTCTGGGTCCGGGATGGTCGTGGCCATCCGCCTGAAGCCCGTGATGATCTTCTCCTCGGACTTCGTCCGCTCGCAGGTGTCACAGAGGGACTTCTCCGAGGCGCCGAGGACGGCCCCCGGTGGTGGAAGCGTCGCGCCGGAGACCACGGCCTCCAGGACCTCCCAGATCCGCTCCGGGTTCGGGGGACAGCCCGGGACGTAGTAGTCCACGTCCACCACCTGGTCCAGGGAGAACACCTTGTTGAAGAACTCGGGAAGCTCGAGCTCTCCTTCGGGGACGGTCACCTTCGGCGTCGGGAAGAACCGCTCCGGGTTCACCGTGGACGGGCTCTCCACGTAGGCGCGGTGGAAGATCTCCTCCTTGGAGAAGAGGTTCGCGAGGGCCGGGATGCCCCCCGTGTGGGCACAGGAGCCGAAGGCCACCAGCACCTTGGACTTCCTCCGAAGAAGCCGGGCAAGGTGAAGGTTCTCCGAGTTCCGGATCGCACCGTTGAAGAGCATCAGATCGATCTGCCCGTCCGGCAGGGCCTCCGCGTCCGCATACTTGAAGTCCATGGCCAGGGGCCAGATGAGGAATTCACAGGCATCGTTGACCGCGAGGACCTTCTCGTGGATGTCCAGGATCGCGACGTCGCAGCCGCCGCAGGCGGCGGCCCAGTAGATTCCGACCTTGAGCTTGCTCATGTCTTCCACTCCTCAACCATCGAGGGCGGCGGAGCGCTCCGCGTTGATCTGTGTCTCCTTCCAGGAGAGCGGCCCCAGCGCCCTGATCTCCTCGGTGAAACGGTCAGCGAGCTTCGCAAACCTCTCCGCCTCGGACGCGGACACCCACTCGAGCAGCACGCGCTCCGGCGCGATGCCGAACTGGCTCAGCATGCTCTTCAGCATGTGGTAGCGGCCCCGGGCTCGGTAGTTTCCTTCCTGGTAGTGGCAGTCCCCGGGGTGGCAGCCGCAGATCAGGACGCCGTCCGCGCCCTCCCGGAGGGCTTTGAGGACGAAGGAAGGTTCGATGCGGCCGCTGCACATCACTCGGATGATGGTGACGTTCGGGGAGTATTGGATGCGGGAAGAACCCGCCTGGTCCGCACCGGTGTAGGAGCACCAAGTACACAGGAACGCTGCGATCTCTGGCTCGAAGCTCATGGTGATCTCTCCTGGCTCCCTTTGTCTTTGCGGCTCGACGTTACATGGATCGCCCTGTGTCGTCGAGCGTAATTCCATGTATTCAGACACTGCACGGATGTTTTTTGTCTTCCCGGAATGATCCTTGACGAGGAACGGTGCTGAGTAGTACTGATTGCGGGGTGTCGACGCGAATTGATCTGGAATGACCACCCGGTGCCGGGTGCGGAGGTCGGGGGCGTGGAGGTTTTCGGGGAGGAGGCCCCTGGAGGGGTCGGACAGGAGGTCCTGAGCAGCCCGATGATCTCCGTCCTCCTCGTGGACGATCAGAAGCTCATCGGCAAGATGGTCAACTCCATCCTGTCCCAGGAGAAGGGGCTCCGCTTCCACCACTGCACCGATCCGGAGCAGGCGATCCAGGAGGCCGTGGAGTTTCAGCCCACGGTCATCCTGCTGGACCTGGTGATGCCGAAGATCGGCGGCCTGCAGCTCCTGCCCCTGTTCCGTGCCCATCCGTCCTTCGAGGACGTCCCGATCATCGTCCTCTCCGGCAAGGAGGAGGCGAACACCAAGGCCGCAGCCTTCGCCCTGGGCGCCAATGATTACCTCGTCAAGCTCCCGGACATGGTCGAGCTGGTCGCACGCATCCGGCACCACTCCCGGGGCTACACCAGCCTCCTGGAGCGAAACGAAGCGATGCGGGCCCTCACCGAAGCCCAGAAGAAGCTGGAGCGTCACAGCCGGCTCATCCGGGAGACCTTCGGGCGGTACCTCTCCGATGACGTGGTGGACAGCCTGCTGGAGTCCGAGGCCGGCCGGAGGCTGGGAGGGGAGGAGCGCACGGTCACCATCATGATGACCGATCTGCGGGGATTCACGTCCCTCTCCGAGCGGCACGCAGCGGAGCACGTCGTCGCGCTCATCAACAACTACCTCGGCGTCATGACGGACGTCGTCCTGAAGTACCACGGCACCATCATCGAGTTCCTGGGGGACGCGATCTTCGCGGTCTTCGGCGCCCCGATCAGTCGGGGCGACGATGCCGCCAACGCGGTGGCCTGTGCCATCGAGATGCAGATCCAGATGGACGAGGTGAACCGGCTGAACCGCGAACAGGGCCTCCCGGTCGTGGAGATGGGCATCGGGCTGAACACCGGGTCCGTGGCCGTGGGAAACATCGGAAGCGAGAGGCGGGTCAAGTACGGCGTCGTCGGGAGGCACGTGAACCTGGCGGCCCGGATCGAGTCCTACACCGTCGGGGGCCAGATCCTGATCTCGGACAGCACCGTGGAGGCGATCGGTCCCATCCTGCTCATCATCAGCCGCCAGGAGGTCAAGCCGAAGGGCGTCAAGGCGCCCATCGTCATCCACGACGTGACGGGAATCGGCGGAGAGTACGGCATCTACATGGAGGAGCGGGCGAGGCCGCGCCTGTTCCGATTCCCGACGGAGCTCGGCATCCAATTCCATTCCATCACGGGGAAGGACGCCGGGGACGTCGTCAACGAGGCGAAGATCGTTGGCCTCTCAGCCGTGGAGGCCGAGGTCGTCTCTCCCTTGAAGCTGGCCAAGCACTCCAACATCAAGCTGCGACTGTTGGAGCAGGGTGGCGGCGTGATCCCCGGGGACATGTATGCCAAGGTCGTCGAGGAGACGGAGACCGGGTTCCTGGTTCATTTCACCTCCCTCCCGCCCGAGATCGAGGCCTTCCTCAAGGGGCTCCTGTTCTGGCACTCGACCAGGACGGAGGGCTCCGAGACGGCGGACTGAGCGGGCTCTCAGGCTCTGGTCCCGCCGCCGAGCGCTCCGCCGGCCTCGGACAGGGCGTCCAGGACCGAGCCCAGGGACTTGTGGGGGGTCGAGAGCATCTTCTCGATGACGAGATCGAACTGGCGGAGGCGGTTGCTCAGGTCGGTGATCACGAAGTCCAGGACCTTGTAGGCGAGGACGCTGTTGGCCCTGAAGAGCCTCAGGAAATCATCCCGAAGGCATTCCAGCACCACAGCATCCGAGAGCGCCTCGATGGTCTCCCACCTCCTCGCACCGTCGATCAGGGACTTCTGCCCCAGGATGGCGAAGGCGTCGGACTTGCCAAGCTCCAGGTTTCGTCCGGGCATGATCTCCTGATAGGCCCTCACCACCCCCGCAACGAGGACGAACAGAGAGGCGTAGGCATCCCCCTGTTTGCACAGGATCGCCCCAGGGCTGTATCGACGGACCCGGAAGACGGTAGCCAGGATGTGCAACTCTTCGTCGGAGAAATCCTTGAAGACGGATACCTGTCGCATGTAGTCGACTACATTCTGATCCATTATCGGGTCTCCATGTCGCTGGGATTGAAGAACTCATCCAGCTTGCCCATGGTCCCCTCCGGGTTCTCGAGGACCTTGTTGATGATCTCGGCCTTCTCGTCCAGGCGCTTGCAGAGCATGTAAGCCAGCTCCCGGAGGATCTTGAAGGCCGCCGGGTTGTACGCCCGTCGAAGCCGCTGGAAGCTGGCGAGCTCCACGATCAGCAGCACCGTGTCCGTGGCCGACGTCACCGTGGCGCTCCGGGGGCTGCCGTCGATGAGGGCCATCTCTCCGAAGACCGATGGGGCCGTGATGTCGGCGAGGTGTGTCAGCTCCCGGGCACCCGGGACGGACTTCTCCACCCGCACTGTCCCCTCGACGAGCATGTACATGGAGTTCGCCTGGGAGCCCTCCTTGACCACCTGGATCCCGGGCTTGATCCGCACCAGCTTGGAGATCCGGATGATGCGGTCGAGCTCCTCCGGGGTCAGGGACTCGAAGAGGGGAATCTTCGCGACCAGCTTCTTGTAGAGATTGGCATCCATCGGTTTATCCCTCCTTTTCTGGCGTGGACACGTCACGAGGGCGAGCCTCGAACCACAGATGGACCGGCTCGTCCATGGACTCGGTGCGGACGATGTGTTCGCCCCCGGGGTGGATGTTGGGGACAGGGCTCACCAGCTGCGGGACCCCCACGCTGATGCGCAGGTTCCCCTGGGAGAGCAGCGTCCTGGTGCTCTCGCCTACCATGTTGAGCAGCTCGCAGGCAGCATCCCCCAGGGCCTCCCGACTCACCGGGACGCCCTCGAAGAGGAGCGAGACCAGCTTCGCGCAGAGGCCCTCGGTCGTGCAGAGGTACAGCCTCCCGGGGCGCTCCCCCTCCACAGGCAGGGTGGCGCAGAGCATTGCATTCGAGATCATCGCAGGCTCCGGAGGCGCCTGGGCCTCGACCATCCCCTGGATCTGGCTGAAGATGTGCGCCAGGCCGCCATTCATTGCGTTGCGAAAGGAATCGTCCATCATGAGTCCTTCCGGAGATAGTAGATCACGTTGTTCCACATCTGGTACTCCAGCTCGTCCGAGTACCGGGACGCGCTCTCGGAGGAGCCCAGGAAGAGGTAGCCGCCCGGCGCGAGGGACGCGAGCATCCGCCTCACCATCCAGGCCTTGTCCTGGTCGGAGAAATAGATCCCAACGTTCCTGCACAGGATGATGTCGAAGAGGCCCATGGACCGTTCGGACTCCAGGAGGTTCAGCCTCTGGAACCGGACCCTTGCCTTGATCGCCGGATCGATACACCACCGGTGCCCCTCCTGTCGGAAGTAGCGGACCAGGTGGGTCACCGGCAGCCCTCGGGAGATCTCCATCTGGGAGTACTCCCCCAGCAGGCTCTGCTCCAGGGCGGAGGACGAGATGTCCGTCGCCAGGAGGTCCAGCTCCCCCGGGGCCTGGAAGGCGCCGATGTCTGCCAGGAGCATGGCGACGCTGTACGGCTCCTGTCCCGTCGAGCAGGCCGCAGACCAGACCCGGAGTCGGGAAGGGTTCGAGCGGGCACGGATCTCCGGGACCACGTGGCTCTTCAGGGTCTCGAACATCGCCGGGTTGCGGAAGAAGGAGGTCTCCTTGGTCAGGAGGCAGTCCACGACCGCTTCGGTGAACGCCTGACCCCCATCGGCGATCAGGCGGTTGTACAGGTGACGCGTGGAGGGGATGCCCCTGGTTCGGACGAAGATCTCCAGGCGGCAGTTGACCATGAAGGCCTTCTCCTCCCCCAGGACCACGCCGGTGTGCCGTCCCACCAGGCGGCGGACAAAGGCCAACTCGAGGGGAGAGAGGCTCGCCGGACTGAAATGCCCCTGCGGTGGCAGCATCACTTCGCCCCGTTCCCCTCTCCGACATCGAAGCCGAGGAAACGGATCTTCTCTTCGAGGAGTTCGGGCGTGAACGGCTTCATCATGTACTCATCAGCCCCCGCGGCGATGGCCGTCTGCACCGCCGCCATGTCGTTCCTGGCGGTCAACATGATCACCTTGATCCCGAGGAACCGATCCAGCTTTCGCATCCGGGTCAGGAACTCCAGGCCGTCCATCCCCGGCATGTTCCAGTCCAGGATGATCAGGTCCGGGGCGCCCTCCCGGAGCAGGTGGGCGAGGGCCTCCTCTCCGTTGGACACGGCGTCGACCTCGAAGGCGAGACTGGAGAGGAAATGGGAGACGACGCGCCGAACCAGAAGCGAGTCGTCCACTGCCAGGGCGCGCATGTCGGTGCTCCTCGTGCGGTCTCGACGATGTCGCGGATCTTACTGTCCACATTGCTGCACCGCAAGAGAAAGCACGAATTGTGTCAGATAATTGCCAGAAGCGAGAGCCGTGCTACTCCATTGAAGGAGGATGCGGGGGCGCGATCCATCTGGCCCCGTCGATCCGGGAGAAGACATCATGGCGTTCACGGAATTCATCAAGGACTTCCTCGCAGAGAGCCTGGAGATCCTGGAACGACTGGACCAGGACTTCGTCGCCGTGGAGTCCAACCCCTCGGACCAGGCTCGGGTGGAGAGCATCTACGGCGGTGTCCACACGATCAAGGGGAGCGCCGGGTTCTTTGCGTTCAACAACCTCGAGACCCTTGCCCATGCCGGCGAGAACATCCTCTCCCTGATCGCCGACGGGAAACTGGAGCTCACCCCCGCCATCACCACCGCGCTCCTGTCCATGGTGGACGCCGTACGCGAGATGCTCACGGTCATCGAGAGGACCGGCAAGGATGGGGACAGGGAGTATTCGGAGATCATTGACGTCCTGAAGGCGCTTCGGGAGGGCGGTGCGCCAGTCGACGCGGACACGCCGGAGGAGCCGGGCCCGTCCGACGCTGAGGTTCCCGAGGAGGATCCCAACGATGTCGATGACGTGGACGGTCTCCCGGACCAGAGCATGGAGATCCTCTTCGACGGAGCCAAGAATCAACCGGAGCAGGCGCCGATCCGCTCCGTCGCCGACTCCACGATTCGCGTCTCGGTCGACCTCCTGGACAAGCTCATGGGGCTCGTGGGCGAGCTGGTCCTGGCCAGGAACCAGGTGCTCCAGTATACGAGCTCCATCGCGGAGCGGGCATGTGTGGTCTCCTTGCAGCAGCTGGATCTGATCACCACCGACCTGCAGCAGACGATCATGAAGACCCGGATGCAGCCCATCCGCAACATCTTCAACAAGTTCCCGCGTATCGTGCGCGACCTCGCCATCTCCTGTAACAAGAAGGTCCGTCTGGAGCTGGAGGGCCAGGACACCGAGCTGGACAAGAGCCTCATCGAGGCCATCAACGCTCCCCTGACCCACATCGTGCGCAACGCCATCGACCATGGAATCGAGTCCCCCGAGGAGCGCAGGAAGGTGGGCAAGCCCGGTGAGGGGAGGCTCTGGTTGAGCTCCTTCCACGAGAGTGGCCATGTGAACATCGAGATCTGCGACGACGGCGCAGGAATCGACCTGGACGCGATCCGGCAGAAGGCCGTGCTGCGGGGGCTGATCTCCCAGGAGCAGGCTTCGTTCATCAGCGAGGCGGAGACCATCAACCTGATCTTCGCGCCGGGGCTCTCGACCTCGGCGACCGTGACCAACATCTCCGGCCGTGGCATGGGGATGGACGTGGTGCGGAGCAACCTGGAGAAGATCGGGGGGACCTTCGACATCCAGAGTCGAAGGGGCGAGGGCACGACGATCAAGATCAAGATCCCCCTGACCCTCGCGATCATCCCGGCCCTGATCGTGTCGACCCGGCTCCAGCGCTTTGCGATCCCCCAGGTCCACCTGCGGGAGGCGGTCCACCTCAAGGGAGCCCAGGTCGAGGAGTCCATCGACGAGCTCTACGAGACCCAGGTCTATCGGCTGCGCGGCCGGCTCCTCCCCCTCGCCCACCTCAGCCAGGTGCTCGGCCTGGCCGGTCCGGGGAGGGAGCGGACGGAGGACGGTCGGGCCACGTCGATGAACATCGTCATCCTGCAGCTTGATGAATGCCAGTTCGGGTTGGTCGTGGACGAGATCTCGGACACCCAGGAGATCGTGGTGAAGCCCATCGGCAAGCTCCTCAAGGAGAACGGCTGCTACGCTGGCGCGACGATCATGGATGACGGAAAGCCGGCCTTGATTCTCGATGTCCTGCGGCTGGCCCAGCGCGCCCGGGTGTTCACAGATCGGATCGACAAGCCCCTCTTCGAGGCGCGGATTGAGGAGAGCAGGACGCCGGAGGTGATCGAGATCATGCTGATCTTCGAGACCCCTGCCCGGAGCCGCATGGCCATGTCCCTGTCCTGCGTCGGCCGGTTGGAGGTCTTCTCCATGTCCCAGGTGGAGAAGTCGGGGACGCATGAGGTCACCCAGTACCGGGATCAGATCATGCCCCTCATCCGGGTCTCCGACTTCCTGGGCGAGCCGCCGGTCCCGGGCGCGGCCAGGGAAGAGCAGATCCACGTGGTTGTCTATCACCACCGCGGTCGCCCCTACGGCCTCGTGGTCGGTCGGATCCTGGACGTCGTGGGACAGGTGCTCGACGTCAAGGGCGACTCGACCCGCGCCGGGGTGGTGGGGACCGCAGTGATCCGGGACAGGGTCACCGAGATCCTGGATGCCGAAGTCGTCGTCGAGGGGACCCTTGCGCGGTTCCTGCCCACGGCGAGCACATCGGACGGTTGAGGGGGGAGTCCATGGCCGAGTCTCGACAGATGTGCACGTTCCAGCTGGCGAACCTCTTCTTCGGGATCGATGTGCAGTGGGTCCAGGAGGTCCTCAAGTACCGCGAACTGACCCAGGTCCCCCTGGCGCCGACCGAGGTCCGGGGCCTGATCAACCTGCGCGGACAGATCGCGACGGCCATCGATCTGCGCAGGCGGTTGAGCCTCCCCGATCGGACCGATGGACGGATGCCGATGAACATCGTCGTGCGGAACGCCGAGGGCATCATCAGCTTCCTGGTGGACGAGATCCGAGATGTCGTAGCGGTGAGCGAAGACCAGTTCGAGCCAGCGCCCGAGACCCTCAACGGCATGATCCGCGATCTCCTCCACGGCGTCTACAAGCTGGACCACGGTCTCCTCCTCATCCTCGACGTTGACCGCCTCTTGGATATCTAGATGACCCCGGGAGCGCCCGTCTCCGCACGTTGAGAACAACGAACAGCTGATGCCCGGGTTTGAATCGTGGTAAACTGTGTTCGGGTTCGTGTGGGGAAACCAGCAGCCTGAGAAGGATCGGATGGGGAAGATACGGATTCTCGTCATCGACGATTCCATCATCGTCCGCAAGACCTTGGGCTCGCTCCTGGGCAAGGAGCCTGATTTCGAGGTAGTTGGCACCGCGCGCAATGGCGTCGAAGGATTGAAGATGTTCGGCGAGCTCAAGCCGGATATCATCATCCTCGACATCGTGATGCCTGTCATGGATGGCCTGGAGGCCCTCTCCAACATCCGGAAGTCCGACAAGGTGACCCCGGTCATCATGTTCAGCTCCCTCACCGAGAACGGCGCGGCGATCACCCTGGATGCCCTGGCCCGGGGTGCCAACGACTACGTCGCGAAGCCCTCCCGATCCATGAGCCCCCTGACGGACACCACCGGGTCGATCAAGGGCCAGCTGGTGCCCAAGATTCGAGTCCTGGCCGCCGCAAGTCGGGCCCGGTTGCCCGGGGCGAAGAGCTCGGAGAAGGCGCAGTGGGAGTTCAAGCCGCCGATCGTCCCGGACCTGAACATCCCGGAGCGGCGGAACGCCAGGCCCGAGGTGGTGGCCATCGGTGTCTCCACGGGGGGGCCCGAGGCCCTGCACAAGGTGCTCACCGCGATCCCGGGCTCGTTCCCTGTCCCGATCCTGGTGGTCCAGCACATGCCCGCTCTCTTCACCCGCGCCCTGTCGGAGCGGCTCGACAGGTTCTGCGCCCTGAAGGTTCGCGAGGCGGTGGACGGGGAGCTCCTGGAGCCTGGGACGATCTACTTCGGTCCCGGGGACTTCCACATGTCCGTGAAGAAGGACGGCCTCGATGTGCGCATCCTGGTCACTCGGGAGCCGCCGATCAACTCCTGCCGGCCCTCGGTGGATGCCCTGTTCCACTCCCTGGCGCCGGTCTTCGGGCGTCGAACCATGGCCCTGGTGCTCACGGGCATGGGGAAGGACGGCTTGTCGGGCTGCGTGGCGCTGCGGAAGACCGGCGCGACCATTCTCGCCCAGGACCGGGAGTCCAGCGTGATCTGGGGGATGCCCGGCCACGTGGCGGAGGCCAACCTGGCGAACAAGGTCGTCCCCCTCGAGCGCATGGCCTTCGAGATCGTTCGCGCCGTGGTCGGGGCGTCCTGACCTGGCTCCGCGATCTCTCCGAGCGTGCGAAAATTTTCAGAATACCTCCGGGCGGTGTATTCTCGGGTCCGGCACAGAAAGAGACAGCGCCTGCATCCAGGAGGCAAGCCCATGAACTCGACTCGGTCCATCGCTTTCGGTGCGCTCCCCGCTGGTCTCGCCGTGGTGGCGATTGTCGTCCTCGTCCTCACCGGTGAGACCGCCCCGCCGGCGGTCGTCACCGTCCTCCTCGGAGCGCTGGCCGTCGCAGGTCTGGCGTGGGTGGCCCGATCCTCGGCGCAGCGGGGTGAGGCCATCGAGAAGCACCTCGCGTCCGAAAGGAATTACAACGAGAAGATCCAGGAGATCGTAGGAGTCCTCAAGGCTGCGGTCTCCGGGGACCTCGGCCGGCGGGTCGATCTGAAAGGGACCGGCAACCTGGAGGACATCTGTCGGATGTCCAACGGGTTCTTCGAGAAGGTCCAGGGAGTCTCTGTGGCCCTGGAGATGACCGCGGACGCCCTGGTGGCGGCGGCCCAGGGGCTGACCGAGACGTCGACGAACCTGGGCTCCTCCGCGGATGAGACCCACAGCGAGGCCAACGTGGTCGCCGCTGCGGCGGACGAGGTCAGCAAGAACTCCCTCACCGTCGCAGCGGGGACCGAGGAGATGAGCGCCAGCATCAACGAGATCTCCAAGCACGCCAGCGACGCCGCCAGGGTGGCCGCCACCGCGGTGACCGTGGCCAAGGAGACCAGTGACATCATCTCGAAGCTGGGGACCAGCAGCGCCGAGATCAGCCACGTGACGGACCTGATCACGTCCATCGCGGAGCAGACCAATCTGCTGGCCCTGAACGCCACCATCGAGGCCGCCCGGGTGGGTGAGGCGGGGAAGGGCTTCGCCGTAGTGGCCAACGAGATCAAGGAGCTCGCGCGGGAGACAGCGCAGGCCACCGACAACATCGGACGACAGGTCAAGAAGATCCAGGGCGACTCCGCGGACGCGGTCCGGGCCATCGCTCAGATCGAGGAGATCGTCGCCAGGATCAGCGACTCCCAGAACATCATCGCCTCCGCGGTCGAGGAGCAGACCTCCACCGCGAGCGAGATGGCCTCCAACGTGGGAGAGGCCGCGAACGGCAGCATCGAGATCGCCCGGAGCATCGCCGGGATCGCCCAGGCGGCGCAGAGCATCTCAGAGAACGCGGCCCGCACCCAGCAGGAGGCTGCACAGCTCGCAGAGACCTCGGCGGACATCCGCGCGGCGGTTCACACCCTCATGACCTGATCCCGTCCCCCGGGAGCTGACCTCAGAATTGGATCTGTGCGCGCTTGGCCGGGCCCTCGGTGAGGACCGCAAGGAGGGTCTTGCCGGTGCGGCCGCACCACGACCGGACATCGCTCTCGAAGGTGGGGCAATCTCCCAGGATCTCGAGCAAGTCGCCGGGATTCATCGTGGTCGACTTCGCCGCGATCTTCAAAACCGGCTGGGGGCACTTCATTCCGATGCAGTCGAGAACGTCCCTTGCCATGACTGGAAACCTCCTGCTTCATTGCGTTGATCAACCGTCTCTGAACGCGCCCTCGAGCTCCGCGAAGATCTGCCCCCGGGTGAAGTGCCGGCTGGTCATCGCGCCGCTGCCGCAGGCCGCGGCGCAGGTGCCGCAGCCCCGGCAGAGGGCCTCGTTGACGGAGACCAGGCGCTCCTCGAGATCGTAGGTGATGGCCTTGTAGGGGCAAACGGAGATACAGACCTTGCAGCCGGCGCAGCGCTCTTCGTCCGCCCAGGCGGTGAGCGTCTCCAACTGGATCATCTCCCCGCGGACCAGGGAGGAGAGGATCTTCCCGGCCGCGGCAGCGCCCTGGATCACCGAGCTCTGGATGTCCTTGGGACCCTGTGCGCAGCCTGTGATGTAGACCCCTTCGATGTTGGTGTTCACTGCGCCCAGTCGGCCGTGTTCCTCGCGGAAGAACCCGAGGGAGTCCACCGGGACCCCGAACAGCTTCGCGATCTCTCGGGTGTCCGCCGCGGGCTCCATGGCCGGGGAGAGCACCACCATGTCGGCCTCGATGGGGTCTGCGCCGGTGTCGGGGAGGGTCAGGAGGCAGGGACCGCCCCGGTGCTCCACCAGGATCCGGTTGGGGTCCTCGGTCCGGACGCTTCGGATACGATCCTTCTGAAGGGTCCGGAAGAGCTCGAAATAGCCCTTCCCCGCGACGGAGTGGTCGGCGTGAACGTCGTAGATCTGCGCGTCTGGGAGCTTCTTGTGCGCCAGGTGGGCGAACTTCATGGTGTAGAGACAGCAGGTCCCCGAGCAGTAGGCGTTGTAGTCTTCGGAGCGGCTCCCGATGCAATGCAGGAACGCAATGGAGGACGGAGCCTCCCCGCTTCGCATCCGGATCTCCCCCCCCGTGGGCCCCCCGGAGGCGAGGAGGCTCTCGAACTCGAGGCTCGTGTACACCTCGGGGACCCGTCCGTACCCCAGGGAGGGGATCCTGGCGCAGTCGAACTGCGTGAACCCCGGGGCCAGCACCACCCCGCCGACCTCCACCTCGATGACCTCGTCCACCGCGTCCAGGTCGATCGCGCCGAAGGGGCAAGCCTGGGCGCAGGCTGTACAGTCGCTTCCATGGAAGTGGAGGCACCGGCTGCGATCCACGACCGCGGCGTTGGGCAGGGAGCCGGGATAGGGCACGTAGATGGCCGCGCGGGCATCGAGGCCCTGGTTGAACTCGTTGGGGATGTCTTGGACCGGGCACGCCTTCATGCAGTCGTCGCACCCGTAACAGGCCGAGGGATCGACGCTCCGCGCCTTCTTGCGGATCCGGACGGTGTAGTTCCCGAAGAACCCGACCACCTCCTCGATCTCGGCGCAGGTGAAGACGTGGATGTTGTCCTGGTGGAGGAGCTGATCCAGCTTCGGCTCAAGCATGCAGCTCCCGCACTCCATGGCCGGGAACACGTCCTCGTACCGATTGGCCATGCCCCCGACGCAGGGGGTCTTTTCAACCACGTAGACCTCCCGCCCCTCCTGGGCCAGGACGAGGGCGGCCTCGATGCCCGCGACCCCCGCACCCACGACCAGGGCCGAACTGTGCGCGGTCATCTCCTGGCGCTCGAGGGGATCGTGCAGCGCGACCCGCCGCACGCCGGCCCGCAGGAGCGTCTTGGCTTTCCGTGTCGCCGCCTCCCGGTCCGCCACGACCCAGGAGCACTGCTCCCGGATATTGACCATCTGCAGCAGGTAGGGATTCAGCCCGGCTTGGCTGCAGACCTCCATGAAGGTCTTCTCGTGCTCCCGCGGGGAGCAGGCGACGACGACCAGGCGATTCAGGCCCTGGTCCCGGATGTCCTGCGACATCCTGGTCTTGCCGTCGGGTGTGCAGAGGAGTGGATATCGTTGGGAAAAGACGACATCTGGCAACCCCTGGGCATATTCCACCAGCGCGTCGGTATCGATCCGCTCGCTGATATTCGGCCCACAGTCGCAAACAAACACACCTGTCTTAATCATGGAATATCCTGGTCCTCACAAAAGTCTCTCAACCGGGCAATGATTACCCGAGGTTGTTCTTCGTGTCACCAAAAAAGAAGCCAACGAAGGAATGAAAAGAGAGCAAAAAATCTTCCTCTCGTCCGGTGGTGGTCCCTGCCTCAACGGCGGTTCATCCTGGCGTTCCGTTCCGCCGGACTCATGATCCCGTCCGGCCGCACCGTCCGGATGTTGTCCAGGTCCTCCATGTCCATGCCCCACTCCTGGAGTGATGCCTGCATGTACGACAGGGTCATCTGCAGCGCCTCGCTGTCGTTGCGTGGGTGACGCATCGAAGGGAGGGGTAGCGGTCCCTTGCGCTTCGGCGGAGAGGCAGGCTTGACCGGCTGCTTCACGAGGGGGCCGACGTCGAGCCTGGCGGTCGTGGGGGTGGTCAGCGGGGGCCTGGCCTGGGGGAGCGGAGCGCGTCCCACGGGCGGGGCGGGTGTGGCCTTGACCTCGGGGGGCTTCGGCGGTGCGGCCTCGCTTCGCAGGCTGGCGAGGCGGGTGGTGGCTTCCCGGAGCTGGCGGATCCCCGTGACCGCGAGCAGCTCCTGGAAGCGCAGGGCGCAGGGGCTGTGCTCCCCCAGGAGCTGCTGGAAGGTGTCCCGGGTCAACTCCAGGGCGACGACCGCGGTCCGGGTGCGCAGGGTCGCCGACCGCGGACTGGGATCGACGAGGGCCATCTGTCCCAGGAGGCAGCCGCCCAGGCTCGTCAGGAGCCGGGTCTTCCCTCCGACCAGCTTGTGGACTCCCACCTCGCCGTCCACGACGATGAAACAGGAGGTGCCGCGATCCCCCTCCCGGCAGAGCACCGCACCCGGTGGGTAACAGAGCGTTCGGGAGACGGTCTTCAGGATCTCCCGGTCCGCCTGGGAGAAGTCGCTCAACGCGGACACCCGCCCCAGGTCCACGGGCCCCTTGTAGAGCTGGGGCGTCAGGCTGTCGGCTTCGGGGAAGTCGCGCACCCTCGGCCCCGCCGGGGCCTGCCGTCCCTTCTCCGCTGCGGTGATCTGCTCGTCGAGGCGCGCGTGGATCTTGCGGATCCGGTCCGTCACCTGCCCGACCACCCCCGTGAGGAGCGCCATGGCTACGGCGGGTCCCCTCTCCTTGAGGGCCAGGAGCATGCTCCTCGAGAGCAGGAAGACCACCGAGGGTTTCGTCGCCGTCACCGTGGCAGAGCGGGGGGCAGGATCCACGCAGACCATCTCCCCCACGACCTCCCCGGGCCCCAGGGTCCCGATCTCCCGCTGGCTGCCGTCCGGCGCTGTGACCGACACCCGGAACTCTCCTGCGGCGATCACGGCCATGGAGTCGCCGGGCCGCCCCTCCCGGAAGAAGACCTCTCCCGGCGCGAAGCGGTGCATCTTCATGACGCGCAGGAGGCCCTCGAAGTGGGCGTCCCCCAGGGACGCCAGGGTCGGGGCCCGGCGCAGCGCGGGGTAGAGGGCCGAGAACTCCGTCATGACGCCACCTCGTGCCAGCGTTGCATCGTCATCGGCCCTCCCTGATCAGCGGAGTTCACTGTATCCGTCACCCTGCGCTGCGTCAATCGGGTGGGACCAGCGGGTGTGATCGTCAACAGTTGGTAGATGCAATGGGATCAGTCCCCGTGGTGAGCGTCTTCTCGTCATCCCGTGCGAAGCGAGGGATCTCCCTCCCGTCATCCCGAGCGCAGCGAGGGATCTCCCTCCTGTCATCCCGAGCGCAGCGAGGGATCTCAAGTGAACACTCTCGGGTACAGCGACCCCTGAGGTCCCTCAGTCGGGCTACGCCCTCCCGCGGGACGACGGATCGAGCACGGCCCTCTCCCGCTTCGGCGCTCACCTAAATGAGTCCATTGATTCGCGCTGAAAAGACACCACTGAGTTCCGGCCGTTCTGGCTGAGTTCCCGGATCCGTTTTCACCGAGAAGAATCCAGTCGTCCTCTTCATCGCGTCCAGTCTCCATGCAG
>JBDRIT010000108.1:0-37617 GCA_043815665.1 Pseudomonadota bacterium
ACAGGCTTGTCGACCGCAGCGTTTCCGGTTGACACTCCTCGGTTCCCGGGTATATTGGCTCCCCTGCGGGGCGTAGCGCAGCCTGGTAGCGCACTTGCTTCGGGAGCAAGGAGTCGCTGGTTCGAATCCAGTCGCCCCGACTCGGAAAAGGCCACCTTCGGGTGGCCTTTTCTCGTTCAAGGCTCCTTCCTCCGAATCTGCGAGACAGATCAGGGTGAGTCGCAGGTGGCCGACCTCGACGAACCACCGGGTGTACTTCAAAGGACGGG
Organism: Pseudomonadota bacterium; assembly: GCA_043815665.1. Classification (GTDB taxonomy): domain Bacteria; phylum Myxococcota_A; class UBA9042; order CAIXZC01; family CAIXZC01; genus CAZNWW01. Next base: position 270 of record JBDRIT010000108.1, read on the forward strand.
AGCTCGGTCGGCGCCTCGACCTGCGGTCGAGGTCGAATCCAGTCGCCCCGACCACAGGAAGGCAGCGGAAACGCTGCCTTTTCTGTTTAGCCCCTGCCCCCGAAGCAACCACCCTCAGCCCTCCACTGTCCCACTTTCGTCACACCCGCGGCCCAGAACCCGTTCCTCCATCTGCTTGATGGCGTCCCGTCCTGTGCCAAAACACGATCCACCCACAACCACGCCACTTTCGAGGGCTGTCATCATCTGCTCCAGACCCAACATCTGGGCCCATAGAGATGGCATCACAGTGTAAGCGATCACCCTGACGCGTGGTGGACAGCGATCCTGTCTTGATCTACGCCCGCTCGGGCGACATCTCGCTTCAGCACTGGTGTTTCCTTCGAAGGATCCGATGGTGGCGGCTTCCAGTTCCACGGGAGCAGGTCGTCGATCTGCCTGCCCGGGTGGGTCTGGATTCGGAGCAGGACATCGGCGAGGTACTGCTCCGGGTTAACCCCGTGGGCCTCGCAGGTGGCGACGGGGGTGACAACCACCTGCTGATTCGATTTCTCTCGCTTCCTTCGCCAGAACATCTCGTCCTCCATTCCTCCGCGTTGTGACCGCTGGAAAGGAGGAACTTGTTACCCTTTTTCTGTCACCAGACCCGGACCCCCGGTCGGACGCTGCACTCGATGGAATTTGCGAAGGCTGCGGGAAGCATCACCGCGGCGAGAGCCCGAAGAGCGTACCGGAGGGCATGCTTGGCCACCGGCCGATGGCGTTGGTGGCGGTGCTATCAGGCAAGTACCGGATGAGCAAGCGGTACATCGGGGAGTTGCTCAGCGACCTCTTCGGCCTCGACGTCTGCCTGGGCACGGTCTCCAACACCGAAGCCCGGGTCAGCGAGGCGTGACCCGGGATCATTGAGCTCATGTGGCCCTCGTACTTGTCGATATCAGGGCTTCGGAAGGCTCGATCGTGTTTTAGCACACCACGGGATCGTGTTTCGGTACACGATGACATCCGTTGGTACAACACCGGGCGAATGCATCACAATCATCGATATCGTTTTGTGAAGTCTGGATTGTAACGCTGGGCGAAGATGCCGCTGCCGCTGCCGTCCTGGCCTTCACCATCGTAGGAGTCCTCTGGATAACTACCCCATACGACAATGAAGGAATCGTCAGAGAAGGTGGCCAACTTGGGTCTCGGGTACTTCTTCAGTGCATAGTTTGTGGGTGTGAATTCATCACTCAGTGGTGTTGCATCGCTGTCAAACACCCGCACAACCAACTCGTCATCGTTGAAGCCACCCCGGTTCCAGGCTGCGACGAATCGGTCGTCCTCGAAGGTCGTCGAGAACGGGAGAAAGGAGTCTTCTGCTCCCCATTGAGAGGCCGACATTGGAAACCCTTGAGCCACGGCTCCCGGACCATAGAGTTGCATTTGGATAGTTTTTTGTAGAAAAGGGAATTGTTGGCCGGTCCATAACACCATGAACCCTTCGTCCGAGAAGCCGCTAACCGTTGGCCCGTACTGGAGGCCAAGGAAGGGCGTCGAGATCTCGAATACCTCCCCGAGCGGGGTTCCATCCGTCGTGAATAGCTGGCCGCAGACCCCATCCGTGCATCCGTCCATCCCCTCGTTGCAGGTCCAAACGAGAGCCAGATCGGTCTGAGAAAGGGCAGCAACGGAGAGGTCGTATTGACCACACTCATCGCTTCTCAATGTCAGCTTCTCCCAAACTGGATTGCCCTCCGTGTCGAACAGTTGCCCATACGTATCGGTGTGGCTGAGGTCTTGTTGCAGACTTCGCCAGGTAACAAAGAAGCTGCCGTCATCGAACTGCGCGATATCTATGTTCACGAGGTAGGTTAGTGGATTGGAATGCAGCGTCACCGGCTCCCAAACTGGAGTGGCGTCGTGCTCGAATAGGCGTGCCATGAGTGAATCCGTCCAGCCTGAGTTCGAAGCCCTTTTCCATATTGCCAGAAAACGCCCGCTGTCAAGGCCGACGAGTTTCACATCCCCTCCACTCTGTTCGGAGTCGTCGAGCAGGACATCGTCGCCTAGAGGATAGCCCTCTGGATCGAACACTCGGACATAGCCCTTGAGGAGGATCGAATCTTGATAGACTCCATGCCATCCCACCACAAAGGAACGGTCGGAGAACGCGGCCACACTGGGATACATTTGAGCAGACTCGGACGTGGCGTTGACCTGGAACTCCGAGATCTTCCCCTCGGTGCAACCATCCCACGCAATGTCGTTGCCATCGTCACATTCCTGGTCTTCCCCAACGCAAGCACCCCCTTGACAGGCAAAGTCTTCCGCACATTCTCCACAGGCGCCACCACACCCGTCGTCGCCGCAAACCTTCTCATCACAGTCGGGTTGGCAAACGCAAACTCCTGTCTCGCAGGCAAACTGGCTGAAACACCCGGGGAGGCAAAGCCCCCCGCATCCATCGTCACCGCATACTTTCCCGTCGCACCCATGAAACACGCATGCTCCCACCTCGCACTCCTCGCCGCAGCCGCACTCCCCACAACTTCCCCCGCATCCGTCCTCCCCACAGAACTTCTCATCGCAGTCGGGCTGGCAGACGCAGAGGCCCGACACACAGACCGGGGTTTCACCCCCACAGTCAGGGAGAATGATCCAGTCCCCGTATTGGCAATAGCCACGGGTCTGATCGCTTACACAGACGATCTGGTCGGTTGACACCGGAGTGCACCACCCAGTAGAGAGGTCCTCCATTACACAGAAGGAGAAGCCGACAGCGCAGTAGTGGGTGTCGTCGTACGGGGTCGAGCTGCAGTCTCCGCTGAGGCAGCTCTCGTCTGAGTCGCAGGGCATACAAGGCCCGCAGGCCGATTCATCCACCAGCCCGTCGCAGTCGTTGTCCAGCCCGTCGCAGTCGCCCAACTGCTCGGCGTTTGGTGTATACTCCAGCACCGCATTGTAGTTGCATAGCCAGCCGGAAGGCGTGCCGGAACACAGGGCGAATACCAGAGCAGGGTCACACACACCCTCCTTTTTGCAAGTGTTCAAGCCCGGGGAGATCTCCCAGTCCAGGTTGTCGTCCGTCAGCCCGTCGCAGTCGTTATCCAGGCCGTCGCAGGAGACCTCCGCTGGCTCGTAATTCAGCACGTCGCTGTAGGTGCAGGACCAAACGCCCTGCGTGCAGCTTGCCGCGAGGCCCACTTGGCAGACCCCCTTCCCGTATCCGGCGCAGCCCGCACCGTCGGGGCTGTCGAGACCCTCGTCCACCAACCCGTTGCAGTTGTTGTCCTGGCCGTCACAGATCTCGAACGCCTGCTCCATGCAGACACCCCCGAGGCATGTGCCCTCGCAGATATCCGCCATCTCGCAGGGGAGACCGTCATCAAGAGAGGCCCCCGTCGTGCAGATCCCCTCCTCACAGGTGATTCCAACGGTGCATGGGTCTCCATCGTCACAGATCACAGGTAGAGTGGTGCAGGTCCCATCGGAGCATGTTTCTGTCGTGCACAGATCGCCGTCATCGCAATCCCCGCAGTGCCCGCCGCAGCCGTCGGGCCCGCACTCTTTGCTGCCGCAGTCCGGGAAACACTCGAGTTGGCATTTGCCCTCTTCGGTGCAGATCGGTGCCACTTCCGGGCAGTCCCCGCAGTGCCCGCCGCAGCCGTCGGGCCCGCACTCCTTGCCTGTGCAGTCGGGGACGCAGTCGGGAACGCACTCACCCTTCTCGCAGAGGTAGTTGTCAGGGCAATCCTCCGGCTCAGACCACTGGAGGCAGCCCTCCTCGACGAGGGTGCAGGTCAGGACCCCGGTCCCGTCCTCGGTGCAGATGGGGAGGTCCTCCTCGGTGCAGCCCTCGTCCGGGACGCACTCCTCGAGACAGCCGCCTTCCTCGCACAGGAACCCCTCGTCGCACTCCCCCCCACAGACGTCTACGCAGCCGTCGCCGCCGCACTCCTTCCCGTCGCAATCCGGGGTACATGTATCCGCAGGGGTGTCTGCCGGGGTGTCGGAGGGAATGTCCGGCAACGTGTCCGTCGGTGTGTCCGCTTGCGTGTCCGCGGCCGCCACTTCCTGAACGACGTCCAGCCTCGTGACCGCGACGTCCTCTAGGACTGTATCCTCCCCAGGACCTGTACCACTACCACCACCTCCGGCACAGCCGAGGCTTGAGAGTGCGAAAACGGCCAGGAGGGGGAGCCCACGTAACACAAAGCACCTGGCGAATGGCATGGCGATCTCCGACCACAGCGGTCTAATGACTAGGATGAAAATAGCACCGAAGCCCGTTTCCATCAACGGCGTGGTGTGCCAAAACACGATCCACCCACAACCGTCTCGTCCATCCTGGCGATGGCCTCGGTGCGTGGTGTCGCAGGCGTCGTCGTGAGCAGAGCCCTTCCTCGCACAAGTGCAAGCCATCCGGCGAGCCGAGTTGGCAGCAGTCGCCGACCGTGACCCGGGATCATCGAGGTCAAGCGGGCATCGGACTCAACATCATCAGCGTCTCGGAAGGGCTCGATCGTATCTTGGCACACCACGGGATCCGCACTCCATCGGAGCCAGGCAACAACGCCCTACTTTGGCTTCAAGTCCTGTTTCTTCTGCTGACGATAATTCTTCAGGATGGGTTCAGGGAGACAATGGAGAGATAATTCGCCACCATGGTGGTCGCGGAGGATCCTGTTGATTACGGAGTGTGGAGTTTCATCTTGTGCTGTCCAGCTGTGGATGAGTAGGGCTTCTAGAAGACTCGTCTCTGATGAGTTCGAAGGAGTTCGGTCTCCTCTGCCCCGCAAGTCGGACCAAGCAGTGAGGACCAGCTCAAGCTGGATTTCCAAATCGATTGAGTTCTTGCCGCGATGTTTGCTAACGCATGACTCAGTGGCGTCGTTGATTCGTGGTCTCGATACAAGTAGCAAAGTATCACCGATCCGGATGATGCTTCCGGGGGTTGCCCGGCCGCGCTGTACCATGTTGCCGTCTTGCCAAGTACCGTTCTTGCTCTGGAGGTCATCGAACATGACAGCGTCGTCTTCATTTGCGACTCGAAACCTGATGTGCTTTGACGAGATTGCAGTGTCTGCCAGGCGGATTCGACCCGGCTCAATCGGGCCTCCTCGACCGATCTCGATAGTTCGGTCACCCAGTGGAACGACCAGACCATTTGCGGAAACGTCAGGGGACGCTACAACACGGATGACGATTCCAAGTGCGGCATGTCCAAACAACCCGCTGGCAGTGCGGGTGCTTGCTTGTGCGACACTCGTTCCCGGTCTGAAGTGGTGCAAACGAAGAGGATATGGGCCGATGTTTGCTCTTCGCTGATTCAGGATATCGACGACGATTTGTCCGCCAGGACCGGCCCCCTCGAAACAGAACCGCCCTTCTGCAAGAGATTCGTCGAATGTGAGGCCTCTGCCTGCACCTGTCATGTCGAGCAGTTCATAGTCTCGCGGAGAACCGTCCTTCCGCCAGCCGACGAGCGCGTGACCGGAATCTGGAAGAATGACCAACTTCGGGGCGTGCCCAGCAGATTCCATGAGGGACGAGAAGAGTATGGCCCCGTCCAGACAGTTGCCGCCCCCGAACGTGAGAGCTGATGAGGGAAACCTGATGAGTTGACTGTCGAGACCGAGCAGATGTTCGGAGCGCTCGGTAGCGAGAAATCGAAAGCCAGTTTCCCGAATACGCTGGTAGAGACGCTCCGCATCATCCCGAGCCTTGCATGCGGAGGCGCCTCTGGTGCCAGCACCTGACCCGAAAGCCAGATTAGGCGTGCTTCGAAGGAATTCGTGTACCTTCGGTTCATCCGGTGTGACAAACACAGGGAGCAGCCGGCAGAGATTCGCCGAAGAAATTCGCTCGGGAGTTCCGATCAGTGCCCGCTCCGGCCCACGGCACGTCATCTTGAATCCGCTCCGTTCCCATGCCTCGACCTGTTCGTTGCATTGTAGATCGACTCGCACGGACAGACTGATCTGGATATCGCCTCGGAGGGTGTGCACACGTTCCGGCTTCAAGGAAATCGGGGTTCTGAAGGAGCAGCCTCTCTCGTCTACTCTGTCAGGGGTGTTCGCTGAGTTGGAATAACCCCACTCACTCTGGTCGACGGAGACGCGCACCACCGCGATCGTGTCCAGCGTGGTTTGGACTTCAACCCAATGTAGAATGTTGGATTCCTGAAGACTATCTGGTGCCAAGTGCAGATACGCACAGTATATCGCCCGAGGAACCCGCACCGAGTGAATCCCTGGCGCAGGGGATGTCAGAATGTGAACACTGGAGTCGTGATGCATCTTCGAACTCCCACCCTGGTGCGCAGTCCGAGAACCATAGCTGGAGCGAGCGTTGACTGCAATCGAGTTGCGTTGTCGGAGCCAGATATCCGAAACCCACCGTTTTCGATTCCGTCTAGAACCGGAAGGTGTTCATGGGCCGAACCGATCATCGTTGCTTGAACCCCCGCTTGGCGATAGGATCGGCTCGTTTCTTCAGAGCGGGCAACAGAGGAAGGACTCTTATGAGATACCAGGAGTTGTTGGGAGGACCACGGCAGGGTTTCTACCGGGCAGCTGAGCACTTCACCTATGTATTGATTGACGCGATCAGTGAACTTGATGTCCCCCTCCAGGACGGCATGACGATCGCAGGTGGCGTGAATGCCGAGCTCCTTCCGGGGACGCGGAAACAATCACGTGAGCGTCTTCAGCGATTCCTTGCAGAAGGCTGTCCGTGGACAGAGACCGTCCGTTCCTGGAACGCCGACCGGAACCATACTGCTACAAAATCTGGTTGCCGAATCGATGGGCGGTGGGCTCTCGCCCTGTTGATGAGGAACCGACGCGTCGTACGCACACCGCAGGAGCTGTTCGATCTCATCGATGAGCATTGTCGGATCTGTCCCTCCCGGAGCAGGCGCTGCGCTGCCATGGCCAAGGGATATGACGAGGTGCGTCGTTCCTTTGACCTGTGGTTTCGAAGAAGCAGAACAGTACATGAGGTTATCCAGAGGATTGCGCGTTCCTTCCTTCCGCTCGGAGAGTTGGTTGAATACCTGTACACACAACGACGGTTTGATTGCGCGGTGGATCTTGCTCTCGCAGCCGGACCATTGGATATAGAAGCCTATCGGCTCCTTCTGTGGGCACGGGACGCGACGCGTTGGTTTCGTGAAGTCGAATCGCAGAGGCGACATCATTCCCCGGTCTCTCTCGACGACCAGAGTGGAGTCATCCGATCGATACATGGACCCAGCGGGAGCCCGCGTATCGGTGTGGAGACGAGAGAGCAGTTGGTGCGGGTTGGTGAGGTCGCTGAGATGGTTCTTCGAGAGCGACATCCAGCAGACAGATTGGTCGTTATCGCCGTGTGGAGCTTGGTCATTGACGCAGTCAGCGCGCCAGATGGGCCGGAGATGGACGGCATTCTCGCCGCTGCGATGCGGTGCATTTCCGCAAAGGCGCCGCTGGTGGATGTTCTAGAGGGAGTTCGGGACCGACTGACCCTTGATGAATCTACAATGCGGTGGAAACGCCCGGTTGTACGCCTCCTGTTGCTGAGCTGCATGAATCGGCGAGGCTATTTGGAGGAGAAGCGGCGTTGCCTTTCACGATCCACGCCCCTGTATCGAAAGGTCGTCGATTCCGTTGAGGACACTGGACCTCTTTCCCGGGCACCATTGAGGGATCTAACATCAGATTTCCTCGATAGAAAGCTCCAGATGGCCTGGCAGTTTCGAGAAACCAAAGACGAGACATTTCATCTTGCAGTTCATCTTTTAAGGGACATCTATGATGAGTCCATGTCGGTGATACTGGATTCAGTCACGGAACGTGTTCCTGAATTAGACGACTTCTTCCATGTTTCAGATACACGGAAAAAGGACCGGGGAAGAGGCGTTCGTGGAATCAACCCCTGGGCGGTTGTCTTCGCGTATCATTTCTTCCATCAGCACCAATCAGAGGGACCGATTCAGAGCCCGCCGTTTGTCCCCGGTCTCGACCTCGTGCATGGGGAGGATCCGGAAGAGTGGGAGACCAAGCTCTCGGAAGAGGAGCGGGAGTTACTGCAGTACCTTCGGAGCCACGTCGAAGTTCGCAGCAGTCGGGAGAATCAACCGAGATGAACTGTGATGAGACCAGACTTCAACTTCGTACCTTGATCCGAGCAGACAAGGCAACGGAGCCGGAAACGTATCGACATCTAGAGACTTGCGGCGAGTGTCGCGTTTTCTTGGAGCTTGTCCGCCTGGCGATGCAACGCCCCGATCCCTGTCCCGATGGTTTCACGTTGGCTTCGTGGATCGCGGGAGAGCTTTCTCCGAAGCAACACACCGAGGTCGCAGCACACCTCGCTGTGTGCAATGGGTGTGCAGAGGCCACAGACGAAGCCGCTGAAGTCCGAAATCGGCTGCAGCGGGAGGTCGAGGAGACGAGCAACCGTATCATCACGTGGGGCTCCGGTCTTGCTTCCAACGTAAAAAAAGCGATCCGGGACGCACTGGATGACTTGGCCTCATTTCCGGTCGGTGAGGCGGTCCCTGTCCCGATTCAAGGTGCTCGACGATCGCCAATCCGAGGAGGTGACTCGAAAGCCGGTCGAGTCGTCCTTTCGGCGGAGGGAGAGGCGCAGACTTGGATATCCTTGGAGATTGTGCAGGCGCCAAGTTTCAATCGACGTGGTGATTTCTCCGCTGCATTCAATTTCGATGCAGCACTCCCAGACGGCGGTCAGCTTTGGCTGATCATCGATCTAGGACGTATCGGTGCTTTGCGGATCGGCCCGGCCCGCCTGGAGACAGGAAGGCAGACCGGCAGGTTCGATGCGGTGGGGGGCTTCGGCCGCGGGTTCCAACTCCTTGTAGAGGACTATGAGTTGGTCTGGACCGATGGAGATTTGTGACTCGATTGGCGCGGGACTTCCGAAACCGGGTCAGACCATTTCCTTCAACGCACAGTTGGTGCTTGAACGCGTAGTTGGGAGGAGATATGGTTTCGCCTAGTCACAAAGGCTGGATTCTTGAGCGAGCATGGCCGAGAGAAGACGCATGTCCCAATGCTCATGTGCCCATGTCATCGTCTAGAGGGAGGTGTTTATGAATCTGCTACCTCTGATTCGGACTTTTCGTGTTTCTGCCGTAACGATCACTGTCATGCTGGCTACGCTCCTTTGCGTTCAGCCGGTCTCAGCAAAAGACAAGAAGAGCTGTCGCAAGCAGTGCGATCGAGACAGATCGGAGACCGAGAGCGCCATGGTCACACATGACCCTCTGAGCGTCCCGGTCTGTATGTGCCTCAACGACCGGAGCCAAGTCTTTCACGTCTACAGGTGGGGAGGGAATGGGTGGATCTCCATCCCGATCAGCCCGCAGGAGGTCGAAGACATCGTCTCCGACTTTGGGCCCATTCTGTGTGCGTTCATGCAGTCGACCGGGGTCGTCATTCCCGGGATGAATTGCGGGAGTGGAACGACGCCACCGCCACCGCCTCCGCCATGCACAGCAGGTTCGACCCGTTGCACAGGCTCCTCCGTCGAGGTTTGTCGTGATGGTAGCTGGACTGTTCAGGAGAACTGCCAGGTCGGATGCCAGGACGGCGTTTGCCTTGCTTTATCTCCGGTCTGCAACGAAGGGAAGGTCCGGTGCAATGGCGCGCAGCGGGAGGAGTGCCGCTCGAAGCGCTGGGTCCACCTGGAGACCTGCTCCGGTGAGTGCCGGTCCGGACAATGTGTAATTGTGTCGGACTCCCAAGACAAGGTAGTGGACAGGGAGAGGCGACCCCGCAGCAGCTACTCGTACAACATCGTAGACCGTTCCCTGGCCCTCGAGCAGGGGATGTTCCAGGTAGCGACCGGGCTGTTCGCCGGCTACGCGATCGACGAGGATAACAAGTATTCCTGGGCCCACTCGCACATCCCCATCGAGCTTGCTGTAGGGGCCTTCGACTTCCTCGAGATTGGAGCCGGACTTCAAGCCAGCATGTCCGAGCCGAGCAGCTCCGCTCTCAATACACATCTCTATCTCCTCGGCGCGCCCATCCCGCAGCTTGCGATCACTGCGGGGATGTTCCTCCCAGACTCCTTGAACAGTGATGAGGTCGGCGCGCTCCTCAAGCTCGAGGGCAACGTCCCCGTCATCCCGGGCAAGCTCGCGGTGCGGGGGAGCCTGGCAATGGACCATTTCAGCAAGCGCTTCAATGGGGAAACGAAGCTGAAGTTCCTCCTCGGGCTGCGCTGGAACTTCGCGGACCAGTTTTATCTTGGCCTCCATAGTGGTATTGACAAGACTTGGTGGAGCGATTCGAAGATCGAAGACTACTACGGTTTCAAGACGCAATTTCCCCTCGATCTGGAGATTGGTTTCACATCCCGGAAGCAGGTGGACCTCGTAGCCCATTGGGGTTGGAAGAATTGGTCTCCGGTGGTCCCCTTTGCCAAGAGTCCACTAGACTCGCCCGCACCAGAGAAGGAGGCGCAGCTCTACTTTGCGTTGGACCTCCGGGTTCGTTTCTAGATCTCTGCAATGCTGGAGGAGATGACCATGACCTGCCAATCTCAATCGTGCCGGACCCGTGGCGTATTGCTCCCCCTGGCCGCCGTGTTGTTGCTGCTCGTCCTGTTCCCGATGGATGTCAGTGCTCAGAGCAAGAAGAGCTGTCGGGATCTCTGCCATAAGAATCATAGCTCGCGTGACGACGGTCTCATCTCCCACGATCCCTTCGGGGTTGAGCTCTGCTCCTGCCTGGATCGGGACGCTGAGTTGCTTGGTTTGTACCGCTGGATGGAGGGTCAGTGGGTCGGCGTGGGGAAGCCTCCCCCCGTTCCAAAGTGTCTTGGAGAGGGTACGACCCGGTGCATGAAGGATGTTCTTGAGGTCTGCCGAAAGGCACAGTGGGTGGAGGAGCGTCGTTGTCCTCGTGGCTGTCGAGAGGGCGCCTGCACCGCTGAACCGATCTGCTCCGAGGGGGCAACGCAGTGCAGCGGAGCCATCCGGCAGATTTGCGCCGGAGGACAGTGGTCGACCGAGGAGCGCTGTGCCAATGGTTGTCAAGGCGGCCAATGCATGGCCCCTGTCTCTCAGCCAACTTGTACCGAGGGGACGGTGCGTTGCGACCGGAGCCGACGGGAGGAGTGCCGTGGCGGCCAGTGGGTCCTCCTGGAGACCTGCCCGGCGACATGCAAGTCAGGGAACTGCGTGCCGGATCCAGAACCACCGGTGTGGTCACTGCATCCTTACTCAGCGTCGTATCCTTACAATATCATCGATCGTCCTTTGGCCCTCAAGCAGGGGATGTTCCAGGTAGCGACCGGCCTGTTCGCTGGTTATGCAATCGACGCGGACGACAAGTACTCCTGGGCTCATTCGCACATCCCTGTCGAGCTCGCTGTCGGGGCCTTCGACTTCCTTGAGATCGGGGCCGGACTACAGGCCAGCATGTCCGAGCCGAGCAAGTCCGGTCTTAATACGCATCTCTATCTCCGCGGCACGCCTGTCCCGGAGCTCGCGATCACTGCGGGGATGTTCCTCCCCGACTCACAGAACAGTGACGAGGTGGGCGCGATCTTTGGGCTTGAAGGCAATTTCCCCGTTATCCCAGGCAAACTAGCGGTGCGGGGGGGCCTGGGCGTGGACCACTTCAGCAAGCGCTACGAGGGGACCACGGAACTGAAGTTCTTCCTTGGGCTGCGGTGGAACTTCGTGGATCAGTTCTATCTTGGCCTTCACAGCGGTATCGACAAGATCTGGTGGAGCGATTCGGCGTTCGAAGACTACTACGGTTCCAATCTCCGATACCCCCTCGATCTGGAGATTGGTTTTACATCCCGGAAGCAGGTGGACCTCGTAGCCCATTGGGGTTGGAGCGACTGGTCTCCGCTGGTCCCCTTCAACGAGGATCCAGAAGGTCCAACAGAACCAGAGAAGGAGACGCAGCGGTACTTCGCGCTGGATCTGCGGGTGCGCTTCTGATCAGTCCCGCAGCGCGGGTGTTCGGCGAAGGAGTGTCAAGCCATGATGAGAACCTGTTCGAGTCTGGTCTTGGTCCTATTGGCCCTCACGGTTTATTCGAAGAACACGCAAGCCGACGACAAGCGATCGTGCAGGCATGCCTGCAACGCCCGCTTCATCGATTGCGCAGAGGCGCTGATCTCCCATGACCCTGCGGGAGCCCTGTTGTGCTCGTGTATGGACGGAGATCTAGAGGTTCTGGGGGTTCTTCGATGGTCCTCCGATGAATGGCGCCTCCCTGGAGAAACACGCCCGGACTGTGTCGCAGGCGAGTCCCGTTGCGATGGTGAACAACGTGAGGTCTGTACGGACGGCACATGGCAGGTTGCTGAACGTTGTGCGCATGGCTGCGAGGTCAGCGTCTGCCTCGCCCCACCGAGTTCGAAGCCGCAGTTGCTCTGTAGCGAAGGAGTCCTGCGTTGCTACGAGGGGCGCTCGGAGGAGTGCCAGAGCGGCCATTGGGAGACCTTGAAGGCTTGCAATGCGGGATGCAGCGGGGGCCGCTGTGTGGAACTCTACCAAGCGACTGACACCGATCGAGCAGAGGGCTTCCCCCACAATATGGTTGAGCGTCCGCTTAGTCTCCCCCAGTGGATGTTCGAGATGCAGGCCTCGCTTTTCACCGAGTATCTGATCGAAGACGACAACGAGTACGGGTGGAACCGTATCCTACTTCCCCTCAATGTCTCGGTCGGCCTCTGGAGATATCTTCAGCTGGGAGGTGGCTTGACGGTTTCATTGGCGAACCCATCTGGCGAGGTCCTGAACACCCATGTGTTCCTGAGAAGCTCCCCGATTCGGCAGCTCGGCATCGAGGCCGGCGTGTACCTGCCGGATTCCTGGGTGTCCGACGAGGTCGGGGCGTTGTTCCGGATCCTCAGCAAGTACGCATTTCTCGAGAAAATCCTCGCCATCCAGGGGGAGGTCCGCGTGGATCACTTCTCCCAGCGGCGTTGGACCGTCGTCGAGGCACACCTGGGGATACTCTGGAGCTTTCTCGATCAGTTCTACCTCGCCGTGTTTAGTGGTCTCCACAAGGACTGGCTAGAGGGGGCACCTCAGACGGATGTGATGTTCCCGTTCCGCGTCGAGGCGGGCTTTACATCGCGGAAGCAGGTGGATGTCTACGCCCGCTGGGGTTGGCCGAAGTGGGGTGCCCAGGCCACATCCATGCACGAATACTGGAATCGCTACATGTCTCTGGGAATCCGGTTCCGGTACTGAGCTGCCCGGAGACACGGGGCATGAACTCGGCGGAGGAGGTGCCATGCGAATCACTTGGTCCACGGTGTTGGTCGTCCTCTACTGCGCGGCGTCCTTCGCTGGTGTCGGGTGTGGCGAGGTCCGGGAGGGTTCCGGGCTCTGTCTGTTCCATGTCGAGTGTCACGGGACGGTGCTGTGGTGTTTCGATTACAACGGCTATGTCTCTTACCAGGAGAGGTGTCCGTGCGCGTGTACCGACGGCAGATGTGATGATTGCTTGTCGGACGCTCCAGTGGGGGGAATCCTTCCGGGAACCTTTACGACGGACGGCGGCACCTTCCAGGTCTCGGTCACCCCAGTGGACGAAGAGGGGAAGCTCATCTACGAGAACCTGACCGTCGAGAGCTTCAGCTTCCATAACCTGGTCGTCCGAAAGCTGGGATCTGGCGGTAGTACACCGGTCTGCGCTGCGACGGCTTGGCCCGTGGATATCGACGTCACACTCCCGGAGAGCCGAACGGGGGACACGAGCACGAGCATCGGATTGCTCCTGGATTCAAGCGGGAGCATGTCGGACAGCGATCCGGCGTATCTGCGGGTCGATGCATCGACCCTCCTCCTCGAGCAGCTTCGCGACCGGGATCGGGCAGCGGTGCTGGACTTCGGTGCGGGAACCACCGAACCTCTGGAGTGTTCCCGGATCCTCCAGGAGTTCACCGGCGACGAGAACGCTCTCCTGTCCGCATTGGAAGGTATTACTGCTGATGGAGGGACTCCGCTCTACTGCGCCTCCCTCGAAGCCCTGGACCACCTGGCTGGAGAAACGTCGGAGGAGCGGATCCTCCTGGTCCTGACGGACGGGGACGCCGATACGGGTGACGAGGATGAGTTCTTCGAGGCGGCGATACAACGAGCTCAAGACGAGGAGATCGTCGTCTACACTGTTGGCCTCGGGTACTCGGTCGAGTTCGAGCGTCTTCAGGAGTTCGCCCAGGAAACCGGGGGAACGTTCGGTCTCGCTGACGAGGCCCAGGTTCTTGCAGGGATCTTCCAAGCGATCGGTGTCGCCAGCTCCCAGGGGTGGGTGGTGGTCCACGGAAAAGGGACCTTCGAGGCCGACCTCGAGCCCGGCGGATATGTCATCGAAGGCCAACTCCGCACCACGATCGGGACGATGTCCGTCGACACCCCGTTTCAGTTCACAATCCATTTATAGTGCCTTCGTTTCCGAAACGATCAGCAGGGAGAGCCCTTTCCAATTATCAAGCGCAATAGAGCGCTGAATTTGGGGAGGTACCGCCATGAAGACAGCCCGTTGCCCTGCCGTTGCAGTCATGTTCTGCGTAGCCTTCCTCTTCTTCGGAGCCTGCGATGAAGGCGTGGACCCGGATCCACCGGAGACGCTATACCAGAGCATCGTGAACGGACAACTCGAAGGTGGCTGGCCGGCCGTCGGGGCCCTGAGCTGGGTGGAGGACGAACTCTATTACGGCATGTTCTGTACAGCGACCTTGATCGATCCGCAGTGGGTCCTGACCGCGGCACACTGCCTGACGCCCGATGGAGATTTCAACCCGGCGCCAGCGACGACGAGGTTCTATGTTGGCTCCGATGCGGCTACTGCTCCATGTCCGGGATGCCCGCCATCCAGCGGATCTCTGTATGCTGTCGATGCGTTCTATGTCCACCCCGACTACGAGACCTCCGGAGATGGGACGATCTCCCCGATGGATATGGCCCTGGTTCACCTCTCGAAGCCCATCCTCGACATCTCTCCGGTGCCCCCGCTCCAAGGACCGCTTGGGGATGGATTCGAAATATTTGTCGACGCATCCATCCTCTACGTCGGTTTCGGCGCGACGGAAGGCTACACGCAGTCCGGTGTGGGGTTGAAGCGATCGACCTGGATGGATGTGTCTGGGTACGATGAACTTTATTATCTCAGTGTCTATTCCGGTACGGGGATCTGCAACGGTGATTCCGGGGGGCCTGGGCTGATCGAGGTGAACGGATTCTGGCAGGTGATCGGGGTCAACTCCGGTGGCGGGAACGACGACGAATACGGAGATCCGTGCAAAGGCGTCTATTCGGTCACGCGGGTCGACGTCTTTCGACAGTGGCTGGAGAGTGTGGTCGGCACCGGATGTATGCTTGACCCGGGGCTTTGCAATTGCAGTGAGGCTTGTCTGGAGGACGGGTCCTGTGACGACTCAACCTGCGAGGGAGAATTGGAGGGCTCCTGTGAGGGATTCTGTGGCGGTCAGGCGCCCGAAGGCTGTTGGTGTGACGATCTCTGCGCCGATTACGGGGATTGCTGCGACGATATTGCAATCCAGTGCGCGCAGGAGGATCCTGCTCCAGCGGATCCCTGCGAGGACCTGGATGGCGATGGTTGGTGCGGTGGCGAAGGTGACTGCGACGATTCGGACTCGGGGAGCAATCCGGACGCAGCGGAGGTCTGTGGAGATGAACGGGACAATGATTGTGACGGGACAACCGACGAAGGGTGTGTGACATCGCCTCTGGACCCAGACCCATCCCAGGAACCTGATCCCGACCAGAAGCCGACAGTCGGGCCGGAATCTTCTCCAAAGCCCGTCTCTAAGCCGGAGCCCGAATCAAAACAGGATCAAGGGCAGTCCGAAGCAGGAGTTCCTATAGACGAGCTTCCAGATGACTGGTTTGACGACGGAGGCTGCTCGGTTCGCGAAGGTCGATCTGAGTGCCCTGCCTCTTTGCTTGTGCTGATGATCGTTCCCTTCTTGGTTCTCATCGGTCTCCGGGGACGGTTTGCACGAGGTCCCTTTTAACGATGTACCACCTTCCTGCTAACACGGTTGCACAGGACGGGCCCGAGATCTATCATCGGGCGATATCGAAACGATGAAGTGGTACCGGCGTCCACTGGTTTGTCCGTTTGGGAGTCCTTGAATGGTCCAGAAGACCAAAACTTGCCCGTACTGTTGTGAGGAGATCCATGTCCGGGCGATCAAGTGCAAGCACTGCCGGACGATGCTCAATGGAAGCGAGTCTGCCCATCCCGAGCCCCAGCCCCAGGTCACGGCGGACACTAGAATCTCGGTGTTACGGAAACAGGCGGATGAGGCCTCCTCCAATCCGGTCCGAATCCCGCTCCTGCTCGAACTCGCTGGACTGCTCGAGAATGAAAAGAACGATCTCGACGCTGCCCTGAAGGTCTACCAGGAGATCCTGAGTCTTGTGCCGACCCATCGAGACGCGCTGAAGCAGATCCAGCTCATCCATATCCACCGGGACGACACGCCGGAACTTACGAAGGCTCTGGAGCTTGAACTTGAGCTGATCACTGATATCAGAGAGAAGAACGAACTGCGGCTTCGACTCGCCTTTCTTTTCACAGAAAAGCTGGGACGGTTCAGTGACGCGATCGGATACCTGCACGCAGTGCTTTCCGTGACGCCCAACGAGGGTCGAGCCCGGAAGATCCTTGATGACATCCTCGAACGATGGACCAGCCCGTCGATACAGGCCGTCGAGCTGCAGTTGGGGCTCCTCGCCTTGGACAAGCGCTGGATGGAGCAGATCATTCTTCTGCGCGCCCAGGCGTCTCGGGAGGTTTCGCAACGGAAGATGTTCCCGTGGCTGGAACGACTCCTCGAGATCCAGATGGGGCATCTGCAGGACGATGAAGGGACGTTCGAGACACTCAGGGAGATGGTGCGCATCAGACCCGAAGAACACGAGCGTTGGGATCGCCTCCTCCGACTGGGCAGGAGCCTGGGACGGCAACAGGAGGTGGCCGGGCTGGCGAAGAAGCTTCTTGTCCTCGCCATCGCCAATGAGCCGACAGCTGCCGAGAAACTCAAGGACATCTACCACCGGATCCTGGAGGTAGACGGTCGATGGAGCGACCTCCTGGCAATCCACCACGATGCCCTGGTTTCACTGAAGGGCAGGGAGCGCCTCCCGGTTCTTGAGGAGATCCTCGCACTCCGGGAGGATCACCTTCAGGACGACCTGGCGTCCCATGGGATCCTGGAGGAGATCATCCGCCTCGATCCATCTCGCGCAGATGCTCGACGTCGGTTCCTGGATCTCGGCCGCTCCCTCGACAAGGCCGATCAGTCCATCGGCGTCCTCACCGAGATCGGGTGTAGCCCCGGCGTCGCCGGAACCCCCGTCGAGCAGGAGATTCGAGACCAGACCCTGGATGCCCTGGTTCGTTGGGAAGATTGGGGCCGGTTCATAGCGCTCTGCCGGAGCGAGTTGGAGCAGGTCGCAACGCTCTCTGATCGGCTCACCTGGCTCGAGCGGATCCACAACATACAGGCCGAACGGCAAAGAGACAGCGAGGCAGCGTTCTCTACGCTCATCGAGATCATTGAGACTGCCCCCGTCGACCGGGAGCGACTCGGCCAGCTCGTCGACGAGGCCCGTCATCTCGACCGCCTCGATCAGGTCCCTCCCCTCTTGACGGATCTCCTCAAACTGAGCCGAAACGCCAGAGGCACCGCTGCGACGCTGATCAGGAACTCGTTGGAGACGGTGTTGTCCGGCTTGGAGGATTGGACGGCGCTCCTCGGACTCTATCGGGATCAGCTCTCAGAGACGGAAGAGCCTCCGGAGCGTATCCGGCTGTTCAAGAAGATCGTCGCGCTCCAGGCCGGCCAGCTCAAGGACGCAGCAGGCACGTTCGGCACCATGCAGGAGATGGTGTCCCTGGCCCCTGTGGATCGTAAACGCATTGGCCAGTTCATGGATCTGGGAGAACGCCTCGGACGGCTGGACGAAATCGCTACATTCCTGAGATCTCTCGCCGAACGAGGAGAGATTGCGGGCACACGCGTTCAGAGTGATCTCCATACTCATGTCCTGGAGGCGCTCCGTCGCGCGGAGAGCTGGGACCTGCTGGCAGAGGAGCACCGTCGCCGACGGGACGCGGCGGGGTCCGACGAAGAGCGGGGACAGGAGCTGGACGCACTCTATCAGGTCCAGCGATACCATCTTGACGATACCGCTGCTGCGATTGAAACCCTCCAGGCGCGGCTCGAAATCCCCCCCATTGTCCGGGGACGTATAGAGGAACTGTTGGAGCTGGCCGGCTCGATCGGCCGGGAAGGGCAGGCGCTCAGGTTCCTGGACGAGCTGTCTCGCAGGAGTGATGTGGTGGACGCCTCACTCGCCGAGGACCTCCAGACCAGAATCCTTGCCAATCTGGAGGAGAACGAGCGGTGGGACGAAGTGCTCGTCACCTGCCGACGACGGCTCCAGGAGGTGGGAACCCCTGCCGAGAAGGTTCGATGGCTCGATAGAATCCTGGCCGTCCTGGTCGACCATCTGGAGGACCAGGAAGGGGCATTCCAGACCCTGCTGGACTCTCTCTCGTTCGCCCCAGCAAGTCTCGAGAGGCTGCGCCAGTTCGTGGATCTAGGGGAGGCTCTCGGACGGTCCGACGTGGTCATCGAGGTTCTCTCGTCTCTCGGGGCACAGCACGCCCTCGGCAAGGGCGACCAAGAGAAGATCGAGCGAATCCGAGTTGATCTCCTCAGCCGTACCGGGCGTTGGAAGGAGGTTCTCGAAGCCTACCGGATCCGCATCGACGCGAGCGACACTCTCCAGACCCGCCTGCAATGGATGGAGAAGATCCTTGACGTCCAATCCGATCACCTGAAGGATGGTGCATCGGCCTCTCAGACCCTGAAGCAGATGGTCACCCTCGATCCGACCGATCAGGATCTGAGGCGGAGGTTCATTGCAGATGGGGAACGCCGGGGGACGGTCGAAGAGACCATTCAGGCGCTGCAGGAGTTTTCGATCGCAACAGGCGTCGCCGGAACCCCGGCTGGCCGGGAGATTCAGGACGATCTGTTCGACCTCCGCGTTCGGACCGGGCGATGGGACGAGCTCCTCCGCGTCCACCGGGAACGCCTGAAGGTCGCGGCCTCTCCGCTAGAACGCCTGAAGCTTCTTGAGCACATCTTCGAGATTCAGGCCGGGAAACTCGAGGATGAGGACGGGGCTCTCCAAACCCTCCTTGCGATGCTTCGGATCAATCCCGGAAGCTCGGAGCTTCGAAGCACGGTCAGCTCCTGGACGACGCGTTTGGAGGAGACGGGCGCGCTGTTGGATCTCCTCGCTGATCTGATCGGGGACGGACACAGGTATGACGCCGGCGCCACCAGGGGGCTTCGAGACCTGCTCTTCGAGACTTTGACCGAAGGCGAGGACATCTCCGGGCCCATCTTGTCCTGCGTTGAGTGGGAAGCCGCAAATGGTCCGCAGCCGACGAGTCGGAAGGCCCGAGAGCATCTCAGGGCGGTCTACCCGAGGATGGGTCGATGGAAGTCGTACTTGACCCTTCTGCGGGACATCGCAAAGGAGACCGGCAGTCGAGCCCAACGACGGGCCATCCTGCAGGAGGCGGCGCTGCTCGTCGGGACAAAGGTAGATGACCTCGTTGACAGGGGGATCCTGCTTCGCGAGATCTTCCGCCAATTCCCGGAGGACCCCTCGGTCGCGCAGGCCTACGAGAAGGCCCTGACAGAGGCCGGCGACTGCGAGCACCTGGAGGAACTGTATCGCGTCCGCATCGCACGGACTCCGGTGGGGAAGGAGCGGGCCGACCTGCGTATCCGTCGGGCTCTGCTCCTTGTTGAGAGCGGCGAGCACGCCGAGGAGGTGATCCGGGAACTCACGCTCGCCGCAGGCGAGCGGCCCGACCAGGTGGCGACTTGGCGGCACCTGGGACATCAGCTCCACGCTACAGTGGTGCCTGCGGATCTGCTCCTGAGTTTGCTGGGCGTGGTCAATCATCACCTCACTGACGACACGCCTGAAGATCTGGCGGAGGAGATCGTCCGGGTGCGGCAGGTGCTCCTGTCCCGGATGGCGCCGGAGCCCCTGCCTCCGCCGGTCTTGCCAGACCCACCACCGCTCCCGCCGCTCCTGCCGAAGCGCTCGCAATCGAGAGCACAGGAGACGGAGCCGGTTGTCCAGGTGACCCAGCCGATCTTCGCACCCCGGCCCCCGGAGAACGACGAGGCGGAGCCGCCAGAAGTAGAGGCAGAGGGAGATCCGATAGAGCCTGTTGAGGACGGTGGAACGGCCACAACCGAGACTTCTGGCGAACCAGATGACTTGATTGCCGATGGATCGCCCGAGGCAGATGCTGTGGGCGAGGAGACCGATGAGGCGGACGTTGTCACGGGGCCGATGGAAGGCGAGTCCATGCCCGAGGCCCTCCCTCCCGAGGCCCCTTTCCCGACTCCTGTCCCTGCTCCCGAGAAGAGGCTCATCGACTCCTGGAAGGGTCGGATCGGGTTGGGGCTGTTGAGCCTGGCGTTGGTGCTTGTCATGGGGTGGGCTCTTGGCTGGTTCCGTTCCGAATCCCCCGCTATCCAAAGCGCACCGGTCCTTGATGAGGACGTTTCCGAGGAGAGTCCCTCCTCTTCGGCGCCCTCCGGCGCCGAGGATACAACCAATGCCAGTGCCATCGCAGCGCCGGGTGAACAGACGGACGTCGTCGAGGATCGGGGATCGACTGCGGAGCTCCCGGAGACCTTGGGAGACACAATACTCGAGAGGACGCTGGATACGTCTTCTGAGATTGATACTTCCGATGCTGAAACATCCTTGGCCGGGGACGCTGTTTCGAAAGAAGAGACGGTCGTGGAGTATCAGGATATCCAGTCAGAAGCGGAGGATGCTGGGGGTGTCTCTGACACGACAACCGATCTTCTCGATGTCCTTTTCATGCCAGAGAGACTGGATTCCATTCCGGATATGGGAGTTGAGGACCAGGATGCCTCTTTTCTCACTCGTCCGGGTGCCCTGTTGGATAGTGTCGGAGGCAGCACGGGCAGTGGCGGTTCGCAGGACCCACCACCGGGGGGCCGAACCCCGGCCCCCCCCGGTGGTACTGAAGAGGACAAGGACTTGATAGCCTGCTCACATTCCAAGAAGGCGAAGAATGAACTGAAGCGCCTGATGGGACTGAGTTGTGAAGAGGTGTTCCAAGATCCCAAGTGGCCTCTGGTGCGCGAGAACTGTCGAAAACATGGTGACTTGATGATTCTTCTGGACTTGTGTCCGGTCCCAAAGGGCCCGCTACAGCGTGATAAGGAATCAGGAAATGCAGACAAGCTTTGTGCGGATGAATTGAAACTCGCAGACACCAGAGTGGTGAACTGCTGGTGTCCATTGATCAGAGGCCAAATCGAGAACATGGAGAGTGCCGGAGATGAGTTCCTGGGCCGTTGTGCCGGCAAGTTGAAAGTAAAACATGAAGACTGTTTGCAGAAATGCGATGCACAGTCTGTTGAGCACGGCAAGGAATCCGAGACGACCAAAGATCAGCCGGAACCTTCCATATTCGGCATCGTACCGGATTCAGAGAAATCCGGTACCGACCCCGAAGAGAAGGAGATAGACTTGGGGGAAATACCGTCGGTGGTGGTGGAGCCGGTGAAGGAGGATCGGGCAGGTGACGACTCGGGCGATGAATTTGGATTGGGGGGACTGAAATAGATGTTCATTAACAGACATGGGATCCGAATCGTCCTTGTGGCATTCCTGTTTCTGTCGCTTTCAACTCGGGTGGGTCTCTGTGGAGCGCCAAACTTCGCAGAAGAGGATCGAAAAGCAAAGGCGTTCTTCAAGGAGGACAGGTTTGCGGAAGCTGCTCGTGTCTGGCACCAGCTTTTCCTGCAGTCCTCAGGTGCTGATGAGCTGCGTGCAGCACATAACCTGGCCATCACGTTCCAGAAGCTCGGCGACGATGTGAAGGTGTACTACTTTCTCTCCTATGAACTCCACCGCGCACCAGCAACGGTGGACACCAAGAAGCTCGAGGGCGCCTTGGAACACTTCCGCAAGCGCCTCGCACCGGGCCATGGCTTCGTGCAGGTCGGCAGCGAACCCGACGGCGCGCAGATCTGTCTCAAGGACAAAGACGGGAGGAATCCTTGCTTCAAGGCACCGTTGTTCTGGGCCTTGAAGCCGGGCCCGCACGGTCTCCGGTTCCAGGAGCAAGGGTTCGAAACCCAGTCGGTGACCATCAAGGTAAAGCAAGGAGCCAACCCACCCAGGTTGGTGCGGATGACTCCGGTGAAGGGGATGGACATCGGGACGAAGAATAGAGAGCAGTCAAGACGTGGAGGACGATGCTCCTGGGGGCCATGGATCATGGTCGGAGTTGGGACCGCTGCACTTGCTGTCGGGATTCCGTTTGGATTCGTGAGCGGAAAGCAAATTATCGACAAAGACAACAAGTTGATTGGAGTCGGCTCAAATGTTTGGGAAGATTATGGCAAGTCTTATAGCCGCAACAAGTCCCTCTGGAACACAGGACTGGGCCTCTCCGCCGCCGGTGGAGCCGTTGTCCTTGGTGGCCTGATCTGGGCAGCCGTGGACCTGTCCCGAGATGAGCCCTCTTCGCATGCGGGTGTCTCTCCGCTCGTGATTCCGGGCGGCGGGGGCCTGGCTCTTGAGGTCGGATTCTGATGGCTGTTCGGCACCTCATCCTCGGCGTGTTCTACCTCCTGGGTACAGCGTGCTCTCAGCTCGTCGCGGA
Organism: Pseudomonadota bacterium; assembly: GCA_043815665.1. Lineage (GTDB taxonomy): Bacteria > Myxococcota_A > UBA9042 > CAIXZC01 > CAIXZC01 > CAZNWW01. The sequence continues at coordinate 23,015 of JBDRIT010000108.1, forward strand.
TCGGGTTCAGCAGGGCTTGGACGACCTGGAGGTGGTCGTCCATAGCGTCACGATGGTCGTCCAGCCCCTCCGACCCCCGTTCCTGGATCTGCGTATCAGTATTCGCTGCCCGATTGCTCGGCAGGTCCGGGTAACGGAGCTGGAGTACGAGGTTTGGTTCGGCGAAGTCTCCGTGATGAAAGGCCGGCTCCCGGAGGACCAGCTTCATTCACTGACAGCAGGTACAGGGGACGCGGAGATCGTGCTGCGTCTCCCGCTGACTCCGGGGCTCCTGGTGCGGTTGGCTTCGCAGGGCCCGGGGATGGAGCGCGACGCTCTCCGTCTCAATGGGTGGTTGCAGTACATCTCCCCCTTTGGTTCCGGGGAGGCGACCTTCGAGATTGATCGGATCTTAATCGCTCCGACAGGGAGGACAGGATGAAACGGAAAGGACAGAAGTTGCTCGGCTGGGGGATCGCCCTCTGCCTCCTGATGGGTGGGATGCAGTGCAAGGAGAAGGGTGACGAGGCCCCCCCCGTTGCGCCGGTGGCGGAAGGCGAAGCGGAGCCGGAGGCCGCTGCGCCCCCCGCTGTACCGCTGCGGCCAGCGCTGCCGCCCGGTCCGCCGCCGGAGGAGCTTGCGCGCATGAAACAGGAGAAGATCGCGCAGAACGCGGCGGAAATCGATCGCTTGCGTGCTGAAGCCATGAAAGCGGCCGCGGCGGAGAAGGTCAAGCTCCTCGCACAGGCGAAGCAGCGGATCACCGAACTGTACAACCTGCTCAAGGAATGCTGTGATGAGCTGACCAGGAAGATCGAGGAGTTCAAGAAAATCGAAGAAGAGGCACACCGCCTCATCGACGAGACCAAGCGCGGAATGATCGGTCCGGCCCAGGCCGAGATGGAGAAGCGGGTGCGTCCATTGATCCCGTCCATCGAGTCGATCCTGGAGGGCTTTGCGATCCCCTCCTGTGACGACATCCCTTCGCTGGAGGAGGTGCTGCGCCAGGTCGATCACCCTGAAGAGATCACCTCTCCGGTAAACATCGGAGAGATCGCCAAGGCCTGCGACGAGGCCCGCGGCAAGGTCTCCTTCGCGCTGCAGATCGGACAGAGCGGGCTCGATGCCTTGGCCAAGACCTTGAAGCACATCAAAGAGATGCATGACCTGATCCTGCGATACGCTGAATACGCATACATCAACCTCGGCCACGGTCGAATGGACCTGGTGGAGGAATGCCTCAGGAAGATCAAGGCGATCGATCGTCGAGAGTTCGGGGGGCTGGCCGCCGGCCAGATCAACCGCTGCATCAACGCTGTGCTTTCGGACAAGGGATACTCGAAGCTCATCGCGCAGGGCTACGGGGAGTGCGTGCGCGGCTATGCAGAAGAAGGCGTCGATTTCATCAACCTGGCTCGCAACAAGGGAGCCCCGGCGCTGCTGACCTCCTTTCTGATCAAGCAGTGCAAGAGGGGCGCTGACCGGGAGATCAGGCGATGCAAATGATCCATGATGCCACACCGTCTCTGCGTGCCTCTGGCGTCGTGAACGGATAGGGGAGAGGAATGGCCGAGACCAAGTTTTGCGTGGTCTGTGGTGGCCGGCTCGAGGAAGGGCTGGGCTTCTGCGGCCGTTGCGGGAAGCCCACAGACGATCTCGGGGACTCCCAACTCGCCAACGGGACTCCGCTGAATGAGCTGACGGAGATCACCATCGGGCGTACGCCGGAGAACCAAATCCAGGTGGACCGCCCGTACATCTCGGCCCGCCATGCCACCTTGCGGCGGACCGACGACGGCTTCGAGGTCATCGATCACCGCACCCTGAGCGGGACCTACCTGAACGGCGCGCCGATCTGGGGCAGCGCCAAAGCCGGGGCCGGCGATACCGTGGGTGTGGGCTCCTTCGACTTCAAAATCACGGCAGACCTCAACCTGATCCAACGGGATCTCGAGGGCAAGCTCTTCATCGAGGGGCACAACCTCACCTACCGGATCAAGAAGTTCGCCGGGGGCGTGGTCAAGCTCCTCGACAACGCGTCTCTGGTGGTTCACCCGGGGGAGTTGGTGGGCATCCTGGGGCCGAGCGGGCACGGAAAGACCACCCTCCTCAATGCGTTGATCCGGAACCTGAAGGTCAATCGGCAGTTCCAGGGCGAGGAGGGCTACGTCGCCGCGCTGGACGGGCAGACCTGGATCAACACCGAAGCGCTGGGTCCGAACTACCACGCTTTCATGCGGATCATCGGCTTCGTGCCCCAGGACGACCTGGTGCACCCCGAGCTGACGGTCCGTGAGGCGCTCCGCTATACTCACCACCTGCGCCTGCCATCGGACCACTCCGAGGAGGAGGTTGAGGCTCGGATCGAGCAGGTCCTGGACGCATTGAAGCTCGATCCGGAGATCTGGGACCAGCCCATCGGATCGACGGAGAAGCGGGGGATCAGCGGCGGTGAGCGCAAGCGCGTGAACATCGCGATTGAGCTGCTGACCGATCCCGACATCCTCGTCCTGGACGAGCCGACCAGCGGCTTGGCATCCACCGATGCGCGCAACGTCGTCGAGATCCTGCGCGACCTCGCCGAGCGCGGGAAGACGGTCATTTTTACGGTCCATCAGCCCAGTGCGAAGATCCTGAAGCTGGTCGACAAGTTGGCTGTCGTAGCGAAGTGCACTGCGGTGGACATCCATGAGGATCGGAAGACCGGAATGAAGAGGCACCGCCCGGGGGTGGTGACCTACTTCGGCCCCGCCTGCGGCGAGAGGGCGCCGGACGGGAGCCTGCCGGAGTGCGCTGCGCGCTACTTCTGGGAAGACCGGATGGCCGAAGATGGGTATCTCGACGAGGACCCGGAGTGGGACGATGTCCTCGATGATGCCGACGCGATTCTCGAAGGCCTAGACAAGCGGCCGCTCCAGTTCTGGAAGGACAAATACTACTATGAGTATCTTTGTGACCCGGAGAACGAAGAGGAACTCGCCGGTCTACAGGCAGCGGTGCGAGAGGCTGGTGTCGAGGAGGGGTGGAGCACCAGCCTGATCCGTCGCTACGTCCAGGATCGCTCCACCCGCTTCGGCACCCGCTCGTCGGGGCCGCCGCCCGCCCGTCTCCGTCGATCCCCGAATCTGCTGAGACAGTGGTGGACCCTCACCCGACGCTTCGCGCTCAACAAGTGGAAGGACGCCCGGGCGATGCTGGTCATGATCGTTCAGGCCCCGATCATCGCAGGCTTCATGATCTGGGTGTACAACAACACCCGGGACGACGCCCTCAACAACATGGTCCACATCCCCCTGTTCCTCCTGGTGACCGTCGCGATCTGGTTCGGCTGCTTCAACGCAGCCCGGGAGATCGTGGCCGAGCGGTCGATCTTTCACCGGGAGCGCATGCTTGGGCAAAGCATCGGCGCGTATATCTCCAGCAAGGTCGGGGTTCTGGCGCTGTTCTCCCTCTTCCAATGCGTAATCCTCCTGGGACTCCTGTATCTCTTCCTGGGGCTCTACGGGAATTTCCCCATGATGCTGCTGGTGATGTTCCTGGCCGCGTTCGGCGGGATCGGGCTGGGCTTCCTGGTCTCAGCGGCGTCTTCTTCACCGGCTGAGGCGAACGGTCTGGTCCCGATGGTCCTGATCCCACAGCTCATCTTCGGTGGTCTGATGCAGCCCCTGGGCCAGATGGATGCGGCCGCTGCGCTGGCCGCCCAGCTTACGCCGACGCGCTGGGGCTACGAGGCCTTGCTGGTCCTGGAGGAGAACCAACGGAACCACGGCTTCTGTCCGAAGCAGCGATGCGAGGGGACCTTCAGAATTCCGGAGCTGGACGACTGTCGCGACAACCTGGAGTCAATCAGGGATCAACGGGAAGGCGGTTTGAAGAGACAGGACCTGGCCGCATCGGCATCGGAGCGATCCGAGGAGGAACCGAAGGACGACACCCAAGCCCCCACGAAGTCCCAGTGCATGCCGACCCGCTTCACCCGCGCCTGCCAGTTCCGGGTTGACGGTGGGAAGGACAACAATGACGAGGAGAGCTTCCACAAGAAGTACGAACGCGGCCCCATTTTGGGCTGGTTCTACCGATCGGAGCTGGCCCGTGCTCTGAAGGTCGGCCAGGAGCGTCAAACAGCCCAGGCTGGTGATGCCGTCCCGTGGATCCCTCTGGGAATGTTGCTGTGGTGGGGGATGGTCTACTTGCTGATGACCTACGGCCTCCTCCGCAGGCGAGACGTGGGAGTGGAAAAGTCGATACGAATCGCGAGTGATGAAGAGCAAGAAGGAGGGACGACATGACGTTCTCGAAAGCGCTGCTGGTACTTTGTCTGATTACGCTGCCGGTCGCGGCCGCAGGTTCCCCTCCCCCGGGCACTCCCGGGGATGAGCCCTTCCTGCTCCGGGTCGTCGGACACACCGGGGATTGGCAGGCGCAGGCCGAGAACGGAACGGTCCGATCGCGGACCCGCTTCTATGTAACGGCGCGTCAATCCGAGACGGATCCTCTACCCCCGATCTTCGAGTTGGATCCCGCCGGGTTCGGTCTGCGCCTCGCTCGTGGGAGTGCGTTGGTCAAACAAGTGGGCAACTTCGGCGGGGACGGGGGACTGGGACAGCAGGGAGCCTGCACGTTGTTGATGATCGACGTGAGCGGCGGCATGGTCCAGTTTTGGGACATCATCCATAAGGCCGCAAAGGTGTCTGTCAAGAACATGATGCCCGGGGATCGGCTGGGCATTGCGTTCTTCGGGGGTGGCTGGGAGTTTTCCGGGTTCCAGATCACCAGGAATCGGGAGAAGCTCGATGCGTTCGTCGAGGACCAGCTTCCCGCATCCTTTTTTGCCGATTCGCAGGAGCGCCGGCAGCTTGGGTACCGGGATTACGTCAGGAAATACAACCGAAACGTCAACTGGTGGCAGGGGAAGGTATCAAAGAACCTCGATATCCGGACGACGAAGCTGTTCTACCTCCTCCAGGCGGAAGCGATCCCTGCCCTCGCAGAGTGTGGCGGCGAGGTGCGGGCCCTCGTCATCCTCTCGGACATGGTGGACGAGTCCATGGTCGGCGTCCGCGGGGAGTGTACCTCGGAGAACGGCTGTGCGACCTTCGACCAGGTCAAGAGCAGCGCCCTGGAGCGGCGGGTGCCGCTCTTCATGATCGGCTTCGAGTCCCCGGACCCTGAGACCGGCGCGACGGGCAACGTGGATGCGCTGGAGCAGGCCAAGCTGATGGCACGGCTCACCCGCGGCGAGTTCCGCCAGACCGCGGACCTCACCGACATGGATGTCCTCTTCGCCGATGTTCGGAAGGCCCTGAATCGGCTGATCGTCATGGACGTGGAGTTCGGCAACCTGCCGGTGCCGAAGGGAGACTCGGACACCAACAGCCTTACGGTCTACTATCGAGCCCCGGACCGGTTCCCGCAGGACATCGAGTCGCTCTCCTACCTGATCAGTGCCAGGGAGTTGACGAGCGTCCCGGACTTCCCGGTCCTCTGCATGCCTCCCTGCGAGGAGCAGTACAGCGCAGCGAACCAGCACCTGGCCGGCGTGAATCAGGGAGAGGAGCTGACGGTGGAGTGCCGGGACGGCCGCTGTGTGCCGGTCATCGAGGCGCCATGCTGTCGGGACAACGCGGACTGCGCTCCGCCGACGGAGTGCCTCATGCCGGGGGAGACGGTCACCCAGTCGGAGCCTGCCTGCAACACCCTGTCGGAGACCGTCATCCGGGTGCTCCAGGCGAACATCCGGATCGGGACCTGCGGGCTTCGTGACGGCCCGGTCTGCTGCGAGCGCAGCGAGGAGTGCGAACCGCCACGGCAATGTCTGTCGGAGGAGAAGACCTCCACCTTCGACCCGACCTGCAAAGAACTGCAGAAGAACACCTGTGCGATTCCGATCCCAGTGGATGTGGACCCCTGCCGGGATCAGATGTGCAAGACCTGGAACGAGGCCACGCGGTCCTGCGAGTATGTCCGATGTGACTACGAGAACGACACCGGGTGCGGGTTGGGCTGCGTCTGCAGGGAGGGAACCGGAGACATGCCCGCCCACTGTGAGCCCCGAGGGACCGAGTGTCGCAGAGACTCGGATTGCACCGCACGATGCGAGGACACCTCGAAGCCCTGCATCTGCGAGCTTGTCGAGGATGACCCCGCCCAGTGCCCGGTCGCGCCCTGGCGGCGTACCGGACGGCGGCACTGCGTCACCCTGGACGGGAACCCGGATGTGAACCGAGAGGCGGGGGAGTTCCTCACCGAGGATCATCACCACGTCCACTGCCTCGCCTGCGAGACCGATGCAGACTGCGTCGAGAAGTACAAGCTTCCGGGCTACGTCTGCGGCTGCGAACGAGGCGGGAAGAAGATCTGTTGTCCGGAGGTGGAGCCCTGGTGGGTCAAGGCGTTGCGGATCGCTCTGCCCATCTTGATCGGCCTGGTGCTGGTCGTCTTCCTGGTCCGAGTGTCTCGGCAGCCGAGGCGAACCAGACGCCCCCCGGGGGGAGGGGCGAGAAGGTCCGAAGAGCCTGGCTTCAAGGCGCCGGAGAAGTAGGCGGGACGAGGCACGAAGCGAGGGGATGGCGCCATGAGCACATCAGAAAACGAGATCTTCCTGGGCCGTGTGGCTCAAGAGCAGGGCACGGCCGTCGAGGTGTACGGCGATCTCGGCGTATTGAGGGTGTTCAACAGCCTCACCCGGGCAGCCCTGGTCTGCGACGGGGAGGGCAGGATAGCGGGGGCGAAGGCCGCCGGCCAACTTCGGGATATCCTCGTGGAGGAGATCGAGGCCGTGATCCACGAGGGCCGCGGAAACCCCGAGGGGATCCTCGAACGAACCTTCAAGCGGGCCAACAGGGCGCTGCACGAGGCAGGCTCCGGGGAGGCGTTGGCGCCGAGCGGCCTCTTCGGGGTGTCTTGCGCGGTCGCGCTGATCGTCCGCGATGCGCTGTATGTCGCGCACGTCGGAGACTGCCGACTGTACCTCTTCCGGAAGGGCCGGCAGGTCCTCCGCACCGAGGACCACACACGCACCCGGGTCCTCGTCGAGTCCCTGGAGATCGCCCGCCACCAGGCCAGCGGCCACCCGGATCGTTTCGCGCCGATCCGCAAGGTCGGCGCGGCTGAATCCCTGGACCCGGAGATCCGTTCCCAGCCGATCACGCTCTCGTCGGGAGACCGCATCCTCTTGTGCACCGACGGGATCCACGACGCGTTGGAGGAGCAACGGCTCTCGAAGATTGTCGCCGGTGAAAACCCAATGACCGTGCCGGATCGGCTGGTGGAGGCTGCGGGGCTCACGGGTGGGGACGACGACCGAACAGCGGTGCTCTTTGCCGTCGGCGATGACGTGTCAGTGCTGGCAGAGGACCGCTCTCTCCCTGCGCCCGCTGCGCGAGTCAGTCCGTCGGCTCATACCGGAGGTACGCCGCTTGAGATGGCCCGCCCCGGCAGCGTGGAGCTGCAGGACACGAAGCAGTGGGTGGAGCCCCAGATAGACCCAGCGGACGAGCTCGAACCTGTCGGGGCTGGAGTTCCTCCCACGGCGGAGCCTGAGTTGGTGCCTGAGCCCGAACCCGAACCCGACGGGGCTGACGTCCCTCCCAAGGAGGAGCCAGAATCCGAGCCCGTCTGTGTTGAAGTCCCTCTTGCCATGGAGCCCGAGCCGGAGCCTGTACCCGAGTCCGAGTTTGAATCCCAGTCGGAATCCGAGTCGGAATCCGACGCGTCTCTGGACGACGATTCGACTCCGGACGCGGTGGAGGAGGATGACGACTGGCTCGACGACGAGACCAAGGGGCCGCGCCTCGGCAGGATCGAATGGGCCCTCCTTGGCCTCCTCGCAGTCCTCCTCATGGTCTTCGGGGTGATGATGCTGGTCCAGGATGTGTCCTGTTCCCCTGGCGGCGGAGAGGCAGCGACACAGAAGGACTCCGGTTCAGAGGGCGACCGGGTGGAGGATGTGGTCCATGCGTCCGGAATGGAGGTCATGGACGCCCAGCCCGCTCGCCCGGACGGGTTCATACCGGATGGAGTGGTCGATTCAACGGACACCAAGGACATTCCCCCGCGTCCGGATACGGAGACCAAGCGCAAGCCGCCGGATCCACTCCAGATCCTGACCTACCTCAGAATCGTCAAGGATTTCAACAAGGATCCAAAGACCGCGCTCCCGGTCTGCATGGCGATGTTCGGGACCTTCGAGGTCTGCGACTGCATGTTTGGCTGCCTTCGGAGCCTGCTGGAGGAGGTGGAGCGGGTTCAGGATCTGAAGATCTGGAATGGGACCTGCGAGGTCGGGATCCGCTCCGAGGCCCCCGATGCCCCCATGGGCCTGATCTACCGCAAATGTCAGTCCAGCGAGAGCCGATGCCGCGACGTGGCGCTGATCCAGGACATGTGGAGTGCGAACACGGAGACGATCAGCGCCAGGTGCAGGGAACTGCGGGAGAACTACTTCCGCGACGGATGCGTGGCCCAGGCGTCGGCGCTCAAGTCATATCGGATCGATTCTCCTGCAGACTGCCGGAGAGCACAGGGAGCCTTGCGAAGCGCGTCGGAGATCTGTGCCAAGGCCGGCATGACCGGCCAGGTCGACGTACAGCGCTCACGGTTCGATGTGGAGTGCGAGAAGCTCCGTGAAAAGCTCCAGAAGACCTGTCGGGAGAGGCTGAAAGCCTTCCGGGACGACGTGAAGCGCCTCGAGCGGCTCGGCACAGGACGGGACACATACAAGAAGCGGAAGCCGATCTGCGTCGAGCTGGCCGTTGGCAAGGCCGAGGACGCGGCCCGGGATGCATGTGGGGAAGCAGGGGCTGACGAATCCATGGCAGAGGTCGAGTTGATGACCAAGCGGTGGAAGGACCTGTGCAAGGAGCCGAAGCCACTGCCTCCTCCTCCGTGCCTTGACCAATGTCGCCGTGCGATCCGCAAGGCGCTGGATGGAGCTGACAAGACCGACCGGGAGCGTTGTCTATCCATTTCGTCCCTCTTCATGGGCGGCGGCAAGGTCTTCGCAACGTGTAGCCGGTGTCCGGAGATGGAGATCTGGGCGGGCTTGACCCTGGAAGCGATCGATGAGCTGGACAGGCGCTGCAGTCGCATCGTCCTGCCGTCTCTTCAGCCGGAGAAGAAACCGGAGAAGAAACCGGAGAAGAAACCGATGAAGAAGCCGGAGAAGATCCCCGTGGTGGTACCCGAGGTAGAACCAGAACCCAAGCCCAAGTCTGAGCTACCGGTTCTCGACAACCCGAATGAGTTCAAGGTGCTGTAGCAGGAGGCGGTGGAGATGCATTCTGACGACGACTTGCGCCAGTGCACCTCGGCGCCCGAGCCGGCCCGGGAGACCGAGGCGCTCCGGCGCACACGGCTCAGGATCCTCTACTATCTCCGCCAGCTCCGAGGGGAGGCCTGCGTTGAGGTCCTGCCCGATCTGCGGCTCCATATTCCGCTCCCCAACGGGGAGGTCCTGGTGGACGTCCACCCTGCGGGGCACGAGGACGGGCTGGTGCGGTTCGTCGCTGTACTGGGATCCCCTCCGAATCCCCAGCCCGATGTTCTGGTGCAGCTCCTGCGAGCGAACCACCGGGAGACCCTGGTCGGGGCCTACGCGCTGGACGAGGAGCACAGGCCTGTGTTCCGTCACCACGTCCTTGGTGGGGCCCTCGACCGGGACGGGATTCGGGTGATCCTCGAGACCTTCGAGACGGTCACCCGCGGACGTCCGGTGACAGGCCGCGCCCGCATGGACCGGGACACAGCGCCCGGTGTCCCGGATCCGACCGTGCCCATGGAGACCCGACCCTGGCTCGATCCCAAGCATCGCTCCGGACCTGGGAGGAGGTGAACGACATGGTCGAGATCCGCCTGCGTGCGTCTGTCTCCATCGGCGCCGGCCCCCTGGCGGGACAGCGGAGCGTCGCTGCGATCCATGCGCCCCTCGGTCCGGACCTCGCGCTGCTGGCTGTGTTTGCACCCGTCCCACATCTGCCCGGCTCTGACTGGGCCGTCGGTATCGCGGAGCAGGCGCTGTTGGAGGAGGCCGCCGCTGGTGAGGGACCGCGCAGTGTGGATCCGGGGCGGTGGCTCGACGAGGCCCTTCGACGGGTCGAGGAGCGGGTCCTCCAGGCAGGCCGGGGGCGGCCCTCTCTCGATGGAGAGACGGGTGCCGCCAGCCTCGTGGCCCTGGTCGCGGGACAGACCCTGTACCTGCACCACCTGGGGCACGCCCGACCCTACCTGATGCGGGAAGGAACGCTCATGCCCCTCGCGCGGGAACACACGAAGGTGCGGGAACCGATCTCCGGACACAACGAGGGCAGGAAGCACCGAAATGTTGGGCTGGAGGTGACCCGCTGGCTCGGCATGGCGGCCCCGGGGGACGGTCCGGCCGCCAGCGCGTTCCCCATCCCGCTCCAGATAGGGGACCGGGTCCTCCTGGTCTCTGACGGCCTCTACAACACCATCACGGATGGGAACATCGCCGACATCGCAGCTGGGCCTTGGTCGGGCGAGGGGATCGCGCAGCGCCTGGTGGACGCGACCCGTTTCCGGTGGACCGGCGGAGAGCAGGCGGCGGTTTGCGTTCTGGAGCTGGTGTCCCCCGGCGAGGGGCAAGCTGAAGAGCCATCGCAGGGGACCGGGGCGTCGGAGCGGGATGAGATCACGTTCCGGGATCTTGCCGAGGCTGCGGCGTCGGCAGAGTCGGGAGACGAGCGCTCTGGAAAGCCCGGTGAGCCGTTCGTCCCCCCCCCCGAAGAGTTGGTCCCCGCAACCACATCGACCCCCCCGGATTCCACGGATGAACCGGCCCGTGAAATCAGCGGAACCTCAGAGTTCGAGGATGTGGAGGAGGGTCCTCAAGACAAGGGCCCGTCCCGAAGGACCATCGTGATCTTCGCTGCCCTCGTTCTCGCATTGATTGCGTCTGTCGTGCTGTTGTGGTTCCCGTTCTGGGAGGAGACTCCGGATCGAGGAGGTCGGCTGGAGGCGCCTGGCAAAGACGCTGTCCACCGCCCAGCGACGAGCGTCATCTCCTCCAGCGAGGAGCCCGGTCCGGTCGCGGCGATGGACACTGCAGCGCCCGCCGTTTCGGTCACCGGCAGCAGCGAGGTCTCGAGCCCGGAGCCGATTCCCGCCGTCCCCGGCTCGGCCGGAGCGCCTACCCCGAACGAGGATCCCTGCGTCGCCTGCGCCGGGACCGTCGACGCGCAGCGCGCCATCGCGACGCGGGATCCATGCACAGCGATGACCGCTCTCGACCAGCCGGAGGCAGCAGAGGTCTGCCGCCGCTGCAACGAGCGCGGCGAGCGGGCGGATCTCGCCGGGGTCCAGCGGACCTGGCAGCTCGAGTGCCGGGATCTTCGCTTTATGAAGGAGCAGAACGCGCAAGGGGTCCGGCGATGCCGGGCGAAGATAAAGAGTGTGGAAGAGCACCGACGCGGGAACCGCTGCGCCGCAGCGAGGGCAGGGGTGGAGTCCCTGACCCGGGGGCCATGTGCAGACAATCCTGAGGTCGCGGGACGGATCCGCTCACTCGCCGATGAGATCGACCGCTGGTGCCACGCCGATCCGCCGCCGCAGGATCCTCGAGACCGACCGGCAGAGCCGTTCACCGTGAAGATCGGGGACTTCATCGTTCCGTTACCAGTGATGCCTGGGGATTGAGATGTTCCTGAGCGTAAGGCCACGGTCCGAAGACCCGACACCATGCCGCCGCTGCGGGGTTGCGAATCCCGGACCGACCACCTACTGCCGGGTCTGCGGAGCGCGGCTCTCGGGTCGGGAGCCTGCGAGCCTCGTGGGCCACCGCATCGGCGGTTGGAGGATCACCCGCCTGGTCGGTCGCGGAGGGCTGGGAGAGGCCTACGTCGGGGAGCGCGAGGAGGCAGGAAACCGATCCGCTGTCGCGCTCATCAAGGTCCCCCGGAACGTCCCCCTGGATCCAGGCCGCCGCGCCGCGATCTGCAGGTGCCTGCACGAAGAGGCCGAGACTCTGCGAAGCCTGGACCACCCCCACATCGTTCCGCTCCTGGACGTGCTCCCTTATCGAGGGAGCGTCGCTTTGGTCATGCGGTACGTCCCGGGGCTCGATCTGGGGACCGTCCTCTCCCTGGCCCACCAGGTCCACAAGACCCCGCCTGCCTGGGTGGAGATCGTTCGCTGGGTAGGGGGCATCTGCGACGCACTTCATCACGCCCACTCCCACCCGGCCCGGCCGATCCTGCACGGGGACGTCAAGCCCCGGAACATCCTTGTCGAGGAGGGCTCCGGCGTCCCGTGGCTCATCGATTTCGGTCTGGCCCGGGCCCTGGGCGGTGATCACGATGTTCACCCGGGGACCACGGCCTATGCCCCCCCAGAAATCCTGGAAGGGCATTCACCGGGGGTGTCCGCGGACGTCTATTCCCTGGGCGCGACGCTCTACGAGGTGGCCGCTGGCGCGCCGCCCTTCGCCGTGGAGGCCGGTCGCAACGCCGTGGCTCAGGCCGCGTACATGCGACGACATCCTCCTCGACCCCTCACCAGCCTTCGCCCCGATCTCCCGACCGGGGTCGCTGAAGCGATCCATCGAGCCATCGCCCTAAACCCGGCTGACCGCTTCCAGAGCTGTCCAGACTTCCACGCAGCCCTGGTCCCCGGCGGCGCAGGCACTCTGCGAACAACGGAGATACACGCAGCGTCCCTTGAGCCAGAGGCCCGCTTCGGCAGCTACCGGCTCGGACATCGCGCGGCTGCGAATCCGTTGTGGGAGACCTGGTCCGCCTGGGGCCTGGACTCCGGCGAGCGGGTCTGGCTCCAGATCCTCCGTGAGCCGCGCTGCCACGCCGCGATGACCCTCGTCGAGGATGGCTTGGAGCTGCGCACTCCCCGCGTGCGGGGGCTGCGTGCGCGAAATCCTTGGTATCATCCGCCCTACCTGGTCCAGCGTGCACTGCAGGACGAGGAGACTCTCCCTGAAGTGCTCCTGCGCGGCCCCCTCACCCTGCCCGAGGCCCTCTCCATCCTGGGCCAGGTTCTGGCTGCGCTGCGGCAGCTCCATTTGGATGGCCACGCCCACCGCTGTTTGCAGGCAGGTGCGGTGGCCATGGCATCATCCACCGGACAGGTCTGTCTGCTGGGCCTCGGGCTGGTCGGGCTGCTGCGGCCCTTCCTGCCGACGGATGGCCGGACCGGGGATGCGGCGATCCTGCGGGGCTTCCCGGAGCTCGCACCAGAGCAACGGAGGGGGGAGCCGGCCGGTCCTTCGGCGGACGTGTTCGCTGCGGCGCGCCTGGCTCTGCGCCTCCTGGGAGTCGCCGACGCAGGGGATCCCGAGGCAGCGCTCCGGGCACTGGACCTCCCGGCGTCCCTCGTGCGCCTCCTGGTAGCGGCGACGGGACCGGAGCCCTGGCGTCGTCCCGAGGTGGATGTGCTGCTCTACGCGGTCCGCCACCACACCGGTGAGGAGGATCTCGCACCCGGGGAGCTGCGAGCGGTCGAGTCCATCGCGCGGAGGATTCGCAAGCACCGAGGAGGGCGGAACCTGCCGGACCTCCCCGACCTGGTACAAGCGGGGGATGGCGGGATCCGGGAGGTCGCGCTGCTCTTCTCGATCATCGAGCGGGTAGGGCGGTCCAACTGGGAGAGCTTCATCGAGCCCTGGCGGCGCACCTTCCAGCCCGCGGTCCGCGCACGGCGGGTGGACGGCCGGCTCTCGTCCGAGGCCCAGCTGGAGCTCGAGGGGATTCGGATCGAGCAGGGTGTTCCCCGGATTGCGGCGCGCGCGATCGAAGCCGAGAGCGGGCCGGATGCCCTGCTCATCGACGGGATCCCCTTCGTCCAGGTGCCGGGGGGAACCGTGATGCTGGGCGCGGAGACGGGCCGGCCCGACGAGGGCCCTCGGCACCGGGTCTGCTTGCGTCGTTTTCTGCTCTCCCGGGCCCCGATCTCAGCGGGACAGTACGGCCGTTTCGTCATCGAGACCGGCCACCCCTCCCCGGCCTTCCTCGAACTCACTGCTCCTGCTGCACAGGACTCCCCCGTGGCAGGGGTCTCCTGGTTCGATGCCATGGAGTTCTGCGAATGGCTCTCCCGCCGCGTGGACGCGCGGGTGAACCTGCCCACCGAGGCGCAGTGGGAGTTCGCTGCGTCCGGTGGGACCCTGCGGAGCTATCCCTGGGGGGACGCTGCGCCGGTCCCGCGATACGCCCGCTTCGGGGATCTGGACGGACGACCCGACGCCGGGGACACCCGTGGCGCGGGCGCGTCTGCCTGCGGTGCGCGGGACCTGGCCGGGAATGTCTGGGAGTGGTGTCGGGACTGGTACGACGAGGCAGCCTACCGGGACCGGCCCCTGTTCAGCCCCACCGGGCCGCGGAAGGGGACCGTCCGGGTGCTGCGGGGTGGGAGCTACATGAGCCCGCCGGATCGTTTGCGTTGTACCGCGCGGGATCGGGACCGGCCCGAAGTCGCGTTGCCGAGCTACGGGTTTCGGGTGGTGATCGAGCTGGACTAGTCCCAAAACAAGCGAAGATGCCGTAGCGAGGTGGTCGAGATGGCGGTGCTGACAAAGATGGCGAACGAAGGCGATGCCGGGTATCGTCGAGTTCGAGTGAGCATGGCGAGCGGTCCATCTGCTGTTCAGCACAGGCAGATCG
>JBDRIT010000109.1:0-2893 GCA_043815665.1 Pseudomonadota bacterium
CGATCCGATTCGTCAGGCACACGACGACCGGGTGGACGGTCTTCAAGACCAGCGCCTACTGAGAGGAGACCACGATGAGGACGACGGAGCGCACCGCGACCGAGGCTTACAACGAGCACACCGAGAGAGCCCGCCAGCACCTGAAGCGGATCATGGAGGGCCTCGGAGCCCATATCGCCAAGACCGCTACAACCCCCGCTGGCACCTACGCAGCGACGCCCGACTGGGGCGACGTGGGAGATATGGAGCGTCTCAACGAGCTGCTGGACGAGGCGGCTCGATTCATCAACAGCGAGGGCGAGTAGCCCCGCAATCAGGAGGTAGGAGTCATGACGAAGGGAAAAGAGATCGAACTGCACGTCGGCATCGAGGAGTACATCGAGCACCTGATCGCCACCGGCCAGAAGCCGAGCACGGTGGGAACGGCGAAGCGGACCCTGGCCCTCGTCGAGGAGCACCTCGGGGCGAAGAAGGTCATTGCCAAGATCATGCCGGTTCACGTGGCGGGGTTCTTCAAGAGCGAGGCGGCGACGACCCGGAACGGCAAGCCCAGGGCGCAGGCGAGCATCCTGCAGATCCGGCGCATCGTCCGCAGCGCGCTGGTCTGGTGGCAGGCGAAGGGCCACATGGAGACAGTCCCGCTGCCGAAGGATGAGAAGAAGTTCCTCGACGGAGGGAAGGGACGGAAGGCCCTGGAGACCGCCACCGAGCCCGCGGCCGACGCGACCGCCGCGGAGTAGGGGGGGACCATGACAACCTGTAAGAAAGGTGACCGGATCCGTCTGCTCTCCATGCCCGACGACCCAGACCCCATCCCGGTGGGTAGCGCCGGGACGGTGACCTACGTCACCACCGGGCCCCTCGCGCAGGTCGGAGTGTCCTGGGACAACGGCCGCTCCCTGAACTTGATCCCCGGGACCGACGCCTTTGAGGTCATCGAGGATGCCGCGCCCGCGGAGGGGGCGGTCCCCATCCCCCGGGCCGTGCTTGACGGGATCGCCGCGGCGCGGAACTCCGGGATGTTCAACATGCTGGACCTGCCCGCCATCGCTGGACTCACCCGCCAACTCGGGTACGACGACGCGGCCGACTGGCTCAGCGACGCCAGCAACCGGAAAGCCTACGCGGACGGGATCTTCCGGGGCTTCCGCGCTGCGGAGTAGCCCATGCACCTCACTCAAGCCATCGAGGAGTTCACGACCTACCTCGCAGCCGATGGCCGCAGCCCCGGAACCATCGACTGCTACCGCCGCGACCTGAGCGCGCTGGCAGCCTTCGCCGGGGACCCTGCGGTCGTGGACGTGATCCCGAACCTGCTCCACCGCTTCGTGGTGTCGGATGCGGTCCAGCGCCGACCGGACGGGGAGCCCCGGGCCGAAGTGACAATCAACCGCGGCAAGGCTGCCCTGCGGTCCTTCGGCGGATGGATGGTCGAGACCGGGCTCGCCGACCGCAATCCAGCCGCGGGCCTGTCGATCCGACGGACCACCCGCCAGTCGCCTTCGACCCTTTCGGATCCCGAGCGAAAGCGGATGCTCCGGGAGGTCGGTGCCCGCACCGGGGACGCCGCGGCCCGCGACCGGGTGATGCTCGAGCTGCTGCTCGGCACCGGCATCCGCCTCGCGGAGCTGGTGGGCCTGGACGTCGGCGACGTGGACCTGGACGGGAAGCGGATCTCCATCCGGGCGAAGGGGGGGCGCGACGAGACGCGGTTCCTGAGCGCTGACCTGCGCCGGGTGCTGCGGCGGTATCTGCGACAGCGCGCCCAGTCCCCCGCAGAGTCGCCTGCCCTGTTCCTGTCCAACCGCGAGACCCGCATCTCCGCCCGTCAGGTCCAGGCCCGGTTCAGGCTCTGGCTCCAGTGGGCAGGCATCGACCGGGAGGGCCTGACGGTCCACTCCACTCGGCACACCTTCGGGACCCGCCTCTACCGCCGCACCCACGATCTCGTCCTGGTGGGCAAGGCCATGGGCCATCGCACTGTCGAGGCCACAGCGATCTACGTCCACCAGGACGACGAGGCTCTCGAGGAGGCCCTCGATACGCTCTAGCCGACACGCTCGCATCGGTCCACCTGTGTTGGGAGCGTCTCCGTGGAGCAGCGAACCAGCTCCGAGAGTTGGATCCCCGGGATGGTTGCACCGCAGGATCGGCAGACCACACTGCCCATGTCATCGCCACAGCCGGCGCAGCCGACCCACTCAGCCGGCCTGCCGCACATCGGGCACTGCACACTCGCGTTCATGGCGTCCGTCTCCTTGTATAAAATCGTGTCGGGTAAGAGCCGAGGGACTGCGTGGAACACGTCTTCTGCGACGTTCCGCCCGACGGCAGCTCACGCCCCGTGCGAGCATGGGCCGTCGCGCCCGACGTGTTCTGCGACGAAAGAACTGCGTTTTCCAAGGCTTCGAGGCTGGTCTGCTCAGGTGTTCCGCCTTGCACTCCGGCAGGGGGGAGACTATCGTTAAGGCGGATCGGATGGGGGTTCACGATGGCACAACCGAACAACGACAGTGCAACCACCGCTGCGACCGCTGAGGTGTTCCTCCGGGCGTTCAAGGCCCTGCCTCGTGGGGCTCGAAGTCTTGTGATCGAGCAGCTCGCCCAGGATGGTGATGTCTTCGAGGACATGGAGGCCGCGTTCCTTTGGGAACAGCGGAAGGACGAACCCCGCCAGTCCTTCGATGAGTATCTGGCCGAGTACGAGGCTCGCCAGGAGTGACCTACCGGATCGAAATCACTGCATCCGCCAGGAAGGAGATGGACGCGCTGGTAGCCGGCGTCCACCAGCGGATTGCTCGGGCCATCCTTGGGCTCAAGGTCGATCCACGTCCCCGTCCGCAGAGCAAGAAGCTCCAGCGCCCTCCTGAGGGCGATCGCTTCCGAATCGGGA
>JBDRIT010000110.1:0-6043 GCA_043815665.1 Pseudomonadota bacterium
AGGCCCTCCCACAAAGAATCGGGCCGTGGACGCGGGCTCCGCCCAGTCCCACAAGGGAGAACCCAGGTCGCTGACTCACCGCTGGAATCGTACGATGCCGAGTACGGAGGGCCGGGCAATCTATCCCCTACGGCCTCCTAGCGCGTCCCACCCCTCGTAAAGGCCAGGACGACGGGGGGCGGACCCTCTGTCGCTACGGATCCCCAACAGCCTTCGACCCGGGCCTCCCAGCCCCGGCGCCCCATCCGGAGCGCATCGGGGATGCCGGCGGGGAGGGCGTCCAGCGCGCGGTCAGCGAAGTGCGGCCGGAGAGCGCTCCGGAGGACGCCGGGCTCCGTGACGGAGAGGACGCCGGCCTCGAAGCCGGTGCAGAGGAACGGCAGGAAGCGCCCGTCGGGGTAGAGGACCACGGACTGGGACAGGGCGTCCCGGATCCGGGACGCGCCGGATGCGTCATGGAGCGCAGCGACCAGGGCCTGGTTCTTCGCTTGCGTCGGGCGGCACCAGGGACAGCAGGGGAGATGCTCGAAGAACTCCAGACCGAAGACCCGGGCCGCGTGGAAGTTGAGCCAGGGAGACCATGGTCCGACGCGGCCGGGGCCGGCCCGCCAGGCGAAGTTCCGGGCCCAGCGGACGTCCTCCCCCTCGCCGGGGACCTCGAAGGCGGTGTGGGGATAGGCCCACGCGCAGCAATCGGGGTAGCCCAGGGCGGCGCCGAGCGCGTGGCTCTCCCGGGGAAGCTCCGGCCGATCCGCGTCGCGCACGGCGCGATCCAGATCCCGTAGGCGCCGGGCGTCCTCCGGTGACCGGGCGAGGTACACCTGGGCCGCGCCGTCTTCCGGGGCCAGCCGCCCCCGGTCGTCTTCGCCGGCGCGGCGCCACACCTCGGCGGCGAGGCCGGCCTTCGCCGCGCGGGTCAGGGTCTCGTCGATCCGGCGGGTGTTCAGGATCGCCGCGGGCCGCAGCCCGGCCGCGACGAGGTCGAGGCGATCAGGCATCGCCGAAGAGGGCCACCAGGGGCGGCCGCTGCCGGAGCCAGCCGGTCCGGTCCCCCGCGATGCGCCGCCACCGGGAGCCGTCGAACCACCGCCAGCTCCGCCCTCTTCGTTCGAGCCGTCGGAGGTCCGCCGCACGGCCCCCGCCGGGGATCCGCTGGCAATAGAAGCTCCGGTACCGATCCAGCGCGAGGCCCGCCCAGGGCGCCCGACGCCCGTCCACCACCCGCAGCTCCGTCCCCTCCACCGCCTCGATGCGGAAGGGGAGCAGGCGCCCGTCGGCCCAGCCCACGTAGGAGGTCCCGAGGATCTCCTCCACCACCCGGCGGTCGTCCTCGTTGTAGAGATCGTTGAGCATCCGCCGGTTCCGGTAGATGGTCTCCTCGCAGAAAGGCGAGCAGGGCCAGTAGTCGATGAAGACGATCTGGTGCGACCGCGCCGCCAGGAAGTTGGTCAGCCGCGGGTAGCGCGGCGGGGGCCCCTCGGTGATCCCGTCACCGGATGACCAGCTCTCCACGTGGCGGAGGAAGGTGACGTGATCGGGCTCCTTCGATGGGTTGGCGAGGTGGCTGGCGTAGATCTTCGCGCAACACTTCGGCGTCCCGAAGAGCAGCGCCACCTCCAGCATCGCAGAGGATCTGGCCGCCGCGTCCTGGGAGAAATGGAGGATCTTGTCCAGCTCGCTGAGGCGACGGACGGTCTGTTGATCCGCCCCGATGTAGATCGGGCGGAGCATCTTCCCCTGCTCTGCGCTCGGGTTCCTGGCCTGGAAGCGGGCGAAGAACTCGTCGTCCGCGGGGAGCATCGCCGGCACCTCTGCCAACAGCTGCTCCAGAGCCTGCGGAGACTCGGGCAGGGAGAGCACCGCGGCGTGCATGTACCCGCCCCTGACCATGGCCACCTCGTCCACCTGGGTCAGCCGGGCCCAATCGTCCGAAGCGTGGGATCGCACCGCCTCCACGACCTCGGCATCGATGCGCTCGAGGATGACCTCGCAGAGCGCGCGGATCTCCCGCATCACGGGCTTGTCCAGCTCGACCGTGGTGTTGGCAGTCATGTAGAAGACGCCAGCGAGATCACCTTCCACGAAGCAGTTCGCGCCGTCGCCTCCTGGCACGACCCGGAGCTGGAAGGGGAAGGCGTCCCGCGGGTGGAGGTCCAGCTGGAGATGATTCCCGGCGATGCGCCAGTCGATCCAGTCCACGCCGGTCTCTCGGAGGGCCTCCACGAGGGCCTCGGTGTAGGTCTGGATCACGGTTCGGTGGTCACCCATCCGGGCCCCTCAATCGAACTTCACGGTGTCCACCAGGACCACCGTGTCGTAGATCGAGTCCCCGACGTCGCCGGTGAAGAAGCGCATGGTGACCGGCCCCGCGCCAGCGAGGGCCGTCGCGTTCGCCTCCACCTTCTGCCACTCGATGTTCCACACGTCGCCCTGGTCGAACTCCACGTCCGATGCCGCGAGGCCCACGAACTGGGATCCGCAGTTGAAGCACTCCCCCGGGGGGCAGAGGGCATCGATCCAGGTGTCCACCAGGGTGATGTTTCCGGCGTCGCTCTCCAGGGTCGCCTGGAAGGTGTCCATGTACTCGCTGCCGCACCACTCCTTGAACTCCTCGGAGTAGAGCTTCCAGTAGAAGCTCACCTGTCCCACGGTGTCGGGGATGCAGAAGATCTGCTCGATCCCGCCGGTCTGGAGGGTGTAGCCCATACCCGTGGACATGAGGGCCATGAACTTGCCCTCCACGGGCTCCGTGCCGCCGAGGCGGGAGGCCACCTGACCGTGGCCCTCCTCGAGCCACCCCGTGAGGTCGCCGGTCTCCCAGGAGGGGTTGAGGATGTTCGAGTCGTAGATGTTGAGGTTCGTCGCGCCGAAGAGGCCGAGGGTGGTCCCCGGAGACGCGGGATCCTCCCCGTAGGGCATGGCGTCCTCCGTGAGCTTCTCCTCCTCCACGAGGGCCGAGACGAGCTTGCTGCCCTGCTGGTACGCGAAGTCGTTGGTCACGGCTCCGGTGTATCCGGCCACGGCCCGGGCGCCCGCAGCGAAGAACTCCATGGCCAGGGTGCCGTTCCACAGGGATCGGCACGCGCCCAGGTAGACGAAGCTGGCGGGGTACCCGTCGTCGCGCCACGTCGCTACATGGGAGGGCAGGACCCCGTAGCGCTCCAGGCCCATGACCAGGTTCCCGCGACGAAGGTCGATCTGCTTCCAGTCCACGCACACGCCGCTGACGTTGGAGCCCTGGGACTCGGTGATCACGCACTCGGAGCCCCCGGGGCAGGTCCCCGGGCCGGAGCAGGAGTCGTTGTCCTGGTAGAGCAGGTCACAGTTCACGTCCTCCCCGCTCCAGAGCACCTCCTGGTTCCCCGGGTGCCGCCAGCCGAAGCTGGCCTTGGTCGCAAGGGCGAGGTCTCCGAAGAGGGCCTCGCCGTGGGTGGCGATGCCGATGACCCCGTAGTTCGCGAGGCTCCGCCAGACGTTGAGTTTCGCCTGGCCGTCGAAGTAGGGCCCGTCGATGACGTAGGGCGGGCACTGGGAGAAGTCGAGGACGTTGTACATGAAGGCCGCCTCGTCCAGATCCCCGAGCTCGGCGTGGTAGGGAGAGAGGATCGTCGAGCGCTTGGATTCGATGAGGATGTCCGCGCCGACCGGGGCCTCGATGGACCGGTAGCCGCTGTCCCCGCCGCCGCCGCGGACGCCCTCCGGTGGGAACGCGAGCGCGCCGAGGACCCCGCTCTGGAAGAGGACCCAGATCGCGTGGCCGCCGGGGCTCAACCCCGCATCCACGACCTGGGGATCCGTCTTCAGGCTGTCCAGGGTCGTCTGGAGGGCCGCGGGGAGACCGGCCTGGGCGAAGGCGTCGTCGAAGACCGCCTTGGCGGTCTGCTGGGTGGTCCTGGTGGCCTGGCACTGCGCAACGGTGAAGTGCTCCACCACGTCGACGCACTGGACCGGGGTGTAGGCGGTGTAGCTCTGCTCCCCTGCGGTGACCAGGGTCCGCGCCCGGAAGCAGAGGGGGCCGGGGATGTTGGGGGTGTAGGACTCCTTCCACGAGTAGATGCCGTCCTCGCCCACCCCGTCGCCGGAGGTCCCCACCAGGCCGTCGTCCATGAGCTGGTGCAGGTCCTGGATGCACTGTCCCTGGGACGTGCACTGGCACAGGACCAGGCTGCTCGGATCGTAGTTGGTGTAGCTGCCCATGGGCATGGCGAAGCGGAGGGTCACGGTCTGACCCATGAAGAACCCGCCGGGGATGATCTTGAGGTCCGCGTCGAAGAGGAACCCGGGGTTGTAGGTGATGCGGATCCGGTCCTGGACCACCTCGTCGCCCTTGGTGGCGGTGACGGTAATCATGTTGTCGCCTTGGACCAGGTCCACCTTGCCGGTCTTCCAGAAGGGGCTGTCCTCGGCCTCACCGGCGCTGCCCTTGTCCGAGGTCCAGGTGATGGAGTCCGGCAGCCCCATGACGACCCCGGTGACCGAGATCGCTCCGCCCAGCACCTCGGCGCCGCCGGAGGCCGACGGCCCCAGGATCCGGACGGCGAGCTCCGCTGATTCATAGTGGGGCGCCTCCACGGGGGGCTCGTCTGCGTCGCCGCCCCCGCCGGTGGTGTCCGCATCCGGCACGCCGGGGGTATCGATCCCCGGGGTCCCGGAGGAGTCCCCCGGGGTGGTGTCGTTGTCCGGGGTGAAGACGATGGAGTCGTCCTCGGGGCCTCCCTGGCCTCCTCCGTCGCTGGCGCAAGCGGCGACGAAGGCGAGGAGCAAGGCGATGACCAGGATTCGAAGGGGGTGTGTTGTCATGCAAACGTCCTGCTGTTGGCAAGGGAGTCGAGGGATCATTCTACCGGGCGCCCGCGAAGGGTCAAGCCGCGCCGCGCAGGGACGGTGCCGCGTCGAGGCACGGGAGCGTTGACGCGAAAGCCGATCGGAGAGGCTTGACTCTGGCCCCCATGAATCCCAACTGTGTTTTTAAGGTCGAGACCTGTAGAATGGTGCGCCGGTTCGACGCCGCGGCGTTCTTTTTCTTAACACGGCAGAAAGGCGCAATGAAAGTTCCGAAGAGAATACAACCCCTGGTGGATGACGGTCTGGTCGACGAGGTCCTTCGCCAGCTGATGAGCGGCAAGGAGGCCAGGATCTATATCGTCCGTTGCGGCTCTGAGATCCGCTGCGCCAAGGTCTACAAGGACGCATCCCAGCGCAGCTTCAAGAATGCCGTCCAGTACCAGGAAGGACGCAAGGTGCGCAACACCCGTCGGGGCCGCGCGATGGAGAAGGGATCCAGCTTCGGCCGGCAACAGATGGAGGAGGTCTGGCAGACTGCGGAGGTGGACGCGCTCTATCTCCTGGCCGATGCCGGCGTCCGGGTTCCTCGCCCCTACGGTTGCTTTGACGGCGTGTTGCTGATGGAGCTGATCACCGACGCCGCGGGTGCCGTTGCGCCGCGCCTCCTCGATGTCACCATGAGCGCCGGGCAGGCGCGGCGGGACCATGCCTTCGTCATGAGGCAGGTCATCCGAATGCTCTGCGCCGGGGTCATTCATGGAGACCTCTCGGAGTTCAATATCCTCATGGAGGAATCCGGCCCGGTCATCATCGATCTGCCCCAGGCGGTGAACGCGGCGGCCAACAACAACGCCAAGGCCATGCTGATCCGGGACGTGGTCAACGTCACCAACTACTACCGACGCTTCGCCCCGGAGCTCAACGGCGGGAAATACGCCGGCGAGATCTGGTCGAGCTATGAGGGCGGGACGCTTCACCCGGAGTACACGCCGACCGGCCTCTTCAAGGAGAGCACCCGGGCTGCGGACGTGGACGGGGTCCTGCAGGAAGTGAAGGCAGCTGCCGAGGAGAACGAAGAGCGCTTGAAGCAGCAGCGAGAACGGGATCTTCGGGCGAGCGCCTAGATGACCTCGGCGCAAATGATGATGCGGCCTGGGCGAGGAACCGGCGTCGAGGTCAAGGCGCTTCTACGAAGACGTGGTAGAGCCACTTCGAGGAGGAGCAACGCCGAGATCGGCGTCGGGGACCGGCCAGGGGG
>JBDRIT010000111.1:0-7000 GCA_043815665.1 Pseudomonadota bacterium
TGGCGTCCTCCTGGTGGTCGGGGCCCTGGTCGCCGGCATCACCGCGCTGGTCATGTACTTCACCTCCGGCACCGACGACATGATCGACAGCACGTCCACGTTCGGCCGGGTGCTGGGGGGCCTCAGGGCGGCGTTCTACGCGGTCGCCACTCCCATCGCGTACGGGATCGGGTTCCTGGTTGGGATCTTCTCGGACGGTTGGGGCGGGATCCAGCGCGTGACCCGGGAGGTCTGGCAGGATCTCAAGCTCGTCGCCGTCTGGACCTGGACGGCGATCCAGGATGCGCTCACGTCCGGTCTTCAGGCCGTGGTCGGGTTCTTCAAGTGGGCCTGGGACGGTATCTGCGCCGCCACCAACACGGCATGGGAGGTCATCAAGCACATCTTCACCGCCTCATGGACCGGCATCACCATGGCCGTAACCGCAGGGTGGGATATAATCCGCACGGCGTTCACTGCCACACTCGATTTCGTCGTCGGGGCCTGGAATGCCGCCTGGTCCGCGATCTCGACCTTCTTCACGAACGTCTGGGAAGGACTGAAAACAACCGTCACGGGGGGGCTGGACTGGCTCACCGGGCTCGGGGAGATTTTCCTCGATGCCGGCAAGGGCCTAGTGAATGCGCTCTGGGAGGGGATCAAGTCCGCCTGGAGCGGGCTCGTGGACAGTGTCTCCGGCCTCATGGGGGACCTCCGGGACCTCCTGCCCTTCTCCGATGCAAAGGCAGGGCCCCTTTCCCAGCTCACAGCCTCCGGGTCTGCGCTGGTGACTACCTTCTCCGAAGGGATCCGCGCCGTCGCCGATGTCCCCATCAAGGCCCTGTCCGGGCTCCTCGAGGGCGTGAGGGAGTTGCTCCCCTTCTCCGATGCCCGCAAGGGCCCCCTCTCCGAGCTCACCCGCTCCGGCGCCTCCGTCCTCCCCACCTTTGCCTCGGGCATCGAGATGACCGGGGACGCGCCGGCCAACGCCGTTGCCGATGCCTTCTCCGGGATCAGCTTCGAGCCGGTGCCTGCATCGGCAGGTTCGTCAGTCCAGGAGTCAGGCAGCTCAGCGAGGGCCGGAGTGGTCTTCGAGCGCGGCGCTTTCCAGATCACCGTGAACGCGAACGGCGGCTCCCTCGACAACCTCGAGGACCAGCTCACCGAGATCTTCTCCCGGGCGGCTCTGCGATTGGGTGTGGTCGATGGCTGAGATCCATAACAACGGCTTCGAGGTCGTGACCCTGGGTGCGGTGAAGGAGGGCGGCGAACCCGACATCGCGAACACCCTGTTTCAGTTCCCGGTCCCCCACCGACAGATGTCGATCCGGCAGGCCGTCAAGGTGGACGAGGTGGATGTCCCGGGACGCTCCGGCAAGGTCAAGCAGGCAGTCGGGTACGAGGACACCGAGGTCACCATCAACCTGCAACTCGTGGACGAGGAGGATCGCGCCGGCACCGTCACCCGCTCCGCACTGGACCAGTTCAGAGAGCTGCAGGACGCGTTTCGAGATCGATCCGATCCGGTCGTAGAGGCAGGTGCCGACACCTCCAGCTTCTCCTACGCGGTCCCGACCATCTTCTCGATCCAGTCCCGGCTCACCGACGCGTGCGGGCTCAAGACCGTGCTGTTCCGGGAGCTGGACGTCAGCGACCTCCCCGGAGAGACGTCAATCGAGGCTGTCATTACCTTCAGTGAATTCGAACCCGTGGCCCGCCAGGTCGAACGCAGGAAGCGGGAGGCTGCCGAGAAGAAGAAAGCTCAGGCCGCTGCAGGGGTCGCCGCCGGCTACGACGCGCAGGCATCGAAGGCCCACGACGACGAGGTGGGTGAGGAGAGCCCGCTGGCCAAAGCGTTCCGGGAGGGCAAGGCCGATGCGATGGGGGGCCTCCCATGATGAACTGGCTCGCCCCCGAGATCGAGGTCACCGTTGGCGACCGGACGCGCCTGGCGTCAGTCCAGCGCATGGAAGTCGTCGCAGCGCGCAGCCAGCCCATCGCCTCCGCGTACCTGGAACTGTCCAACGTTCGGTTCGAGTGGGAGGGCGGCGCTGCAGACGGGGATCCGCTGCTGCTGCGGTGGGGCTACCGCGGCCAGGACCTGGCTCCCTTGTTTGACGGCACAGCTATGTGCGCGCACGCGCGTGATACCTTCTCAGTCTGGGGGCTCTGCCGGGCCCGGGCCCTCGCCGACACTCGGCTCACCCGCACATACCAGGGCGAGGCCGCCGATGCGGTCGTGAGTCACCTGGTGGGCGACCTGGGCTTCGCCTCCATCGACGTCTCCTCCTGCGCTGAGACCATCGATAAGCTCCCGCTCCGAGACAACACGGTGGCCCAGGCGATCCGGTTCCTCAACCGCCGTCTCGAGCTGGACCGGGCGTTCTACGCGGACGCCGAAGGTGGATTCCACTGGGGCGAGCGGGACACCACACAGGCTCCGGCCCACACCTTCACTCACGGCGAGGACGTGTTGGACTTCCAGGCGATCCCCGGAGGTCGGCACCTCCTGACCGTCATGGGTGCGCCCCTCTGGCACTCCCAGGTCGTCACGCTGGTGGACGCAGCCGGTGCGGAGGCACCCCGCTACTTCATCGAGCAGGTACGCCATACCGTGGGCTTCGGCGGCTCTGGCACCCGCAGTCACCTCTGGCTCTCGGAGGTGCCCGATGGGTAGCCGCGGGGACCTCGCTGCCGAGCTCAGGCGTCTGCTCGAAAGCCTGCACCCGGACTTGCGGCCGTTCCTGCGCCCGTCGCTCCTGGGGAAGGTCGTCGCGGTCGACGACGACAACTACCGCGTGGACGTGGTGGTGGGCGCGGACGAGGAGGCCGGAGAACAGGGCCTGGCGCTCCCCGAGATCCCGGTCTCGTCCATCTTCGCCCAGGACGGGTACGGCATCTGGGCCCTTCCGGAGGTAGACGCGGAGGTCACCGTGTCCTTCCACGACGGCGACGTGACTCGGCCCTACGTGGAGGCCCCAGTCTTCTTCAACAACCGGGCCCCCGGGGGCTTCACCACCGGGACCATCGCGATCCGCGGCAAGCAGGGCCAGAAGTTCGAGCTGAAGCCCGGGAACAACGAGATTGTGCTCTCCGCGGGGTCGGTGAAGATCATCACCACGGACAAGCGCCAGGAGAAGGTGGTTGGAGACGAAGTGCGGACCGTGGTGGGCGACCAGAAGGTCCGAGTCGCGGGGCACCAGCAGACCACCGCGGCATCCTGGGCCGTGGACGCCGAAGGCGAGGCCTCCCTGGAGGCTGCCACTCTCTCCGAAACCACTCGCGGCGATCTGCGACAGCAAGTGGGCGGTGGGCTCAAGCAGACCGTGGGGGGCTGCATCTCACAGCAGGTCGCCGGTGGCGTGACCACCGCGGTCACGTTCTCCAGGAAGGAAGTGGTGGGAGGCGCGTACCAGATCCTGGTGGCCGCAACCCCGGGTGTGGCCCCCCCACCCCCGAGTCCCGCGTACTCGGTCCTCGTCAACCTCGGCAGCCTGGCTCTCGACTCCATGGGCGGCCAGGTGGACATCGGGGCGAACCCGCTCACGCCACCGCTGTTTGTCAACATCGGATCCCCGATGTCTGGGCCCGTGCAGCTCGGGGGCCTCGGGGCCACAGGGCAGCCCGCTCCGTGCGGACTCCCTTTGCAGATCATCCTGAACACCATTCTGACCGTGCTGAAGACCGTGCCCCTGGGCATCGGAAACCTCGGGGCCCCCATCGCGCCGAATCCTGCTGTGAGCGCTGCGCTGGCTGCTGCCGATGCAGCGATGGCCCAGCTCCTGAGCGGGAAGGTGTTCATTGCAGCGGTGTGAGGTAACGCCATGGCGCTGAGCGACAACCAGGAAGCGACCCGGGCGGCCATGGCGGAGGCTTTCCGCGTACAGATGGAAGCGCTGTTCCCGCTCCCCGAGGAGATGAGCGAGGCGGAGAAGGACAAGATCCGGGCGAACTGGGTGAAGCTCGGCCAGGCCGTGGCAGCCGTCCTGCCCGCCACGATGAATCACATCGCGAACAACGCAGAGGTCGGCACCGTGACTTCGGATGTCGTCGGCGCGGAGGCCACCCAGAACAACCCCGGGGAGGGCCTGATCCAATGACCGAATGGACACAGCCGCGCCTCCCCCACCTGGCCCGGCGCCTGGCCGAGATCCGCGCCCGACTCCAGGCGGTCACACCGCAGCTCATCGAGGCCCAGGTCCGGGCCGTGGGGAGCATGGCTGATGTCGTGAAGGCCGCGACCGGGCATTCGCCCCCGGAGAGCCAGCCATGAGCTCCTGGAAGCCGTACACCCTCCCGATGATCCCGGGGATCCCCGAGGTCCTCGGCACCGCGCAGGAGGCCGCTGGGATCCTGGGAGCCATCCTGGACACCCTGGCCGGGCTCCTCGAAGCACTCGGGCAACTCGCCGGCCTTCTGGCGGATCCCCTCAACGCGGCCGTCGGTGCGCTGATTCAGCTCATCCAGGAGTTGGTCGATCAGCTCGTCGCCCTCCTGCAGTCCGGGGTCTACCTCTTCGTGGACAAGGGCCCCCTCTTCGTCGGCGGCCGGCCCGATGGGCTGGAAGGGTTCCTGGGGAGGTTCGAGGCGTCGTTCGAGGATCAGGGGGATGCAGAGCGGCCGCAGTTCGGCGCGGGAAGTAGCGTGTCAGCGATGCTGTTCGTCGTGGGCGGCGATGACCCTTCGCAGGTGATCGGTCCCCTGGCGACCCTCGGGAGACTCTTCGGGATCCCGGCCCTGGAGCTCGAGCAGCAGGAGCACATCCTTGACTACCCCGCCGCGGTGGAAGCCGGGATGTCCACCCCCCCGGACTGGCGCTCCGTACAGCTCGGGCGGGCCCTGCCCCCCATCAACCGCCTGGGGAAGACCCTCCAGCGTGTGGTGGATCTCCTGGCCGTCGGCGAATCCTACGGGAAGGTCCTCCAGGACCTGGCCGCGGTGATCGCGGTTAAGGCCCAGGCCCTCCAGGCGCTCGGCGAGGAGATTCAGGCGGTGGTGGACGACCTCGAGGCGATCATCTCGGCCCAGGGGCTCTTCGTCTTGCACGTTGAGGCCGAGGGGATCCCCGCCCTGGTGGAGTCCGTCCGGACCGCGTCCGCTGCGCCGCCCTGGGGCCCCGATGCCTACGTAGCCGGCGTCTGCCTCCTGGGCGGCACCGCGAGCTTCGGCCCCGTGGTCGAGCTGCTGGGAGGGTGAGCGCATGGGCCTCTACGAGAACCTCGGTGTGGATCTACTGCTGGACGCGGACGGCGACCTGCAGATCAGCCCCAGCGGGGACCTGGCGATCACCCGGGACGGCCGCACCTGCCTCCTGCAGGACGTGCGCAACCTCCTGGACACTCTGCCCGGGGATCTCTTCGGACACCCAGCGTTCGGCGCCGGCGTCCCACGCCTCTTCGGCGAGGAGGATCGTCCTGACTTCGAGCGCCTCGTGGTGCGCGCCATCACCGACGCGCTCACTTACGACCGGGGCGTAGGCCCCCGCATCGAGCCGGAGTCCATCGTTGTGTACGCGCTGCAGCGCACCGGCCGTGAGGCGCAGTTCCAGGTCTCGTTCGTGGCACTCGGGGAGGAGTGGACGAGCCGCCTCAACCTCGTGTGGGGCAGCAATACCGGGCCCGAGGACCTGTAGGAGGATGCGATGACGCTGAAGATCAAGACCTATCCCGAGCTCGTTGCCTATATGCTCGCGGCCATCGGCGAGAAGACCGGGCTCACGAACTTCAACATTGGGTCCGTCGTCCGGACAACCACCGAGGTCTTCGCGGAGGTCGTGGCGGAGCTCTACGCATTCGGGGCGGGGATGCTCAAGCAGGGGTTCCTCGACACCGCCACCACATTCTGGCTGGACCGGAAGGCCCGCGAATACGGCCTGACGCGGAAGCCCGCGGTCAAGGCAGAAGGCACCGTCGTGTACTCCCGGAAAACGGCCAAGGACACCAACGTACCGATCCCCACAGGCTCCATCGTAACCACGCCCAAGGACCAAAGCGGCACCGAGTACCGCTACTTCACCACCCAGGCGGCAGTGCTCCAGGCAGGGGAACTCTCGGTGGAGGCCCCCGTCATCGCGGAGAACGCTGGCTCCGCGTACAACGTCGGTCCGGGATCCATCTCGAAGATGAAGACCTTCATCACGGGAATCGACGCTGTCACCAACCCCGAGGACTGGATCACCACCATCGGCGTGGACGAGGAAACCGACGGCGCGCTCCGGCAGCGCTGCTTCTTGGCCTGGGAGGAGCTCTCACAAGGGGGGACCGCGGCAGCCTACATCTCCTGGGCGCTATCGGTCC
This sequence comes from Pseudomonadota bacterium, assembly GCA_043815665.1. Taxonomy (GTDB): domain Bacteria; phylum Myxococcota_A; class UBA9042; order CAIXZC01; family CAIXZC01; genus CAZNWW01. The sequence continues at coordinate 6,276 of JBDRIT010000111.1, forward strand.
CCGGGGTGAAGAGCGCGTTCGTGGATGACACCCTGCCCCGAGGCGAGGGAACGGTGGACGTCTACATCATGGGCGAAGCGGGCCCTCCGGATCCGGCCCTCATCGAGGCCGTGCAGGAGGTGGTGGACAACAACCGCCCCATCACCGCGGACGCTCTGGTCTTCTCCCCGGAGGTCGTGACCGTACCTGTGACACTGGGTGTGACACCGCGGGCCGGCTACGACACCGCGGCCATGGACACGGAGATCCGCCGGCGGCTGTCCTTCTTCTTCGGCGATATCGAAGACCCGACCCTGGCCATCGTGTCCCTGGGCGTGGGGAAGGACGTCGTCATCGCCCAGATCGTTGGCCTCGTGATGGCCGTGCCCGGGGTCTACTCCATCACCGTGGACGCGCCGGCCGCTGACATCGTCATCGATCCGAACCAGTTCCCCGAGCAGGGCATGGTCACCATCACCATGGAGGCCCCGAGCCATGAGTGATCGACCGGCCGAGACGGTGGCGAAGCTGGCTGACTATCTGTGGTGGCTGCTACCGGGGTACATGAAGAAGAAAGGGCGGGAGGATTCCCTGGTCGCCCGCCTCTGTGAAGTGTGGGGCGAGGCCCTCGACACCGCCCGGGGCACCCTCATCGACATCATCCCGCAGCTCCTGGCCGAAACCGCGATCGGCGGATACCTCGACATGCTGGCCCGGGCCCGACAGATCTCCCGCGGCGAAGGGGA
>JBDRIT010000112.1:0-36790 GCA_043815665.1 Pseudomonadota bacterium
TGGACGCCCCTCCCACAATCGGGGCGTGGACGCCCCTCCCACAATCGGGGCGTGGACGCCCCTCCCACAATCGGGGCGTGGACGCCCCTCCCACAATCGGGGCGTGGACGCCCCTCCCACACCCAACCTCGATAGCGAAGAACCCGGTTTTCTACAGCTTCGTCCCCGTCAGGTAGACGCTCTTGTAGGAGCAGTCCACGCACCACATCCCGGAGAAGTTGACGCTCCAGGTCCCGTTCCACGAGTTGTCCGGGTTGAAGGTCCCCGTCAGGGCGTAGGTTTCGTTGCAGGTCCCCGGGAAGACACAGCCCACGGTGAACCCCTGGGTCTGCGGGTTGTAGGTGCCGGTCATGAGGCAGCCGCCGTTGTTCATCATGGGCTGTACCGACATGGAGGAGCCGTTCACGATGAAAGTGAACAGGTTGTAGTTCAGCGTTACCAGGGTGTAGGCACAGGAGTAGTAGATCCCCGGCGACAGTGTGTATGTCCCGCTCGGCACGATGGGCTGCGCTCCCAGCACCGTCGCCTGCGCGGTCCCCGCCGGGCCGTACACCCCCCCGTCGAAGGGCGTCGCGGTGCAGGTCCAGGTCTCCCCCGTCTGGGTCAGGGACGACGGGACGACGTTGCCGTCCACCTGCTCCCCCCCCGTCGACGTCCAGGCGAAGTCGTAGATGACGTCCTGGCCCTCGGGATCCGTGGACTCGACGACGACGTTGCAGACCAGGTCGTCCGAGGGCCCCGGGGCCGCAGGGATGATCTCGACCGTCGGCTGGCTCGGGGGCAGGTTCTCCACCTGCACGGCGCAGGCGCCGACGGACCAGTCGCACGCGGCGCAGGACCCGTCGTTGCCGTGGCCCGAGATGTCCGCCGCCTGGTTCCCGACGCCTTCGTTCAGGTGGAGCATCAGCCGGGTGTCCGGGCCCACGGACAACACCGTCGCCGGCGCGAAGTTGCTGCCGTACATCGCCGCCTCGTTGAGCCGGATCTCGTCGACCACCACGTCGGTGATCGCGCCGGTGAGGGGGTGCATCCCCACCACCAGGGGCTCCGCGCACGCGACGCCGCCGGTGATGGAGGCTGCGTCCACCAGGACGCCCTGGACGAAGAGGCGGACCGAGGCGCCGTCGTAGGTCCCCGCCACGTGGGTGAAGACCCCCTCGGCCAGGGGGAAGCTCGCGGACGCGACCACGCCGCCGCCCGCGCCGGTGTCCACCCGGAAGCTCGCCCTCCCCTGGTCGTCCAGGAAGACCTCGAAGCCCGCCGCGCTGAACCCGGATCCTGCGCTCCGCTTGGTGAGCAGCGGCCCGACGGCGCCGGCCATGGGCATGACCCAGAGCTCCGCGGTGAGCTCCCCGTCGGGGAACTGGAGGCTGGCGTGATCCGGGACCGTGAGGGCGTGGGCGGCTTCGTGGATGCCCAGGCCGGGGGTCCCGTCCACCATCGCGTCGTCCCACCCCGGGGCCGAGGGATCCTCGCCGTCCCAGGCCGTGGCCTGACAGCGCACCACGTCGCAGGAGTCCGCGATCTCCCCGTCCAGGGTTTGTCCCTCCTGCCCCGCAAGCTCCTGGCCGTCCAGGGACCAGGTGTACTCCAGGGTGACCGCGTCCCCGTCCGGGTCCGCGGGCGTCGGGTCCACGGCGCAGGTCAGGTCCTGTCCGAGGCCCGGGATCCCGGGGATCACGAGGACGTCCGGGGGGGGCGGCGGCGTGTTGCCGATGGTCACCACCCCGGAGGACTTGACGAAGCCCCCGTCGACGCCGTCGAAGGGCGTGACCACGCAGACCACCCCGTCGCCCTTCTTCGTCAGGGTGTGGGACAGGGTGTTCGTGGTCTGGCTCCCCAGGAGGGCCTGGTTGACGGACCACTGGAACTGGTAGCCCGGCGGGTCCCCGTCCAGGTCCTGCCACCCCTGGGGCGCGCAGACCAGGTCGTCCCCGGTGACCGGATCCCCCGGCTGGATCACCACGCCGGTGATGGACGGGAGGCTGTTGGTGATCACCAGGGGCGCGCTGCTCACCGGGGCGCCATAGGCCTCCCCGTCGAAGGGGGTGACGGTGCAGACGAGCTGGTCCCCCTGGGCGAGCCCCGCGGCCGCGCCGTCCAGGGTCGACAGCTCCTGGGCCGGGAGGAGCACGCCGCCCTTGAACCACTGGAAGAGGTAGATCTCAGGGTCGCCGTCGTCGGGATCGTCGTAGGCGTTCGGGACACAGGTGAAGGTCGCGTTCTTTCCCCCGGGGTTCGGGGTGAGGTCCACGGACCCCACCGCGGGCGGCGCGTTGAGGAGGAGGACCCCCTGGCTGTCCACCGCCGCGCCGCTCAGCTCTCCGTCGTAGGGTGTCACCGCGCAGGAGAGGGTGTCCCCCTTGGTCGCGGCGACGGGCTGCCAGGTCACGGTGAGGGTGTTCGGGACCGCCAGTCCGTTCACCTTCCAGAGGTAGAGGTACCCCGGAACCCCGACGTCCATGTCGTCCGGCGTCCCCCACAGATCCGGGTGGTCCGCTGGGTCCGGGTCGGTCCAACCCGCCGCGGCGCAGGTGAACTGCACCGCCTTGGAGCCCGTGCCCGGGGAGACCAGCGCGGCCGCCAGGGCCGGCGCCGTGTCCACCGCATGGGCGTCGACCTTGGATTCCACGGCGGCCCCCTCGTCGGTGCCGTCGAAGGGGATCACCGCGCAGGTGATCGTGTCGCCCTTGTCGAAGAAGACGCTGGAGAGGGTGGGGTCGGTCTGGCCCTCCACGACCACGTCGTTCACGGTCCATTGGTAGAGGGAGTCCTCGGGGTCGCCGTCGGGGTCCTGCCACCCGGACGAGGTGCAGGTCACCACCTCCTCCTCGTGGACCAGCAGCGGGCCCACCACCGCGGAGGTGGCCAGGGGCGGTGCGTTGCCCAGGGTCACCATCACGGACTTCACGGGGCTCCCGGCGCCGCCACCGTCGCTGCCGAAGATCTTGCACTGGAGGGTGTCCCCCTTGGACGCGCCGATGGCCTGGGCCGTGATGACGTCCGTGGTGGAGGAGGGCAGCTCCGCGCCGTCCAGGACCCAGATCACCTGGGTGTTGAAGGCGTCGCCGTCGGGATCCGCGCAGCCCTCGGGGGCGCAGGTGAACACAGTGGTGACGTCGCCCTCGGTGGGATCCAGGAGGGCTGCGTCGCAGGAGGGGGGCGTGTTGACCACGGTGACCGGGTCGCTCTCGAGGGTCTCCCCAGCCCCCTCGTCGTCCAGGGGGGTGGCCGCGCAGCGGATCACGTCTCCCTTGGTGAGGTCCGCGGTCAGCGCCGCCGCGGTCTGGTCCGCGTCGACGCCTCCGTTCACGGTCCACCGGAACGCGTAGGCCTCCGCCGCGCCGTCGGGGTCGCTCCACCCCGACGGCACACAGGTGAACGCCGTGGTTGCGCCGCCGGAGGAGGGCATGATCTGGACACCCTGGATGGACGGAAGGGAGTTGCCGATGGTCACCGACGCGGTCATGGCCTTGCCGGAGAGGGTGCCGTCGGAGGCGGTGACCCGCACGGTCCAGGTCTCGTCCCGGGTGGTGAGGGTCGCGCTCACGTGGGGCCCCGCGAGGTTGCCCACCATGACGTCGTCCTTGAGCCACACCCACGTGAGGGTGACGTCATCGCCGTTGGGGTCCTCCGGCGGGTCGGCCAGGCTCGCCTCCAGGTTGTCCGCGGTGGTGGGCGCCCCCGGGGAGATCTGCACAGCGGGGGTCGTGGGTGCGCCGTTGATCACGATCGAGATGCTGGCCTCGCCGACGATGGCGCAGTCGTCGGTGACTGACAGGGTCACCTCGTGGAGCCCCATGGACATTCCCTGGACGACGCACTGGCTGGCGCCGTCGCCGGGGGGGGCGGAGCAGAGCAGCCCGTCGAGGTTCGAGGTCCAGGTGGCGCTCCAGGTGTCCCGGGGCTCGCCACGGTTGGAGACGAGGCCGTGGAACACCACCTCGTCGTCCACCTCGAACCGGGTGCCGTCGTCGGGCAGGGTGATCTCGGGATCCGGCGGGGCGAAGCAGAGGCCGTCGCCGCTCCCCGAGGCGTCGGCGAGGGGCGCGCCGGTGTCGGCCCCGCCCTGGCCCCCGCCGTCGCCTGCGCAGCCTCCCAGGGCCAGGAGCGTCCCGAGCAGGAGGCAGGAGAGGGTCGCAACGATCGCTCCTGGATTTGCGCTCTGAGTCATCCCGCCTCCGTACTCCGTGGCGCCTGTTGCCCTGGATGGCCCATTGTATTGCGCGGGTGTGCGTGGCGCAACGCACCAGGCCCACCGCGGCGCTTGACGCTCGTGCGGGCGGCTGCTAGGTGTGTCGATGTCGATGATCGGATCCCGAAGATGGGACGGAGTGGGAGGAACTGATGCCCGACTATTCGTTGCCCCAGGAACACACGATCCTTCGCCAGGCCGTGCGCGAGTTCGCCGAGAAGGTGATCGCGCCCCAGGCCCGGGAGCTGGACAGGACCGAGACGTTCTCCGTGGAGAACACGCAGAAGATGGCGGAGCTGGGCCTCTTCGGTCTCTTCGTCGACGAGGACTACGGCGGGGCCGGGATGGACTACCTCGCCTACTGCATCGCCGTGGAGGAGGTCGCCCGGGTGGACGGCTCCCACGCGGCGACCCTGGCCGCGGGCAACTCCCTCGGCATCGGCCCGATCCATTACTTCGCGAGCGACGCGCAGAAGCGGGAGTGGTTGCCGAGGCTCTGCGCCGGCGAGACCATGGGGTCCTTCGGCCTGACCGAGCCCAACGCGGGCTCCGACGCGGGCGGCTCCAAGACCAGCGCGGTCCTGGACGGCGACGACTGGATCATCAACGGCTCCAAGATCTTCATCACCAACGCGACGAATCCCCTGGCGGGGTTCTGCGTGGTCCAGGCGGTGACGGGGAAGGACGCGGGCGGCCGCAAGGAGTACTCCTGCTTCATCGTCCCCAACGGCACCGAGGGCTACACGACCCAGACCATGCACGGGAAGATGATGTGGCGTGCGTCGGACACCGGCGAGCTCTACTTCGACGACTGCCGGGTGCCCGGGGCGAGCCTCCTGGGGGAGCGGGGCCACGGGTTCCGCCAGATGCTCCAGACCCTGGACGCGGGCCGCCTGGCCATTGCGGCCATGGGCCTCGGCGGCGCGCAGGGCGCCTTCGAGAAGGCGGTGCGGTACTCCAAGGAGCGCCAGCAGTTCGGCAAGCCCCTCGCATCCTTCCAGGCCACCGCGTTCAAGCTCGCGGACATGGCCACGGAGATCGAAGCGGCCCGCGCGCTGCTCTACAGGGCCCGCTGGCTCAAGGACACGGGCAAGCCCTTCTCGAAGGAGGCCGCGATGTCCAAGCTCTACTGCTCCGAGGTCATGGGTCGGGTGGTGAATGAGGCGGTCCAGATCCATGGCGGCTACGGCCTGATGCAGGAGTATGACGTGGAGCGGTTCTACCGTGACCAGAAGCTGCTCACCATCGGCGAGGGCACCTCGGAGATCCAGCGGCTCGTGATCTCCCGGCACGTCCTCCGCTAGAACACCCCCGCACCACGCTGAGGAGACCGCCATGTTGGATGCCCGATGGGTCTACGAGAACCTGGACGCGGCGAAGGCCGCGATGGTTCACCGAAAATCCGACATCGACCTGGATCGCTTCAAGGCGCTCTACGAGGAGCGCCTCACCGCGCTCCAGGAGTTCGAGGTGAGCCGCGCCGAGCAGAACAAGCTCTCCTCGGCCTTCAAGTCCACACCGAAGGACGAGCTCTCCGCGCTCCGCACGAGGCTCGGCGAGATGTCCAAGCACATCTCCGAGCTCGAGAAGCGGGCGGCGGATCTGGCCAAGGAGCAGGAGACCTTCCTCCTGGAGATCCCCAACATCCCCGCAGAGGGCGTCCCCGTCGGGACCACCGACGAAGACAACCGGCTGGTGCGCGCGTGGGGGACGCCGCGGACCTATGACTTCGAGGCCAAGGCCCACTGGGACATCGGCGAGGATCTCGGCATCCTCGACCCCGAGGCCGCGGTCAAGATCTCCGGGGCGCGCTTCGCCCTCTATCGGGGCCTGGGCGCCCGCCTGGAGCTGGCCCTGGCCAGCTTCATGCTCGACGTGGCCGAGGAGCGGGGCTCCGAGGCCCTCCTCCCCCCGTACCTGGTGCTCGAGGACAGCATGCGCGGCACGGGGCAGCTGCCCAAGTTCAAGGAGGAAGCGTTCAAGGTCGATGACCTCTACCTGATCCCCACCGCGGAGGTCCCGGTCACCAACATCCACCGGGACGAGATCCTGGAGGACGAGGTCCTGCCCATCCAATACGCGGCCTACTCCTCCTGCTTCCGCCGGGAGGCGGGGGCTGCGGGGCGCGACACCCGGGGGCTCACCCGCCTGCACCAGTTCCAGAAGGTGGAGCTCGTGCGGTTCTGCCGCCCCGAGGAGAGCTGGGAGCAGCTGGAGGCCCTCACCGCGGACGCGGAGGAGATCCTCAAGCGCCTGGACCTTCCGTACCGGGTCATGGAGCTCTGCACCGGGGATCTGGGGTTCTCATCGGCGAAGACCTACGACCTGGAGGTCTGGCTCCCCGGCCAGCAGGCCTGGCGGGAGATCTCGTCCTGCTCCAACTTCACGGACTTCCAGGCCCGTCGCATGAGCGCCCGCTACCGCCCGGCCCCCGACGCGGAGGGCAGGAAGGCCAAGCCCCGCTTCCTCCACACCATCAACGGCTCCGCCCTCGCGATCGGCCGCACGGTCATCGCGATCCTGGAGAACTACCAGCAGGCCGACGGCACCGTGGTGATCCCCGAGATCCTTCGCCCCTACCTAGGCGGGCGGGACGTGATATCATCGCGCTGATCCCCCAACAGGGCACCCAGGAGTCGACATGAACTTCCGTAGCCTGCTCATCGCAGTGACGGCGCTGGTCCTCTGCGGCTGCTCCAGTGCCTCGGATCCGACCCCGAAGGGCGACGACATCGAGACCGACGTCGCGGGAGACGTGGTGTTCCCCGACTGGGGCGCGCCGGACCTGCCCCCGGGCGCGGACACGGCAACCGATGCGGCCCCGGACGCAGGCCTCGAGCCCGGGGAGCCCGGGACCCCCTGCGACGCCAACGACGACTGCTTCTCTGGCTACTGCGTCCAGACCGCGGACGGCGCGCGCTGCACGAGCACCTGCGTGGACGAGTGCCCCGCTGGCTGGGCCTGCGTCCAGAACACGGCGATCACGGATCTTGTCTGGATCTGTGTCCCGGAGTTCCTCTACCTCTGCCGCCCCTGCACCTCGAACCAGGACTGCGTGGCGCCGGGCCTGGACACCGGCGCGACCTGTGAGTCCATGGGAGATGGCGGATCCTTCTGCAGCATGCCGTGCTCTCCCGAGGAGCCCTGCCCCGACGGGTACTCGTGCCCCCACGTGGGGGACACCGGCGGGGGTGGCACGTACTTCTTCTGCGTTCCAGACAGCGGCGAGTGCGCCTGCGCTCCCCTGTTCGTGTCCGAGGGGGCGATGACGGAGTGCTTCGAGTCGAACCAGCACGGAGTCTGCATGGGCATGCGCGCCTGTACCGAGGATGGGCTGTCCGCATGCAACGCCCAGGAGCCGAAGGCCGAGATCTGCAACGGCCAGGACGACGACTGCGACGGGGAGACAGATGAAGACCTTGCGGGCAGTGCGTGCGAAGTGATCAACGGCTGGGGGGTCTGTCCAGGGCTCTCCACCTGCGCCGCTGGCGGGGGGGACTGCGACGGCCTGGCACCCGCCCCGGAGGCCTGCAACGGGACCGACGACGACTGCGACGGCGAGACCGACGAGGACCTCGGCGGGACCACCTGCGGGAAGGGCGGCTGCCTCCACACCGTGGAGAACTGCGTCGCCGGTGCGCCGGTGTACTGCGACCCCTTCGAGGGCATCGCGCTGGAGGGCTGCGACGGGCTGGACAACGACTGCGACGGCCTCACCGACGAGGATCTCGGGGAGATCCCGTGCGGCGTCGGGATCTGCGTGCACTCCGTGGGCAACTGCGTGGACGGCCAGGCCGGCGCGTGCGTCCCCGATCTGGGCGCGGCGGCGGAGGCCTGCAATGGCCTCGACGACGACTGCGACGGCCAGACCGACGAGGACCTGGGGGAGACCTCCTGCGGCCTCGGGGTGTGCGCCCACGAGATCCCCGACTGTATCGGCGGGATCCCCCAGCTCTGCGATCCCCTGGAGGGGGCCGGCTTCGAGTTCTGCAACGGCGCGGACGACGATTGTGACGGTGGGACCGATGAGGGGCTCGGGACGGTCACCTGCGGCCTCGGCGCCTGCGTGCACACGATCCCGACCTGTGCGGACGGGATCATCGCGGTCTGCGATCCCTTCGAGGGGGTCGGCGCGGAGACCTGCAACGGGGTGGACGACGACTGCGACGGCCTCGCGGACGAGGAGCTCGGCCTCGTCTCCTGCGGCCAGGGGATCTGCGCGCACACGGAGCTGTCCTGCACCAACGGCGCGCCCAACGTCTGCGACCCCCTGAAGGGGTCCACTGCGGAGACCTGCAACGGCCTCGACGACGACTGCGACGGCGGCGTGGACGAGGAGCTCGGCTCGACCACCTGCGGCGAGGGGCTCTGCGTCAACACGGTGCCGATCTGCGTCGGTGGGGTCCCGCAGTTCTGCGATCCCTACCTGGGTGCGGGGCTGGAGATCTGCAACGGGGTCGACGACGACTGCGACGGCGGGGTGGACGAGGACCTCGGAGAGGCGGCGTGCGGTCTCGGCGCCTGCGCCCAGATCGTGGCGAACTGCGTGGCCGGGATCCCGACGATCTGCAACCCCTACGTGGGGGCCTCCCAGGAGCTCTGCGACAACGAGGCCGACGACGACTGCGACGGGCTCACGGACTGCCAGGACACCGGGGACTGCGCCGCCGCCGCCTGGTGCGCCCCCGAGGTGGACATGTCCAACTGGGGCTTCGAGGAGCCCTGGACCCCGGGGGATCCCGTGCCGGACTTCGAGATCTCCTGGGGGATCCAGTCGTCGATCATCGCCCTGCGTTCCGTGGCCACGGTCCACTCCGGCGCGGCGGCCTGCGAGCTCACCTGGACCAGCCCGGACCAGACGAAGCAGGACTTCGCGCAGGGCTACCTCACCCCGGTGACCCCGGGGGGGCAGGTGACCTTCGGGGTCTGGGTGCGGGACGACGAGGCAGCGGGCCGCGCCCGCCTCGCTGTGACCTTCCACGACGCCGCGCAGGGCAGCCTCGGCAACGTCTTCGCGACCACCTACACCGACGACCTCCCCGCCTGGGTCCACGTCACGGCGACCTTCGACGTCCCCGCCGACGCCGCCTTCGTCCGCGGCTTCATCCGCCTCTACGATGTCCCCGCATCCTGGGACGGCAACGCCACGATCCACATCGATGACTGGTCCTTATAGTCCCGGCCTGCACCTCGGGGTTCGTTGCCGCCGCCGGCCTGCAGCGGCCCCGACCGGGCCTCCTGACGTCCTCCTCGGTCGACGGACGGATGTCCGCCTCCCTCGTCGGACCGCTGCGCTCGCCAGGAGTCGCCGGTCGGAACCGCTGCAGTCACGACGGCGGCGGCCTCACCCCTCGGCGCCGGCCTGCCAGCGGTGGCATCCCTGCCGGAGGTCCGGATTCCCCCTCCCCAGCGAGCGCAGCGCAGCGCATCTTCCGGCGCACAGCTTGTTCGGAGGCGTAAAATGAGCGCTCAGCAGGGAGTTGAGGCAGCGAAACACGAGGCGGGGGGCGAGCGGTTTCGTCCCGGTGTGCTGCCGAGGGAGCTGGCGGACTCGCCGTCCGCCTGCGAGCGACGCACGCACCGGGGCGGAACAAGCCGTCCCCCGGCCGTGGTTCGCAACGAAACTTCCTGATGAGCGCGCCCGAGAGGATTCGAACCTCTGACCTGCGATTCCGTAGACCGCTGCTCTATCCAGCTGAGCCACGGGCGCGTATCCACAAACTGTCAAGCCGGCGAACCGGCAGCGGAGAGGGCGGGATTCGAACCCGCGGTACGCTTTTAGGGCGTACACTCGCTTAGCAGGCGAGCGCCTTCAGCCTTACTCGGCCACCTCTCCCCATCCAAGCGGAGGAGGAGGGATTCGAACCCCCGGTACGCTTTACGTACGGCGGTTTTCAAGACCGCTGCCTTCGACCGCTCGGCCACTCCTCCTCATCTGCAAAGAGCGTCCCCGGCGGAGCCGGGTCGTTCCGGACGAAGATCTATAGCGGGAAGGGTCGCGGAGTGCAAGGGTTAATTTCGCACTTGTCCTCCGGGCCCGGACGTGGAAGCCTGGACGAATGAGCGATTCTGACATCACATGGATGGAGCACGCCCTGTCCCTCGCTGACCGGGCCGCCGCCGAGGGAGAGGTCCCGGTGGGCTGCGTCATCGTGCGTGACGGCGTCATCGTCGGCGAGGGCTGGAACCGCCGGGAGGCGCTGCAGGATCCCATCGCCCACGCGGAGATCCTCGCGATCCGGGAGGCCGCTGCGAAGATCGGCTTCTGGCGGCTGGACGACTGCGTCTGCCATGTCACCCTCGAGCCCTGCCCCATGTGCGCTGGCGCCCTGGTCAACGCCAGGGTCGCGCGCCTCGTCTACGGCGCGGAGGATCCCAAGGCCGGCGCGTGCGGGACCCTGTACGACATCGTGCGGGATCCCAGGCTCAATCACCGGATGGACGTCACCGCGGGGGTCCTCTCCGAGGAGTGCGGGGCCCGGCTGACCGACTTCTTTCGTCATCTCCGCGGGCAGCGCAGCAGGAGCTGACGGTCACGGGTCTCGACGGGGCAGGACTGCTCCTCACCGTCGGGGAGGAAGCCGATCCCGCCGGCCTCTCCTGCGGCCAGCGCGCCGGGCCCGACGGCGCCCCAGGCCTCCCCCCGGAACCCGAAGGCATCCCAGCGATAGCGGACCAGCTGAAAGTGGCCGTCCCAGTCCTCGAGGACCAACAGCCGTGCGCCGTCTGCAGCGGGCTCCAGCGCCACGTCCAGGGGGATCCCCGCCATGCCGCTGCCCCGCCAGACCGGCGTCACCCCGGCGTCGTCGGGCCGAACCACCCACACCCGGGGGGGACGATCCGGCAGGGACCAGAGCAGGACCAGCTCGATCCGCCCGTCCCCGGTCACGTCTCCGGCGGCCCAGCGACGGACTCCCCGGAACAGCGCCAGGGTCGTCTCGTGTCCCGGTTCGCCGCGGACGATCTGCGCGATCTCGCCGTCCATGCGCACACCCACAGGCACGGTGGCGGCGGGTCCGGCACAGGCGGCGAGCAGCGCGACGACGATGAGCAGGAGGTTTCGCACGACGCTCTGGCGCCTCCGTGGGATCGGGCTTCGTTGACACCCTATCGGGCCCTGGGCTATTTTCAAGCGTCGAACGGAATCCCATGGAGGAGACGATGCGAACATTCATGGTCCTGGTCGCCGCCGCAGCCCTGGTCCTGGCGGTCGGATGCAACGACAAGAAGGCTCCGGAGAGCCCGACGGAGAAGTCCCCGGAGACCCCCAAGAAGCAGAACCGGGAGCTCGACGACCGGAAGGCGAAGGTCGCGGAGCCCACGCAGGAGCCCGATCCTGTGGGAGGCCCGTCCACGGGCCGAAATCGGGGCGTGGACGCCCCTCCCACAGAAGAGCCGGCACCTGAGCCCGAGCCCGAGCCCGAGCCGGCGGTTGAAGCCCCTCCCACAGTCGAGGAAGAGCCCGCGGTCGAGGCCGCCGGTGTCGGGGCTGAAGCCCCACCCACAGTCGAAGAACCGAAGGAGGAAGGATTGGGGTTCAAGCACTTGGATGAAGGAGAGCTGAAGAAGCGCCTCCGCCAGTACGTCCCGGTCCGCATCTCCGTGGACGAGTCCCTCCTGAGCGACAACGACAAGAGGATCATCAAGAAGCTCGTCCAGGCCGCGAACATCATGGACGTGCTCTTCTGGAAGCAGGCCTCCCCCCAGGGCCTGGAGTGGCGCAGGAAGCTTGCGCAGACGAAGACCCCCGTGGCCAGGCTCCTCTTCCACTACCTGATGGTCAACTACGGCCCCTGGGATCGGCTGGCGAACTTCGAGGCCTTCCTCGGCGAGGAGGAGAAGCCCCTGGGCGGGACCTTCTACCCCCAGGACATGACAAAGGAGGAGTTCGATCAGTGGATCGCCGACCACCCGGACCAGGCGGAGGCGTTCAAGTCGAATTTCACGGTGATCCGACGGGACGGCGCGGGCCTCAAGGCGGTGCCCTACTCCGAGGAGCACAAGCGGGAGCTGGGCGCCGCGACCAAGGCGCTCCAGGACGCGGCCGCGCTCGCCAACGACAAGACCCTCAAGAAGTTCCTCGAGAGCCGGGCCGCCGCGTTCGCCTCTGACGACTACATGCAGAGCGACATGGACTGGATGGACCTGGACTCCAGGATCGAGGTGACCATCGGCCCCTACGAGGTTTACGAGGACCGGCTCATGGGATACAAGGCCGCGTTCGAGGCCTTCGTCACCGTGAAGGATCCCGAGGCCACGAAGCTGCTGAGGACCTTCTCCAAGTGGGCGGGCAAGCTCGAGAAGGAGCTGCCCATCGATGACAAGTACAAGAACACCAACCGGGGCAAGTCCTCCCCCATCGTCGTGGTGGATCTGCTCTACTCCGCCGGGGACACCCGCGCCGGGGTCCAGACCATCGCGTTCAACCTCCCCAACGACGAGCGCGTCCGGGAAGCCAAGGGCTCGAAGAAGGTCCTCCTGCGCAACATCATGTTCGCCAAGTTCGAGAAGATCCTGCGGCCCATCGCTGCGGAGGTCCTCACCGTGGATCTCCTGGGCTCCCTGAACCGTGAGGCCTTCTTCAACCACACCCTGATGCACGAGATCTCTCACGGGATCGGCCCCGGCAAGATCAGGAACGCGGCGGGAGAGGACACCACCGTGAGCCTGGCGCTCAAGGAGATCTACCCGCACCTGGAGGAGGCCAAGGCGGACATCCTCGGTCTCTACAACAACCTCCTCCTCGTCCGGAAGGGCGTGGAGAAGATCCAGGACGTGGTCCAGGACAAGGACGGCGAGAAGAAGCGGCAGCTCTCCAAGGAGGACGCCCGTCGGGCCCTCGCCGCGACCTTCCTCGCCGGGATCTTCCGCTCCGTGCGGTTCGGCACCGAGGAGGCCCACGGCAAGGCGAACCTCCTGATCCTCAACCACCTGGTGAAGGGCGGGGCCTTCGTCTGGGATGGGGAGAAGGAGCGCTATCGGGTGGCCTGGGACAAGCTCGAGAGCGCGACCGAGGCCTGCGCGAAGGACCTCCTGATGATTGAGGCCCTCGGCGACTACGCGGCCGGCGCGGCCTTCATCGAGGAGTACGGTCAGCGCTCCCCGGAGCTCGAGACGGTCCTCAAGAAGTTCGCCGATCTGCCCATCGACGTGGAGCCCGTGTTCCGCGTCCCCCGCGTCGAGAATTAGCGACTCTCACTATGGGAGGGGGTACAGCCCCGACTGTCGGCCCTGTACCCGCGGGCTGGGGACCATGCCCGATTCCACGACACCCGTAAATTTGGTTTGATTTCAGCATCCCCTGTGATCACTATACGTTGGTCCTCAGGTCGCGACAGGAGAGCCTATGAACCCGAACCCCGTACAAATCACTGATACGACATTCAGGGACGGACACCAATCCCTCCTGGCCACTCGGATGCGTGTCGAGGATATGCTGGGCCTCATCAAGAAGATGGACGTGTTGGGCCTTCACTCCCTCGAGGTCTGGGGTGGCGCCACCTTCGACGTGTGCACCCGGTTCCTCGGCGAGGATCCCTGGGAGCGCCTCGAGCGGATCCGCGATGCGGCGCCCAACACAAAGCTGATGATGCTCCTGCGGGGCCAGAACATCGTCGGCTACCGCAACTACGCGGATGACGTGGTCGAGGCCTTCGTCAAGCACTCTGCGGACACGGGCATCGACATCTTCCGGGTCTTCGACGCGCTCAATGATCCGAGGAACATCGAGACCGCGGTGAAGGCGATCAAGGCCTCCGGGAAGCACTTCCAGGCCGCGCTCTCCTACTCCCTCACCGAGCGGCGGCTCGGGGGCCCTGTCTTCAACGTCGAGTACTTCGTCGACAAGGCGACGACCTTCCGGGACATGGGTGCGGACTCCATCTGTCTGAAGGACATGGCGGGCCTGATCCATCCTGAGGACGCCTACACCCTGGTGAAGGCTCTCAAGGAGGTCGTCGACCTGCCGGTGCAGCTCCACACCCACTACACATCGGGGATGGCCTCCATGGCCTACCTGAAGGCCGTCGAGGCTGGGGTCGACGTGCTCGACTGCTCGCTGTCGCCCTTCGCCATGCGTACGGGCCAGCCCGGGATCGAGCCCATGGTCGCAGCGCTCTACGGCACGGCCCGGGACCCGAAGCTGGACCTGGACGCGCTCATCGGGATCAGCTCGGAGCTGGAGAAGATCGCCCCCCTGTACCGTGACTTCCTGGCCCAGAACTGCATGGCGGTGATCGACGTCGGTGTGCTCAAGCACCAGATCCCTGGCGGGATGCTGTCCAACCTGGTGAACCAGCTCAAGGAGGCCGATGCGTTGGATCGCATCGACGAGGTCTACGCGGAGCTGCCCCGGGTCCGGAAGGACCTGGGTACCTGCCCCCTGGTGACCCCGACGAGCCAGATCGTGGGCATCCAGGCCGTGCAGAACGTGCTCTTCGGCCGGTACGAGATGATCACCGCCCAGGTCAAGGACTATGCCTTCGGGCTCTATGGCCGGCCGCCTCGCCCCATGAACCCGGAGCTCCGGGCCAAGGCGCTGTCCAAGTACCATCGCGGGACCCAGCCCATCGACTGTCGCCCCGGGGACATTTTGCCGCCGGAGCTCGAGGATGCGAAGAAGGACATCGGCGACCTCGCCCGGACCGATCGGGATCTGCTGACCTACGCGCTCTACCCGACCACGGGTCGGCGATTCCTCGAGTGGAAGTACGGGCTCAAGCCCATGCCCGCCGATGTGAAGACGGGGAAGACCCTGGCCAGGCTGGCGAGGGAGGACAGGCTCATCGATGCGGTGAGGAAGGGGACCTTCTCCGGCGAGCCGCACATGGACATGGGCGCCTCCCACACCATGCAGGTCTCCGTGGGCGACGAACACTACGAGATCCAGGTGGCCCAGGTGGGTGACCGGTCCGTGGGCGGGTTCGCCATGGCGGCCGCACCCATGGCCGCTCCCGTCGCGGGAGGGGCTTCCGCCCCGACGTCTCCGGCGGTGGCCTCCCTCACCGGGACTCCGGTGAAGGCGCCCATGCCCGGCGTGGTGATCCGCTACGACGTCGCGGAGGGGGACACGGTCACCAAGGGTCAGAAGCTGATGGCCCTCGAGGCAATGAAGATGGAGAACACGCTGTCCTCACCCACGGACGGGGAGGTGCTGAAGCTGCACCACGCGGCGGGTCAGAACGTGGCCAAGGACGAGGTGCTGATCACCATCGGGGTGGCGTGATGGGCACGCTCCATGTGATCCTCGGTGCCGTGAGTGGCATCGCCAGGGAAGGTGGTTCGTCGGGACGCTGGTCCAGCCTCGCCGACACGCGGGCCTTCGGCATCTCCGTGATGGGGTTCGGAGCGGTCTTCTCAGGGCTCTTGATCCTCTTCGGCCTCATGGCCCTCATGGGGTGGTTCTTCTCTCGACGAAAGGTGGCGGCCCTGGAGGCCGGGCAGCCCGCTCCCGAGTCCGCAGCGGGAGGCTCCCCGGGCCCCGAGGCGGCTCAGGAGGAGCCTCCCGCAGAGGCAGCGGAGGTCGAATCCGAGCCCGGGGAAGACGACCCCTTCGTCCTCCCGGAGACCCCGGCGCATCGGGTCCCGGCGTCGTTGATCAGCAGCGCGGCCTTCGCCCTGCATCTCTACGACAAGGGCAGGTTGGCCCTGGGAGAGACCCGCAGCCTCACGGTGGACGGAATCCCGCGGACGGTGACGCTGCTCGCAGCGGGCTTCATGAACCGTGCCCGGGTGGATGGTGAGGAGATCGTCTTCTCCCAGACCCGGATCGCGCCGGAGGAAGCCGCCTGACACGGGGCGATGGAGCCTCTGTACTGTTCGACGCGATCGTCAGGGGCTGAGCTCCGCCGGCCGGGGCCGGTGGTCAAGCTCCCGGCTCTGGATGGCCTGGCAGCGCTGCGATCATCGCAGCCACGGCGGTGTGGGTGTCCTCGCCGTCCAACCACGTCATCGGCTCCTTCCGGAACCAGGTCCGCTGGCGCTTGGCATACTGCCGATGCAGCACCTTGAGCCGCTCCTTCGCCTCGTCCTCGGTCCTCGCGCCGTCCAGGACCTCGAAGATCTCGCGGTAGCCCAGGGCCTTGAAGGCACGAAGGTCTCTGGGGTAGCCGCGTTCCAGGAGGCCGCGGGCTTCGTCCAGGAGGCCCTGATCGAACATGCGGTCCACGCGGCTGCGGATCCGGTGGACGAGGAGATCGTGAGAGTGATCGATCCCGAAGGTTGCGTGGGGATAGCGGTCTTCGTCGAACCGGTGCTCGTCCTGGTACATGGAGAGGGGGCGGCCCGTCGCGATGAAGACCTCCAGGGCGCGGCACACACGCTGTGCGTCGTTGGGGTGGAGGCGCTCCGCCGCCTCGGGATCCACCTCCCGCAGGCGGGCGAACAGCGCCCCCGCTCCCTCCAGCTCCAGGGTCCGCAGGACCTGCTCGCGGACCTCTGCGGGGACCTCGGGGATGGGCGCGACGCCGTGGAGGAGCGCGCGCATGTAGAGCCCGGTTCCGCCGACCACCAGGGGCACCCGGCCGCGCCCGGCGATCCCGGCGATGGCCGCGTCGGCCATCGCAGCGTAGAGGCTGGCGTTGATCTCCTCGTCCGGCGCGATCACATCGTAGAGGTGGTGAGGGAGCCGGTTGCGGTCGGCCGCGGACGGCTTCCCCGTGGCGATGTCCATGTGACGGTAGACCTGCTGCGCGTCGCAGTTGACGATCTCGGCCCCCGCGGCCTCGGCGACCTCGAGGGCGAGGCCGCTCTTTCCAGACGCGGTGGGGCCAACGAGCAGGAGGATGAAGGGGCGTGTGTCGTTCATCTGTGGAACCAGCGGCCGACCTGATCGACCGAGAAGCGGGCCACCGCGGGGCGACCATGTGGACAGTAGGTGGAGAGCCGGGTCTCCTCCATCTGGGCCAGGAGGCTCCGGACCTCCTCGGGCGCGATGGG
Source organism: Pseudomonadota bacterium (assembly GCA_043815665.1). Lineage (GTDB taxonomy): Bacteria > Myxococcota_A > UBA9042 > CAIXZC01 > CAIXZC01 > CAZNWW01. Next base: position 17,132 of record JBDRIT010000112.1, read on the forward strand.
GTCGCCGGCCTTGATCGCTGCCTTGCATGCCATCGTGGCGAAGATGTGATCCCACTTGCCCTCGAGGCTGTCCGCGCGGTCGACGCCGGACTCGGCCATCTGCTCGGCGACCTCGTTGAGGAGGCCCTCGGGGTCGAGCCTGCACAGATCAGGCGGGACCCCCTTCACGGCGAAGCTGTTGCCCCCGAAGGGGTCCACCAGGAAGCCCAGGCGCTCGAGGACCTGGCACCGGTCCGTGAGGAGCGCCGCCAGGTGGGGCGGCAAGTCGACCACGTGGGGGACCAGGAGGCGCTGGATGTCGGGGCGCTTGTCCACCCACCGCGCTCGGAACCGCTCGTACAGCACCCTCTCGTGGGCCGCGTGCTGATCGATGATGACCAGCTCGCCGTCCCGCTCGAGGAGCAGGAAGCACCCGCCGAACTGGCCGATGTAGCGATGGGCGGTGTAGAAGCCGGCGACTCCGTCGGCGACGGGCTGTGGGCTGCGGGCTGTGGGCTGTGGGTCGGCTGTCTCCCGAGAGGGGGCGTCCTTCGCCTCCCAGGGGAAGTCGTCCTCTCCTCCCACAGCTCCGGAGCGGTGCATCTCCTCCAGGAGCTTCGCCGTGTTGTAGCGCGCCGGCGTGGGGCGGGCGCCGGGGACCCATCCTCTGGACTCGGCGACATGGGTCGCGCTGCCTGCGGGGGATTGCCCTTCCTCGAGCCAGGGGGTGTCGGCCAGGGTGAGGGAGACCGCCCGGGACACCGCGGAGTGCACCGCACCGGAGTTGACGAAGCGCACCTCGCTCTTCGTGGGGTGCACGTTCACGTCAACCAGCTCCGGCGGCACGGTGACCTCGATGATCGCCACGGGGTGCCGTCCCCTCGGGAGCAGCGCGCCGTAGCCCGCCGAGAGCGCGTGCTGGATCACCCGGTCCCGGATGAAGCGGCCGTTGACGTAGGTGAAGATCCCCGTGCGGCTGGACTTGGTCAGGGTCGGCGCCGAGACGAAGCCTCCCACGGAGATCTCTCCCTGGAAGACGCACTCGTACAGGTGATCGCAGACCTTGGCGCCGAAGATTCCGTAGATCCGCTCCAGGTCCGTCCGCGCCGACGGCACGTCGATGCTCCGCCGACCATCCACCACCAGGGTGAAGTGCACCGACGGGTGGCCCAGCGCGACGCGCTGGATGACCTCGGTGATTGCGCCCGCCTCCGTTGCCGGCTTCTTGAGGAACTTGCGTCGCGCCGGGACGTTGTAGAAGAGGTCCTCGACGACGATGTCGGTGCCCGGCGGCATCCCCACGTCCCAGGTGGTGAGCTCCCGGCCACCGGTGACGCCGATCGCGACGCCGCCGTCCGTGGGCCGCTCCCGGGTCTTGAGTACGAAGCGGCTCACGGAGGCGATGCTGGGGAGGGCCTCCCCGCGAAAGCCCAAGGTCCGGATCCGCTTCAGGTCGTCCATGGAGCGGAGCTTGCTGGTCGCGTGGCGCTCCAGGCTCGTTCGGGCGTCCTCGGCGCTCATTCCGTGGCCGTTGTCCACCACCCGGATGCGCTCGCCGCCGCCCCCGTCGATCTCCACGACGATGTGGGTCGAGCCCGCGTCCAGGGAGTTCTCGACGAGCTCCTTCACCACCGACGCGGGGCGCTCGATGACCTCCCCTGCGGCGATCTGGTTCTTGAGCCACTCGGGCAGGACGTGGATGCGCTGGGTCACAGGGGCTCCGGCTAGAAGTGGTACAGCGCGCCCGCGCCGATCTCCCAGGTCACGAGGGAGGCGCCCTTCTCGTCCGCCGCTGGGTCCAGGGAGAAGTTGTGGGCGTACACGCCGGTGTCCACGAACACGGAGATCGGCAGCCCCGTGAAGAGGTGCTCGAACCCGACGCCGCCGCCGAAGTAGATGCCGGACCGGTCCGAGGCCCCCATGCCACCATTCGCCGTGGAGTTGTCCTTGTTCGCTGCGTAGTACGTGTAGCCGACGAGGCCCTTGACGAAGAGCCGGTCGTGGGCCTTGTTGGCCTGGCCCCAGACGTTGAAGCGGACCCCGGTGGACACGGTGACCAGGCCGTCCTTCGTGCTGGTCGTCTGGTCCTTCAGCTCCTGCCACCAGTAGGTGAACTCGCCGAGGATGTAGATCGTGGGCTTGTCGAAGACCCGGTACTGGGTGATGACCCCAGCGCCGAAGGCGAGCCTGGGATCGTAGTCCTCTCCGCCGCCCCCCGTCTTCTTGATGTCCATGTCGCTGGCGGGGGTCATGGCGCCACGGACGCCCACGGACCACTTGGGCTCCTTGAACCCCTGCTTCTTCTTCTTCTTCGGCTTCTTCGGCGGTCCCTTCCTGACCCGCTTGATCTTCTTCTTGTTCTGCCCGTTCTTGATCCGCTTCTTTTCCGGGTTCTTCTGCCGGTCCTTGCCCGAGACCATCTTCACCTTGGGGTTGTCCTGCTCCATGGCGAAGCTCGTGTCCGGAACGGCCCACCCCACGAGACCAAGGGTCAGGAGAAGTACCAGGATCCGCATCCACCGCATCGGGTTCCTCCTTTGTTCATGCACGCCGAGATCGCCCTCGGACGAGCCACATGTGCCAGCATTCAACCCACCCTATTCGGGCAGGAGGTCGTACTCGAGATGCAGCACGGCCCCGGGGCCCGCGCCGTCGATGTCCTTCACCCAGACCCGCACATAGCCGAAGCCGTCATCGCTCTCCGCGAGCCTGGCGACGAAGCCCATACCGTCGTACACGTCCGTGATCGCCTGGAGCTGGTCGGTGACCACATCGGACTTGGTCGCGCAGACAGCGTCGAGGGAGTCGAACTTCTCGGGCAGGCTGCTTGCGGAGGGGCGGCAGATGTGGATCGGCAGACACTCGGTGATCTTCACCGGACATCGGGCCCGGATCGCGGCCGTGTTGCCCTTGAACACGTTGATGTCCCCGATCTTGAAGTTGGGGGTGTCCAGGAGCTCTCCCGTGCGGACGATGAGTCCCCGCTCCACGGGGACCGTCGCGGCCTCAGGGATGATGACGTCGTCTTCGATGGTCCCGCCGCCGCCGCCGTCGCAGCCCAGGAGAAGGGTCGCCAGCAGCAGTGGGACCAGGTGGATTCGTTGCATGAGCGTCGCCTCCTTCGGAGGTCCCATCATACCGGAGGTCGCTCCACGTTCAAGGGAAAGCGGAATCGGTTGTTTCGTGCGCGCGTTTGGAATATCCTCAAATCAGCTGAAGAGACAAAACCCGTTTTGCGTCAACCGCTTATGCGAGGGAGGAATCCATGCGTGAGAAGTGGGCAGGTGTTGGAATGGGGCTGGTCATGGCGCTCTGGGTGGCCGCCTCGCCTTCCCTGGCGAGGCCGAACCAGGGGGACGCGGCGACGCTCCTGAATCATGCCGAGAGCGACGTGAAGATCGAGGAGCGGCTGAAGCAGTTCGCGCCGGCGCCCATCGGGGTCGAGCCGGGGCGCCTCACGCCGCGGGATCTCAAGCTCATCGGAAAGCTGGTGGAGGCGGCGGACTGGATCGATCGGGTCTTCTGGGATCAGGTCTCTGACGTGGGTCGTGGCTGGTACGAGGTCCTCCTCGAGGCCGGCGGCGAACGTGCGCAGCGTCTCGCACGACTCATGGAGATCCACTACGGTCCCTGGGACCGGCTGCGGGACAATCAGGAGTTCATCGGGACCCGATCCCGGCCCCAGGGCGCGGGGTTCTACCCGTCGGATGCGTCCCGCCGCGAGCTGGACGGATACCTCGAGCTCCATCCGGAGCACATCGGGACCCTCATGGGGCCGTACTCGGTGATCCGGCGTCAGGGCGACGGCTTCGTGTCCATCCCCTATGGGGAGAAGTTCCGCACGGAGCTGTCCCGCGCCGCGACTGCGCTGCGCGAGGCCGCCGGCTACGCCAAGGACGACGCGCTGGAGGAGTTCCTGGTGGCCCGGGCCGACGCGCTCCTCAGCGGCGAGTACCTCGAGAGCGAGATGGCCTGGATGGAGACGGCGGCCAGCCCCCTGATCGTGGTCTTCGGCCCGTACGAGTTCTACGAGGATCATCTCTGGGGGGTGAAGGCGTCCTTCGAGGCCATCATCGCGCTGCGGGACGACAAGGAGACGTTGCGGTTCGCGGCCCTCGCCAGCCGCATGGAGGACCTGGTGGCGGCGCTGCCGATCTCCGAGGCCTGCCGCGCCCGCCTGTCGACGAGGAAGCAGGCGCCGGTGACCATCGCAGACGAGATCTACGCTGCCGGAGAGACCCGGGCCGGTGCACAGACCAGCGCCTTCTCCCTCCCCAACGATCTGAGGGTCCGCCAGAAGAAGGGAAGCCGCCAGGTGATCCTGCGCAACGTCGCGCGGGCCAAGTTCAATCACTCCTGGGTCCCCCTGAGCCATCACGTGGTGGCCGAGGAGCAGCTGGTGCATCTGGACTTCAACTCCTACTACCATCTCCTCATCGCGGTCCAGCTGGCCCACGGGATCGCACCGGTTATCGGCGCCGATGAGGTGGATCCGCGAACAAAGCTTCGCCAGCGTCGGCAGATCATCGAGGAGGCCCGCTCGGACGCCCTGGGCCTGGCGATCCTCCTGCAGCTCGCCGACGGCGCTGTGTTGGAGGGCCTGACCCCGACCCGCGCCGCGGTGACCTGGCTCACCGCGGCCTTCCGCGTGGTCCGCCTCGATCCTGGCGGCGCGCACGGCGTGGCCAAGGCCATCACCTACAACTTCCTGGCTGCGGAGGGGGTCTTCGTGTACGACCCCACGACCCGGCGGTACCGGGTGAAGGTCGACGCGCTGAAGCCCGCGGTGGCGAAGCTCTGCGAGACCCTGGTCAAGATGACCCTCGATGGGGACTATGCAGGTGCGGGCGCCCTCATCATGGAGTACGGGCTCCTCTCCGGCGATGTGCAGGCGAAGCTCTCCGAGCTCGGGGACGTCCCCGTGGACATCGTTCCCGAGTACTCGATCAAGCGGATGCTCAAGTAGGCATCTCCCGAAGGTGTGTTCCAGACCGAACGCCAAATGGGAGCAGCGGCGAGGGGTGACGCAAGGAACTCCGAGGCGTTGCTCCTACTCGCAGGTGACGTCGAGGACGTAGCTGCCCTCGGTGCCGTTGTACCCGTCCATCACGACGTAGTAGACCACGTCGGCGAGGGCCTCGAAGGTCACGGTGTTGAGGCCGTAGGTCATGCACGCTGCGGGGTTGCAGCCGGTGCCGAGCTCCTCGAGGACCAGGATGTCGATGTCGATGTTGGTGTCGACGATCGTCACCATGCTGTCCTCCTCCACCACCAGGGTGTAGGCATACTCAGGGCCCTGGTAGAGGTAGGAGTTGCAGGGGTAGCTGTCGATCAGATCGAAGCTGCCCATGCCGTTGTTCTGCCAGTCGTCGTGGGATCCGCAGGTCAGCTCGAGGGCCGCATCGTTGTCCGGCACGCAGGCGTCCTCACAGAGGTCACCGCCGAAGCAGTCGGAGTCCAGGCAGTCCGCCAGGCCGTCCCCGTCCTCGTCCAGGCCGTCATCGCAGGTCTGCTCGGTCTCCGGGGAGCAGCCGAAGGAGATATGGTACGACCCCTCGGCGCCCTGGTAGCCGTCGATGACGACGTAGTAGAGCTGGCCCTCGGTGGCCTCGAAGGTCACCGAGGACAGGCCATGCTCGATGCAGGCCGCCGGCGCGCAGCCGTCGGCCGCCGGGACCACCAGGATGTCCGTCTCGGCGCTCTCGTTGGTGAGGGCGACGGTGACCGTCGCGTCGTAGGGCGCGATGAAGTTGTACACGTACTCCTGGCCGTCGAGGAGGTCCTCGGTGCAACCATAGGTGTCGACCTTGTCGCTGGAGAGGGAGCCGTAGTTGAACCAGTCCTCCTCGAAGCCGCAGGAGACCTCGAAGGGGAAGACCGCGGGGTTGCAGTCGACGAGGCAGGCCTCGGCCAGCGCGCAGTCCTGGTCGTCGCAGTCGGTGAGGCCGTCCTCGTCGTCGTCGACCTCGTCGTCGCAGACGGTCTCCACGTCCGGCGGGCACTCCACGGTGATGGTGTAGGTGCCCTCGGCGCCGTTGTAGCCGTCCACTACGAGGTAGTACAGCGCCCCCGCCTCCGCGTCGAAGGTCACTGTGTCGAAGCCGAAGGCCAGGCAGTCGTTCGGGTCACAGAGGCCTTCGCCGCCGCCGAGGATCATGAGATCCGTGGCCGCCGTCTCGTCGGTAAGGGTCACGGTGATCGGCTTGGAGACCGGGGAGATGAAGGTGTAGGTGTACTCGGGACCGGCGTAGGACCAGTTGCTGCAGGTGTAGTCCTCGATCACGCTGGTGTACCCGGCGTAATAATTGGCCCAGGAGTCGCTCTCGCCGCAGCTGAGATCCCAGTCGGGCTCGCAGATCGGCAGCGGGCAGGCCTCGGTACCGAGGCAATCGTCCACGTCGTCGCAGTCGGTGAGGTCGTCGCCGTCGTCGTCGATGCCGTCGTCGCAGACCAGCTCGTGCAAGGGCTGGCAATCCACGGTGATGGTGAACGCGCCCTCGCCCTCGAAGACGCCCTCCTCGTAGCCGTCCACCACGAAGTAGAAGGCCTGGCCCTCGAGCGCGTTGAAGGTCACCGTCGTGAAGTCGTAGTCCCGGCAGTTGCCCGGCATGCAGCCGTCGCCGAGGTTGTCCAGGACCATGAGGTCCGTCTCCGCGGCCTCGTCGGTGAGGGTCACGGTGACCACCGCATCGTAGGGCGCGGTCCAGGTGTAGGTGTACTCGGGGCCGTTGTAGTCGTAGGGAGAGCACTCGTACCCGACGATGTCGTCGGTGGAGCCGCTCCAGCCGTTGTTCCACGCGTCGGAGCCGCCGCAGGTGAGGGTCCAGTCCGGGTTGCAGGCCGTGGGGCAGAGGTCCTCGTCGCCGGGCTGGCAGACGCCGGCCAGGCAGGCGTCGCCGCCGGTGCAGGGGTCGCCGTCATCGCAGGCTGCGGTGTTGGGGACGAAGAGGCACCCGGCGGACACGTCGCAGGAGTCGTTGGTGCAGGGGTTCCCGTCGTCACAGGTCAGGGCGCTGGAGCCCATGCAGACGCCGCCCAGGCAGGCGTCCACCTGGGTGCAGGCGTTGCCGTCGTTGCAGGCCTTGCCGTTCTCGACGGTGACCTGCACGCAGTCGCCGGTGCTCTTCTGGCAGGCGGTGATCAGGCAGGCGGTGTCGCCGGCGGTGTCGCACTCCACGACGCTGCCCTGGTTCACCTCGCACTTGTGGGCCACGCAGGAGAGGGTGCCGTTGCAGAAGTTGCCGTCGTCGAAGGGGATGCAGTCCGCGTCGGTCTCGCACTGGCAGGTGGGGTTGGGGTCGCCGGTGCAGAAGCCCTCATCGCACGCGTCGTTGAGGGTGCAGTCGTTGCCGTCGTTGCAGCTCTGGGTGTTGTAGGCGTAGGTGCAGCCCATGAGCGGGTTGCAGGCGTCGGTGGTGCAGACGTTGCCGTCGTCGCAGGTCATGGCGCCGCCCTGGCACGCGGCCGCGACGCACTTGTCGTTGTTCGTGCATGCGTTGTCGTCGTCACAGGCCACGCCGTCGGGGAGGGTCTCCACCAGGCAGAAGCCGGTCTCGGGCTCGCAGGTGGCGGTCTCGCAGGCGCTCAGCCCGTCGATCTCGCAGTCCACCACGGTGACCGGGTCCACCTTGCACTTGTTGGCCACGCAGATCAGCGTCCCGTTGCAGAGGTCGCCGTCCTCGAAGGCGTCGCACTCCACGTCGTTGAGGCACTGGCACGCGGGATCCGGGGTCCCGACGCAGACGCCGGCGACGCAGGTGTCCGCGAGGGTGCAGGGGTCGCCGTCGCCGCAGGAGCCGTCGATGGGCGCGTTGACGCAGCCGGTCATGGGATCGCAGGAGTCCGCGGTGCACGCGTTCACGTCATTGCAGTCCAGGGGGAGGCCCACACAGGCCCCGTTCGCGCAGTAGTCGAACTCGGTGCAGAAGTTGCCGTCCTCGCAGGGGGCGCCGTTGAGGGCCGAGTTCACTTCGCACTCGCCGGTGGAGGGGTCGCACGCGTTGGTCTGGCAGGGGCTGCCCGTGGCGGTGCAGGTGACGATGGTGTCCGCGTCCACCGCGCAGGCGCCGGCGGCGCAGGTCAGGGTCCCGTTGCAGGGGTCGCCGTCCTCGAAGGGGATGCAGTCCGCGTCGGTCTCGCACTGGCAGTCCGGGTTGGCGTCGCCCTCGCAGGCGCCGGCCTGGCAGGCGTCGTTCGTGGTGCAGAGGTCGCCGTCGTTGCACTCGGTGCCGTTGGTCACCGGCGTGTTCTGGATGCCGGTCGCCGGCAAGCAGCTGTCCTCGGTGCACTCGTTCCCGTCGTCGGGATCGAACTCGTCGCCCTCGCACGTACCCGCCTGGCATAGGTCGTCGATGGTGCAGGGGTTGCCGTCTTCGCAGGAAATGCCGTTCTCTGCGTTCTTGGTCTTGCACTCGCCGCTGCCCGGCTCGCAGTACCCGATCTTGCACTCGGCGACGGCCATGCCCGAGCAGTCCTTCACCGTGGCCGGATCCACCTTGCACTCACCCGCGTCGCACATCATGGTGCCGTTGCAGAGGTCGGCGTCTTCGTAGGTCGCGCAGTCTTCCACGGTCTGGCAGTCGCAGAGGTTGTCCCCGGAGAGGCATGTGCCGCCCTCGCAGTGATCGCCCTGGGTGCACATGTTGTCGTCGTCGCAGGTGGAGCCGTTGAGCACCGGGACGATCTGGCAGGTGCCCTGGACGCAGGCCACTTCCTGGCACGCCCCGGGATCGACCTCGTCGACGCACTCGTCAGCGGTCTCACAGCCGATGGGCTCGACGACGCCGTCTTCGTTGATGGTCACGTCCTCGTCGGGGCCGGGGTTGGTCACGCCGCCGCCGCCGCAGGCGCCAAGGGACAGGAGGGAAAGAACGATGGAGAGGATGCCGATGGTCTTCATGTGTGACTCCGTTGTCGTCTAGAATGGCGGGACTGGATAGCGGATAGGCGTGTGGTTGTCAACGACAATCACACGCCTATCCGCTATAAGGGGTCGACCAGAGGGAGGTGGTGACATGACGCGGACGACCTGGATCCTGACCGCAGCAGTGGTGGCGGTGTGCTTCGTCCCGAGCTGCAAGAAGCGGACGGAGCGGGCCGAGAAGGTGGTGGACATCATCGAGCTCCGGGAGGGCGGCGTCCTGACCCGGTTCGAGGTTGCTCCCACCGAGGACGCGATGCTCTGGCTCGACAAGGGCCACACCACCGGGATCGTGTGGGACGCAACGCTCCGTGCGGAGGTCTCCGTGGAGGTCCCTGCGGGACGGGCGCAGCCCGCTTCAGCCCCGACGGGAGATCCCGTTGCGCCACCGGTGGTGCGGACCGTGCTCGATTGGCGATGGGATGGACCGGTGCTCCGGGTCAACGGCGCCGTCGCAGGGGCGCGGCTCCCCGCTGCGTCGACGGACGACGTCGCCACGGCCCGGGTCCTCTATCACGAAGCCGGGTGTCCCAGCGAGGCGTCCCTCGCTTCGGTGGTGGACGGCGTGCGGTTCCCCGGGAAGGTCCTTGTGGTGGACGACTGTGCCTGGACCCGGCAGCTCTTCCAGCAGGTGGCACCCCGGTTCCGGGGCCTCGTGCTCCGGGGCGGAGCCTTCCCCGCGGACGCGTTCGAAGGCCTGAACCACGCCCGCTGGACCCCGTCCCTCCTCTACATCGAAGGGATCCGCCTCGAGGCAAGGATGCTCCCGGACCTCGCGCCCTTCTCCGGTGGTCTGGTCTCGGTCTCCCTCCGGGACACCGCGATCCCCTTCGAGGAGGGCAGCATCGACGTGCTCACCGCGCTCTTCGACCTCAGGTTCCTCGACCTCTCGGGCACGGGGATCCGTGATGAGGATCTCAGCCGACTCGTCGCCCACGGTCCTGCGCTGGACGAGCTGCGCCTGAGCCAGACCTGGCTGAGCGCCGCCCGGCTCGACAAGGTGTCTCGCATGTGGAGCCTCCGCGCGCTGGATCTCTCGAACACCCGCGCGGACGCCGGGACCCTGGGTCGCTTCGGAGATCTCAAGAGGCTGCGGCGTCTCGATCTCCGGGCCACCGCGGTGGAGGACCCGGGCATCGCCGAGCTCACGGGGCTGACGGGCCTGATGGAGCTCGACGCCCCCTTCTGGCTCACGGACGCCTCGGCCCCGGACCTGGCGAAGCTCACCGGGCTGAGGGTTCTGCGGGCTCGTGCGGTGCGGTTCAGGGACCAGGGGCTGAAGCACCTCGGGGCCCTCGAGGCCCTGCTGTTCCTCGAGCTGAGCCATGTCAACGTCACCGACGCGGGGGTGGCGGGCCTCCTGCCTGCCCCGTCCCTCGAGGTTCTCGAGGTGGAGCACTGCCCCCTCGGGGATCCCGGGATGGAGGTCCTGACCCGGATGCCCCGCCTGCGCAAGATCGAGATCGAGGAGACCAACGTCACCGACGCGGGCTTCGCCACCCTGGCCCGGGCGCCGGCCCTGGAGGTGCTCAAGGCCCAGGAGCTGCCCGGGATCACTGACGCAGGGATGGAGTTCGTCCCCGCGTTCCCGAAGCTCATCGCGCTGGTCCTGGACGAGGCGGAGCTCACCGACGCGGCCGTCCCGCACCTTGCAAAGGCGACGGGCCTGCGGCTGCTGTCGCTGGAGACCACCGGTATCTCGACGGCGGGCCGGGAGCGCCTCTGGGAGGCGCTCCCGGCGGCGATCTTCAGGTAGTTCACTCTTGACTTTCACTTCGGAGGGAGCAGATTCTCCGACGGGTGTCGGTCCCTCAGTCCCATGACAGGAAGAACCTGAAGGAGGAGCACGTGAGCATGGATCCAAAGACCATTCGAGAGACGGTGGAGAGAGAGGGGATCAACGTGATCCGCTTCTTCTTCACCGATGTCCTGGGCAACCTCAAGGGGCTCAACATCGACGTGGGCCAGCTCGACAGTGCGATGGAACAGGGCATCCAGTTCGACGGCTCCTCGGTGGAGGGCTTCGTCCGGATCGAGGAGTCCGATCTCATCACGATGCCCGACCTCGAAACCTTCCGGCTCTTCCCCCTCCGGGACGGCGGGGTGCGGTCCGCGTTCTTCATCTGCGACGTGCTCTACCCGGATCGCCGGCCCCTGGAGTCCGATCCCCGGTACGTCCTGCGTCGGAACCTGCAGCGCGCCCGGGACATGGGCTTCGAGCACTTCTATGTCGGCCCCGAGCTGGAGTTCTTCTACTTCCCCGACTCCAAGACGCCGGTGCCGCAGGACTCGGGCGGCTACTTCGATGTTCTCCCCCTGGACCGATCGGCGACGGTGCGGTCCCGCACCCTGGCCACCCTGCGCGACATGGGGATGCGCATGGAGGCCGCGCACCACGAGGTCGCTGCGGGCCAGCACGAGATCGACTTCCGCTATGAGGAGGCGCTCCTCATGGCGGACCAGATCGTCATCGCCAAGGTCCTGATCAAGGAGATCGCCCGCGAGGAGGGCATCTACGCGACCTTCATGCCGAAGCCGATCAACGGCGTGAACGGCTCCGGGATGCACGTCCACCAGTCCCTGTTCACCAACGGAGTCAACGCGTTCTACTCCGACGACGGGGAGTACAACCTCTCGGAGGTCGGCCGCGGCTACATCGCCGGGCTCCTGGCCCACGCAAAGGAGTTCACTGCGGTGACCAACCAGTGCGTGAACTCGTACAAGCGTCTGGTCCCGGGCTACGAGGCGCCGGTGTACACGGTCTGGGGTCGCCGGAACCGCTCCGCGCTGGTGCGGGTCCCGGCCTTCCGCCCCGGCCAGTCCAACTCCTGCAGGGTGGAGTACCGCGCCCCCGACGCCGCCGCAAACCCCTACCTGGCCTTCTCGGTGATGCTCGCCTCGGGCCTCGAAGGGATCAAGAAGGGCTACGTGAACGAGCCCCCAACCGAGGACGACGTCTACTCGATGACGGAGGCGCAGCGCGCAGACCGCAAGATCGACTCCCTGCCCGGCGATCTCTACGGCGCGACCCTCGAGTGCCGGCGGTCCAAGGTCGTCGAGGAGGCCCTCGGGCCGGTGCTCTTCGAGAAGTTCATCAAGAACAAGTTCGCCGAGTGGGATCGCTACCGCACCCAGGTGACGGACTTCGAGATCGCGACGTACCTCCCGATGCTGTAGCGCCTTTTTCGTGAGGTCTGTCGGCGTAGCCCCAGCCAGTTTCTGTGTGCTATATTCCAGCGCGTGTTTTCACCTTGGAGGTTTCGTGCCTCGCGTGCATACCGCTCTGCCGCTGTCTGTCGAGATCACCCGCGAGCGGGGGCGACTGTCCCTGTCCGCGCCGGTGGATCTCGGCCCGGTGCGGGTGGGTGCGTTGGAGGTATCGATTCCCAGGCTCCGACTCCCCGCGGACCTCCGCGGCGGGGCCAACGCGTTCCACGCCCATCGCACGGAGCTGGATCGGATCCGCCTGACCGTGTCGGGCACGGACCTCCTGGCAGCGGCACACGCGGCGGGCGAGACCCGTCTCCGCCGGCTGGACCTCCGTGAGGACACCGCGGTGGTCATGGTCGCGGAGGAGGGGCACGCCCTGGTGGCCCGGTGGCGGATCCTGCCCGGGCCCGACGGTGAGATCATCCTGGCCCCGCTGGAGACCCTCCTGGTGGGCTTCACTCGTCGGCCCTGGCACCTCCTCGCCGAAGAGCTGCTGGAGAGAATCGGCGCCCGGCTAGGTGCCCGGCGCGAGCCCGACGGCCACCGGCTCCGGGTCCTCCCGTCAGTGCTGGATCACCTCTTCCTCACCGCGGGGTGGCGGGTCCCCGTGGCCCGCCTCGACGTGGCGGCCCTGGGCACCCGCTCCGGAAAACTCTCCATCGAGTACGCGCCTGCGGATGCGGTGGACGCGGTCCGCCGGGAGGTGGGGGAGGGGGACGAGGCCACGGACGAGATCGATCGGGAGCTGCTCCAGCGCCTCGACGCGGCCCGACTCCACCAGGACGTGGACGAAGCCATCCGCGACGGAGACTCGGCCGCGGCGCTGACCACGCTGTATCGTGCGCGGAAGGAGGGTGAGGAGTGGGATTCCTTCCTCCAGGAGCGCCTCGTGGTGCTCCAGTCCTGTGAGCCCGGGCTTCATGACGAGGCCCTGGCCGAGGCCGACCGCATGATCGAGCGGGGCGAGGGGGAGGTGCTGGCCCGGAGCTGCCGCCTGTCGGTGGCGTCCCATCGCAGGGATGGGGCGGCCATGGCCGATGCGGGCTATGACCTGGCTGCGGCCCTGGTGGCTCGGGGGCGTCGGGGTGCGGCGGCCTTCGTCCTCGAGCAGGTCGCGCGTCGCCTGGATGACGCTGGGGGGCTGCGAGGGGCGATCCTGGATCGGGCGACAGCGCTCCTGCCCAGGGATCCGGGCATATTGGCGACCCGGGCGGCGCTCCTCGGTTCGGGGGTGCCTCTCCAGGAGCTGCTGGCCTCCCTGCCCTTCATGGCCTCGGGCGTGGAGCGCTCTGTCCTGCTCCACGCAGCCTCCCGTCGGATGATCTCCGACGGAGACCTCTCCGGTATGCTGGCCCTCTGGGACTCCGCAGGGCGAGACCTCTCCCTGCCCGCGGACCTCTACTCCCTGGCTGCGGTTGCGGCCTCCGCTGAGGACGCCGGCATTCGCCGTCGTCTCCTGTCCTGGCTCCTGGGCGGGCAGGTGCAGGGGAGCCCGACCCCGGAGGGCGCGGAGGCCCTCGTCGCCGCAGCCCTGGAGGTCCTGTCCGTAGACCACCTGGAGGACCTGGCCGAAGCCCTCGCCCCGGTGCTTCATGCCGGGGCCGACGCCGCGACGCGGCTCCTCGCAACCCTGGAGGGGAGCATCACCCCGGAGCGGCTCCTGGCCCTCCGCCGCAGGATGGTGACCGGGGTGGACGTCACCCCAGCCTGGCGCAACCTCGAGTTCCGGACCCTGGCCAGAGCCGGTGAGGTGGAGGCGGCCTGGGGTGTCCTCAACGGTGGTGACGTCCCTGTCTCCCCGGACGACGGCACCCTCCAGGTGATCGTCACCCTGATGGGGGATGAAGGATCGCGCCCCCGGGCCCTCTCGGAGATGGTGCGCTGGGTCGAGCGGAGTCCCGACCGCCGGCGCCGGGCCGCGGTGGCCGGTCATCTGGGCAGGGTGCTGCAGGACGGCCTCGGACTCTGGGAGGATGCGGTTCGCTACCTGAGCCTGGCGTGGCAGCTCGACGAGGAGCCGGGGCGCTGGTTCCCGCCCCTCGAGAAGGCCCTGGAGGCCGCGGGGCGGCACGAGGAGCTGGTCGATCTGCTCGAGGGCACCCTCTCCCAGACCGGGCTGCCCCCCCACGAAGAGGGTCAGGCCCATCTCCGCCTGGGTCGCATCCTCGGTCGTCGCCTCGGGCGCTGGCAGGACGCTGCAGAGCACCTGCGCAGGGCGAGGGTCCTCCTCCCCGGTGCCGCGGGGCCGGAGCGAGAGCTGGAGGAGGCCTTGATGCGCCACGCCGAGGCGCCGCCCGCACCGAGGGTGACGCCTCCCGCCCTTGCGCCGGTGGCGACGCGTCCAGCGAGATCGTCACAGCTCGATCTCGCCTGCCAGGAGGCCTTCGACCTGGCGGATGCGGGCGAGGTGGACGCAGCCCGTGCGGTCATCGAGTCGGTCCTGGCCGACGACCCGCTGCACGGCCCCGCCCGGGACCTCAAGGAGCTCCTCGGGGACGCCTGATTTTCCCTCAGTCCCACGAGGACGTGTCCTCTTTTTTGGGGCGTGCGGGCGTCGCCCCTATGATCGCCCTCGTCGGAGGGGCCCACCGGCTTGGCGAGGTCAAGACGGTCGGCCAACCACTCAGCCTTGCGGTTTATCCAATCCGGTGGGCCTCTCCGAAACTCCTCCCCTCTTCCGGCTAACGTCCGTCCCAGTCCTCTGCGAAGATCTGCAGACGCCCATCGAAGAGCGTCGACCACAGGACCCGCAGGCTGCCGTCGTCGAGGGACACGAGATCCACACCGCTGAAGAGCCCGACGGGCCGCTCTGGCGGGGTGACGGCGACGGGCTCACCGCCCTCAGGGCGGAGGACCACCTGGTAGGTCCCGTCCCGAAAATCGATCCACCCTGCGCCGCCCTCCCACAGGAGGGGCGGGTACAGGCCCGTGATCCGGGCGTCCTCGTCCCCGATCTCCTCCACCTCCCCGGTCACCAGATGGACCCGCGAGAGGTGGTAGATGCACTTGAGCTGGCTGCACTCCCACTGATCCTGGATGAACCAGAGGTAATAGACCCAGTCGCCGCTGATCCGCGGCCAGATGCAGTTCACGTCGCCGGTGGGCAGCGGCTCCGGGGTGGCATCCCCGCCGGGCGCGCCGCGCAGGAGCCGGTAATGCCAGGTGTCTCCGTATGCCTGGTAGTGCACCCACACGACGTGCTCGTCGGCGACATCGAACTGCGGCCCGATGGGGGCGCCCAGTTCGCTCATGAACCAGGGCCAGTCGTGCTGCGCTGCGTGAACCCGCGTCACCGTGCCGCTGGACACGTCGTACCGATGGAACGCAGAGGTGCCGCTCCCATAGTCGTATGCGTACCAGTATACGCCGCCCTCCCGGACCAGGACCGGCGCCTGGATCCCGTAGAAGTCCTGGTGATCCAGGAGGGGCTGGACGATGCCCGGACCGCCGACCTCGTGGTAGCGCAGGCGGTTGTCCGATCCGGTCCAGTACAGGACCTGATCCTCCAGGAGGGGGACGCTGGCAGCGTAGACGTCGGTCGAGGAGTAGATCGGGGAGCCGTCGGTGACGTTCAGCAGACGGACCCGGGCGACGCACTCGGCGTTCCAGGGTTGGGACAGACACTGGGTGCCGCCAGCGTCGATGGTGAGGAGGGCCAGGAGATCGCCCTCCAGGGAGGGGCGCAGGGCGTCGCCGTCGGTGGCGATCAGGGGCAGCGGCCCTTCCGTGACGTCGGCCTCGGCGTCCGCCGGATGCGCCACATCCGAAGACCCCGTGTCCGCATCCTGGGCCCCCGCTGCGGCTCCGCCCCTGGCGCCGGTGCAGGCGGCGAAGAGGAGGGCGAGGGTGAGGGTGAGGGCAACGGGCGCGATGGGTGGAGTGGTTCTGTGGAGCATCTGTCACCTCGTGTTTCCGTTTGGATCCTACAGAGTTGGCGTGATAAAGTGAATCACGAAGTCGGGGAGCGTTGTCCTGCTTTTCGCTTGACACCGGTGGGTCGCGAAGGTAAAACCCTCCCACCCCGGTTCCGCCGGGTGGAGATGACGACCCGCGAGACGCGTTAAGGAGAGTGAAATGGCGGTCAAAATCCGGCTCGCACGGCACGGAAAGAAGAAGCATCCCTTCTACCGGATCATTGCGGCCGACAGCCAGGCGAAGAGAGACGGACGTTTCATTGAGATGCTCGGGACCTACGACCCCAACCTCGACCCGGCGGCTGTGACCCTCGTGGACGAGCGGATCCAGTACTGGATCGGAAAGGGCGCGATCCCGACCGACACCGTCCGGAGCCTTCTGCGCAAGCACATGAAGGCGGAGTGAGACGAGCAGCG
Source organism: Pseudomonadota bacterium (assembly GCA_043815665.1). GTDB lineage: Bacteria > Myxococcota_A > UBA9042 > CAIXZC01 > CAIXZC01 > CAZNWW01. The sequence continues at coordinate 33,572 of JBDRIT010000112.1, forward strand.
GAGGTGTTGAGATGGAGCTGAAGGAACTGGTGGCCTACGTTGCGCGTGCCCTGGTGGACAACCCGGATGATGTTCGGGTGAACGAGCTCCAGGGAGAACGGACCACGATCCTTGAGCTCCGGGTCCACCCGGACGATCTCGGAAAGGTGATTGGCAAGCAGGGCCGTACGGCCCGCGCGCTCCGAACGGTGGTCAGCGCCGCCGCGACCAAGGCCCAGATGCGGGCCATGGTCGAGATCATGGAGTAGGGATCCCGCATCGCGACGGGAGCCGTCCCCTTGAAGTTCGTCCTCCTCACGATCTTTCCCGAGTACTTCGACTCACCCCTCGAGACCAGCCTCCTGGGCAAAGCCGTGGAGAAGGGCCTCGTCTCGGTGGAGCGCATCGATCCGCGGGACTACACCGACGATGTGCACCGTACCGTGGACGATCTTCCCTTCGGGGGGGGAGCGGGCATGGTGATGCTTGCGGATCCCCTGGTCCGTGCCCTCGAAGACATCAAGACCACAGAACCCGTCTCGCGGACGTTCCTCATGAGCCCTCGCGGCGCGCCCCTCACCCAGGCCCGGGCCCAGGAGATCGCCGCGATGGAGCGGGTGGTCCTGGTCTGCGGGCGATACGAGGGCGTGGACCAGCGGGTCATCGACGGCGGCTGGATCGACGAGGAGCTCAGCATCGGGGACTACGTCCTCGCCGGCGGTGAGACCGCGGCCCTCACGGTGATCGAGGTCACCGCGCGCCTCCTCCCCGGCGTCATGGGCAACGCCGTCTCCCTGGACGAGGAGAGCCACGGGAGTGGTCGCCTGGAGTATCCTCACTACACCCGGCCCCGGGAGTTCCGCGGCGCGGGCATCCCGGACGTCCTCCTGTCCGGGCATCATGCGGAGATCGCCCGGTGGCGTCGGAGCGAGTCCCTCCGCCTCACCCGGGACCGGCGCCCGGATCTCATCGACCGTCATCCGTTGACGGACGACGAGAGAAAACTGCTTGATTCAGAATGATGAACGTGTATATTTCCTTGCTGCATTTTCCGGTCTATGACAAGAACCGTCGGATCGTGACCACAGCCGTGACGAACATGGACGTCCATGACATCGCGCGGGCCGCCCGGACCTATGATCTGGCGGGGTATTTCCTGGTCACGCCGATCCGGGAGCAGCAGGCGATGGTCCAGGAGCTCGTGACCCACTGGACCGAAGGAGCGGGGGGAGAGTACAACCCCATCCGTCGTGAGGCCTTCAAGCTGCTCCGGGTCGTTCCGGACTTCGAGGCGGTCCGGGCGGAGGTCCAGCAGCGGGGCGGCACGGTCCCCCTGACCGTGGGGACCACGGCGAAGCCGAGTTCGAGGGCTGTCTCCTTCGAGGTCATGCGCCGGCGGATCAGGTCTGAAGATGGAAGCGTGATCCTCATCCTGGGGACGGGGTGGGGACTGGAGCAACAGTTTTTTGATTCCCTGGATGTGGCGCTCGAGCCGATCGACGGTGGTTGTGGTTACAACCACCTGTCGGTCCGCTCCGCCGCCGCGATCCTTCTGGATCGCTTGATGGGAGAGAGGAGTCTGTGATGGATGTGATGAGCCACGTGGAGAAGCCCTTCATGCGCGACGGGATACCCCAGTTCCGGGCCGGGGACACCGTGCGCGTGCTGGTGAAGATCGTCGAGGTCCTGGACGGGGAGTTCAAGGAGCGGGCCCGCCCCCAGGCCTTCGAGGGGGTCGTGATCCGGAGACGTCGGGCGGGGATCTCGTCCACGTTCACCGTGCGGAAGCTCTCCTACGGGATCGGTGTCGAGCGCATCTTCCCGCTCCACAGCCCGCGCATCGCCGGGATCGAGGTCGTGGATCGCGGCAAGGTTCGCCGGGCCCGCCTCTTCTACCTGCGCAAGCTTCGCGGCAAGGCTGCCCGGATCAAGAGCCTCAGCCGCCGGTAACACGGCGCGGTGCCCCCCTCTCTGTTCCCGGTCCCACCCCGGGCGCCCGGGGTGGTCGAGGACGACACCCGTCGTCGTGGATTCCATACCATCATTGGTACGGATGAGGCCGGCCGCGGTTGTCTCGCAGGCCCCGTGCAGGCCGCCGCTGTGGCCCTCCCGGTGGAGCTGCGCATCCCCGGCGTTGACGACTCGAAGGTCCTCACCGAGGGGGCCAGGACCGCCCTGGAGCCCGTGGTGCGCGCCGCCGCCCTCTCCTGGTCCCTGGATCGGGCCCCCGCCGAGGAGGTGGATCGGATCAACGTCCTCCAGGCCTCCCTGGCGTCCATGACCAGGGCGGTGTCCCGGGTCTGGGACGAGGTCGTCGCCGCCGGGATCTCCCCCGACGGGATCCTCGTTGTGGTCGATGGGCCCCACCGGCTCCCCTCATGGACCGCCTGCCCCCAGCGCGCCGTGGTCGGCGGCGACGCACTCTCGGTGGCCATCGCCGCCGCTTCGATCCTGGCGAAGGTTCACAGAGATCGGTACATGGAGGCCCTCGCCGAGGTCGTGCCGGGCTATGGCTGGGAGCGCAACAAGGGCTATGGGACGAGGGAGCACAGAGCCGCGCTCGCCGCGCTCGGCGTCACGCCCCACCACCGTCGCACCTTCGGGCCGGTCGCGGAGATCCTTGGGGCGGACGCTTCTCCGACGGAGCCCGCCGACGATTAACCTCTTGGGACCGATCCCGGGAGGTGTACCCATGCAACAACAACAGAAGGACCACCGCGTCGCCCTGGGGCGGCGCGCCGAGAGGCTCGCAGAGGAGCGGCTCAGAGCGGCCGGATTTCGAATCGTCGACCGGAACTTCCATGCCCGGCGGGCCGAGCTCGACCTCGTCGCGACCATCGGCAGACAGGGGCTGGTGTTCGTGGAGGTGCGCAGCCTCTCCGGGCGCTACCTGGCCTCTCCAGCGCTCACCGTGACGCCGGCCAAGCGGCGCCGCGTGATCACCGCCGCCCGGGCCTGGATGGCCTTCCGGGGGATGCGCAACTGGGATGTCCGGTTCGACGTGATCGCGGTGCGGTTCGGTGCGCAGGGGATCGAGGTGGAGTGGATCGAGGATGCGTTCAGGCCCGAAGACGTGAGTCGGCGGCGGAGCTACTATTGAGTCTCCGTCCATAAAGTCCCTTCGTGGCGAGAAGCCGGGGCCGCTTCGACGGCGAGGCGCGAGGGTCGAGATCGCCGGAATCGTAGCCAGCGCCTACGTTGAGGACGGTCTTGGCCCGATGAACGAAGCTGGCGAAGATG
>JBDRIT010000113.1:0-45695 GCA_043815665.1 Pseudomonadota bacterium
ACCCAGGCGCGATCGCGAAGAGCGAAAAGATGTGATCGATCGTCAGACGGCGACGGCAACGGCAACGGACCATTCTTCCAGCCGAGTCGAGCCAGAGTTCGATAGACCGCTGGGGGAGCGGCGACTTTGCGATTGCCCTGGCCCGGGCGGGCCCTGCCCTTGCGACGCTCCGGGGGGTCTGCTAGGATCCCGGGACCATGTCGAACCAAACATACATCGTCGCCACCGCCCATCCGTGGAACCGCAGCGCGTTCGAGGACCACCTCGTGAGCCTCCCGGGCACCTGGCGCCTCATCTCCGCCGGGGAGGAGCTCACCGTGGACCTCGTTGCGGCGCTTCGGCCCCGCTACATCTTCTTCCCCCACTGGAGCCACCGGGTCCCCAAGGAGATCCTCGACGCGGCCGAGTGCGTCTGCTTCCATGCGGCCGACGTACCCTACGGGCGGGGCGGAAGTCCGATCCAGAACCTGATCGCCCGGGGCCATCGGGAGACCATGGTCACGGCCCTCCGCATGGTGGAGGAGCTGGACGCCGGACCGGTGTACATGAAGCGGCCCATGTCCCTCGAGGGCCTCGGGGAGGAGATCTTCGTGCGCCTCGCGGGGACCGTAACCGACATGATCCGGGAGATCGCAGCGACGGAGCCGGCCCCGATGCCCCAGGAGGGGGAGCCGGTGGTGTTCCGACGACGCAAGCCGGAGCAGAGCCGGCTCCCGGGAGAGGCAGCGACCCTCGGGGAGCTCTTCGACCACCTGCGAATGCTCGACGTGGAGGGGTACCCCAGGGCCTTCCTGGACGTTGGGGAGTTCCGGCTGGAGTTGTCCCGGCCTGCGCTGCGCGCTGGCCACATCGACGCAGACGTCCGGATCACCCGACGCCGCTAAGAGGAGGGGCGATGCGCCTCGATGACTTCCGCAAGGTCCTGATGTTCTTCGCCCACCCGGACGACGAGACCCTCGCCGCCGGCGGCACCATGGCCCGGCTCGTCCGTGGCGGGTGCGAGGTCCATGTGGCGATCCCCAGCACAGGGATCCGGAGTCGGCGCCACCTCCTGGTGGAGGCGGAGATGGAGCGGGAGCTGGAGATCCTTCACGGGGACTGCGCCCGCGCCACGGGTGTCCTGGGGATCCGCCCCGAGCACCTCACCCTGGGCCACTTCTCGGACAACGAGATGGATCGTCACACGCTGCTGGAGCTGATCCACTGGCTCGAGGCCCTGGTGGACCGGGTGGCGCCGGATGCGCTCTTCACCCACCACCGCTTCTGCACCAACATCGACCACCAGTATTGCCACGAGGCCGCGGTGGTGGCGACGCGCCCCTCCGTCGAGCGCCGGATCCCCCTGATCTGCGGCGAGGTGCCTAGCAGCACCGGATACCTGCGCCCGGCGCAGTGGGAGCCGAACCTCTACGTGGAGATCTCCCGGGACGACCTGGAGCTGAAGGTGCGGGCCATGGAGTCGTACAAGGGAGAGGCCCGGCCCGATCCCCACCCCCGCTCCCGTGAGGTCCTGGAGGCCCTGGCGAAGGTGAGGGGTTCCGAGAGCGGTCATTTCTTCGCCGAGTCCTTCATGGTCCAGCGCGACTACGCGTGAGCGTCCGCGCATGACCATGAACCTCTCCCTCGACAGGATCATCCGCGACGTCGACCGTGTCCTGGAGGGGGGCCCGAGGAGGCCGGCCGGGCCCGACCTCTGGTCCTTCCTGATCACCGAGCTCTACCTGGAACGTCTCCGTCCCCGGGAGGGCCGGACGCGTTGGCAGGGGGCGGTGCGGGGTCGGGCGGTGGACCTGGCCTCCCGGCTGGCCCGGGGCCCCCTCGCACAGACCGTCCGGGTGGAGCGGAGCTTCGCCGGGACGCCCCCGGGGGCCCGGCACCTCTTCGTCTTCGGCTTCCCCTGGGCGGATCTGCGGACCACGGGGGTCCTGCGGCGCCTCCTCGCCGAGCTGCCCGATGCGGCCGTCGGCGTGACCGACCAGGAGGATGTCTTCGACGCGCTGCGGGCCGAGGGGATCCCCTCCCTGCGGCTCCGGGCGCCTCGGGTGCTGCATCGCCGGGAGGTGCCCGCCCTCGGGATCGGGCCCCGGGATCGTCGCATCATGGCGCGGGGCGCCGCGCTCCTCGAGGTCGCGGGGCGGCTCCTGGAGGAGCTCCGGCCGGTCTCGGTCCTGACGGCCCAGGACTTCTTTCCCTTCGATCAGGCCTTCGCGCGGGCGGCCCGACAGCGGGGGATTCCGACGGTTACCCATCAGCACGGCCAGATTCCCGCGGGCCCAACGTCGTTGTACAAGTACCTCTTCTCCGAGCGCATGGCGGTCTGGGGCCGGCGCTCCGCGGCGCTCATGGAGCAGTACGTCGACCCGGCGCGGGTCTGGGTGGTGGGCACGGACCGCTTCGATGGACTCTGCGCCGACCGGGCGCCCGCCGAGCGGGACTCCCTCGTCCTGGGGCTGAACCCCGTCGAGGAGGCGGGCAACCGGGCCCTCCTCGACCAGGTCGATGCGGCCCTGCTGGGCGAGGGGCGCGGCTCCCTCTCGGCGCTGGTGCCCGTGCTCAAGCTCCACCCCTCGTTGGATCCGGCCCGCTGGCGGGGCCACGTCGCTGCCGGGCGGGGCGTCCCGTGGCAGGTCTGGACCGGCAGCAACGAGGACCTCCTGTCCCGGACCCGCTTCCTCCTGGCGCGCCGATCGACGATCACCCTGGACGCGGCGATCGCCGGCGCGTCGGTCATCGAGCTGGGGGCGGCGCAGGCCTTGGGCGCGGTCCCCGGATTCTTCGAGGACCTCCCCGAGTCCGTGATGGAGGCGGTGGACGTGGGCGTCGCCCTGACCCGTCGCCTCGACGACCCGGGGCTGGAGGCGGCCCTCCTGGAGCACCAGCGTGAGTCCCTGGCCCTGGAGGTCGAGCCCGGTGCGGCGTCTGCGCGGGAGGCGGCGGCCCTTCGCACCCTCCCGGGGGCGGCGCTTTGATGCGGCAGAACCTCCTGAAGAGCGGCGCCGTCTATGCGGCGGGCATGATCATCCCGAAGTTCATGAGCATCCTCCTGCTGCCGGTCTTCACCCAGGTCCTGGGGCCAGAGGACTACGGGATCCTGGCCTACACCAACTCGATCATCGAGTTCATCTTCGTGTTCTCGGTCCTCTCGCTCAACTCCTACGTCCTGCGTTTCTGGCTGGATCTCGATCCCGAGGACGAGCGGGGACGTCGCCGCCTCGTCGGCGCGGTCTTCACCTTCCTCTGCGCGTTCAATGTCGTCCTCCTGGCGGGCTGCTTCGTCATCGGACCCCTGGCCATCGCCGGCTTCGACGTCCAGGTGCCCTTCTTTCCCTATTTTGCGCTGGCCCTGACAGCGAACTACTTCAACATGACGGCGGTGATCCCCCTGGCAGCGTTCCGCCTCCTGGATCGGCCCGGTGCCTACGTGGGCCTCACGATCTCCCGGTCCCTCCTCCAGTACGCCGTCTCCTGGGTCCTGGTGGTCCACCTGGGCTGGGGGCTCCTGGGAATGTACGTGGCGCAGGTCGGCGTCTACGCCCTCTACTCGGTCATCTTCGTCCGGGTGATCTGGCGCCACGGGACCTTCGTCTGGGATCTCGGGCTGGTCCGGAAGGGCCTCGTCTTCGCATTGCCTCTCCTCCCCGGCGCCCTGGCGCACCTGGTGATCCGGGTGATCGATCGGGTGATGCTGGAGGCCCACGTGTCCATGAACCAGCTGGGGATCTACTCCATCGGCTACACCCTGGGCTTCTTCAGCCTCATGGTCCTGGTGCACGGGGGGTATCGGGCCTACGAGCCCGCGATCTTCCAGTCCTGGAACCAGGACGGCTTCGACGTGTTCTGGCGAAAGGTCAGAGGGGTGTACCTCTCCCTGATCCTCACCATGGGGGTCGGTGTCGGGCTCCTGGGCCAGGAGTTCCTGGTGGTCCTGACCACGCCGCAGTTCCACGAGGCCGGTCGGGTGGTCCCGGTGGTCGCGTTGGGGGCCTGTCTTCAGGCCATCGGGCTGATGTTCACGGTCCTCCTCGTGGCAGCGAAGAAGACCGGCGCAGCGACCGGGGTCGTCCTCGTGGCGGCCGCGGTGAACGTTGCGGTGAACCTGGTCCTGATCCCGGCCCTGGGCATCATGGGCGCGGCCTGGTCCTCGGTGCTCTCCTTTGGAGTCATGATCCCCCTGGCCTACTGGATCTGTGAGCGGGACGGGCTGATCCGGGCCCGCGGGATCCTCGCCCGTGACCTCGCGGCCCTGGCCACCGCGGCGGTCCTGGTGGGTGGCGTGGTCTTCGGCATCTCGCCGGCGCTCTCCTGGAGCTGGCTCGGGATCAAGCTTCTCCTGGTGCTCGCCTACGCCGCCCTGGTGGCCGTGCTGTACGGTGTGGTGCGACCCCGTCGTTGAACCCGCCCGCAGGATGCGGGATGATGTCGAGAGAGCCAAGGGGAGCGCCATGAAACGAAGTCTGCTGATTCTTGGATTTGTCCTCGGCGTCGCAGCCCTGGGATGTGACCCTTCCGCGGGCCCGGGAGCCGACGCGGGGGGCGGAGATGTGGCCATCGACATCCCCCCGGGCTGGGAGGTCTGCCTCCCGGACTGCGAGGCCCGGGCCTGCGGCCCCGACGGCTGCAGCGGGACCTGCGGAGCGTGTGGGGACGGGACCTCCTGCGACGAAGCGGGGCAGTGCCGCCCCGACTGCGTCCCGGAGTGCACCGCGAAGGAATGCGGCGGCGACGGGTGCGGTGGATCCTGCGGGGAATGCGACGATGACGTGGTCTGCGTGGGCGGTCTCTGCTGCCTCGGAGACTGTACGGACAGGGAATGCGGAGATGACAGCTGCGGTGGCGCCTGCGGCCAGTGCGATCCCTCAGAGGCCTGCGACGACGGCGCCTGCGTGGTGCTCCCCGGGTGCGGGGACGGTGACTGCGACCCGGACATGAGCGAAGACTGCGAGACCTGTCCGCAGGACTGCGGACAGTGCCCCCCGGAGTGCGGCGACGGGGCCTGCGAGGCCTGGGAGCATTGCCAGAACTGCCCCGAAGACTGCGACGACTGCTGCGGAGATGGCACCTGTCAGGGCGTCTACGGCGAGAGCTGCGCTGCCTGCCCCGACGACTGCGGCGTGTGCCCCGAGACCTGCAACAATGGCCTCTGCGACCCCGGCGAGGGCTGCGGCTCCTGCCCCCAGGACTGCGGCGCCTGCTGCGGGGACGGGGCGTGCGAGCCCGGCATCGGCGAGGACTGCACCAACTGTCTCCTGGACTGCGGGGAGTGCCCCGGGATCTGCCCGGACGGGGAGTGCACCGGCGCCGAGGACTGCGCCTCCTGCCCCGACGACTGCGGGGAGTGCTGCGGGGACGGGGCCTGCGACGTGGGCCACGGGGAGTACTGCGGCTCCTGCCCGGACGACTGCGGCCCGTGCCCCTTCTGCGGGGACGAGACGTGCAGCGGCGCGGAGTCCTGCGGGTCCTGTCCGGCGGACTGCGGGGCCTGCTGCGGGGACGGCGAGTGCGTCAGCGCGCTGGGCGAGACCTGCGGGACCTGCCCCGCGGACTGCGGCGCCTGCTGCCCCAACGGGGTCTGTGACTGGGGCTACGGGGAGCATTGCGGGACCTGCGCCCAGGACTGCGGTGCCTGCCCTGCGGACTGCGGCGACGGGGTCTGTGGTGCCGGGGAGGACTGCAGCAACTGCTCAATCGAGTGCGGCGACTGCTGCGGCGACGGGGTCTGCGTGCCAGCCCTCGCCGAGGACTGCGAGTCCTGCGCCGAGGACTGCACGGAGGGCTGCGACCCGGTCTGCCCCGACGGCGTCTGCAACGGGATGGAGACCTGCAACACCTGCCCCGGGGACTGCGGGGACTGCTGCGGAGACGGCCTCTGCATGGATCTCCTGGGGGAGACCTGCGCCACCTGTCCCGTCGACTGCGGGGAGTGCTCGGTGAACTGCGGGGACGGGGCCTGCAGTCCCGACGAGAACTGCGCGGCCTGCCCCGACGACTGCGGGATCTGCTGCATGAACGCGGTCTGCGACCTCGCCCTCGGGGAGACCTGTGCCACCTGCGCGGTGGACTGCGGGGAGTGCCCCCCCGAGTGCGGCGATGCCTCCTGTGACCAGGTCGCGGGGGAGGACTGCCAGAGCTGCCCCGCGGACTGCGGCCCCTGCTGCGGGGACACAGCCTGCCTCCAGGAGCACGGGGAGAGCTGCGCGACCTGCCCCGCGGACTGCGGCTCCTGCTGCGGCAACGAGCTCTGCGAGGCGACCCAGGGAGAGGACTGCGGCACCTGTGCGATGGACTGCGGGGCCTGCCCGCAGGTCTGCGGGGACGGCCTCTGCGACTGGGACTCCGGGGTGGAGGACTGCGAGAAGTGTCCGGCGGACTGCCCCTGCGCGCCGGGCCAGGTCTGCCAGTACGGGCAGTGCTGCCAGGCGAGCTGCGCCGGGAAGGAGTGCGGGGACGACGGCTGCGGCGGGACCTGCGGGGACTGCGGCGGCGGCGAGCTCTGCACCGCCGCGGGGCTCTGCGTGGGCTGCGCGCCGGACTGCCAGGGCAAGGTCTGCGGGGAGGACGGCTGCGGCGGCCTCTGCGGGACCTGTGACCCCGACGCGGTGTGTGTGCTCGGGGCCTGCGAAGTCCAGGGGGGCGCCGACTCCTGCGCCGAAGTCCTGCAGTGTGCGTTCATTTGCCAGGATCAGGCCTGCCTGGAGGCCTGCGCCCTGGAGGCCGACGCGGAGGGGCTCGGTCTCTGGATCTCCCTGATGACCTGCATCGTCAACATCTGCGACGCCGACCCGAACCCCTCCTGCTGGCTCATCGCCGCGCAGACCGCCTGCAACGCGGAGTACGTCGCTTGCTCCGCGGACAACTGATCGTCGCCACGCCGTCCTTCCCCACCGTCATCCCGAGAGACCTGTCCCGTGGCTTGGTCGGAAGACAATCCCACCACCTCGTTCAGGCGACTGCCGAGCCCGAAAAACGGGGGTTCATGGACGGAGACGAGCTAGAACTCCTCGAGATAGCCAGCCATGGTCACAGACAGGTTCGTGGTGGAGGGAATGATGCGCACCTCGGTGCCCGGCGCAAAGACCAGGCCGCTCTGGCAGGACTGGAACCCGCTGAAGAACGCAGTGTAGCCGTTCTCGCCCTTGCGCCCCCGGCTGGACGCCAGGAACGAGCCCTTCAGCTCCACGTCCTGGTAGATCAGGAAGCGCTGGGCGCCGCCCTCGTCCCACCAGTAGCCGGAGATGTCCGAGAGCACGAGGCGGTGGCCCTTGGGCACCTTGTAGATGGTAGCGACATCGCTGCTCCCCCCCCAGTCGTAAGCGAAGCTCACGGGGCGTCGATGCGGCGGGGCCGCTTCGACGGGCGCGGCGATCGCGACGAGGGCGAGGGTCGCGACGATCCCGATGATGACGACCACGATGGACCGGGGGCTGGTCAGAAAGCTCATGCCACTCCTCCTCCGAGTTCTCCAGAACGTACTGTTGATTGTAGGGGCTGCGCCGGGACGATGACAAGCCTCACTTGACTTCGCGTACCCACGCGACTAAAAGCAGCAGGACACGTTCCCGGGGGGTGACCCAGATGCACATCGCGACGATCGAAGAGGCCATTGAGGACATCCGCCAGGGGCGGATGGTGATCCTGGTGGACGACGAAGACCGCGAGAACGAAGGGGATCTCTGCATGGCAGCCTCCTTCGCAACCCCCGAGGCGATCAACTTCATGGCCCGCTTCGGCCGCGGCCTGATCTGCCTGACCCTGACCGCGGAGCGGGTGGAACAGCTGGGCCTGCCGATGATGACCCGGGACAACCGGTCCCAGTTCGAGACCGCGTTCACCGTCTCCATCGAGGCGAAGGAGGGGGTCACCACCGGGATCTCCGCCGCAGACCGGGCGGCGACGATCCTGGCCGCGGTGCGCCCCGACGCCACCGGTGAGGACGTGGTCTCCCCGGGTCACGTCTTCCCGATCCGTGCGAAACCCGGGGGCGTCCTGGTGCGCAGCGGTCAGACCGCGGGCTCGGTCGATCTCGCTCGCCTCTCGGCCCTGGAGCCCGCGGGCGTGATCTGCGAGATCATGAACGAGGACGGCACCATGGCCCGGATGCCGCAGCTCCTGGAGTTCGGCAAGGAGCACGGGCTCAAGGTCGTGACCATCGCGGACCTGATCAAGTACCGCCTGTCCAGCGAGACCTTCGTCCACGAGGCCACCACAGCGGACCTCCCCACCGCGTCCGGCGGTCGCTGGCAGGTGAAGGTCTTCGTCAACGACCTCGACGGCTCCAACCACCCCGCGTTCGTCTTCGGGGGCATTGACCCGGAGCGATCCACCCTGGTGCGGGTCCACTCGGAGTGCCTCACCGGCGACGTGTTCCACTCCGCCCGATGCGACTGCGGCCAGCAGCTCGACACGGCGAAGGCGCGCATCGAGGCCGAAGGCGCCGGGGTCATCCTCTACCTCCGCCAGGAGGGACGGGGCATCGGCCTCCTCAACAAGATCAAGGCCTACCAGCTCCAGGACGAGGGCCAGGACACGGTGGAGGCCAACCACACCCTGGGCTTCCCTGCGGACCTGCGGGACTACGGCGTGGGCGCGCAGATCCTGCGCAAGCTCGGCCTCAAGCGGATCCGGGTCCTCACCAACAACCCCCGCAAGGTGGTGGGCATCCGCGGCTTTGGTCTGGAGATCGACGACAGGGTCCCCATCGAGATCCCGCCCCAGGACGCGAACCGCCACTACCTCTCCACAAAGAAGAAGAAGATGGGGCACCTTCTGGAGCAGGTCTGATCAGGCCGACTTGATCTTCACGTTGTTGCGGCCGGCGTCCTTGGCCTCGTAGAGCGCGTCGTCGGCCCGCTTGAGCATCTCGTTGGTGTTGCGGATGTCCTGGGTCATCGTGGCAACGCCCACGCTGATGGTGATGTTGATGCGCTGGCCCTCGAACTCGAAGATCGAGTCCTCGACCTTCCTGCGGATGATCTCGGCGAACTGCCCGGCGATGGTCTCATCGGACTCGGGGAGGACGATGACGAACTCCTCGCCGCCGTAGCGGGCGAAGAGCTCCTCCTTGCGGATCCGGCCCCGGAGCAGGTCAGACAGCTCCTTGAGGACGTAGTCCCCGGTGAGATGTCCGAACTGGTCGTTCACCTTCTTGAAGTGATCGATGTCGAACATCACGACAGAGAGGTTCCGGCTGTAGCGCCGGCAGCGGGCGAACTCCTTCTCGAGGTGATCGAAGAGGTACCGCTTGTTCGGGATCTGGGTGAGCCCGTCGTGGATGGTCATGCGATAGATCTCTTCGTGGTACAAGGCCTCGATGTTGGAGCCGGTGAGGTACTTGAAGATGGTATCCCCGATCTTGATCATGTCGTTCTGGGACAGGACCGCCGACCGGATCTGGATGTCGTTGAGGTAGGTTCCGTTGGTGGAGTCCATGTCCCGCACCACCCGGCCCGCATCGGTGAGCTCGATGACTGCGTGGCGCCGGGAGACGCTGTCCGAATCGAGGACGATGTGGTTCTTCGGATCCCGCCCGATGGTCACCACGGGCTCGTACAGATCGAACTTTCGACCCAGCGCAGCCCCGTAGATCTGGATCAGGCAATCCGCACCGTCCCCCATGTCGCCGGTGAGACTGTGCATGGCGGTAACGCGTGTCGTATCGTCCTTCCGCTTCTTCATGATGCTGACCCCTTCCCACGGCCACCTGGGAGAATACGCGACCCCCCACGGGGGGTCAAGAAACTCCGTGGATGTACCGGTTGACTCCCTCTCCGGGGGCACCTACCATACCTGAATGGATGTTCAGTACCGTGACCACGGGAGGGGCGGCGTGAGCGACCGGATCGAAGAGCTGATCACCCACTGGGAGAGCGACCCCCGGGTGGGCCCGAACGTCACTGCCCACACAATTCTCATGCCTCGGAACGCGGTTTACAAGCCCTGGCCGGGCTGGGTCCCGGAGTCCATCCGCGCAGCCTGGGAACGTCGGGGGGTCGAGCGCCCCTACTCCCATCAGGCCGAGGCCATGGATCGGATCCATCGCGGGAAGGATCTGGTGCTGGTAACCCCCACCGCGTCGGGGAAGACCCTCGCCTACAACGTCCCGGTGCTCACTGCGATCCGGGAGGATCCCGAGACCCGGGCGCTCTACATCTTCCCCACCAAGGCCTTGGCCCAGGATCAGTACCACGAGCTCCACGCCCTCTCCGGGGAGGCGCAGATCCCCGTACGCACCCACACCTACGACGGGGACACCCCGGGGGACATCCGCCAGGCGGTGCGGGAGACCGGGCACGTGGTCATGACCAACCCGGACATGATCCACTCCGGCATCCTTCCCCATCATCCCCGCTGGCTGAGGCTGTTCACGAACCTCAAGTACGTGGTCATCGACGAGGTGCATACCTACCGGGGGGTCTTCGGCAGCCATATGGCCAATGTCCTGCGCCGGCTGCGCCGCGTCGCCCGGTTCCACGGGTCGAACCCCGTCTTCGTCTGCTGCTCCGCGACCATCGCGAACCCGGCGGAGCACGCGTCCCGCCTGGTAGGGCGGGACGTGGAGGCGGTGGACCGCTCGGGCGCACCCCAGGGGCGCCGCCACGTGGTCCTGTACAACCCGCCGGTGGTGAACGCAGAGCTCGGGGTGCGGGCCAGCTACATCCAGAAGGGGAAGGCCCTGGCCCTGGACCTGCTCAAGCGAAACATCTCGGTCATCGTCTTCGCGCTCTCTCGGCTCAACGTGGAGCTGCTGATGAAGTACCTCCGCGACGCAGTCGCCCGGGAGGGGCGGGATCCGGGCATGGTCCAGGGGTACCGCGGGGGCTACCTCCCCGGGCGCCGACGGGAGATCGAGCGGGGGCTGAGGGATGGTGCGATCCGGTGCGTGGTCGCCACCAACGCGCTGGAGCTGGGCATCGACATCGGCAGTCTCGACGCGTGCGTGGTCACGGGCTACCCGGGCACCCAGGCGAGCCTCTGGCAGCAGTGGGGCCGCTCCGGGCGGCGGGCCGGCACGTCCCTGGCGGTCTTCGTCGCCCGCTCCGCGCCCATGGACCAGTACCTGGTCGGGCACCCGGACTTCCTCCTCGGCCGCATCCCGGAGCGCGCGCTCATCGACCCGGACAACCCCTACATCCTGGCGGATCACATCAGGTGCGCCGCGTTCGAGCTGCCCTTCGAGGCCGGCGAACGCTTCGGGGATCTCCCGGAGGAGGACACCCGGGAGGTCCTGGATCTCCTCACCGAGGCGCGGGTCCTCCACCGCAGCGACGGACGCTACCACTGGATGCAGGAGACCTTCCCCGCCAGCGCCGTGAGCCTGCGCAACATCCCGGGGCAGAACTTCGTGGTGGTGGACGTGGAGCACGACCGGGTGGTCGCCGAGGTGGACTTCGTGGGCGCGCACACCACCCTCCATGAGCAGGCGATCCACAACGTGGAGGGCGTCCAGTACCAGGTGAAGCGCCTGGACTACGAGGGGCGCCGGGCCGAGGTGGAGCGGGTCTCTACCGACTACTTCACCGACGCCGAGTCCTACGTCCAGGTGAAGATCATCGACGTGGAGGCCGAAGAGACACGGCCCCTGGTGGTGAAGGAGCGAGGCGAGGTCGCGGTCACGGAGAAGGTCGTCGGGTTCAAGAAGATCCGTTTCTACACAGCGGAGAACGTCGGCTACGGCCAGGTGAGCCTGCCCGAGTTGACCATGCACACCACGGCCTCCTGGGTGACCCTCACCACAGCGCTCCTCGAGGGCCTCCGTCATCCCCCGGAGGAGATCCAAGACGCGTTCCTGGGGCTGGGGAGGGCCATGCACTCCGTTGCGGCGCTCCACCTCATGTGCTCCGGGGGCGACCTGGGCCGCTGCATCGGGGATCGCAGCGCCCCCCACTTCACGCCCGCCGCCTCAGACATGCGGGGACGGTACAGCGCCGCGCCCCCCGAGGACCCGCGGTCCTTCTCGCCGACCCTGTTCTTCTACGATCGACGGCCCGGCGGCGTAGGGCTGGGACATCGGCTGTTCGACCTCCTCCCCGAGGTTCTGAGCCACACCAGGACGCTGGTCTCCGACTGCGCCTGTGTGCAGGGCTGCCCAGCGTGCATCGGGCCGCCCATGCGCGGCGCCGGCGCGCCCAAGGATCTCTCCCTGGTCCTGGCGAGCCGGCTCTTCGTGGCGCTGGCCGAAGACCATGGGTAGGCTCAGGGACCGCCTGAGGCGGCACCTGTCCGCGCCCCCGGGCGGCGGGGCGGCGCCGCCCGAAGCGCGGGAGGGCGCGGACGCGCTCCCCGGCAGCCTGGAGGACACCCCGGAGGGCCCGGTCCGTGTGCTCCGGTTCGACGCGCCCGCCCTCCCGGGCCCCGTTCCCACGATCTGCCTCTGCGCCCCGGTCACCGCGCTCCACCACCTCCTCTCCGACCCCCGGCTCGAAGGCTTCGAGCGCGCGTCGGCCCTCTTCTTCGACGTGGAGGCCACGGGCCTCTCCCGGGGCGCAGGGACCTTTCCGTTCCTCATCGGCCTGGCGTGGTACGAGGGGGACCGCCTGGTCGTCGAGCAGCTCCTCGCCGAGCACCCGGGCCAGGAGCGAGCTGCGCTCCACCGCTTCCTGGCGCGCCTCGGGGAGCGCAGCCACTTCGTCTCGTACAACGGCAAGTCCTACGATGTCGCGGTGCTCCATTCCCGTCTGGTCGTGAACCGCTTCATGGAGCGGCGGGAGGCGGAGCTGCGGATCCGCCCCCACCTCGACCTCCTCCACACCGGACGACGGCTCTGGCGCGGGACCCTCCCGGATCACCGCTTGGGGACCCTGGAGACGCATCTCCTGGATCTGGTGCGGGAAGGGGACGTCCCCGGCGCATTGGTGCCGCATCTCTACTTCGCCTGGGTGAACACTGGCGACGCGGCGGGGCTCTGCAAGGTCCTCGAGCACAACCGCCAGGACGTCCTCTCCATGGTGTCCCTGGCGCACCTCCTCCTCGCGGGGCTCGCCCCGGAGGCGCCCTGTCCCACGACACAGCAGCGGGTGAACCGGGCCCGGATCCACGGCAGAGCCGGACGCTGGGACGCAGTCGCCGATGCTCTGGACGGCTGGGCGGGGGCGCTGGACCCGATCCTCCGGGACGAGGCCGTGGACCTCCTGGATCAGGCCTGGAGACGGCTTGAACGACCGGCGCGGCGCCTGGCCCTCTGGGAGGAGCACTGCCAGGGGAGTGAGAGCCCGGAGCACTGGGAGCGCTACGCGCTGGTGCTGGAGCGCGTCGCCAAGGATCCCGGTCGAGCCCTGAACGCGGCGCGGCGGGCCGCAGCGCTCTGTGCGGGGCCGCCGCCCGAGGCCCTGGAGCGGCGCATCGAACGTCTCGCAGCGCGGGTTGCCCGGCGCCATTGAATTCCCTCCCCATCCCACCGTCGATCCCCCCCAGTGACAACGACGCCACCTCAGGAGGTGACCCATGAAGCGCTTCATCAAGCACCTGCTCTCGATCGCGGTCATGCTGGCCCTCGCGTTCACCGCCGCCCCCGCGGACGCAAAGCCCGGCAAGAAGGGAAAGGGACTCCAGAAGCACGGCAAGAACGCCCCGATGGTCCAGGCCTCCAAGGCACCCCGGGGCTCCCACGGCCACATGGCCTTCGGCAACAAGGGGCCCAGGGATTTCGGGGACAAGGGACACTTCGACGGGAGGAGACAGCACTACGTCAGGAAGGCCCCGCCCCCCATGCGCAGGGCCCACATGCAGCGCCCCCGGCGGGCCGGCTACACCTGGATCCCTGGAACCTGGCGCTTCAGCTACCGCGTGGGGAACTTCGTGTGGGTGGATGGAACCTGGGCCAGGACCCGGCCCGGCCTGCGCTGGGTCGACGGCCACTGGGCTGGCAGCCCGCACGGCTGGTACTTCGTCTCCGGTTACTGGATGTAGGGATTCTCGGGTCGGGGGAGGCGTCTACAGGGTGTCTTCCTCGGCCACGTCGGCCTCCATCACATCACCCCCGGTGCCACCACCACCAGTCGAGCTCAGGGTGTCGGTCTCCTTCAGGATCATGGACGCCTTGGCTTCGGCCCGGGGATCGTACTCCACCAGGGTACACCCGAGGTCGCAGGGGACGGCCTCGTCCTGACCTGGGTAGCAGACGGTGTCATCGCTGGTCAGCCCTTCACAGCACTTGGACAGGTCTTTGAACGGCCAATAGAGCAGGCAGCCACGACACACGTTGATGGGGTAGACGAACTCGTTGGAGCGGACCTTCTCGCCATCCAGGGTCCGCCCCTCGATGACGACGTGGGCGATGAGATATCCACCGGAGTAGATGTTGTCGAACGCGATGTCGGCGTCCAGGATGTTCACCACCGCGGCGGAGAGCAGCTCCACCGCGACGGTTCCGAACTTCCCGGGCGAGATGTGACCCGATGTGGGTGAGAAGATCTCGTCGGGCAGGACCGTCTCGCTGCCGTCCCATTGTCCCCGCAGGCCCTCGATCTCGAACCAGACCCGCGCCCCGGTGAGGGTGACACCGTTGGGATCGAGCGAGCCCTGCTCTACGCCGAAGCCCGACGTCTCACCGGCCTCGAGGAGCGCGTTGGCGATGGCCGGAAAGAACATGTAGTTGGAGGCGAACAGGAGGTCCAGGGTCCCCACGGAGCGGGTCGCCTGCGCACCGCCGCCGGAGGCGACCTGGAGCTTGCATGAGTTCTCGGCTCCAACGACGCTGTTGAACTGGAGGATCAACGCCTGCGGGGTCCCCTCCGGTGCACAGCCGGCGAGCACTCCTGCGATGAGCAGGGCGGTCAGGATGATCTGTCGTCTCATGGTCATCTCCCGGTGTTCACGGGTCCATTCTACCCATCTGGCGACGGGCCGGCCAGCCGGCTCAGTCGCTGGTCAGCTTTACCTTCGACGCCTGGCGGTTCACGATCCGAGGCGTGATGAAGATCAACATCTCGGAGCGGCGTTCGGTCTCATTGGAGTTCCGGAAGAACCAGCCCAGTAAGGGCAGATCGGCGAAGAACGGGATCTTCTTGTAGTTCTTCGTGGTGCTCCGGGCGAAGATCCCGCCGATCACCGTGGTGTCGCCGTCCTTCAGGAGCAGCTCGGTGTGCGCCTCCTTCTTCCGGATGGTGGGGTTGCCGTTGGCGCCCACCTGGGAGAAGTCGGACTCGTTCTTCGTGATGTCGATCTGCAGCTGGATGTTCCCGTCCTGGGTCACATGCGGGGTCACATCCAGTGCGAGCTCCGCGTCGAAGAACTGGGTGTTCACGCCCTGCGCGGAGACCACGCTCACCGGGAACGACACACCCTGCTGGATGCGGGCCTGCTTGTTGTCCACCGTGGTGATCCGCGGCGCGGAGACGATCTTCACGACGCCCTCCTCCTCTGCAGCGGAGAGCCGCAGGTAGAGGTTCGCAGCCTGCCCGATGGAGCCCAGGGTCAGACCGATGGCGCCACCAGCGCCCGCACCGGCGGCGGCGGGTAGGTTCACGGCGAAGTTCGGGCTGTCCGTAGAGTAGAGGCCCGAGGTGTTCGACGCAGTCCCGGAGGCGCCGCCCGCCAGGCCGATGGTCGACGGGAAGATGAGGCCCGTCTCGTTGCCCGTAGCGGGGGAAGCGAGGGCCGAGCCACCCCACTGGACACCGACCTGCTTCGAGAAGTCGGAGCTGGCCTCGACGATCCGCGCCTCGATGAGGACCTGGGGGGTCTGGGCGTCCAGGCGTCGCACGAGGTCGTCCACAGCGAGGACGTGCTCCTCGATGTCCTTGATGATCAGGGTGTTGGTCCGTTTGTCCACGCTGACCTGACCCTTGGTGCTCAAGATGGACTGAACCTGCGGAACCATGTCCTTGGCCTCCGCATAGTTCACGGGAATGAGCTTCACCTGGAGCTGTTTCAGCTCGGTGATCTTCTTCTTCTTCTCCAGCTCGAGTTCGTACTCCTTCTGGATATCCGCGACGGGAGCCACGCGGTAGATCCCCTCCTCCTTCACATAGTCCATTCCGGAGGTCTTCAGGATCATGTCCAGGGCCAGATCCCAGGGGACATCCTCCAGATAGAAGCTGACCGAGCCCTCCACCTTGTCGTTGGTGACGATGTTGACGCCACCGACCCGGGCCAGGAAGGCCAGGACGTGCTGGATGTTCGCATCCTTGATGGCGAGGTTGATGCGCCGCCCGGTGTACTTCTTCTGTTTCTTTCCGGGCCGCGGGTTCAGGACGGCGAAGGGAGAGTCAGAGACCGACGGTGCGACGTTCGCAGCTGGCGCGCCGGCCGGGCTGGTGCCGGCACCCACGCCCTGGGGATGGTACCCCACCCCCGCGGGGGCCGCCGAAGACGTGGCACGGGACGCGGTCTGTGCGACCCGCGACGTGGCGTCTCCTGCGCCGAAGCGCCACTCGATCACACCATCTTTCTCCACGAGGCGGTGGCTCACCGACTCGTTCAGGTGCACGCTGACGACGGTTCCGCCCGTCTTCGCCGGATTCCGGTAGGAGCTGACCCATGCGACGGGCCCACCGAAATCGCTGGTGTCCAGGGTCCGCTCCAGGACCGATGGGATGGACAGGCCGTCCACCACCAATACGAGGTCCCGCTCACCCTTCCGGATGATCCGGGTGGAGACGTCACCGTCCGTGATCAAGCGCACCACGGAGGCGCCGCCCGCACCATCGAACTGGACGTCCTTGAGCACGGCCTGCGGGGTCTTCGCTGCAGCCCGCGCTGCGGCTTCCGAGCTCGCCTTGGCGGCAGCCTCGGCGCGCATCCGAGCGGCAGCTTCGGCCTTCGCCTGGACGGCGGCCTCCGCCTGAGCTGCCGCGACCATCTCCATCGCAGCCGTCTCCCTGGTCTTCGCGTCCGCCTTCACCTGCGCCGCGGCCTGGGCCGCTGCAGCGGCCTGGGCCCGGGCCTGCTCCACGGCAATCTGGGCATCCCTGGCCTTCGCATCCGCGTCGGCCCTGGCCCTGGTGGCTTCTTCCTGTGCTGAGGCCTTCTCCGCCTTGGCGGCCTTCACCGCGACGATCGCCTTCGCCTCCGCGGAGGCCTTCGCTGCCTCAGCCGCCTTCATCGCAGCAGCGACTCGAGCCTCTGCATCCGACTTCACCGCGACAGCCGCCTTCATCATCGCCGACTCTCGGGCCTCTGCATCCGCCCTCGCCGTGGCAGCCTGCTTCGCAGCGGTGGACGCCCTGGCTTCGGCGGCGAGGCGAGCTTCTTCCGCCGACTTCATCGCGGCGACGGCATCCGCCTTCGATGCTTCGGCCTGCCTCGCTGCGGCGGTTGCCTGGGCGACGGCCTCAGCCTTGGCCTTCAGAGCAGCTTCGGCGGTCTCCCTGGCCGTGGCCTCGGCCCTTGCCTGTGCTGCGGTCGCAGCCGACACCGACGCGGCGGCCTCGGCTTCTGCCTTCACGACGGCCTCAACAGATGCCTTGGCGGCAGCCTCGGCGCGCGTCCGAGCGGCAGCTTCGGCCTTCGCCTGGACGGCGGCCTCCGCCTGAGCTGCCGCGACCATCTCCATCGCAGCCGTCTCCCTGGTCTTCGCGTTCGCCTTCACCTGCGCCGCGGCCTGGGCCGCTGCAGCGGCCTGGGCCCGGGCCTGCTCCACGGCAATCTGGGCTTCCCTGGCCTTCGCATTCGCGTCGGCCCTGGCCCTGGTGGCTTCTTCCTGTGCTGAGGCCTTCTCCGCCTTGGCGGCCTTCACCGCAATGATCGCCTTCGCCTCAGCGGAGGCCTTCGCTGTCTCCGCCGCCTTCATCGCAGCAGCGACTCGGACCTCGGCCTCCGACTTCACTGCGGCAGCCGCCTTCATCGCAGCCGACTCTCGGGCCTCGGCATCCGCCCTCGCTGCGGCAGCCTGCTTCGCAGCGGTGGACGCCCTGGCTTCGGCGGCGAGGCGAGCTTCCTCCGCCGACTTCAGCGCCGCGACGGCATCCGCCTTCGCTGCTTCAGCCTGCCTCGCTACGGCGGTCGCCTTGGCCTCGGCGGCAGTGCGCGCCACGTCGGCGGACTTCAGCGCTGCGGCGGCCTTCGCCTCCGCTGCCTGCACTGCGGCAGCGGCCTTTGCCTCGGTCTCTGCCTTGGCGTCTGCTGCGGCCACAAGCTCCGCGGTCATCTTGGAACGGACCCGCTCGAGCTCCGCCTCCCGGTCGTCGAGGCGCTTCGCCATTGCCTGGAAAGCCGCGTCCGTCGAAGTGGTCGCGTTCTTGACCCGTTCATCGAGGCTGGCGAGCTCCTGCTCACGCTCGGCGAGCTTGGACTTGAGGGATTTCACGGCGTCACTGTCGGACGCGGACGCCTCCTCCACCCGGGTTCGAAGCGTCGCTACCTGATCCTCCTTGGTAGTGAGTGCCGCACGGAGCGCGTCCAGGTCCTTCTTCTGTCGGGCGACCTCACCCCGCAGGGCGCCGGCCTCGGCGGCCTTCGTCGCTGCGGCGGTGCGGGCCTCCTCCAGATCCGAGCGGAGCCTGGCCTCGACGACCCCTTGCTGCTCGATCTGGCCGTTGAGGGTGGCCAGCTCACCAGCCTTGCGATCCCGTTCGGCCTGGAGCTCGGCGATCCTGGACTCGGCGCCCTTGACCTCGGTGCGCAGCGAGACGGCCCGGGTCGTCTTGGCGTCAGCGTCGTTCGCCCACTTCTCACGCTCAGCGACGAGGGCCTGGTAGCTCTTCCTGACCGTATCGAGCTCGGCGTTGGTCTGCGCAACATCGGCCTCGAGCTGCTGTGCGGCCTTCTCGCTCGTGGCTTTCTCGTCTTGGAGGGTGGCGAGCTTGCCCCGGGTGCTCTCGTACCGCTGGGTCAGGAACGCGACGTCCTGTTTCCGAGCTTCGAGCTGGGTCGCCAGGGCCTCGCTCCGGGCGCGCTCCTTCTTGGCGGCCTCGGCCTCCGCTTCGAGGGCTGTCAGCCGGGTCTGGAGACCCTTGAGCGCCTCGTCACGTTCCCGGAGGGCGGCCTCCTTGCCGGAGAGCTCCACCCGCAGGGCCTTGATCCGTCCGGTCTCGACACCGTCCTTCTTCGACTCCAGGGCCGTGATGCTGGCGCGCAGCTCTTCGAGACGCTTCTCTTCAGTCTTCCTCTGGGCCACCATGCGGTCCAGGTTCTGCTGCTCCAGGACGAGCTGGGCGTTGACCTGCTCGATGGCGCCGCGCTGGCGCCCGATCTCGTCTTCGATCTTTCCGAGGAGGGCATGCTTCTTCGCCCTGCCGGTCTCGAGCTCGTCGAGGCGGGCCTGCACCGCGGCGACCTCACGAGCGGCAGCGAGACGCTCGGCTTCGACCTGGGCCTTCCCGGCCCGGGTCTCTTCCAGCTTCTTCTCCTCCGCTGTCCGGGCCGCGATGATCCCGGCCAGGCGCTCCTTCTCGGTGGCCGCGCTGGTCTGGGCTTCGCGGGCCTCGACCAAGGCCTTCTCCACGGCCTGCTTCTCGGCCAGGGCCTTCTCGTGGGCGGCCTTTCGTTGGACCGCCTCGCGCTCCGCCGCGAGGCGGATCTCTTCCTGCTTCGCGGCCTCGGCGATCGCTGCGCGGTGCTCCTCCTCCCGCACGACGGCGAGGCGAGCCGCGGCGAGCTTCGCTTCCGTGGCTTCGAGCTTCTTCTGGGCTGCGGCCTCGAGCTGCTCCTGGTTCTTCCGCTGGGCCTCCGCCTTGCGGCTGAGCTCGGTCTCCTTGGCCGTGGCGTCCTTGAAGGCCGCCAGTCGGGCCGCCTCCGCCGCGGCGGCGCGCTGGAGACGTTCCTGCTCCGTAGCGACCTTCTCGTTCTCGATCTCGACCAGGCGGCGCTCCTGCGCGCTCCGCTCGGCCTCGAGCTGGATGCGCCGCGCCTCCTTGGTGACGGTCTTCAGCTCCGCGGCGAGGCGCTCCTGCTCCTCCCGGGCTGCCCGCGCCTCGGAGAGGAGTGCCTCCTCCTGCTTGCGAGCGTCCGCGGCGATCTGCTTCTTCTGCTCCTCCATCCGGCGAGCCTCGGCCAGGGCCGCGGCCTTCTCCTGCTCCAGGCGCAGCTTCTGCTCCGCCAGGGCGAGCTTCTCCTTCTGCTGTGCGAGCTCGGCCTCCACCGCATCCTTGAGCTGCTGCGCGCGCTTGCGCTCCTCCCCAAGGGCGGCGGTCTTCTCGTCCGTGAGCTGCGCGGCGCGCTCCTCGGCCTGGCGCCGTTCTGTGGCGGCCGCGGCGGCGGTCTTGGCGGACTGGTGCATCTCCTCGAGGCGCTTCCGCTCGGTCTTGAGGGTGCCGAGCTTCTCCTTCTCCAGGGCAGCCAGTCGCTCCGCGGCCTTGCGCTCTTCCACGGCCTTGGCCTTCTCGGCCCTGGCCACCTCCGAGAGCTCCTGGGCCCGGACCTGCTGGGTCTCAGCCTTGGCCTTGAGCACCTGGAGGCGGGTGCGCTCCTCCTCGAGGGTCTGGATCAGCTCCTGCTCGTCCAGGCGGGCCTGCTCGGCCTGGCGCTTCAGCTCCTCCTCGCGCTCCCGGGCACCCCGGAGCTGGGA
The DNA here is from genome assembly GCA_043815665.1 of Pseudomonadota bacterium. Taxonomy (GTDB): domain Bacteria; phylum Myxococcota_A; class UBA9042; order CAIXZC01; family CAIXZC01; genus CAZNWW01. Next base: position 20,441 of record JBDRIT010000113.1, read on the forward strand.
GAGCAGCGCCCGCTCACGCTCGATCGCTTTCTCGAGATGCTCACGCTCCCGGACGGCGGCCTGCGCCTTCGCGTCCGTGTCCGTGCGACCCTCACCGTCGATGAGGATCAGGATCTCGTCGCCCCGGGACTGGACGTCGTAGGCCGCATCGCGCTCGAAGGTCACGATGATCCGCGCGGTCTCGACACCTCCCTTCCCGAAGGCGATCGTCCCGATCTGGGCGACGACCCCGTTGAACACCTCCACGGTCTTCGTCACCTTGGAGATGTCCCCGCCCGCGATGTCCACGAACAGTCGCGGTGGATCGGCAAGCCTGAACACGCTGAACGTGGGGGTGGTGCTCCCCGCGATGGTGATCAGGGTCGCCTCCGGTCGCTCCTGGACCTGGATGTCACCGAGGACGTTCTTCCCGGTTTCGGCCAGGGCCGCGGTCGACAGGAGCAGAGCGCCCACAACGACGAGTGCTTTGACTTTCATGGCTCTCCTCGTCTCGCCGTGTAGCAACACGGCAGCACGAATAATACTTCTCGCCATTGTCAGTCTAACCCCGGTTCCGGGGGGTCCAAAAAAATGGCTTGAATCTCGGGGGAGCGATTCGACGGGTCAGGGAGTGCCGAATTCGGAGGGGAGGAGGGGCGGCATGAGGGAGACGATCTCGGGGTCGATCTTCTCGGGGAGCTTGATCAGGATCTCCTGTTTGAGGATGTCCTGGACGTATCCGCCCTCCTTGCCGATCCGGTCGTTGACATGGAGCACGAGGAGGTGCCCGCCGGGGGCCTCGACCTGGACCTCCGGGTTGGAGGTCCCCGAGAGGATGATCAGGAAGCGATAGGATGCGAGGGGATGGATCAGGAGGGGATCCACGGGGGCAGCCTCCACCGTCTTGGCCTCGGTGAGCTCGATGGGCTGGGTGCCTGCCTTCTTGAGCGCGTCGAGGATCGACTTGACGCCGGAGTCCTTCTTGGCGGCCTTGGTCTGCGCCCCTCCCAGCTTCTTGGTCTTGGTTCCCGTCAACGCGACGGCCTTCGGCTTCTCCGGCGGGAACAGCTTGTCAAGGTTGTCCTGGAACGCGTCCCGGTACTTCCAGGTGAGGGCCGGGTTGTGGATCTCGTCGTCCATCCGCGTGGCGAAGGACAGGAAGTGCGGCGCGACGCGGTCCCAGGAGGCGTTGGCCTTGAACGGCTGTGCGCCCTTCCCGCCCTTGGCACGCTTCTTCTTCGCCCCCCCCTTCGTCGGGGCAGACGGGGCATTGGGCTTGAAGCCCATGGCCTCTTCGGGGGTCTTCCCCGTGACCTCCTCGTCCCCACAGCCGCCGAATACGGCCAGGGCCAGGGCGACCAACAGGGCGATCAGTCTGCGATCCTGCACGGCTCCCTCCCTAGTTCCCGCCGGTGTAGACGAAGGTGACCACCCGGAATGCGGCCTTCACCCTGGTCTCCGACTTGACGACGCTGGCTCCGAATGGCGTCACCCTCTTCGCCGCTGCTTGCTGCGCCTTGAGGTCCGCAGAGAGCTCGAGGTCGCGAACATTCGCCAGGCGCTTCTTCGGCTCGGCCATCAATTTTAAGAAACGCACGAGCTGGACAAATGTTCCCTGGACCTCCATATCAACGGGGAGCTCGTCGTAGAAATCCATCCCGGCCCGCTTGCCGGGCTCGTAGGAGATGATCGTCACCCCGGCCTCCTCCGCATCGGTCTCGAGGGAGTGGATGAACTCCGCGAGGCGCTCCTCCTCGGGGAGGACCTTCTTGTTCTCCTCGATCTGGCGGAGGACCTGGGCGTATTTCTCCTTGAGTCGCTCTACCTCGACAGCGCCCTTGAAGTCCTTGAACTTGTTCTTCTCCTGGGTGAGCTGATTGAGTCGGCCGCTGGTGGCGTTGATCTGCTCATCGAGATCCATGATGACCAGGAAGTAGTAGAGCCCCGCAACGATGCCCAGGCCCAGGATGGCGAGCAGGAGTTTGTGCTCGGGCTTGAGGTTCTTGAGCTGATCCATGCCCTACCCCTTGGTCTGCGCGGCCTTCCGCGCCTCTTGCTTCTTCTTCTCGTGCGCGTCCAACTCCGCCTGGGTCTTCCCGACGTCGATGTCGAAGTTCAGGTCTGCCCTGAAGCTGAAATCGATGAGCGTGACGGTCTGCTTGCTCGCACGCGCCTGCACGGAGCTGACGAGCTGCAGGTTCTGGAGATAGACCGAGCAACGCAGCCGCTTGAGGACTTCGTCGGTGTCCTTGTGCGTGAGGGCCTTGCCCGTGAGCTCCACACTGCTCCCCGAGGAGCGCTTGATGGCGGTGAACCAGGCGCGATCCGTGTCCCAGCCCGTGTTCCACCCGAGCTGCTCCTGGATCACCCGCTCGTCCCGGTTCTCGAGGGGTGGACGGGTGAGGATGTAGGAGAGGTAGAGGAGCATGTTGCCGGGACCGACCCGGCCGGCCCTGAGCTTCTGGAAGATCTCTGTCTGCTGCTGCTCCTGGGAGATCTTGGTCTCGAGATCGGTCTGCTGCTGCTGGAGGTCAATGTACTTCTTGATCTCTCCCTCGAGCCTCTGGACCGCGCGGGTCTTGTCGGCGACAACCGCGGACTTCGAGTCCCCCCAGTAATAGAGCCCGAGGATCTCCAGGACCAGCACCAGGATCAGGATCGCGCCGTAGGAGCCGCTGGCGCTGATCTGGCGTTTCTTTTTCTTGGTCTCCGCGGGGGAGAGAAGGTTGATGCGGATCATTTGTCCCCCCTTCTCCGCAGGGCCAGGCCAACAGCGACGCCTGCCGCCGGGGCCATCTTCTGGAGCAGGCCGATGTCGAACCGTCTCGTATCGATGACGATGTTCTTGAACGGGTTCACCAGCTCCACGGAGACTTCGAGGCGCTGCTCCATGGCCTGGATGAGGGCCTGCATCTGGCAGGACCCGCCCGACAGGTAGACCCGGGTGATGTCCCCGGAGACGGAGGTCGCCTTGTAGAACTCGATGGAGCGCTGGATCTCGGTGACCAGGGTGTTGGCCACGCGCTCGCTGAGGCGCTGGACCTCCCGGAAGATCGCGGAGCTGGAGATCGTGTCACCGCCGCCGGTCTTGTAGTGCTCGGCCTCCTCGTAGCTGACGCCGAGCCCCCGCTGGATCTCCTCGGTGAGGAGGCCCCCGCCCATGGAGATGTCCCGGGTGAACTGGAGCACCCCGTTGGAGACGATGTCGATGTTGATCATCGACGCCCCGATGTTCACCAGGGCCACGGTCTCGTTGGGGGGGAAGCCGTAGTTGAGTTCGAAGACGTTCTGGATCGCGAAGGTGTCCACGTCCATCACCACCGGGGAGAGCCCAGCCTCCATGGCGATGGACGTGTAGTCGTTGATGACCTCCTTCTTGGCGGCCACCAGGAGGACGTCCATCTGGCCCTGCCCCGCCTTGGGGTCGAGGACCTGCACGTCCACGTGCACCTCGTTGATGTCAAAGGGGATGTACTGCTCAGCCTCCCACATGATCGAAGAGTTCAGCTCCTCGTCAGTCATCTCCGGCAGCGAGATCTTCTTGATGATCACCGAGTGCCCTGAGATGGAGAGGGCCGCCGGCTTGTTCTTCAGGTGGTTGTCGGCGACCAGCTCCTTGAGCCGGTCCACCACCGCGCCGAAGTTCATCACCGCCCCGTCGACGACCCCCTCGGGTGGGAGGGTCTTGGAGTCGAACCGCACGAGGTGCAGGCCCTTCCCCGTCTCACGGAGCTGGCAGACCTTGATCGAGTGGCTTCCGATGTCCACTCCGACGGCGTTTTTCTTCCCCAGCACGGTACACCCCGCTCAGAGTCTAACTCCGATTGTAGTCTGCCTCCCTACGAAAGGCCTGTCAAAAAAGTGACTGACATAAAAGACGTTAATTGGTCTTGATCGGCCGCAGACGGAACCACGGGCGTGGATCCACGGCGAGGCGGCGCTCCCGGACCTCGAAATAGAGGTAGGGCGGCTGGCCCTGCTTGAGGGACTTGATCAAGGCGAAGACGTCCCCCTCCGTGACCTGGTCCCCCTTGTTGACCATGACCTTGTAGAGGTTTCCGTAGACCGTGTGGTGGTCCTCACCGTGCTCCAGGATCAAGGTCATGCCGAACCCGGGGATGTGCCCGAGGAAGGCCACCAGTCCGGACGCCGGTGCGCGAATCTCGGCCTTGTTGATCGCGTCGTCCTTCTTCCCCTTCTCCACGTACGGGGTGAGGATCCAGCCCCGGGTCATCTTCTCGGTGCCGATTCCGTCCGCGACCTGACGATCGAAGGCCTTGTGGATCTTCCCCGGGCTCAGGGGGAGCGTGAACTCCCGCTCCTTCCCCGCCCAAGCCTCCCCGTCCAGGGGAACCGCTGCGGGGGCGAGGAGCGCCGGGGGCTCCTCCAACGCGACGTCGGTGACCGAGGGGACCCCGTCCTGATCCACCGGGACCTCCCGGGTCAGGGCGACCATCATGAAGAGACTGCTCACCGCGGTGATCTTGCGCTCCCGCTCCTTGAGCTCCACCTTCTTCTCCTGGAGACGCGCGGTGACCTCGGCCAGGGCCTGCCCTGCATCGTCCTCCAGGCGCCGCACCTCCGCCATCTCGCGCTCCGCCTGGCGCTTCAGGTGCTGCCAGCGTGCCTTCTTCCGCTGGATCTCCTCCATGCGCCCGTGGATCCGGGACAGGAGCTCCCGGATCGTCCGCTTGTACACCAGCATGTCGTGGTACCGGCCGGAGGAGACGAGGAGCTGCCAGTCCGACGGCTCCCGCAGTCGCACCGCCGCACGCACGAGGACCCGGGCTGCGTTGCGCTGGGTCTCAACCCGCTGTGTCAGCGCGTCGATGCGCTCGTCCACTTCGCCCACCCGGGCCATGAGCCGCCCGTGGCGCTCGGCGAGCCGACCCTTCACCACCTCCAGGCGGTCCACGTCCTCCTGGAGGATGTCCAGGACGTCCATGAGGAGCCTCAGCTGTGTGTCCTTGTAGACCTGGCTGCCGACCGGCTCGACAGCCTCGGGAGGCGGCGCCGTCTCCTGCCCGGACGCTGGGGCGACCAGGGCCGGCAGGGACAGGAACAGGACCATGAGCACCAGGGACTTCATCTGGACAGCCGCAGATACCGACCCAACCCGAGGACCGCACCGAGGAGGCCCAGGGCGACGCCGCCGCCCAGGAGGGCGAGGCCCATCCCCGATGGGATCAGATCGATGGAGACCCCCAGGAGGCCCTCCGCACGGAGTTGGGCGGTGATGCGGGTCTCCAGGGCCCAGACCACTGCGTAGGCCAACGCGCCGCCGAAGAGACCGGCGAGCATCCCCTCGATGTAGAAGGGGATGCGCACGAAGGTCTTGGTCGCGCCCACCAGGAGCATCACGTCGATCTCATCCCGCCGCGCGTGGGCGGAGAGGCGGATGGTGGCGAGGACGAAGAAGAGCGCCGCGAGGACCACGACGATCGCGATGACCCCGGCCACGAACCGGAAGCTCTCCAGGAGGGTGAACGCGACCCGGAGCTTCTCGGAGCCCATGAGGATCTCGTCCACGCCCTCGACCTGCTCGAGGCTCCGGAACCATCCCACCATCTGATCCAGCTTCTCCCCGTGGAGCTTCCGGATGTCGGTAGTGACCTCCATGTAGGGCTGCGCGGGGATCAGATCCTCTTCGAGGCCCTGGAGGATCTCCGGCGGAAGGAGGGCCTTGTTGCGTTCGAAGTCCTGGGAGCCACTGAACACCACGGCCCGGCTCACCTCGGGCCATTGCTCGAGCACCACCGCGGCGAGCTCCTCCCCCTCCTGCACCGAGAGATCCGGCTCCAGGTAGACGGTCATCTGGAAGCCGCCGGTGGTCTCCTCGAGGAGGCGGTCGGCCTCGACGAGGAGGAAGGCCAGGAAGCCCACCAGGACGAGGGAGATGCCGACGGTGAGCACCGTGATCACCGTGAGCACCGGCGCGTGGATCAGGTTTGCGGCGCCGTTGCGCAGGAAGTACCAGGGGCGCTCGAGGATCGTCATTGGCCCCCCCCTCCGGACGCGCCGGGCCATCCCTTCACGACCTGCCCGCGCTCCAGGTACAGCAGCGGCAGATCGTAGCGCTCGATGAGGCCCAGGTTGTGGGTGGCCACGAGGACGGTGGTGCCCTTGCGCTGCGCGTCCACGAGCAGGTCCATGATCTCCACCGCGAGGTCCGGGTCTACGCTGCCCGTGGGCTCGTCCGCGATGAGGATCGGGGGGTTGTTCACCAGGGCACGGGCGATGGCCACCCGCTGCTGCTCCCCGCCGGAGATCTCGCGAGGGCGGTGGTTGGCGAGGCGCTCGAGGCCCAGGCGCTCCAGGAGCTGGCCCACCCGAGTGCGGATGTCCCGCCGGCTCCATCCCAGGATCTCGAGTCCCAGCGCGATGTTCTGAAAGACCGTGCGGCTCTCCAGGAGCTTGAAGTCCTGGAACACAACGCCGATGTTCCGGCGCAGGTAGGGCACCGCGGAGGATCGCAGGGCCGAGACGTTCCGGCCCGCGACGATCACGGACCCCTCCGTGGGCCGCTCGATGCCGAGAATCATCTTCACCAGGGTGGTCTTGCCCGCACCGCTGGGCCCGGTCACGAAGAGGAAGGACCCCTTGTCCAGGTGGAACGACACCCCGTTCAAGGCTTCGACGCCCTGGGGATATCGCTTCGCTACCCGTGTGAACAGGATCATCTCGGACGCACCTCCACCAGCCGCCAGTCTATTGGCGCACCCCGGGATCGTCAAAAAAACAGCGGGGATCGGTCAATTCTGGATTCGGGCCCGACCGAACGCGGCCCCAGCCGCGTCGAGGCAGGTGTGGAAGATCGATTACGTCCGGAAGGAGGCGCCACCGCAAGTGCTGGGATCTTCGGTTGGGTCTTCTGTGGTTGCTGCTATGACTTGGTAGGATCAGAGGAAACTTGCGCGCCAGAAGCTACCGCGTAGCGGTTTCGTTCAACGCCCATTTAGTCGTTGCGGATCGGTGGTGCAACAACTTAGGCTGTTGGGCATTGGGAAGTAGATCGGATCAGTGGCCTGCTCTGGTGTCGACTGGCCGGTTGCCTAGCGGCTCCTGTAGAGCCTCGGACGATGAAACGATGAAGCTGTGCGGAATCTGTCATCAGCGATTCGAAGACACCGCGCAGACCTGTCCGACGGACGACTCGCCCCTGCTCAACATTCCAGACATGGAGCTGGTCGGACAAGTCATCGACGGACGATACAAGGTGCTTTCCCGCCTTGGCGAAGGCGGAATGGGCACCGTCTACAGAGCAACCCAGTTCTCGGTGAATCGTGCCGTGGCCCTCAAGGTGATCCGGCCAGAGTTCGCTGGAGGCGAGGCGTCGATCAAGCGGTTCCTTCGAGAGTCCACTGCGACTGGTGGTCTCCGCAGTCCGAACACGATTACAGTCTACGACTCCGGACAGACTGACGACGGACTCCTCTACATCACGATGGAGCTTGTGACAGGGAGGACCCTGAAAGAGGTGCTCGACGAGGAGGGTGCACAGCCGGTCCCTCGCTCGCTACAACTGCTCAGGCAGGTCTGCAATTCCCTCATGGAGGCGCACGCCGAAGGGATCATCCACCGCGACCTGAAGCCGGCCAACCTGATGATCGAGGATCGGGTGGGCTCGCCCGACTTCCTGACCGTGCTAGACTTCGGAATCGCCCGTATTGGAAGCAACGCGGGGGCCGAGTCCCTGACCGGGACGGGCCTCATGGTCGGTAGCCCCGCTTATATGAGCCCGGAGCAGATCCAGTCTTCGGAGGTCGATCACCGCTCGGACATCTATGCGCTGGGAGTCATCGGCTACGAGATCCTCTGTGGTCACCCCCCCTTCGTGGACGCGTCATATACGTCCCTGTTCCGGAGGCACTGCCTCGAAACCCCCCTCTCGATCCGTCTGGCACATCCGGAGATTGCGATCCCGGAGGAGCTGGACCACCTGGTCCTCCGGTGCCTCGCCAAACGACCCGACGACCGTCCCCAGAGCGCCAGGGAGCTGCGGGAGGCCCTCGATGGCCTCCGGGACCACGTTGTCGACACCAGCAGCCGGATCGGCCTCGAACCCACCCGACCGGAAGGCCCAGCCCAGCCCAAGCTCCCGCAGCTTGAGACAATGACGGTCTCGGCGGTGTCGCTGAACAAGGTGACGCCGGATCTCGCAGAGACTCTGGATGCAGGTAGCAAGGAAGCTCAGGCGATTCTCGCACAGGTCGGCACTGGAGAGCCCAGCAAAGGAAAACCCGACCTTCAACTGCCGGGCCGCTCTGGAAATCGCGTTCTCGTTGCCACGATCCTCGTTTTGATGCTCGTCGGTGCTTTGATCATCGCCGTTGATCCGTGGGGGATCTTCACTTTTCATGATCCCCATGGAGGAGGCCCTACCTTCCTCCCCCCGAACCCACTGATCGCAGTCCTTCCAATAAAGAGCAACCCTGAGCGAGTTGTGGACAGGATGCTCTGGCCCCTGGCGGACCGCATGGTGGTCAACTCGTTCCTTCGAAGCCGAGACGCTCACCCCCGGTTCCGTCTCGTGGATCCGCTCGACGTGGAAGCCGAGATGCGCGTCCGCGAGATGGTTCCCCCCATCTCCACACCAGAGGCCTTGGAGCTGGCGCGTGCTCTCGACGCGGATGTGGTCGTGAACGGGGAGCTGGTCCGAAGGGAAGGGTTGATGCACTTCGACTCCAAGTGGATCCAACTTGACAACGAGAGTGCCGGTCGCATCGAGGCGCATGGAGCGGACGTCTTCGAGGCGTCAGATGCTTTCGTCCAGGAACTGATCTCCATCCTTCCCTTCCAAGATTCGCCGGACCCCGGTCGGGAGAAGACCGTGCCACTGACTAACAGGGTCCGAAGAGCCTGGGAAGATCTACTGAGGGATCCCTGGAGCGAGCACCGATACACTGAGTTTCAGGCCGCCACGGCGGATCAGGCAGTCGGCCCGCTCGCAGAGTTCTCCCGAGCGCTTGCCGGCGATCGGGCGGTCACCAACGCTTGCTCCCAGACAGCGGCCACGATCGGTGCTCGCTTCCCGGACGAAATGGGCCTTCTGGCGCCGGCCATCTGCCATTTCCGGCGTGTGGAACTCGAAGACGCGTTGCACTGCGCTGAACAGGCCGCTCAAGCTCTCGAGTTCCGAGAGCTTGCATACTGCTTCATCACAAAGTTCCGGACCCAGGCGCAAACTCCCCAGGATAGGGCCGAATTCCTGGAACGTCGGATTCGACTCTTTCCGGACACTGTCCTGGCGTGGTGGCTATTGGCCCTTGAGTATGCAGCACTAGACCGGAGCGAGGAGTTGAAGGAGGTCCTCGTGACGGCCGAGTACTTGTCCGGAAGGAAGGAAACGAACTTCGAGGCCCTGCTGGGTGCGGTACGTTACTACATGCAGATCGGTAACTTCGACAAGGCGCGCACGTGGATGGAGCCCCTGGAACGGGCCAAGGCCGAGGATTCCTGGGGGATCCTCTACCGGGCTGGCCGGAAAGCCTCACTCCTCCAACTCGGGGGACGTTTCAGCGAGGCCTGGGATGTCTGGGAAAAGGCCCGCAGAGTCCTTCGAGACCCGCCTGGAGACCAATATACAATCGCCGCGACCGGACTGGTCTACTCCTACCTGACGTTCGGTATGCTCGAAGAAGCGGCCCAGATCGTGGACGAGTACCAGAGTTTCTTCGAGGGAACCGAGAAGCCGGACGTCTGGACCGGAAAGCTGCTCGAGGTCGCACTGGCGGCTGCGCGGACAGAGATGGCAGAAGAACGCCTGTTGGCTGAGGCCGAACGGAACGGCGAGGCCATCATCAAGCTGCTCCCCAAGGCAGGCACGGAACGGGACGGCTTCGTCTGCCAGCTCCTCGCCCACTTCGCGCCAGCAGATCGCGTCCACGATTTCCTCCGCGAGGCCGACCCAGAAGGCACGATGACCGGTTGCTGCAAGATCCGGGCTGCGCAGGCGCTCTTTGCGAAGGGACGCCACCGGGAGGCCCGTGACCTGTTCGCAAAGGCCCGCCGGGACCTTATCTATCGAAGCGACTGGTGCCTGGAGTTGTACCCCTCCGCCCTGCTCGGGGAGGCCAGGTCTGCGGAGGCCCAAGGGGACGAGATCGGTGCCCTCGCCCTCTACCGGACCCTGCTGTCGCAGTACCGCGACGCAGACCGGGACCTGCAGGAGGTCCGGGTCGCCGGCGAGGCTGTTTCTCGTCTCTCCAGTGGTGGTGAGTGATCAGGAGCATATTCCGGACGAAGCCGGACACCCCGGACGTGCGAATCTGACGATCATTGCCCCTGACCCTGCTTGCAGCATGGTTCGAACCCCGCGGCACAGGCCGCTTTCGCCAGTTCCTCGCCCGTCGGGTCGCTGGCCTCCCAAAAAAGCATGCCCTGGCGATAGACCAGTTCAGCACATAGCGGGTGAACCTCTGGAACCCGACTTGCCACATTGCATGTATGGAACTGGCTCTATCGTGTTCCGGAAACGAGGCGCTCAAGATCTGGAACTTCTTCAGTGGCCCATAAGAACCGGGGAAAACTGCCGGCTACTCGCAGAGCGGCGGAGGTGAGATGATGATCTCCTCGTCACCAGGAAAAGGGAACTGCTCGGTGTTGATGATCAAGTCCAGCCCCGCCGAGACGTCCTGCTCCAGGTTTTCCTGGAAGATGTTGTGTTCCCAATCCACATCATTTTCATGGAGGACATCCAACCCCAGACCGATTCCGTTGGCCTCAATCTGGTTTCCCACCAGAGTCCCGGCGGCCTGCTTGAAGAACAGCCCGTAGCGTTCGTTGCCCCTGAACACGTTTTCGCACAGCGACACCTGCGCTCCGTAGATTACAGCCAATCCGTCACCGGAGTAACCGTTGGAAGGATCCGCCTCCCCCCGACCGTTCTCCACCAGGTTGTGGCGAAGCGTGGCCGCGGACTGGGAAACAGCAACTCCAGTGCCCCAGAAGCTGCGGATCAGATTGCCATCGATCTGTAGATCGCTCCCCTTGGCGACCCATAGACCGAGACCGAGGCCCGAGCTCAGAAGCACGGATTCACCCACCAGCTCGTCCCACTGCTCGCCTCCTCCCAGGATTGTGTTCGACGCGATCGAGCCCGAGCCATGATCGTGGACACTGATGCCCGTGGAGTTGAACGAACGCGCGAGGATCGTGTTCTGACTTGCATCAATATCGGATTCGCTCTGAGCGATGATTCCGAAGAGAGTTCCTTGGGTTTCCTCCTCGGAACCCAGATCCGCGATGCGGTTTCCCTGAACCTTCGCCGAGGCATCAAATAGTACATGGATCCCTGCGGCTGCCCCTGGCCCATGGTTGGTGAGGATGAGGTTGTCACGGACCTCCGCCGAGGCCCCATACTGAACCATGACTCCCAGGTTCATTTCGCCAACCGCGTCGTCGTCGATGGTATCGATCCACGTATTCGGCTGTGGATCGACAATGACGTTGCTGAGGACTTCAGCTGACGCGACACCGGTGGAGTATTGCCCGCCGGATTGCAAGCCAGAGATCCTGACCCCGCAGTTGGAATCAACTGCGATGAGGTTCCTCTCCACAAGGGCCGTCTCTGACTCCCAGACTGCTACTCCAGACGAGATCCAGGGTTGATCCTCAGGAACGCTCGCCGTGATCAGGTTCCCGGACACGACCTGGACCGGGGTCTCGGCGTGGGGGGCTTTCTTCAGGGAGACATCGACGGCATGACCTGGGACGTCTGAGAAGACGTTGCCCTCCACAACCCAGGTGGGACATCCCCCACACATGACCCCGTAGCCGACTGCAGAGTCTTCGTTCGCGCCGAATTGGACATTCCCGAGGTAGTTCCGACGAAACACAAGGGACGTGTCGCTTGCGACGACTCCTGCGAAGGTCGTTCCAATGATGACCGAGTCCTTGACGGTCAAGGTGGGTCGATCGCCGGAAGCGGAGGGTTGCGACACAAGCGCCAGAGCTGCTTGTGCGGGAGGAGAACCGGAGGCGACAATCTGGGCCCCGTCCATGGGCACGGGGTCCTTGATGAGGCATCGTTCCAGCGATAGTGATCCCCCGACAAGCATTGCATTGATGCCCCGAGCCGCCACCATCGTCGTGTCCTTCAGTGTCACGGTCGACGGGCCGTAAGACTCGTGTGTATCCACATAGAGCGCCATCCCATCAATCCCATGGAACAAGCACCCCTCGAGGATCCCGCTCCCACCCCAGAACTTCACAGCGGCCCCATAGGTATAGAGAAATTCGGAGTCCCTGACGACGAAAGACTCCGGGTGCATCTGCACCGTGATCCCGGTCATGGCCTGAATGCCTGACTGGTCCCCGGCCGGCCATTCGCCGAAGCTGCAACGGTTCACGGTGATGTCTTTGCCGCCACCGACCAGCATCGCCAATCCGTTCGGATCTCCTTCGACGAACCGGATGTTGTCCACCAGCACATCCTCTGACGAGTAGACGATCAGACCGACATCTACGACACGGATCGAGAGGTCAGAAATGGACGCGGAGGTTTCGCCATTGATCTGCACAGCGGTGGCGAAGCCGGGGAATATGCTGTTCACGTTCCCGGCCAGAAGCACCTCTTCTGCACACTTGCCCCGGATCGAGAGGCTCTTCGCCAAGGTGAATCCCTCGTCGTACACCCCGGCTCCGAGCGCGATGGTGCCTCCCTCCGGCGCCTTGTTCATCGCGAAGACGATGGACTGAACCGGATCATCTGGAGTGAGCCCCGGGTTCCCGTTCTCGCCGCCTTCAGGATCCACAAAGATCGTGCCCTCGGGCCACGTATGGTCACCGAAGAGACCGCCTGCACATGGGCTGTCTACCCCGACGGGAAGACAGCTCCCCACGAGGGTCTGGCGAAATCCCGGAGGGCAGTCCTCGCCCTCCAACGGGAGACACCTGGTCACGCCGATGGCATCCCTCTCGCAGCCCAAGACCGATGCTCCGAGGTCCGGTCCAACGTGGGCACAGGTCCCGTCTGGAAAGACAATCTCGTCGTCTGCGCAGCTCTCGGCGAAAACGGGCTCACAGATGCACTGGTCCGAGCCCTTCCATCCTTGTGGACAGGTCGTCACCCCGACGGGGCTGCACAGGCCCGAGACCCGGATCGCGCAGTTGCCGCAGTTGCATTGACCATCCAAACAGGAGGCCCCTTCCGGACAGACCTCCAGCGTTTCCCAGTCAATGCCCTCAGGTGAACATACGTACGCGGTCGTTCCGTCATCGGAACACCGCGTCTCGCCGGGCGAGCAGGCTTCGGAAGGAACATCACTGGAGGAGTCCCCTTCGGAATCGCCCACTCCCGTGCCTCGCTGCGTACATCCCGGGGTTACAGTTGCCGCCACGAGGGAGACCAGCAGCACCGCCATCCACCCACAGCGACAGACCATGCACCACGAAAGCGTCCATGAATGACCGCACATGACTCCCTCCCTTGCAGCCCGCCTCAATGCGGGTCACCGCCCCCTCCAAGGGCTTCGTAGAAGACGACGAGTTCCTGCCCGGGCTCCGGCTGGAGCGCCTCGATCGCAGAGCACTCTGGAGGATCGCAGAGGTTCGTGTTCCCGCCGATCTGCCCCGTTGGAACCGGCGCTGATCCGTCTCCCTGAAGCACCAGGTCGTGGATCCCCTCTCCCCCGACATCGATGACGTTCCCCAGGATGAACGTCTTCGGACCGTTCGCGTGGTCGAGGATCACCCCTGCCCGCTGGTTGTCGACGACCTCGTTGTTCCTGATGTCCGCACTTGAGCCCTGGAAGACCCCGATCCCATCTCCGATCTCGTGCTGCTGGGAATCATTGATCGTCTTGAGGATGATGCGAGTTCCTGCGATCCGATTGGATGTCGTTTCGCCCTCGCTCCCGATGGAGGCGAACGAGGCACCGGTGAGACCGATCCCAGCGAGCCCGTTGTCCAGGATCTGGTTCCCTTCCATCGCAAGGGCCTGGGATGCCCCCTGGAGCCACACTCCCGGCTCCTCGTTGCCCTGGATGAGGTTTCCGAGAATCGCGTCAGCGACCGTCTGGTCCCCCAGCAGGACGCCAGCCCGCCCACACCCTTTCACAACGTTGGAGTCCTCCCCAGCAGTGCCCCCGAGCAGGATCCTGGACGCCGGGGAAGAAACACCTAGCTCAGATTGCCGCACTACCGAGATCCCATCCGCCTCACCGAACTGGTCATCGGGTTCCGGGAGGGTTCCAAGGACGGTGTTGCCCTTCATCATGACCATGGAACTCAGGATCTTGATACCAGCGCGGTAGTTCCCTTCGATGTGATTCCCCGACAGTGAGACCTCGAACTGGGAGGCATCTGCTGCAGCGCCCATTCCACAGTTGCTGAGACGGATGCCTTCTACATTCTCCAGAACATAATTCTGCTTGATCTCCCCGGTACTCTGACGCAGGTAGATTCCGACGCTCTCCGAGCCCTGCACATGGTTCCTTGTCACAACGACATTCCGCACGCCGGTGAGCGCAAGTCCGTAGCCGAACCGGTCCTGGGTCCGTCCTGAACCGACGTCCTCCTCGATCATCGTGGTTCCACGAACGTGGTTCTGGACCAGTCGGACGCCGTCCCCGCCCTTCACCAGGATTCCGATGGAGACAGGACTCTCCACCGTGATCCCCTGAATGGCGACGTCGCTGCAATCCTCCATCGTGATGGGGATCTCCCCCTGGACCTCGAGGCGAGTGTGGTCCTGGTAGTCCCCTGTCTCGGGATCGATGTCTCCCATGCCCATCAGCGAGACGTCCGCCTGGATCAGTTGAATCGGTGCAGCGACATGGGTCCCTACGGAGAGCAAGATGGAGGTCGGGCCCTTCGCATACTCCAGCGCTCTCGCAATGACCGCGCACGGGTCGAGGAGTGAACAGTCTCCATCCAGAGTCCCGAGCTCCGGGTGGACGTACAGACGCAGATCGGTCTCCCGGTGGGGTGCCGGATAGCAGTCCTTGCTGCAAGGATGAACTGGCGCCCCGGACGGTTCAGCTCCGCAGGTAGTCAACAGCAGGAGGGGCCAGAGGACCAGAAAATCGAATCCCCACAAGCGAAGTTGGCTCACGTCTGCTCCTCCATCCAGTGCACTACACGGAGGAGTCGTTGCACACGGGGGCCGCCACCGACATCGTCACGTCCTCCGGAACTCCCGAGAGCTGAACTCTGATCTCCGTGAACAGGCGTATGGTATCCGAGATGGACGCCAAGATCCACCCGGCGACACAGCACTTGACACCAAGGACGCAGGCTGGTCGTATATCAGTCTGTGCGCGACAAGTTGTCTTGCCCTGCCAAGGAGTTTTCCCTTGAATCGAGGTGGGGGAGGCGGGAATCCGCGTTGATTCCGAGCGCCGGTCGAAAGGAGGACCAAGCGGTGATGCCATGGACCCAATGGGTCGTCGCGCTGTTCCTCGTACTGGCTGGCCCGGCCTGCGGAGGTGGCGGGATCGAAGACTCCGGAGCCTTGGATGCGCGCGATGCCGACGCTGCGCCGGACGCGTGGGGGGCGAGCTGCACGCCGGGCGAGACTCGTTGTTCCGCAGACCGTACCGGCGTGCTGGCCTGCAGCAAGGACGGGGAAACCTGGAGCCCCCTGGAGACCTGCCCGGCCGACGCTGCCTGCGTGAAGGGTCGCTGCGAATGCGGAACTTGCAGAATGTCCGTTGTGGGCCAATGCGTTGCGGTCGGGGTTCGGGAATGCCCGCTGGGCTGGGTCCGCTCGGAGCAGTGCACCTGTGAGCCCGCCTTCCCGGAGGACTGCGCGGACGATGAGGTCGCGCTCCCGGACGGGGCCTGCGTCCACGTGGGACCGGACATCGGCGTCCCCGTGCTGGACTGCCAGCGGGACGAGTTCGGGGTGCCCCGCTGCGTCCCCCTTGTGGACCTGGACTGCCCCTCCCATTTCCGCCCCACCCTGGTCGGGAGCTGCGTCCCGGTCGGTCCGGACAGCCCCTGTGGAGATGGGCCCTTCGGGGACCACGAATGGCCGGAGGAGACGATCTATGTCGACCCGGCGAGCGGTGACGACACGCACAGCGGCCTCAATTCGAACGTCCCGGTCCAGTCCATCACCGCGGCCATGTCCAGGGCCCAGGAGGGCGGCACCATCGCTCTCGCTGCGGGGACATACGACGAGGGATTCAGCGTCATCAGGAGCCTGCACTTTCGGGGAAAATGCGCAGCGGAGACCGTGATCGCCGGCGAGTACATCGATCCTTACACGCAGGCGTCGAACAACGTCATGATCGACTCGCAGACTGAGGTCTCGTTCGAAGACCTCACGTTCTCGACCCATGACGCAGGACTCCTGGTGCTGGACTCCAACGGGATCGACATCCGGAACGTCCGGTTCGTCCCTCACACCGAGGGCGGGATCGCCCTGTATCTGGTCGGGGGATCGGACCTGACGGTCGAGCGCTGCAGCTTTGAGCCGCCGTCGCCAGGCGACGGCCAGGAGCCCGTCTCCTACGGTGGAATCTCGGTGCAGAACGCCCCTCAAAATGCGAGGATCCTGGAGTCGGAGTTCAGACACCTCTCCACCTCCGTCGCGGTGCAAGGGGCGGAAATCACTATCGAGGGGTCCCACTTCACGGACATCCGGGCTGCGGCTGTCTGGCTGTACCAGAACACCTCGGGGGAGGACGGGAGCGCCGTCCTGAAGGAATCCGCAATCCAGCGCCCCCTTGCGAACGGGGTTGGGCTCGCCGGGGGCGGACACCTGGCCATGCACCGGTGCATCGTCGCGGATCCCGTCCCGGTCGACGGCCCGGAGATACTGCAGGTCGGTGCTCCCACATCGATGCCGGAAGAGGTCGCGTTCGGGGTCGTAGTCCACAAGACCGAGACGTCGGGCGTTCCGTCCCTGGTCATCGAGGACTCCCTGATCCTCGGCGGCGTGTACTCCGGCGTCTTCGCTGTCCAGGCCGACATGGTCATCGCGGACAGCTTCGTGGGTGGGACCGCGGTGAGCGCCACCGACGAGGGCTCCTTCGGCCACGGCGTCGCCTGTCTGGCCTGCCCGGACTGGGACATCCACGGATCGGTTCTGTCGGACAACGGCGGGACGAGCATCCTCCTCGACCACCTCGCTGCGACGGACTGGGAACCAGCGGACGGCCTCGTGCGGCAGGTCCGGCAGAACCTGGTCGCGGTGGAGATCGATGCGACCGAGGACTGGGTCGCGCAGGGCATCACCATCTTGAACGCCACCGACGCGGAGATCACGGCGAACCTCGTCGCGGTGGACACCAACGTGGGCATCAGCCTCCAGGGCGCGTCTGCCACCATCGACCGCAACATCATCCTCATCACCCGTCCCAGCCCGCTGCCCGTAGTCGAGGACGGCCAGCTCATCTACGATGCGAACGCGGGGCTGGTGTCGGCCCTCGGATCCGTGGTGACGTTCCGGGACAACTACGTGGTGACGAACCGGGGCCTCGGCTCCGGCATCGGCCTGATGGGGCTGGGCGGGGAGATCATCGCGCTCCGGAACCGTTTCGAGGAGCGAACTCCCCTCGCCCCGGAGGGCCTGTTCTTCGGCATCTCCGTCATGAACGACGCGTCCCTGGAGGCGTTCGACAACTCGATCCTCGCGCTGCCCTACGGCAGCTCCGGGATCACGGGCGACGCGCTGGGCAGGGACCTGGTCATCCGGAACAACACGGTGGTCGGGGGCGGCGACCACTGGGGCTCCAACGGCCCATCCCCCCTCCCAGGGATGGGGCAGGGGATCTCCGTGGCGAACGGGTTCGCAGACCTCGGTGAGAACCTGGTCTCGGACTTCTGGGGGACCGGCGTCTTTTTAGGACACGCCTCTGGGATCGTGCGCCGGAACTGGGTCCTGCGGGCCCGCGGGGACGAGGACCCTGCGTCGGGCTACTCGGGGGACGGGATCGTGGTGGCGATCGGGTCCGACACAACGCTCTGCGAGAACCGCGTCGAGGCCAGCCACCGCTACGGGATGCTGGTCAAGGACTCCAGAGGGAGCCTGAGCGGGAACTCGGTCTTCGGGAACCGCTTCGGTCTGGGGCTGGATCTCGAGACGAGCGAGGACGTGTCCTGGCAGGGCCTGAACGCGATCGCCGGGAACGTCGACCAGGACGTCTACACCGGCATGGACATCGTGATCAACACCGCCCTGCTCCCGTTCCCCGACGACGAGTTCGAGGTCCTTCCCCCGCCAGAGTGTAAATGACCCGAGGAGGGATCACCCAGAACCCAATTGGGTTCTGGGTGGTTTTCTCGGATGCTGGGCCCTCTCGTCAGTAGGTGCATTCCCCGCAGGCGAAACCCAAGGCACATCCACAGTACGTACCGCAGGGACAATCGCCGTCGTCGGAGCAGCCGCAGAAGGTCTTGCCGTTAACGGAGTCGCAGTTCCCAGTGTCCGTGCATGCGCTGCAGCTATCGACGCTGCCGTCGTAGTTATACAGGTCGCAATCAATCGCCGCGACGCAGCTTCCATTCTGACATTCCTTACCGGAGCCGCACCCATCGCCGTCGGTGTCGCGCGTACAGGTCTTCGATTCCGATTCGAACTCGCAGTGGTTGTCAGTGCAGGCGGGGCAGGACCGATATTGAGCGCCCGACTCGTCGCACGTACTGGAGTACTCGCATGAGTCCCAGGACGTACATGAACCGGAACAATCCGAGTCATACTCGCAGAAATCGTCACAAACGCTCAAGTCCGGGCAGTAGAGACAGACCGAATCCCCTTCGCTCGTGTCAGACGGGAGGCAGAGCTCGACACCCGAGTCAAGGCTCCCGATGATGAAGCAGGTGAGCCCCGAGTCACACACCGCTCCGTTCGCGCAGGATACGCAGAGCCCGGCGAGGTACACACAGGTACCGTCCACGCACAGCTGACCCCCTGGGCAACTGCCGCACGAACACCCCTCCACGGTCCCACATTCATACTCGCTGCAGATCTCCTGGCAGTCGGGCACCTCGTCAGAGCCGTCGCCGCAGTCGTTCGTGCCATTGCCGACCCAGGAATTCGGGATGCAACTCCCGTTCTCGCAGGAAAACTCGTCCGGGGCGCATCCTTCCCGCAGGTCGGCCCCCCATTGATCGGCGTCGTACGGGACATCGTCCGTGTTGTACGGGACATCCTCCACGGGCGGGGGCGCAAACTCGTCGGAGCCATCGCCGCAGTCGTCGTCGCCGTCGTTGACCCCGGCGCCGGGGATGCACTTGCCGTTGCCGCACTTGTAATGCCCATCCTGGCAGGGAATCAGCGATGGGGGATACCCGAAGTTCTTCGATCCCTCGCAGGCGGGGAACAGGAAAGACAGGACCAGCAGGAAGGCGCCAACTCGAAGCTCCATGATTCGTCTCCTTGGCAACGGTGTCATCGTTCCGGGGCTGCACCGGCAACAGGCCGTGAACCCAATATTGGATCGGTTCCCTTCTCCCAGGCTTTCGGAAATTCGCGCCACGGAGTCCCGGAACGGACCATGATCCCACCCCATACAAGTCGAGATCGCATCCTTACTTCGGCGAGTTACCTGTTCGAAGGAACTATATGCGCTACGCGATGTGGAATGCAAATGCTTCGGTCGTGCGTGTCGTCGCCGTCCCGTGGCTGGTAGCCGTGCAGCATCTGGAGACGGATGTTCAGGTCCAGCGAGGATATTGAGGTACCACGTTCCTCCATTCCAGCGGTTCACCCGTGAAGGAAAGGGGGACGAGATGTTCTACCGACAAGGGCGGACAGTCCGCTGACAACCAGCGACCCAGGAGGCTCCGATGCCTGCGCGACAACTTCGGCGTTCTGGACGGGACCTATATTTCATGTCATATTCCAACTCTGAAGTGTTCCACTAACGAAGAATGAGGAGGTGTGCCATGACCGCGCCTGCGAAGATCCTCTTCCTTGTGCTGATGGTGATGCTCTGGTCATGCAACGGACAAGAGGACTTCGGGTATCCCCCGTCGCCGCAGGATGCCCCCGCTCCGACGGAGGACATCGTCCCTGTTGGTGATGTCAGCGCCATGGACTGGTGGATCTTCGAGACACAATCCGACGTCGCGCCCGATACCGATCTGTTCGATGCCGAACCCTGCGTCCCGGATTGCACCGGGAGGGAGTGCGGCGACGACGGGTGCGTCGGAAGCTGCGGCACCTGTGGGGCGAGCGACAAATGCAACGACACCACCGGGGAGTGCGAGGCCGACTGTGCAAGCGTCTGTGCGAGCAAGGAGTGCGGCACTGTAGCTGGCTGCAACTGCGGAGACTGCGCGACGGGGTACTTCTGCAACGGAGGCAAATGTATTGAGTGCGATTCGCACGCTACCAAGAAATGTCAAAGTTCGTACATCTATTGGTTCGATTCATGCAACAACAAGGAAGAGCTGTACCAGAACTGCAGCGTCCGATGCGACGAGCTAGGAGCTGACTACTATGACTGCGTGTTTGATCCAAAAGGGGAAGGGCACTGTAAATGCAAGTACGGTTCAATAAAGTTCTTGGAGTTCGACTGCTCTGACACAAATAACACCGCCATCAACTGTGGCGACATTGTAAATACGTACACTTGTGTTGCTGGAGGCAAAGGCTTCCTGCATTCTGGCGCGACCGAATACCACTGCGACCAGCTGAAGTGCCCCAGCGACGGAGACTGCTCGAAACATTGCGGACAAGATGTGTACTGCGGAGGAGGACTCCAGCTTGAGTGCCAATGTGATATCATCAACAATCCGCTGTGTTCGCTCAATAATCCGAACTGTATTTACAAATAGACCTTCGCTTCTGTCCCTTTTTTTCGATTACTCGAGAACGTCTTCAGAGGTGACAATGCCGTATGGTTGCTCTGGGATCGTGGCGAACTCCATGTCCGCGCCGGTGAGATCATCCAGTGTGATCGGGCCCTGTACAACGAGATCACAGGCGCCACCGCAGTCGCCGCCATTGGCCCGGTACATGTTCCCCTCGATGAATGCCTTGGAGCCGTGCACGAGGAGGCCCGTCCGGGCGGCCCCCTCGAGGCGGTTGCCGGTCACCACGACATCCGAGGTCCCCAACTCCGGCGTGCCTGTGACGAGGATCCCCTCCCCGGTCGTTGCCGCTCCCTGCCAGGGGTGCTCCAGGGTGTCGTAGACCAGGTTCCGCTCGAGGCTGACCCCTCCGGGGGAGGCCGTGACCAACAGGCCAAACCCGGAGCCGCGCTGCACTTCGTTCCGGGCCAGTGTGACCTGTCCCAGCGCGTCCGTGACAACCACTTCGGACAGCTCCAGGATGTTGTCCTCGATGAAGGCCTGACCGGACTCGGCCTGGCGGTCCTGAACGAGGAATCCCCCGAGGAGCCGGTTCTCGAAGACCTCGAGTTGATCGTAGAGGCCCACGAAAATGTGGCTGGCCAGGAAATCGTTCCGCTTGATGCCAGCGAACCGTCCGCCGTACCCGGCGGGGTTGATGATGCCCAGGCTCGCGACGATGAAGACGTTGTCCTCGATCACCAGATCACGGTCTGCGTCCAGCTCATGCCCCAGCACCAACCCCTGTCCGTTGCCGTAGTGCATGAACAGGTTCTCCCGCACCGTCACATCTTCCAGATCCTGATCGTCAAGAGAGACGAGCCAGAACCCCATCTCCAGGTTGTATGGGTCTAAGGGGACAGAGGTTTGCTGTGGAGATGTGCCGATCGACATGTTGCCCTCGATGAGGACGGTTCCGACCCGGGTCGCGGTCAGCACGGTGCCGCCGTTGTCCTCGAAGACATTCCCCTCGACCTCGAGCGTTTCCACGTGCTGGCTCTGAGAGCCGACCAGGATCGTGTAGGGCTTGTCGCCGGAGCAGGCCGCAAAGCGGTTCCCCCAAAGGAAGAATCCCTCCTTCGAGTCAGATGGCGCATGAGCTTTGGCGCTTCCGGCGAGACCGATCCGGAAGTTCGCTGTCGTCAATGCCTGTTTGATGGAACCATTCGGCAGCGCAAAGTCATGATCCACCGCATCGCGGAACTCGTTGCCCTCCATCACCAGGGACCAGGTCTCATTCGCTGTCAAGAGCAGGGCGTTGGAATCAAAGACACGGTTTCCGGAGATCCCGAGCAGACCCCCCAGAGCCATCGCGATCGGAGCGGAAACGATCTCGTTGCCCAGCACGTCGACCTTGGCATCCGGCGGCGCGCTCACCAGGATCGCGCGGCCCTGAACGTCCTCGAACCGATTCCCCTGGACGGTGAGGGTCGAGCTGTCTGCGGCGAGCATGACGAGGACACCGTCTGCGCAGTCCGGACCATTGGGTCCGACGGATCCAGCCACGATGTCTGCGATCCGGTTGTCCGCCACCACTCCGCTGCCGCCTGCTCCCACCGTCACCTGGATCGCTGTCCATCCATCCAAATCATAGACCAGGTTCCCGGTCACCATTGCCGAGACGTTCGCTGTAGCGAGGATCCCTTCCGCGTGTTCGATGTGCGCGATCTCGTTGCCATTCAAGATGACCGTGTCTAAGTCAACAACGGCGATTCCGTTCGCCCAGTTGGCCGCGGCACACGAGGGGTACCCGTCGCAGGGCAGGATCCCGGTGACGCGGTTCCCGGTGATCGCTGCGGTCGTCGGGCCATCCTCGATGGGCGGGTCGGCGATGACCACGCCATAGCCGGCCGCGCCGTCGATCGCGTTGTCCGCGATCACGATCTCGGAGTATCGGCTCGAGGCGCTGATGCCGGCGTATCCCGTGTCCTCAACCCGGACGTCTCGGATAGTCGTGCTCAGGCCGAACTGGTTCTGCTCTACCCGGATCCCGCGGCTGGCAGACCGTACGGTGATCCCGGCGACGGTCAGCTTTGTCAAATCGATGGCGATGACGGCGGCATCCTTGTCGTAACCAGATGGGTCGAGCGCCGTGGTGTCAATGATCACATCCTCTGCACAGGCCCCGATGAGGTGAACCTCGGATAGACCGGCACCCGGGCCATCGCCTCCGAAGACCACGTACTCCGAATAGAGGCCCTCAGCCACGTGGATCGTCACGGCCTCCTCGCCAGTCGCCGCCATCAGCGCCTCGGTAATCGTGCCGAAGGGCTTGCCCGTGCTCCCATCCGCGTCCGGGCCGGCCTCGTTCTGAGCGACGTAGATGGGATTCGGACCGACAAAGGACTCGTCCCAGGGCCCAGGAGGGCAGGCCTTCCGCTCGCCGACCTCGACGAGCGCGCATCCCGTCCCACCGTCCGTGGCGCTCATGCCTGCAGGGCAGTCCAGGCGGCAACGGCCATCGGGACCAATGCTCCAGCCCTCCCCGCAGGGGATGCTGCAGCGCCGCTCCAGCCCCTCGCCCACCGCCTCCATCCCTGATGGGCAGTCCGGGATGCAGTGCGAGGCCTCAATGGACTCGCCGTTCAAGGTCGCGCTCCAGGAGACCGCAGACCACCCCTCGGGGCAGGCCGCTACGCGGCAGAACCCAGAAGCGTCCTCGGCCAGGAACGGAGGACAGTCCACGTGGCACCGACCATCACTCCCCTCGTGCCATCCATTGTTGCATGGGAGGAGGCAGCCGCTGCCGTCCGGGTTGGGGCCGAGCTCGCAGACGGGATCGGAGGCATCAGGGACGATCTCCACATCGGCAGACGCTCCGTCGTCCACCCTCCCGGAATCCGACGCATCCGGATCCGACCCGGAGCCGCCCTGCCCTCCACACCCCGAGAGCAGCAGAGCCAGCACACCAATGCACAGGAACCATCGACCGCAATGTCCGAGACACTCGATCCGAACACGTATGACCATCACCAATCCTCCCTTGTCGTCATTCGGCTCATTTTGGAATCGTACCGTCGAGATCAGTGAGCGCCTTCAAACCGGGGATGTCCGAGATCGGCTCGACCGCCAGTGCGCCACCCTCGACGAACGCGCCAGCCTGGACCAGGAGCGCATCCGGTTGCTCCACCGGGCCCCCATAGAAGTCCCACGGGCAGAGGTGGGGGTCGCCACCCCCGCCAAGACAGAGCGGCCCCTGCCAGCCATTCGTCGAGAGATCGATCTCCTGCCCCGTGGAGACGAACACGGTCTCTGCCCCATAAGCGACAACACCCAGGCGGCTGTTCCCAAGGATGCTGTTCTTTCCGAGAGAAACGCGTGATGAGTTGCCGTCGGAACCTGTCACGACCACGAGGCCGTCTCCCACGCCGGAAACTCCTCCATTGACGTCTTCAAGTCTTCCCGGGCCGGTGCCCAGAATCTGATTTTCATCCAGGTCGATGGTCCCGGGGCCACCGGAACGGACCAGGATGCCGATGCCCTTGTTCTCCTGGATGAGATTCCCGGAGATGATGGAGGCGGTGTCCGGATCTCCGACGAGCTCGCTCACCGCGAGGCCGATGCTGCCGTTGCCAACCAGCTCGCTGTCCCGAATCTCCAGCGCGTAGGCTTCTCGAATCCGGATCCCATAGGTGGCGTTGCGGACAGAGACAAAACCCTCGATCTCGACGTCACCTCCTTTGACGTCGATGCCACGCCTCGTGTCCGAAACCACGCCACCGAGGATGGACAAGCCGGTAGTGTCCAGCGACCAGATTCCCTCGAAGTTGCACCGTGTGATTCTGCTGTCCAGGATCGTGATCTCCGACGAGGTCTTCACCTCGATGCCGTTCTCGCCGGCTCCCGAGATGATTCCGCCCTCCAGCACGACGTACTGGCAGTCGGAGATCTGGATCCCGTCAAGGTAGGCACCGGACAGGGCCGACGTCGGATTCCAGACGCGGGTCCCCATCAGGGTCGCATGTTCGACATTCAAGAGAGTGAGCGGAGTCTGCTCCGTGGCTCGGAGGGAGTTGTCGATGACGTGATGCTCCAGACCAGCGAGGCGCTGCAGGAGGATCCCCTTGCGCGCCCCGTCGACCCAGTTGCGCTCCAGACGCACCTCGTAGTCTCCCACGACGTCTTTCGCGTCGATATAGATCGCCTCGCCGAGTTCGCCGCCGATCACCCAGTTCCTCTCGAGGATAACATTGCCCGCGCCGGGGAGGTTGACCGCCGAGAACTCGCAGTCCTCAAACACAGTTCGGCTGATCTCGATCGCGCCGAATGGGACCTGGCTCTGGGACGCCACACCCTTCCTGCGCCCCACCACCCGACTCTCCTCCACCAGCAGGGTGCCGGCCGGGTTGCTGTTGTTCCAGGAAACGCCATTCGCACCATCGAGCGGCGGAAAACGACATCGTCGGATCTCCAACCGGTGACCCGCCGTGACCTCGATCTCCCCCCCGATGATCTGGACCCTGGACAGCACCACCGTCAGGTTCGGGTTGTTGACGACGATGTTCCCCGCCGGCCCAAGGTCCAAGAGCGT
>JBDRIT010000114.1:0-22577 GCA_043815665.1 Pseudomonadota bacterium
TCCCTGGGCCCTCGGTGGGTCTGCCCGTCAATGGCGATCTGACCACCGATGCCGAGATGCTCGAACACCTCTACAACCGATAGAGAGCGCACAAGGGCGGAGAGAAGCTTCTTCGACGACGGGGTATCAACTCTTCCAGACACTCGCTTCGGCATGATCCTCCCTCTGCCGAAGCGCAAGGCCTCGACGTAAAGTGAAGATCATGATCCCGAGGATCGGTCAAGCGCGTTCAACGTCGACTTTGCGATCACCCTGGCCTGTGGGCCGTCCCAGTTGATCATGGCGTCGACCGGGGGCATCCTTCCATGAGGAGGTCTTCGATGAAGATCCGCTTCAACGGTCCCGTTCTCCGCCCATCCTCCGAGGTCGTGGCGAGGATCGAGTCCCACCCCCCGACGGGGACCATCGACGATCTCCTCGCCGCTCTGGAGTACTCGCCTGCGCACCGGCGGCACATCGTCGTCCTCGTCGAGGGGCGACGGCTGCATCCCGGGGATCGGATCCCGGAAGGGGAGGTGGACCTGATGTTGATGGTGCCGGTCGGAGGCGGGTAGGCCGGGGTGGGGGCCGCGGTCTCCGAAGGCGCCTCGGGCCTTGTGCTGTCCTGAATCTCTTTATATACTGCGTTGATTTTCGCCCCTGTGAGGTGCGCGTGCGACGTGATAGCATGAGAACGATGGGTTGGATCCTGGCGACGCTGGTTGCGTTGGCGGGCTGCTCCGAGGTGGACGGTGAGCCGCCGATCTTCGGCCGCCTCCACTACCCGGTGAGCGTCGCCGTGACCCCGTCCGGGGACCACCTCCTGGTGGCCAACTCCAACTTCGATCTCGGCAAGCGCTACGCGAGCGTGGCTGTGGTGGACCTGGAGACCCGATCCTTCATCGAGGACAGCGGTGTCTCCGTGGGAGCGTTCCCAGGCGCGCTCACCCTGGCCCCCCCCCGGGAGCTCGATGGCGAACCCCGCAGCCGTGTCGGCTACCTGCCGATCCGGGAGGACGACTCTCTCACCTGGTTCCAGATCGACTGGGTCGGCGGCGACCCGGTGCTGCGCTGTGACGATCCGGAGGAGTCCTACGCCGATCGCCGCTGTGCAGGCCGATACGTGATCACCAGGGGCGAGGATGACGACGGCAAGGCCGTGAGCGTCGGAAACGACCCCTACTCGTCGATCTACCTCCCCGGCCGGATCGGCGAGCCGGATCACCTCGTGGTCGGAAGCCTCCGGACCGGAAGCCTCGACCTCTTCGAGATCTCACCGGTGGACGGGGCCCCCGCGCTCACGGACCGGTTCGTCGTGACCCAGGGGCTCAACGATCTCGCCCTCCATGCCCCCTCCCGGACGATCTTCGTCTCCGCCAAGTACGCGGCGGTGGTGCTCCGGGTCCAGGTGGAGACAGACGACGAGGGCTCACGCCTCGTCGGCCTGGCGCCGCTCAACCTGCCTCTGGCGACCTCGTCCTCGGACATCGGCCGCTCCCTCGCGTTCACGGCAGATGGGAGCCGCCTCCTCGTCGCCTGGCGTGCCCCGGACTCGCTCATGGTCTTCGACACGACCTCCCAGGGGAGCGTGGACCCCGACGTCTCCCTCCTCGGCATGATCCCCATGGGGGACGACCCGGCCACCGTCCGCATCTTCCCGAGTGGTCCGGACGGCGCAGACCGTGCCTACATCGTCAGCCTGTCGAACAACTCCCTGTACGTGGTGGACCCGGCGGCCTTGAACGTGGAAGCACGCGTCCGCCTCGGCCCGTCGAACGAGAGCCCGGAGTTCTCCGGGATCTCTCCGTTCGCCCTTGCGTGGTCCCCGACCCGAAAGGAGGCCTACGTGGCCAACTTCCTGGGGCACTCCGTGAGCGTCGTGGACCTCGATCCCGACCGGGACACCTACCACACCGTCATCGAGGAGATCCGCTAGCATGGACGCCCTGCGCCGGACAACCCTCGTCGTGGTCACCTTGAACCTGCTCCTCGCTGCCTGCGCGTCGCCGACCTCCATCACGCCGATCTCCCAGGCGCAACCCGTGGCGGCCACGTACAC
Organism: Pseudomonadota bacterium; assembly: GCA_043815665.1. Lineage (GTDB taxonomy): Bacteria > Myxococcota_A > UBA9042 > CAIXZC01 > CAIXZC01 > CAZNWW01. The sequence goes on from JBDRIT010000114.1 coordinate 2,039, forward strand.
CTGCCAGGCCCAGACCGGCGCCGGCCTCTGGGAGGCGGTCCCCCTGTCGGAGTGCGCCGCAGACGCCGGGAACCATCGGCTCCTGGCCTGGGTGGCCAACGGCTACACAGGGGACGTCGGGATCATCGACCTCACCAGGGGCAGACCCGTGGACGTGAACGTGCAGATCCCCGGGTACACCCGGATCCGTCTGGGGACATGGCTCTCGGATATCGTCGCCCTCCCGGACGGCTCCCGGATCTATGCCACGGATCCCGTGGAGCGCACCCTCGTGGGCCTGGACACCGTGACCCTGGAGGAGACCGGGACCATTCACCTCCCCGGATCCCCCCTCCAGGTGGTCCTCGCCGCGGGCGCCGAGCCGCCCCTCTGGGTCCTCACCGCGGATCCCCCGGGGCTGATTCCCGTGGATCCCGAGACCGGCGCCGAGGATGGGCTCCACCTCGACGGGGTCCCCTCGGACGCAGCCTGGGACCCGGTCAACGGGCACCTGATCGTGGGCTACAAGTCCCTGCAATACGTCTCGGTCATCGACCTCGCATCCCGCACTGAGCTCGCACCGATCGGCCTCCTGGACGCCTGTGCTGACGGCCTGGACAACGACCATGATGGCTTCGCCGACGCGGCGGACCCGGATTGCTCCGGCGCGACGGACGACGACGAGTCCACCCCTGGTGAGGCTCTCGAGACTGGCGCCTGCGGGAATGGGGTGGATGATGACGGCGACGGCCTCGCCGACGCAGCGGACCCTGGATGTGTCGACGCATTGGACAACAGCGAATCCGAGGACGCGCCGGTCCCGGAGGAGGTCGGGCAGACCCTGGCCGCATGGACCCTCACCTGCGCCAACGGGCTGGACGACGACGACGATGGGCTGGCCGACGACGACGACCCGGACTGCGCTGCGGACCCACGCGGCCCCGAGGCTGCATGGTTCGCGTGCAGCGACGGTCTGGACAACGACGGGGATGGTCTGACCGACTGGCCGGAGGAACCCCATTGCTATCGCGCCTCCGACCCCAGCGAGGCCGGTCCTGCGGCGCCCATGGCCCGGGTTGCCGTGACCAGCGACGGGCGCTTCGCCTATGTCGGGCACGTCGGCCTGGGGCAGGTCCTGGTCCTGGATCTGGAGGCCGGACGCCGCCTGGATCTCTCGTCGTCGTCGGATCTGCCCTCGGGCGATCCGGATCCCATCGACGCCATCCATGACGTCCCGGGCTTCGCTGTCACGGGGACGATCCTCGATCTCGTGGACGTGCCCGGAGTCGATTGGGAGGACATGATCCTCGCAACCTCCGACGGACGCCTCACCGCGATCCGCGCCCTGATCGGCGGGGAGCCGGTCCACACCCTCTCCATCGTCGAGCAGGACCCGTCGTCGGATCTCAGCCAGGCCTTCAAGCCCAGTCTCCAGGCCAACGGCGAGGAGATCGAGCTGGGGTTCACGCCGAGCCCCAGGTACCCGAACCTCGGGCCCCTCGCGGTGATCGCTCTGGACGAGGTGGGAGAGGTGAAGCAGTACTACGGCATCCGCTTCTCGGCGCGTACGGACTGGCACCGCACTGAGGTCTGGACCATCACCTGGGAGGGCATTCTCCCCGGCGGAGGCGGCATGCGGGCGCGCCTCCGCGACCCCGGCCGTCTCGACCTCCCGGGCGCCGGCCTCTGCGGGATCGGGGTTCAGCCCGGAGATCTCGCAGTGATCCGTTTCGATGATCCCCTGGCCTGCGGTGCGTACCTGGGGAAGGAGTTCGAGTTCCTCATCGAGGACGCCGGCCCGGACTGGCTGATGCTCGACAAGGACGCCGGGGGCCGACAGATCGCCGATGTCCCGGAGACGGAGCTCGAGCGGGACGACGACGAGTGGATCTCCGAGTGGGACGAGGCCGTCGTGGACATGCCCGATGCCGCGTGCTTCCAGGGTGTGCTGAAGGTCGACGTCCGTGTCGCAGACCAGTTCGTGGTCCGCGGGAGCCGGACCGGCTTCCTCCACCCCGTGATCGACTCTGTCGAGGGCTGTGTCCTGGATGCCGACGCTGACCCGCTCTTCACCGGGCGCGCCGTCCCCGCGACGGTGCTCTCCACCGACGGGCTCTTCGAGTGCCCCATCACCGAGCTCACCGGAGGCATCGAAGCCAACACCTTCGTGAATTCGATCTTCGAGGTGGACATCTTCCCACCGTGTACCCTGTCCGAGGAGGGGACCGTCTCGATCATCGATATCGATCGGGACGTCCGGTGGAGCTTCACCGTAGCCTCGGGCTTCGATCTGCGCGACCTCATCATCGGGGGCCTCCCCACGAACCTGAACTTCCTCTCCGGTCCAGACCAGGTCTACCTCCTGGATCCGGCCACCCACTCGGTCAAGACCATCGAGCCGTTCGATGAGGACGGTCTCTTCGTCGACGACGTGTTCCTCTAGCTGGAGGACGATATGAAGGGCTTCTGTACGCTCTCGCTGTCCCTGTTGATTCTGGCCGGTTGCAGCGGTGGAGGTGGCGGAGCCGGCGAGGATGCCTGGACCGGCCCGGGCTGGGACACGCGGTCCGGCGACGGGGTCCCGGGCGTGGACACCAAGCCCGGGGATCTCCCCCCCGGGACCTGGACCATCGAGAAATGCCAGACCCTCCCCGGGGGCGTGGAGTGCCCTGACGGTTCGGACTTTCTCGACCTGGCGGACAGCGTTCACCTCGGCGATGTCGTCGTGGCGACGGAGATCTTCTCCGTGTCCGACGATCTGGAGGGGTTCTTTGCGAACGACGGTTCCGCAGGCCCCTGGTCCGGGATCATGGTGGTCTTCGACCGCGGCCTCGTCTCCGGGCTCGAGATCGGAGGTCACGTCGCCATCGACGGGGAGTTGATGGAGTACTACTGCAGCACCCAGATCAACGCGTCCTCGGTCACCCCCAGCGGCGAGACACCTGCTCCTCTGGAGCCTGCGGTCATCGAGGCGGGAGACGTGGTCAGCGCCGGGGGCGGCACGTCGGAGGACTACGAGAGCTGCCTGGTGACCCTCCAGGACGTCCAGGTCATCGCGGTCGATTCGGCACACAACTCCTTCACCCTCGACGGCGGCCTGGTGGTGGACGACACCTTGTACGGGTTCGACCGCCCAGCGGTCGGATGCACCTTCATCCAGGTGACCGGCGTCATCCAGTACACCTTCGGCGCCTACGTGCTCCTGCCGCGGTCGCTGGCGGATCTCCAGGGCGACGGCTCACCTGCCTGCGGCGGCGGCGCGGTCACGGATCCGACGTCGGTGTACGACATCCAGAACAGCGAGATCAGCAAGACCTGCACCGGGGAGATGTTCGTGAATGGCGGCTCCGCATCCCTCACCGGCGTCGTGGTGACCACGGCCGCCATGTCGATCTCCAACGGGAAGTACCGCGGCTACCATGTCCAGGAGCAGGCCGGTGGCCCGTGGTCGGGCATCCTGGTGCTCTGGGAGACCGACGGCAGCGCGCCGAGTCTCCAGAAGGGAGCGATCATCGACGTCAGCGGGGATTGGACCGAGTTCTACTGCCTGTCTGAGCTGAAGGCCAAGACCTGGACGGTACACGAGCCATGGACCGGGAGCTTCCACCCGGACGCGGTGGACCCCGCGCTCCTCGCTGCTGGAGATCCTGCGGCCGAGGCATGGGAAGGTGTGCTCATCGCCGTGGAGGACGTGACCGTTGCGTCCGTCGATCCGTACGGAGATCTCATCCTCGAGGGCAGCGGTCTGAAGGTCGACAACGAGTTCGTTGGGAGCTTCGAGGTGCAGCCCGGCGCGACCTTCTCCTCCATCTTCGGACTCGTGTATTTCACCTTCGAGGAGTATCGCCTCCTGCCCCGCTCTCTCGATGACCTGTTGAAGTAATTCCACCTAACAAACTGTAAACATTGCAGAACCCGGAAAGCACACCGTCCATAGCGTGCTTTCCGGGGGGACCCCACAACATCTGGTACCCTCGAGAAGAGCGCACCAAGGGTTCCCACAGGCCCTGTGGGAAACCCCGATTCAGTTCCCATGCACCCCGGCATGGCTCCTCAAGATCCGCGTTGTTGCACAGAATATGTGCAGACACAAACGTTGTATGGCAGCCCTAGGGAATCTACTGTATCACGTTGAAACGATAGGGGATCTCAGCGAATTTTGCGGGTTCGTAGGCGTCCGCGGCCTTCTGGGAGTAGGCCCGAATGTAGAACACGTGGGGACCGATCTCCTCCTCGGCCTTGCAGTGGAGGGTCACGGTGACCGCTCCCCAGCCGGGGATCACGGGGTCCGGAGGGAGCTGACAGTCCTCCGTCGGGTTCTTGACCGCGTCGATTCCGACGATCAAGCTCACCACGTCCTCCTCTGTGGCGATGTTCCTGATCGTGAGATCGATGTCGAAGGACTGCGCGATGTAGAGGTCATCAGGTTCCTGAAAGGCCGGGAGGTGGAGTGGCGATGTGAGGATGTTCGTGCCAGCGAAGGACTCCACCAGGCGCACGAGATGTGCGAACTCGTCGTGGGTCCATCCCTGCTCCTCGTAGATGTAGGTTCCCTGGGGATTCACGATGGACGAGAGGTAGACCGGCACCTCGGGATCCTGGGAGTCGGGAACCAGGCGGAACCTCTGGGCTGTGCGCAGGAGGTACTTGTACTGGTCCTGGGGCAGGGCGTTCCGGGTCGCGACCATCCAATCATCGAGGATGTACTCCGCCGCGTTGAGGATCGCGGCAAGTTCCTGCGCCCCCACGGTCGGCTTGAGCTCCTCCGTGTCCTTGGGAAGGAGCTTCCAGCGCTGGAGGACGAGATCCACGTACCCGTTCGGGTTGGCCGCTGCGGTCGCCGGATCGGGCTCCGAGAGGAGGTAATAGTTGGATCGGGCCGGCACCTCGTACAGCGCCGGTTGAGGAAACATCGTCGACCTCTTGACCGCCCAGATCCCCACCACATGCGCAAGGTCCGCCTCGAGGTCTCCACCGCCGAGCTGCGGCAGGTAGACCTCCGCCGGCTGGAATCCCTTGACCTGGGTCGAGAGGCGATCCAGGGCCGCGTGGGGACCCGCAACGAGGGGCCAGCCTTCGTTGTAGAGCTCGTACAGGAACACATGGTCAGCGGGGACGCCCAGGACCACGGGCGCCAACGCTGCCTTTGAACCGCCATACACGGTCTCGAAGGGCGTATCGTCCGAGGTCAGGTAGACCACCTGGACGGAGGCCCCGGTCCCCAGCAGGTCGTGGATGCGCCCGAGGGAGGTCCACTCGTCCCCTTTGTGCGCGAAGATGAACAGCGCACCCCAGTCGGGGTTCGAGCAGTCCTTGGCGCAGGTCCACTGGTTCTCGTCCGAATCGCAGTGGCCATTGCCGCAGCCCGTCTCCGGTGGCAGGAGATCCATGGCCGGGCCCTGGTCCCCGACGAGATCGACGGTGGACCGGTCACCATCGAGGGCGTCCTCCTCCGGGTCGACCAGGCCCCAGTCCTTGCCGTAGGGGGTGTCCCCGCCTGCAGTGTCCGCAGTCCCATCTCCGCCGCCCCCACCGCATCCCCAGATGGAACACGCCAGGAGGACGACGGCGAGCACGCACGTCGTCTCGTAGTGTTTCACTGTTCCTTGTCCTCGAAGTGATAGCCCTCCACGCCCGAGAGACCGGCAGCCGTGCGGGCCGGTCTCAAGGTGAGGATGAGCTGGTCTGACAGGAGACCGCCGAGATCCACCCGGTTCGGCGCGTCCTCGTTGCGGAGATGGAGCAGGCGGCTGCGGGCCTGACCGGGAGTGCGCACTTCGATGGTGAGCTCCCTGGGAGGGGTCACCCCTGCGCTCGGGAGCGAGCAGCGGTAGAGGAGGAGGTGGCTCCAGGATCGCTCGAAGCCTGCGTCGATGATCAGGGTCTCGTCCTCGTCCCGGGGGACCCAGCACACCGGAGGATCACCATCAGCCAGTCCCTGGACAGAGAGCGGCGGGACCTTCTCCGGATCCGAGTGGTGGATCGAGAGCTCCATCTGGTCCGACGGGAGACGCGTCGCGCCCGGTCCGAGAGAGGGGGGCTCCTGGTCGGGACCCTCCGCGCCGACGCCGCCCACAGCCTGGATGCCACCTCCCCGGCCCTGCCCTGGCGGCTCCGCTCTGAAGATCTTCAGAGGATCCTTCATGAGGGTCAGAATCAGGAACATCAGCAGCAGCCCCACAGTGACCGTGATCAGGATCCATCGGCTCAGGGGACGCCTCGCCGTCACTGCCGACTGGGGCCCGGTCACGGAGCCGAATCGCGCCACCTCGTGCTCAGCGGTCCTCTTCTCCACGAGGACCGGGAACCCGCCGATGGGACTGTCGGGGTCCGGAGGCTGGGGATTGTGCGCACCGCACCGTGGACACCTCGAGGCGCCGTCCAGAGGATCTCCGCAGCGGTTGCATTCACTCATCACCGTCCAGGATATCACCGTGTCGTCCTGAGGTTCAAGGCTCGTGATGGGTTGGGTTTGACACGATCGGGCGCCGGAGATACCCTTCACCCAGCGGACGGAGCGAATGCTGCAGGACGAACGACCACGCCACAAGATCCTCTGCAAGCGAAAGTACTACCGGTACGTGGTCGCGTGCATGCACAACTGCCCCGAGCCGCACTTCTGTCGTGAGCTCTGGACCTTCTTCAGGGCCATCAAGCTCTCGCCGGCAGAATACTACAATGAGGGCGGCATAGGAGATGCGATCATGAGGCGAGTGGTCTTCGACTGTGACCGGTGCGGGAAGAAGGATCTCAACGAGGTCTTTGGGCAGTACGACCGTGAAGGGGAGGGGGACGAGCATCGCCTCGGCGGGGAGGCCAGGTTCGACCTGATCATCATGGCCGGGCACAGGGACCCCTTCGTGGAGACCCTGACCTTCACGACCCTGCGGTCCCTGGAGGAGGGTCTCGGCTGGTTGCACTACTGCAAGCGATGCTTCGTGACGGTCTCCGACACCCTGGCAAAGGTCGCCAACATCAAGAAGCCCGCACGGCCCCCGAAGCCGAAGCCGAAGCTCCTCGAGCCTCTTTCCGCCCCGATCCAGGTCCCTGTCGAGGTCCCTCCGAAGCTCGAAGAGCCGAGCAGGGAGCCCGATGCCGAGCCCAGGGCGGAGCCGAAGCCCAAGGCGGCGCCGAAGCCCAAGGCGGCGCCGAAGCCCAGGGCGAAGCCGGGACCCAAGCCCAAGAAGGAGGGCTCGGGTGATCTGATCCTCTCGAAATCCTCAGGGAAGTAGCCGCCGCACCACGTTTATTTTTCTCCTCGTCCGGTTCACGGTACACTTGTCCTGGCGACCCCAGGGGATGCGCAATGGAGATCTATCGTGTCAGCCGGAAGAGCAGGGCCCTCGGCACCGGGATACCCCGGTGCGTCTCCGGGATGGGCGCCTACTCCCTGAACCCCGTACGCGGCTGCCTCATGGCCTGCGCCTATTGCGCCTACCGGGCCCTCCCGTCGAGTCCGCCGGACGACGAGATCTACGTCTACGAGGACATCGCTGAGCAGCTTCGTGAGGAGCTGGACCGGATGGACAGGAGCGGCCATCGTCCCTCCCTGGTCCTCCTGAACACCGGCGCGGACTGCTTCATGGGCGTCGCCGAGGTCGACCGCATCGCCTCGGATTGCCTGGAGATCCTCCTCAAGCGCAAGATCCCCGTGCAGATCACCACCAAAGGCAACCTCCCGAGGGAGCTCCTGACCCTCCTGGCCCGACATCCCGAGCGGGTGCGGGTCTGGTCTTCGATCCCGGCGACCTCCCCGGAGTTTTATTCTCGCTACGAGCCCAACGCGCCGGGCCTCGCCCATCGCCTCGCTACCATCAAGGCCCTCACCCGCGCCGGGATCGACACGCGGGTGAAGATCGAACCCCTCATCCCCACAGAGAACGACGCCGAGGCCGAGCTCGAGGACGTGCTCCGGTCCGTGTATCGCACCGGCGTCCGGCGGTTCTCCGCGTCCTATCTCCAGATGCGGCTTGGCGTGGAGAAGCGCCTGCGGGCACGCATTGGCCCCATGCGCACGAACCTCATCGCCCAGTGGTATCGGCGAAAGACCACCGGAGACCGGCCGGATCTCGACGACGGAATCGAGCGCTCCGAGACCCTCCCTCCCCGGGAACATCGGCTCGAGTCCTACCGCGTCCTCTGGAAGCTCGCCCGCAACCTGCGGATGGGCATGAGCATCTGCTCCTGCCGCAACCCCGACATCCATGGCGGCGCCTGCTACGAGGTCCCGGAGCGGACCTCCTCCGGTCCCGGCCCCAGGAAGCAGCTCGATCTCCTGTAGCCGGGAAACCCGCTCCGTCCCCTTGTGTCCTTCCGGCGCGTCGCTACAATGGCCCCGACACGCAATGATCCTTCGGGAGACCATGAGCCACCGACACTCCATGTTCCTCATCGTGATCCTCCTCCTCTTCGCGACGGTGGCCCCTGCGCGCGCCGACGATCCCAGGGCCACTGGTGAGCTGCCCCCGCTGCCCATGGACGACGACCCCCTGAAGGACGGCAAGCCGGAGGAGGTCGAGCCCCCCCCCTCGGGCCAGAGCGATGCCACAGGCGTTGATCCGGGGCAGACCGCGGCGCCCGAGGAGCCCGAGGAGCCCGACTGGGTGTGGAGCCCTGACCCCAAGCTCGCCGCAGCCATGGACGATCTCCTGGGCCGCCAGGACCTGGTCGGTGCCACGGTCGGCGTCTACGCCGTGGAGTATCCCTCAGGGCGCCTGATCTACCAGCGGGCCCAGGACGACGCGCTCATGCCGGCGTCTTCGATCAAGATCCTCACGGCAGCTGCCTTTCTCGAGGCCTTCGGCGGTGACCACCGCTTCGTCACACGGATCCTGACTGACGGCACCTCCCTCTGGCTCGTCGGGGGAGGAGACCCGGGTCTCGATGCCAAGGATCTGAAGACCCTCGCGCAGAAGGCCGGGGAGAGCGGGCTGACGGAGGTCAAGCAGGTCTTCGTCGACGCGAGCCTCTTCGATGACCAGGACCTGCCGCCCCACTACGACACGAAGAACACCGACGCCTGGTACCGGTCCAGCGTGGGCGCGGCAGCGGTCGAGGACGGCGGCATGGTCGTCAAGGTCACGCCGGGGAATCGCATCGGCGGCGGCGTCCTGGTGGAGGTGTCACCGCCGACCGACTACTTCATCGTGGACAACACCGCGGTGACCACCGAGGACGATCGCGGCGATCTCGAGGTCCGTGTCCGGGAGTCCCGTGGTCGGGCCGGCGTCTACGTACGCGGGAGCCTCTCCAGCGGGAGCATGGGCGAGGCGGTGAAGCGGCGGGTCCCGAGTCCCAACCTCCTGGCCGGTTGGCTCATGGTTCGGGAGCTGAAGGCGGCAGGGGTCCATGTGAAGGAACGGGTCCCGGAGCTTCGAGCGGCACCGCAGGACGCGCAGGCCGTCTGCTCGGTCCAGTCCAACCGGGTACGCAGCGACGTGATCCGCATGGTGAAGACCTCCAACAACTTCGTCGCCGAGCAGCTCACCAAGAACCTCGGCGCCGACTGCAGCCCGCGCACCTGGGATTGCAGCCTGACGCGGTTGCGGGCCCTGGTCCGCCGCATCGGATTGAGGACGGAGACGTTCCGGCTGGAGAACGGCTCCGGCCTCTACGACGCGAACCGCCTCTCGCCGCGGCAGCTCGTGCGCTTCTACCTGGAGGCGTCGAACCGCTCCAGCATCGCCCCGATCATCGATGAAGCCTTCGCGGTTGCGGGCGGAGCCGGCACGTTGTACCGCCGCCTCCGCGAGGTCAAGGGTCGCGTCCGGGGCAAGACCGGCACCCTGGACGGCGTCGCCTGCATCGCAGGTCGCGCCGACCTCGCCCACGGCCGCCAGCTCTGGTTCGCAATCCTCATCAACGACGCCAAGGCCCCGGCGTCCACCCTGCGGAAGCTGCAGGACCAGATGATCCTGGCCATGATGGGCGAGTGGCGCCCCCGCAAGGCGAAGAAGTAGCCCCCGATTCTCTACAGAAAAGGGATCAGCCGAGGAGCTGCTCCAGCAGCGCGATGGAGTCCGGCTCGGCCGTCCTCCGCACCGCCTCGACCAACCGGGCCGCCCGGGCCCTTCCCTCGGCCCAGGCTTCGCGGACGGCTGGGCTGAAGTCCTTCATCAGCGCCTCGTCGCCGCCGGGAGTCGTGGTCACGAGCACCGGCAACAGGCGGCGATAGAGGGCGACGGTGTCGGCGTCGCCGAGGAGGGGGAAGGCGTGGCCGTTCAGATCCCGCGTGGCCCGGCCGTCGAGGCGGTCCGCGTAGCGATCCCAGATCGGCGACCCCTTGACCGGAGTGATGGGGAAGGGGGTGCCGAGGAGGCCGGCCCCGTGGATCAGGTGGTGCACGGCGAAGAGATCCCTGAGATCCTCGTCCGGGAACCCGATGATGTAGGTCCCGTGACAGGGGGAGAGGTCGAAGCCGCAGTCCCTGAGCCGACCCAGGGCCCGGAGGGTGGAGATCACCGTGTACGGCTTCTCATAGAGCCGCCATCGGTCTGGGTCCACGGACTCGAAGGGGATCGAGAACGCGCTGACGCGCCCACGGCGCAGGGCCGCGCCGGTGAGGTCATCGACCAGGGCCGGCTCCAGGCCCATGTCGAACCGCAGGCGGACGTCGTCGGGCAGGGAGGCGGCCCCATCCAGGAAGTCCCGCAGGTGGTCTCCGAACTGCAGGACGTTCGGATCCCAGTTGTTGAAGCGGGTGATCCCCAGATCGCGACGGGTCCTGCGGATGTACTCGAGGACCTCCCCCACATCGAAGCGGTGCAGGTCGTCACTGCCGTTGATGCAGAAGGTGCATCGGTTCGGGCAGCCGCAGGTGAGGCGGAAGTGCGCGAAGTCCCGCACCCGGGTGTGGCGGGCGAGATCCGGCTGGACGCGGTCCGCGTCCCGGACACGTCCGATGTGCACGTCGTCCGCACCGGACGCTGCGGCCTCCTCCGGGAGGGCTGACGGGTAGCCGCCGCCGAAGCGGATCAAGGCAGCGGGTGCCAGCGCGCGGACCGCCTCGATGACCCCGTGGGCGACCTCACCGTTGAAGGGGATCGCGCAGGTGACCCAGACCTCGTCAGGGGCCCCTCCGAGGCGCTTGAACCAGGGCTCCAGGGCATCCAGGGGCTGCCCGTAGCGCCACGCGTCCAGGCGGTGCCCCGGAGCGCCGGTGGCCACGGGAGCCACGGGGGTGAGATCGCCGCTGACGAGGAGATCCCGCCATCTCCGACGGTGCTTCTCGTAGCTCATCATGTCCGCGACCCGGACCTCGTGGCCAAGATCGCTCAGCCAGGTCGCGATCTGGAAGAGCCCGTGGGGGATCGCGTCCGCGTAGTAGTCCACCTGGACCCGATCCAGCGCAATCACCGGCGGGTTGATCAGCGCGATCCGCCGCCTGGGTCCATTCCTGAGTTCTTCAGGATGCACGGAGCGACCGCACCAGGAGGTAGTAGAGGTTCATCTTGTCGAGGGACCGCGCCGGGAACGTCACCGAGGTGGGCACCACCAGGGCCGTTCGATAGAAGCCCAGGAAGCGCCCCATCGGGAACGGCGTCCCCTGCTCCTCCAGGAACCTCCAGAGGTCCGCAAGGGAGAGGAGGTTTCGCAGCATGTGGAGCTCGACCTCGTCCAGCCGTTTCTCCACGGGACGATCGGCCTCGAGGCGCTGGATCAGCATCATCTCACGGAGATCGGGGCAGCGCTTCTCGATGGACAGCAGGAAGGGATGCCGACCGGACATCGCTGCGGCGCGCTCCCAGGGCACCTGGCCCGGCATGTAGTAGAGCTTCACGCCGGGGGCACGGTCCGCCTCCCTCAGATCGATCCCGATCAGGCGGAGGATGTCCAGGGAGTGAATGGCGAGCTCCCGGGAGAACCCGGGGACGAGCGCCCTGATGAAGTTCTCCTTCCAGGGAATCTCCCCCCGTCCGAGACGCAGATAGATCTTCTGCCGGCTCCCACTGTGCCGCAGATCAACGCCGTAGAGCACCTGGTAGATCGTACCGGCGCCCATCGCCTCGAAGACCGCCTCCCGAACGTTGCCCTCGCCCACGGCGCCGAAGAGCCGGGCGGTGGCCAGCGCGTGGTCCAGATCCCGGCGCTGCGAATCCGGACGCAGGTCCCAGTACACCACGGAGAAGCGGTACCAGTGCTGCTCCTGCTCGTCCCAGGTCACCGAGTACTCGAGGGGCCGCGCCACTTCACCCTGCGTGGCCCTCACGAGATCCAGGATGCGGGGGAGGAAGTCGGGGGGGACCGACACGCCCTCAACCTCGGCGAGGCGCGCCAGGTGGGCTCTCTGGGTCTCGATGTCGACGATGTGCGCATCCCGATAACACTGGAACATGTCCAGCCTTCTGGACCAGTCGTCGGCGCCACAGGGTTCGAAGAAGCGGCAGACGGGGCAGAAGATCGTTGGGGTCCGTGCCATGGCGAGCGCCGGCCCTACCTCCGAAATCCGAGAACCTGGTACCCCTGGCGCTCCACGGTCTTCACCGCCCGGAGGATCTTGCTGGAGGGCTTGTCGATTCCCGCAGCCAGCGCCTCGAGCTTGGGGAGCTCACCCCTGTCCAGCCAGATCACGCCGCATCGCGTGCAGAGATCGATCAAGAGGTCCTCCCCCGGCGCGTAGGGCAGCTCCGCCCACGGACCGCCGCACTTGGGGCACTCGATGCCGCTCCACCGGGCGGCGTCCTTGACGGCCTTCAGGTCAGGGATGTCCCGGTCCAGCTCGAAGTACTCGGCGACTTCACGGGCATCGAAGAGGACCCCGCCGCAGTCGGCGCAGAAGTCCAGCTGCACGCCCTCCGCAGTGTCCAGGGCCTCCAACCGCTCGCTCCCACATTTCGGGCACTTCATGCGTCCTCCTCTCCCGCTCAACCGCAGCTCATCTGCAGGGTGTACTTGGTGCAGGACCAGTCGCCGTAGAGCTCGAGATCCACGCAGCCGTTGTCGCTGCTGCCGTTGTTGCCGTCCACGTCACCGGTAGACACCGAGAGGCTCCCGTAGCCGGAGTCGCAGTCCGTCTTGTCCACGCCGCCGTTGCAGCCCCTGTCGTAGTAAATGCAGAGCTTGTGCCAGCCGCCGATGCCGGAGAAGGACGCGGTCATCGCCATGGTCCAATCGAAGGGGTTCGACGACTCGTTGCAGTAGTAGTAGAAGCGATCCACCTCGCCGGGCGTGGCATATCCTGGCTCCGCCTGATGGAGCCAGGCCTGGCTGATCGGCGAGATCGAGTTGCCCTCGCTGAAGGTGCCCCAGTACCTGGCCTGGGCCCAGCTCTCGTTGGGTTCGTACTGGTCCTTGCTGAAGCTGCAGGAACCCCAGGAGCAGCTCGACGAGCAGGACCGGGTGCCGCAGCCGTCGGTGCAGGCCGAGCTGGAGTAGGGGGTGCAGACCCCCTGGCCCGTGCAGGAGCCGTAAGAGCCCCAGTTGCAGCTGGAGTTGCAGGTGCGGCTCTGGGTGCCGCAGTTGCCGCAGCTCTGCGACTGGGTCTGCCCCGCGGAGCAGGTGCCCTGCCCCGAGCAGGACGACCAGGAGCCCCAGTTGCAGCTCGAGTTGCAGGTACGGGTCTGGGTACCGCAGTTGCCGCAGCTCTGGGACTGGGTCTGTCCGGGGGTGCAGGTGCCCTGCCCCGTGCACGTGGACCAGGAGCCCCAGCTGCAGCTCGACGTGCAGGTCCTGGATCGGGTCCCACAGAGGCCGCAGGCCTCGGTCTCGGTCTGGCCCGGCGAGCAGACCCCCTGGCCGGAGCAGGCGGACCAGGAGCTCCAGCTGCAGTTGCTCAGGCAGTTCCGGCTCTGGGTGCCGCAGTTGCCGCAGTTCTGGGACTGGTTGTTCCCCACGATGCACTGGAAGACCTCGTCCACCTGCCCGTCACAGTCCTCGTCCTGGCCGTTGCACTGCTCCGCGGGGGCCGTGGGACAGGAGACCAGGCACATCTGCTCCTGCTGGCAGTTGTTGTAGTTGGTGCACATCTTTGGAACCATGGCGGTGCAGGGCAGCCAGTTGCCGTTGACGCAGGTGCTGGTCCCTCCTTCGCACATCGTGGAGCAGGTCTGGTTGATCTGGTCCACGGTGCCGTCGCAGTCGTTGTCCAGGCCGTCGCAGACCTCCTGGCTGACGAAGTTGACCTGCTGGCACTGGAGCTGTCCCGCGAGGCAGTGGAGCTCGCCGGTCTTGCACACGCCCTGGAGACCGGCGATGGTGCAGGGCCCTCCGCCACCGGGGTTCCCCTCGTCCACCTGACCGTCGCAGTTGTTGTCCACGCCGTCGCAGACCTCCTGGTACTGGTTGGGCTGGATGTTGGAGTTGCACTTGAGCGCGCCGTTCTCGCAGGCCTGAACCCCGTTCCCACAGAGACCGGGGAGGCCGGAGTCGCAGGGCTGTCCGATGCCGGCGGCGCCTTCGTCGATCTGTCCGTCGCAGTCGTCGTCGAAGCCGTTGCAGGCCTCAGGCTGGATCTGGAAGTTGCAGCCGGTGGAGTTCTCTCCGTCGCAGTTCTTCCACCCGGGCTGGCAGCCGACCACGACGCATTCGCCGTTCACGCAGCTCTGGAACGCGACGTTGGGGAGGGCGCAGACGTGCCCGCAGAAGCCGCAGTTGTTTGGGTCGGCGTACGTGTTGGTGCAGGTGGGACCGCCGCAGTCCTGGAGGTTGGGCTGATCCGGCGGGCAGACGCATTGGCCGCCCAGGCAGATCTTGGGCGGGATGCACTCGTTGGGCGTCTCGTCGATCTGACCGTTGCAGTTGTTGTCCACCATGTCGCATTGCTCGACCTGGGAGGTCTTCTGGCATTCGCAGCCGTTCCAGGACGAGGTGTCCACGTCGAAATAGCCCACCGAGCAGGCCCCGATGGCGCAGAGCCCCTCGTCGCAGCTGTAGATCTGGACGTTGGGGAGGCCGAGCGCGTCACAGTCGTTGCCGCAGAAGCCGCAGTGATTCGAGTCCGTGAACATGTCGTTGCACTGACCATCCACGCATTCCTGGAGGTTCGGCTGGTTCAGGTCGCAGCCGCAGAAGCCGGTCTGGCAGAACAACGGTAGCTGGCAGTCGTTGAAGGGGACCTCGTCCACCTGGCCGTCGCAGTCGTTGTCGATCAGGTCGCAGGACTCCACGGGAGAGGTCTGCTGGCATTCGCAGCCGTTCCACGCGGTCTCGTCCACGTCCACGAAGGGGTTCTCGCAGGACAGGATCCCGCAGATGGAGTCCTCGCAGGAGTAGGCGGCCACGTTCTGCCAGGCCATGTTCGCGCAGTCATTGAAGCACCAGCCGCAGTGCGCCGGATTCAGGGCGATGTTCGCGCAGCCCACGCCCTCGCCGCAGTCGACGATGTTCGGGTCCTCCGTGGGGCATTGGCAGAACCCGGCGTCGCAGATCTTGGGCGGCAGGCAGTCCTGGAGGGGCGCCTCGTCGATCTCCCCGTCACAGTCCTCGTCCACGAGGTTGCAGAGCTCGGGGAGCACCTCGAAGTTGCACCCCGTGGAGCAGGTGTTGTCACAGTTCTTCCAGCCGTCCGCACAGGCCAGGGGGCAGCACTGTCCGTTCACGCACTCGTGGAGCGCGGTGTGTGGGAGCGCGCAGGTGTTCCCGCAGGAGCCGCAGTTGCCCGTGTCGGAGAGGAAGCTCACCTGGGCTGCGCAGATGCCCTTGCAGAGCTCACAGCCCGCCGGGCAGTTGCACACGCCGTCCACGCAGGATCCCACGCAGCCGTCCACCCCGGGGCAGATGCCGTCGCCTTCGTCCACCTGGCCGTCACAGTCGTTGTCCACCCCGTCGCAGAGCTCCGCCAGGATCTTGCACTCGCAACCCGAGGACCAGATCTGGTCGAAGTTCTCCCAGCCCGGCTCGCACTTGACGACCTTGCAGAGCCCACCCTGGCAGGCCGCGGTCTCGATGTGCGCCGCCACACAGGGTTCGCCGCACCCGCCGCAGTGATCCAGGTCGCTGTTGGTGTTGATGCAGATCCCGTCGCCGCAGTCCGTGAGGCCCGCGGGACAGATGCAGCCGCAGACGGGCCCGGCGCAGGAACAGACCTTGCCGCCGGAGCAGATGCTCTCGTCCTCGTCCACCATGTTGTCGCAGTCGTTGTCCTCGCCGTCGCAGTATTCCGGCGTCGGGGTCGCGGCGTCGCACGCGGTGAGCCCCTCCTCCTGGCAGACGCGAACGCCCCAGCAGGTCCCGCTCTCGTTCCCGATCTGGCACGACGTCTGCGCGTCGTCCGCAATCGCCTTCGGGCTGCACACGCACTCTCCGGACGCCAGGATGCATTGCTTCTTCGTGAACCCGCCCACAGCCTCTGCGTTCTGGCAGAGGTACCCCTGGGGGCACTCCTCGTCGGTCTCGCATGTGGCGCCGCAGAAGCGTCCGTTCGGGCCGTAGATCACGCAGAGACCGGTCCCCGCCGTGAACGCGTCGAAGCACTGGTCGTTGTTCGTGCAGGGCTGGCAGACGTGGGTCCACAGGGGCAGGCAGATCTCCTGACAATCGGGACACGAGCCGGCCACGGTGACGCACTCCCATCCGTCAGGGCAGTCCTCGGCGCACTCCTTGGTGCACTCCTTCCCGGCCGCGGTCTCCACACACCAGCCCGACACGCAGTCGCCGCTGTCCTCGCACGGGCAGCCGAAGGGGTAGGGGATCCCCTCGCACACAGGCCCCAGATCGAGCCCCTCCCCGTCGAGAGGGTTCACCTCGCCAGGGATCTCCAGCGGAAGCTGGTCGGCGAACTTGTAGTCCGTCGTCCCCTGGTCCGGGAGCGCGGTGTCCACGCCGGAGAGGTCGGTCCCCGCGCCGTCGGGCTCCCCGATGTCCTGCGTGATTCCAGAGCCGGTGCCGCAGCCGGCGAAGATCACGAGCGCGAACACATAGACGAGTCGATTCATGATGTCCCCTCGGGGTCTGGTATGACCGCTGCCATTATATTTGATCCGCGGGAAGGGATCTACTGGGAGAGCGGCATCCCGGGACGAAGTCGGAGATCGCCGCCCTTCGAGTCTCCCCGGAAGGTCGGGGTGTTCAGGCGGCCGTAGATCTTGAGGCCGCCCCCCACGTGCCAGGCGATGCCGCCCCCGAAGCCGTAGTGGTTCACCTGGAGCCCTTTGACCACGTCCTCGTCGGTCTGCCCGTCGCAGTCGTCATCCTCACCGTCCCAGGTCAGATCCTCGGTGATGGGCCAGCCGACGCATTCCCCGCCGACGCAGAGGTACTGGGTGCAGGGAGAGGGCCCGGAGCACGCCTCCTCTTGGGGGCTGTGCTGGCACCCGAGGCTCGGATGACAGGAGTCCGCGGTGCAGGGGTTGTCGTCGTCGCAATCCAGCCAACCCCCGGCGACACAGCAGGAGGCCGCCGCAGGGATGCACTGGGGCACCCCGAAGACCTCTCCGTCCACCCCAGCCGCGCATTGGAAGCCCGCCGGGCACTCCGGCGCCTCGAGATCGCAGGGGGATCCGCAGTAGCCGTACGGCGCGCCGCCCTTGATGCAATGCGCCCCCTCGTAGAGGCACTCCAGCTTCGAGGCGCAGACCTTGCACAGCACCTCCACCGGGGGCAGGCAGACGGAGACGGGCTCCCCGCCGTCAAGGTAGACCCACCGGCACTCGAGGCCGTCGGGGCAGTCCTCGACGCAGGTCATGGCGCAGATCTTCTCGCCGCTCTCCGGGGGGGACTCGACGCAGTACCCGCCGGGACAGTCGGCCTGGACGTCGCACGGTCCACCCTGCCAGCCGTCGGCCTGCTGGTCTCCGGTCAGATCGGGGATGTCCCCCTTGGCGTCGGTGAGATCCGGACTGTCGGGCGGGATGTCCAGGGTGGCAACCTCGTCGGGCACCGTATCAGCCGGGGTCTCCCCGTCGAGGAGCCCGTCGGAGATCCGGATCTCCCAGTCGCCGAGATCCTCCAGGACATCGGGATCGGGGGTGACGGTGGTCTGGCCGCCTCCGCATCCAACGAGGACGGCCAGCAGGACGAGCAGCGTCCCCAGGCCGCGCTGCGTTCGCTCCCGAATCAGGGATTCCATGGGATCCTCCATCACTGCAGGCTCACGTTGATGGTGTACTCGCCCTTGTCGTTCGCTGTCTTGCCGTCGAGGATCAGGTAGTAGGTGCCGGCCTCCGGCCATCCGATGGAGTACTCAGCGGTCGGTGCGCAGGCGATGTAGGGCCCGGTGCACGCTGCGTTCGCGAGGTAGATCACCGGGTCGAAGTCCGCATCCACGGTGATGGTCACCTGCTGGGTCCCCGGCGGGACGGCGAAGGAGTAGACATTGTCGACCCCGCCGACGCCGCCGCAGCTCGCTGAGTAATTGTCGTTGGAGAAGAGGCTCACCCCGTACTGCGAAGCGACCCCGCCCTCAAAAACGAGCGCTGCTGCGCCCCCACAGAGGTCATTGGATGGTGCGCCGGGGGCCTGAGAATGGACGTTCAGGGTATAGTTCCCCTTCTGGAGGTTTCCGCTCCCGTCCACGAAGAGGTAGTAGGTGTCGTCCTTCAACTCCCCTGCGTCCACATGTGCGCCGCCGCAGGCGACGCCCTGACCGCCTGCGCAGCTCCCCTTGCGGATGTAGACCTTGGGATCGAAGGGAGCCACCACGTCCACGGTGACATCCCGCCACTCCGTGAGGGTGAACTGGTACACGGCGTCGGGTCCGCCGCTGCCGCCGCACATGGGCTGGACAGAATCGTCCGTGGCCTTGATCTTGCCCATGATGTCCTCGGTGGTGCCCGAGACCACCACGGATCCCGACATCACGTCCAGGACCTGGGGCGTCGCGCAGGTGTTGTTGTCCGGCACGGTGGACTTGGTGAAGGGGTAGATGACGTACACGTAGAGCTTCAGGTCTCCCCCTGCGCCGCCGGTCTCCTTGAGCTCGATGGAGTGCTCGCCCAAGGTCCAGTTGGCCATCCCCGTGACGTCCAGGGGTCCGGTGGACCACTGGGTGAGGCCGTCCCCGCCCCACTTCTGGGCTGCCGCGTCCCAATGAGGAGACCCCATGTTGTTGGGATCACCGATCTGCCCGGTGATGTTCTGGCCGTCCACCCAGATCTGGACGCCCTTGGCGAAGCTCTCGTTGACCACGCCGGAGATCACGGGCTCCTGGACGATCCAGCCGTCGCCACCCTCGCCCCCGAAGCTGCCGTAGTTGCCGCTGTTCTTTGGACCGCCGACGGCCTCGACGACGCCCTCGTTCTGGTAGCTGTCCGTGAAGAGCCTGATTGTGCCTCCGGCGCCTGCGCCGGAGATGGGGATCGGGTTGGAGTTGCAGGTCGGGTTCTGGGGGGAGCCCTTGAGACCGTTGGCGGTGATCTGCCCGCCGGTCTCCACCACCAGGGACTTGGAGCCCAACACCACGAGACCTCCTCCGTCTCCGCCCCGGGCGTTCTCGCACCAGTAGGAGTAGGCGCCGCCGCCGCCGCCGCCGAAGATCATCCGATCCCCGAGCGCGCCGATGTCCTCCCCCCCGGCGCCGGCCGCATAGCCGGAATAGCCTGCGCTTCCCGTGGCGCCGCTGTCCATGTTGCCGCCGCCTCCCGCGCCGGCGGCTGAGTTGTTGCAGTGGCTTCCGCCCTGGTATGCACAGCCGTTGAGGTCAGCGCCGCCACCGCCGGTGCAGTTGGAGCTGTTGGAGTGGCTGCTCGGGTTCGAGTTGCAGTGGCTGTCTCCGGGGACGCCGCAGTTGCCCCCCCAATCGCAGGGAGTGGCCCAGGTCCCGCCCTCGAACCCCGCCCCATCCGCGTTGATCTTCCCGCCGTTCTTGACGATGATGTTCTTCGCTCGGACGTAGACCACCCCCCCGGAGCCCCCGTCGCCGGTGAGCTCCGACGCGGGGCGCAAGACCCCGCCGTTGACGATCTCGAGCTGGTTGTACGACGCGGCCACCACGGCCTGGGCCCGACCGCAGTCGTTGCCGCAGGTGACGTAGGTGTGCTCCAGGGGCTTCACGAGCTGCAGGGTGGAGCCCTGGACCGTGACCACCTGGTTGATCTCCCAGGTCCCGGCATTCGCGCCGTTGCCCCCGGTCCCAACGACCTGCTGGATCAGGATGTGGGTCGCGGTGTTGAAGATCGACGGGTTTCCCACCTGCAGCGCGTTCTCGCCCTGGGTCCCCGAGACGCTGGCGCTGTAC
This sequence comes from Pseudomonadota bacterium, assembly GCA_043815665.1. Taxonomy (GTDB): domain Bacteria; phylum Myxococcota_A; class UBA9042; order CAIXZC01; family CAIXZC01; genus CAZNWW01. The sequence goes on from JBDRIT010000114.1 coordinate 22,128, forward strand.
TGGTTCGGCGTGAAGTTGTACGCCACCACCAGGTTGTTGGAGGTGGTGAACGCAGAGTTCTCGCCCGCGTAGAGGTACATGAGCACCTTGGGCTGGGTGGGGTTCAGGAGGTGGATGTGCGTGGTCGCCGTCCCGTAGGAGGGCAGCCCCCACTGCTCCACGTAGGGGACGATGGTGCCGTTGCCCTCGTTCATCGACGCGGGACCCACCGCGGCCAGCTCGTCCACTGCGGCCTGGAGCGTGGTCCCCTGGAGGCCCGATGCGGCGTTGTCGTAAGGGACCGTCGCTGCCGTGACCGCGCCGGCTGCGAGGTGCCCCAGGGTCACGCAGCCCACGCAGTCCAGTCCCGCCGCGGCGCCCCCCGGGGACGTCCCCAGGGCCCAGGACACCCCCAGGGCTGCGGCCTCGACGCAGCCGTCACAGACCAGGCCCATGGCCGAGTACGCCGCC
>JBDRIT010000115.1:0-43758 GCA_043815665.1 Pseudomonadota bacterium
GGACGCCTGCCCCGTTGAAGGCAGCCTATTGACCACAGACACAGCATGTCTTGGGGAAAACTCTCGAACGCGGCATCAGACCATGCGCCTACTCAAGAAGCGTCGCTATCCGACCTCCCGCCGCAGGCGGGTTAGTCCAACCTACCACTGGTGGACATCATGGCCCCCGGCGCGATCAACTGGTACTTCTCTACCGGGACGAATAACTACGAGAACAACTCTTCCTGGGGAGTCAGCGTTGCGTCCCCGATAATCTCAGCGATCGCCGGGCTGACCCGGGAGTGGATGAAGGATATCGGGTGGGACTGGGTGGCGGAGAACGCGCGCCTTGTCCTCGTAAACCTGATGGTGATGGGAGACGGGTACGCCGGGATCCTCGGGACTCCGGCCGGCGAGTATTCATATACCGTCTCCAAGTGGAGCGGCTTCGGGCGTATGCGCGCGCACTTACTTCACGACGACTCTCTCGGCTCGGGCACCGGCTGGCGCACCGGCTACCAATGGTTGAGCACAGGGGGGGTCCACTACTATCATTTCCCGAACAATCCCCAATCCAGCGACATCAAGGGTGTCAAGGTCGCGGTGGCCTGGTACGACGCGAACTTCCAGGGCATCGGAGACCTGGATGTCCAGATCGTGGACCTGTGTCCGCCCGGAGGTGGTGAGGAAGTGATCAAGACCGCGTCGACCAGCCAGACCATGAGGAAACGGATACAGCTCTGGGAGGAAGACGACATCCACGACCGATGCCTCTATCTGCGTGTCGAGGCGCTGAGTGCCAGCTCGGAGAAGTACTACTTCGCCCTCTACACCTACAGCAACTCCTGGGGGCTCCATTGAGAGCCAAGGACTACCTTTCGGCGCTCCTGAGCTTCTTCGTCCTGTCGGGAACGCAGGCATGCGATGACTGCGGGCCAGCCTGCGTTGACACGTATGCACTGGAGTTCGATCTGGAGAATGAATGCCTGCCGTCGAATGATGCGGAGATCTACCTGGGGTGTCTTCCGTCCAGCTCCTGTGAAGGGGAAACGACGATGGAGCGGCGTTGCTACATCTCCGAAGATCACAGCATGATCGTCATCGATCCGAACCAGATCACGAGCTACGCAACCAGTCGCCATCTTACGAACAAGCTTGACTGGGTACGATGCGAAGATGTCGTCGAGAACGTGCCTCAGGAGTATCTGAACATGTTCCCGCTGTGTGGTGAGGAGTAACCTGGAGATTCACCCCTGAAGGGCCTCCCACAGGGGGAGGGAGCGCCTACGGCATGAGGAGATCGGCGCAGGAGGAGGCGCCCTCGCCGATGGGGGCGCAGGCGTAGCCGGCGAGGCTGTTGTCGTAGAGGTCGTAGCGGGCGGTGCAGCTCATGCCCTCGGGGCAATCCGTGGCCATGACACACTCGTGGGAGCAGAAGCCGCCGTCCGCGCCGCCGTAGCTGTAGTAGCAGATCCCCGACTGGCAGTTGAAGTCCTTGATGCAGGCGTTGCAGAACTCCTCAGTCTCCACGTAGCACGAAGGCACCGGGTTTCCGTTCCATGTGGGGTAGCAGACCGGCGCCCCCGCCGGGCCGCCGTTGACGCAGGCGGTGTCGCCGGGGCAGACCCCGTCGTCACAGGCCTTGGAGCAGAACGTCTCCTTGGAGTAGTACATCTCGAGGCAGACATACCCCGCGACGCAGTCGGGATCGTGGCGGCAGGGCGCGCACTGGCCGCCGTCCCCGAGGCAGGTCCCCCAGATCGGCCGGCAGTAGAAGTCCCCGAGGTCCGCTTCGTAGACGCAGCGGCTCCCCGCGTCGCAGGAGGGCGTGCCGGGAACGCAGGGCGGGGAGCAGAAGCCCGCGCCCGTGTTGTCCTAGAGGCAACGCATCCCGGGGAGCATGCACTGGACGTCGTCCTGGCAGGAGGAGCAGTACTCGGACACCGTGCAGATCCCCAACGGATGGGCACCGCCGAGCTTCAGGTTGCAGGTGTGGTACTCGGAGCAGTCGAGGTTGTCCCCGCACGCGGACGAGCACGTCGCGTGGAGGTCCTCCGGGCCAGTGGTGAAGCACTGGAGCCCGTCCGCCGCGCAGTTCGCGTCGGTGGTGCAGAACTCCCCGTAGCCCTTGGCGGAGATCCCCGTGGTGAAGGGCTCGGGCCCGGTGTCCTGCGGAGGCGGTGTGTCCTCGGGGACCAGGGTGTCCACCGGGGCGGCGGTCTCCTCCACCGTGTCCTTGGGGGGGGCGGTGTCTTCGCCGCCGGAGCCCTTGCCGCCGGAGTCGCAGGCCCCGACAGAGAGGACCGCCGCCAGGATCGCCAACAAAATCGCCGCTCTCATGCTCCGCTCCTTTCCGTCTCCCGTGGGAGGCCCGTCCACGGGCCGAACTCGGGGCGTGGACGCCCCTCCCACAGGATGCTCACTCAAACAACTCGCTGCTGCTCTTCCGGTTCTTGCCGGGCAGGATGCCCAGGTGCTCGTAGGCGAGGGAGGTCGCCATCCGCCCCCGCTGGGTCCGCTGGATGAAGCCCTGCTGGAGCAGGTACGGCTCCACGACGTCCTCCAGGGTGCTGCGCTCCTCGCTCAGGGCCGCGGTGAGGGTCTCGACGCCCACGGGCCCGCCCCCGAACTTCTCGATGACCATGGCGAGGTAAGCCCGATCCGAGGGTTCCAGGCCCGCGGCGTCCACCTCCAGGCGATCCAGGGCCGAGCGGGTGAGCGCGGCGCGCACCACGCCGTCGCCCTCGACCTCGGCGAAGTCCCGCACCCGGCGCAGGAGCCGGTTGGCCACCCGGGGGGTCCCCCGGGCCCGGCGTGCGATCTCCGCGGCCCCCTGGTCCTCGATCTCGACCCCCAGGAGGCCGGCGCTGCGGCGGATGATCCGCTCCAGTTCCTCCGGGGTGTAGTACTCCAGCCGGGCGATGAGCCCGAAGCGGTTCCGCATGGGGGAGGTGAGGAGGCCCGTGCGGGTGGTGGCCCCGATGAGGGAGAACCGGGCCAGGGCCAGGGGCACGCTGCGGGAGTGGGCGCCTTCACCGATGACGATGTCGAAGGTGTAGTCCTCCATGGCCGGGTACATGCTCTCTTCGATCGCAGGGTTGAGGCGGTGGATCTCGTCGATGAAGAGGATGTCCCGCTCCTCGAGGCCCGTGAGGAGCCCGGCGAGATCCCCCTTGCGCTCGATCACCGGCCCCGAGGTGGTGCGGATGCCCACCCCCATCTCCTCCGCCAGGAGCAGGGCGAGGGTCGTCTTGCCGAGTCCCGGCGGGCCGCAGAAGAGCATGTGGTCCAGGGCCTCGCCCCGCCTCCGGGCCGCCTCCACGAAGATCGAGAGGTTGGCCTTGAGCTTCTCCTGTCCGATGTACTCGGCGAGGCTCTTGGGCCGGAGGGCCGCGTCCGCGGGCGGCTCACCGACGAGGGGCCGGGGATCCAGGGCTCCGGTGTGGCCGGTCTTCTCGTCATCGTCCCAGTTCATCGCGACAGCCTCCGCAGCGCTTCCCTGATCACCTTGGACACGTCGCCATCGAACCGCTCACTGCGGAGCTGGCCGAGGACGGCGTCGATCTCGGCCTTGCGGAAGCCCAGGCTCCCGAGGGCCTCCGCGGCGTCCCCGAGGGGGCTGCCCGGCGCGGCCACGGGGCCGAAGCGGGGGCGCACCTTGCCCAGGCGGGAGAGGGGGCCCTTGAGCTCCACGATGAGCCGCTCCGCGGTGCGGGGACCGATCCCCGGCACCTTGGACAGGGTCTTCACATCCGCAGTGGCCACGATGCCCTCGAGGTCGGCGAGGGTGTAGGTGGTCAGGATCGACTGGGCGAGGCGGGTGCCGATGCCCGAGACCTTGAGGAGGGTGAGGAAGAGCTCCCGCTCCTCGAAGGTTCCGAAGCCGTACAGCTCCAGCGCATCCTCCCGGACGAGGGTGTAGATGAAGAGCTCCACGCCCTCCCCCACAGCGGGAAGCGTCGCCTCCATCCTGGCATCCACTGACACCACGTACCCCACCCCGCCGGTGTCCACGATCAGCTCACGGTCCGCATGGTGGAGCAGGGTTCCCCGCAGGTATCCGATCATGTTGCGCCTCCGCGTCGAGCGATCACCAGGGGCCGCCGACGGTAGCTCTGGGTCAGGGCGAGGGCCAGGGCGTCCGCGGCGTCCTCGGGGATCCGACCCTTCAGCTTGAGGAGGATCTTCACCATCTCCTGGACCTGGCTCTTGTCCGCGCGCCCGTGGCCCGTGATGGACTTCTTCACGTCCGCGGGGGCCACCTCGACGACCTCCACCCCGGCCCTGGCGGCGGCCAGGAGGACCACCCCTCGCGCGTGGGCCAGCTTCAGGGTGGACTGGAAGTTCTTCGCCTGCCTCCCGTGGAAGGTCCCCTCCACCACGGCGACGTCCGGGTGGTGCGTCGCCAGGACCTTCTCGAGGCCGTCGTGGATCGCGAGGAGTCGCGCCTCGAAGCTCAACTTGGTCCCCGGACGAACGACACCGTAGTCCAGGACGGAGACCTCCCGGCCGTCGACCCTGAGGACACCGTATCCGGTCTTCACGCTGCCGGGGTCTATACCCAGGAGGATCACTCCATGTCGTCCAGTTCCTGATCGTCGATGTCGTAGTTCGCCCAGACGTTCTGGCAGTCGTCCTGATCGTCCATGGCCTCCATGAGGCGCATCATCGTCGCTGCGTGCTTCCCCGTGAGCGGCACGGTGTTCGACGGGACCTGGATCACCCCCGCCTCTTCGACGGTGAACCCGGCGACCTCGCAGGCCTCCTTCACCGCGTAGAGGTCCCCGTACTCGCTGAAGACCTCAGTGAATTCTTCGTTGATGACGATGTCGTCCGCGCCGGCCTCCAGGGTGGCCTCCATGACCATGTCCTCGTCCAGGTTCCCCTCCAGGACCACCCGTCCGCGCTTCGTGAAGATCCAGGCGACGCTGCCCGGCTCACCCATCTTCCCGCCGAACTTCGAGAAGATCTTCCGCACCTCGGAGACCGTCCGGTTCCGATTGTCCGTGACCACGTCCACCATCACCGCCGCGCCCTCGGGCCCGTACCCCTCGTAGGTGATCTCGATGTAATCCACGCCCTCGAGCTCGCCGGTGCCCCGCTTGATGGCCCGATCGATGTTGTCGTTGGGCATGTTGGCCGCACGGGCGGCCAGGGCAGCGGTCCGCAGCCGCGGGTTGGTGGCCTCGTCTCCGTTCCCCATGCGGGCTGCCACGGTGATCTCCTTGATGAGCCGCGTGAAGAGCTTGCCCCGCGCCGCGTCGGCCTTGCCCTTCTTGTGCTTGATGGTGCTCCACTTGCTGTGTCCAGACATTCCGATCTCCTGTCAGACAGATTCAAGGGACTTCTACCATCGTTGGCGGAGCCATTCAAGCTCCACGGGTTCCGCCTTCAAAGTGCGGGAGGGCCTGTGTTAGGATACCGAGGCGACCGATGAGGAGGCAGCAGATGGACCGACTCGAGGCAGGCTGGGCCCGCGCGGATCTGGCACCGGAGACGCCCTATCCCCTCGCGGGGATCGTGACCGGCGGGGAGCGCCTGGCGACCTGGGTGAGGGATCCCACCCGGGTGACCTGCGCGGCCCTGCGGCAGGGTGAGCGGACCGTCGCCCTGGTGGCCATGGACATCCTCGTTGTGGATCCGGAGCTCCACGGCGCGGTCGAGGCCCTGGCCGGGGGGCTGGGGTACGGCGGCGTCTTCCTCAACGCGTCCCACACCCACTCGGCCCTGGGCGGCACCATCGATCGGCCCCTGGCCCGCCTCTTCATGGGCCGCTTCCGGCCGGCCCTGCGGGCGCTGCTCCTGGAGCGGATCCTGGAGGTCCTCGAGGCAGCGCTGCGGGATCTCTCCCCGGTGTCCGGGCTCCGCGCCGGGACGGCCCAGGTCCCCGGCCTCACCATGAACCGGCGTCAGGCCGGCGGCCCCACGGACGACCGCGTCCTGGCCATGGAGCTGCGTCGTGAGGACGCGGCCCCGATGCTGATCTGGTCCGCGTCGGGGCATCCCGTGGTGGTGGCCATGAGCGAGGAGGCCGCAGAGAGCGCGGACTATCCCGGGCGGATCAGCGCGGAGCTGGAAGACCGCGGCTTCCTGCCCCTCTTCGTCCTGGGAGCCGTGGGGGGCCTCAATACGCTCTTCCCGGAGTTCTCCATCGCCCTGGACGACCACATGGACCTGGTGGCGCGGCTCCTGACGGGCGGGCTGGACCGGGCCCTGGCCGATGCCGGAGAGACTGCCGACCCTGCGCTGTCGTGGGCGCGCAGGGATCTGGGCCTGCGCCGCGCCCATCCGCCCACAGCGGGCGGGAGCCTCCGCTCCGGCGTCCGCGCCGGACTGTCCTCGATGGTGGGATCCATCTTCGGGACCGCGGTCGCCCCACGGGAGACCACCGTCCCCTTGATCCTCCTGGGGCTGGGCCCGGTCCGGCTGGCCGGCATCCCCGCGGACTTCGGCGTGGGGGGCACCCTCCACATCCGGGGCGCGATGGCCGGCGGGGACCTGGCGGTGGTTGCATCCCACTCCAACGGCTTCGTCGGCTACGTCCACATGCCCGACGACTACACCTGGTCGTCCGCAGTGAACCCCGGGTTGTTCCACTACGAGAACGCGATGGGATGGTACGGCCGGGACGTGGGCCAGCGGATCGCGGACGCAGTGGTGGATCTCTCGGGCGCGCTCGGACCACAACAGACGGGATCCCATTGACCTTCTTTTTTGGACGGCTCCCCCCCAGGCCCTAGAATCAGCACGGGAGGTGTTCCGTGGTCGAACTCCGCGCCAAGACTTCAAGCTGCTTCTTGCCTGCCTGGCTCGCGATCCTGGTCGTTTCGCTGTGCGCAACGAGTTGCCACGACCACTCGGCCCTGGAGATGCAGATCGCCGAGCTCCGCAAGGAGCTCTCCCAGATCCGGACCGTCCAGGGAAACAGCGGGGCCATGCTCGAAGACATGGACAACCGCCTCCTCCTCCTCAATGACCAGGTGGACAGCAACCGACTGATGCTCGGGAGCAGCGGCCCGCCGGCGGCCCTCCCCGTGGTGCGCCTCCAGCCCGGCTCGGGGCCCATCTACCCGGCGGAGGTCATGGGGGCCGTGGAGGCCACGGCCCCCGAGCCCTACCCGTACCTGGCGCCGCCGACCCCCGAACCACCAGCCCCTGAGCCCGCCACCGCAGGGACCATCCAGTTCCAGATGCTGGACGAGTACGGCAACGTCGTTGCGTCCGGCGGCGGGGCTTCGAGCCTCAACGCGGGCGGAGGGGCCGCGCCGCCCCGGACAGGACCGGCCGAGAGATCGGCGACCGTGAAGAGCGACGACGCCCGGGCCCTGGGCCTCTACAAGAAGGGCATGGCCCTGCTCAACGAGAAGCGACACCGAGAAGCGGTGGCGATGTTCGAGGATTTCCTGAGCCAGTTCCCTCAGCACAGCTATGCGGACAACTGCACCTACTGGATCGGCGAGGCCTACTACGACCGGCAGATGGTTCAGCAGGCCCTCGCCCACTTCGAACAGGTGGTGGTGCAATACCCCCGCGGCAACAAGGTCCCCGATGCGATGCTGAAGGCGGCCTTCTGTTACTCGTCCTTGGGGATGCGGGACCGGGCCGCGGAGCTGTTCGAGACGCTGATCCGGACCTTCCCGGGCACCACAGCGGCCCAGTTGGCGGAGAAACGAAAGGCGGAGCTCCTCTAGGGGGGACGACATGCAACCGATCCTGCGACCGATCCTGGCGACGATGTTCCTGCTGACCATGGCGGCCGGACCGGCCCGCGCCGATGACGAGCCCGACATCGTCAGCACCTACCCATCCATCACCGGCGAGCGGATCTACATCGTCGAGCAGGGAGACACCCTCTGGGACATCTCCGATCTGTTCTTCGACGATCCACACTTCTGGCCGACCCTCTGGGCCTTCAATCCGCAGATCACGAACCCCCACTGGATCTACCCCGGGGACTACGTGGTGCTGTTCCCGAAGACCCTGACAGAGGGGGGCGCTGCAATCGTCTGGTCACAGTCCCGGTACACCGAGAAGCCCAAGGACATCCAGATCGAGGCCCGCTCCAAGGGCTTCATCTCCGATCGGAAGTTCAAGGAGTCCGGAAAGATCATCTTCTCCCGTGAGGAGCGGGACTACCTCGCCCAGTACGACGAGATCTACGTCGAATTCTACATCCCCAAGAAGATCAAAGCGGGCGAGGAGTTCACCATCTACCGAAAGGAGGGCGACGTGCGCCACCCGGTGGACGACAAGATCGCCGGGTACCAGGTCCGTCACCTCGGGGTGGCCAAGGTCCTGGGGGTGGAGAAGCGCTTCGTGAAGGCCCTGCTCCTGAAGACCTACGAGGAGATCCAGCGGGGCGACATGCTCACGGACATCTTCACCCACCAGTTCCGGGTCCAGCCAAAGGTCAACCGCACACGGATCGAGGGGATCATCCTCTCCGCGTTCGAGGAGGTCGGGAACCTGGGCGAGAACGAGTACGTCTTCCTGGACAAGGGTCGCCAGGACGGGGTGGAGGCAGGGAACCGCTTCGTGGTCACCGAGAAGGGTGACGGCCGCAAGGGTCACGGCGTCGCGGCCCGATCCGACGTGGCCGCCGAGCGCAACGCCCTCGACTTCGGCGAGGACGAGGACGCCCCGCTGCGCCCGCCGCCCCGGGACGACCAGATGGACCTTCCCTGGGAGGTCATCGGCGAGATCATGGTGATCGAGCCCTATGACAACACGTCCCTGGGGGTCATCACCCGGTCGATCAAGGAGCTGGAGATCGGCCAGCGCTGCGTCATGCGCAAGGGCTATGGCGCGCAAGAGACCAACTCCGACTGACGGCGCGCCTCTCTACTTTTTCCAGATCGTCGCACGACAGAACGCACACGAGGATTCGTGGCCGCAGACCTCCGCCCCCTCGGTGCGCAAGGGGCAGACGCCGGTGCGATCCCGCAGCACGGCCTTCTGCATCGTGCGCAGGCCGGTGGAGAGCTCTCCCCTGGGGAGCACCACCTCGACGAGGGTCGGACCGTCGGTGCGGCGCCGGGCCGCCTCCAGGGCCAACAGAAGCGCCTCGGAGCTGTCCACACGGAAGTAGCCCCCACCCCCCACCAGCTCGGGGACCTTCGAATAGTCCCATCGCGCCAGGTCGTTGAAGGGGCCGTCCACGAAGATCCGCTGCATGCCGAAGCCGTCGTTGTTGAACAACACCACCGTGGACCCGATCCGATGCCGCACCAGGTTCGAGATCTCCATACCGGTCATCTGGAACGCGCCGTCCCCCACCAGGACCACCGGACGGGTGCCGGGCTCGGCGAGCGCGGCCCCGAGGGCCGCCGGGACCGCGAAGCCCATGGTGTTGTAAAAGGAGGACGCCAGGTAGCCCTGATCCCGTCGGGGCCGAACCACCAGGCTCCCGAAGGTGCTGTCGCCGGTGTCCGTGACCAGCACGTCGTCAGGGCCCAGCCCCTGATCGATCGCGGCCATGCAGCGATCCATGAGGCCGTCGCCGGTGCCCGGGCGGGGGGGATCCGGCCAACCCCGGGGTTCGCCCGCCGGGACACGGGATACGAGGGCTTCCACGAACCGAGGAAAGGAGATCGGGCCCTCCAACCGCGCGGCGCCGTCACCGACCCAGTCGCACCCGGCGATGAGGAGCCGCTCGGGATCCAGGTCTGCGGTGAACACGCCGCAGTTCACGTCGGTCACCTGGCTCCCCAACATCACGACGAGGTCCGAGGTCTCCACCGTGGCCCGCGCCGCAGGAGACGGGGACAGGACACCGGCGTAGACCCCCAGGACCCCCGGAGAGGTCTCCGCCAGGGCCCCCTTGCCCAGGATCGTGGTGAACGCAGGGATGGTGCGGGTGGCCATGAGACGCCGCACTGCATCCTGCAGCCCGAAGCGGGCCACCTCCTCCCCGATCAGGAGCACCGGACGGCTGGCGGCAGCGAGGCGCGCCGCGAAGTGCGCCGTGGCCTGCTCCAGGGGGGCCGGGTCCCACCTGGGCGTGGGCGGGGTGGCGCCAGGGGCGATCACCGCGTCCATGAGGTCCGTCGGGACCTCCAGGTACACCGGAAGGCAGTCCTCCATGGCCCGCGCCGCGGCGCTGCGGATCTGGTCGGGCGCTTCCTTCGGATCGGAGAGGCGCACCACCTGGGTGGTCACGCTCCGATACGCGTCCATCTGGGAAGTCGCGCTCTTCACCAGGTGGTGGTGGCGCGGCCTGAGGGGATCTCCTCCGTGGATGGAGGTGGTGGGCGGGCCGCCGCTCACCACCAGCAGGGGGGATCGCTCGGCGTAGGCGCCGGCGACCCCGTTCATCGCGTTGAAGCCCCCCACCCCGTAGGTCACCAGGAGGACCCCGAGGCCGGTCTGTCGTCCGTACGCATCCGCGCTGAAGGCCGCGTGGGGCTCGTGGGTCGCCACCACCGCCGCAATGCCCTCAGTCTCCTCCAGGGCCCGGAACAACGGCAGAACGTAGTCCCCCGGGATCCCGAAGACATGACGCACGCCGAGGGAGGCGAGGTGGGAGAAGAGGAAGTGTCCGAGGGTCGCGTCTGGCATTGCTTCACCTTTCGTGCACGAAGGTAGCAATGAACGGGAGGGAAGTGAAGATCATCACTTGCCTCGGTGCCGCTCCGCACCCAATGTACCAGCCATGGCCGGCGCATCCCCACCCGATCTCCACCGCCTCTATGCCTGGTATACCGGGCACCACCGCACGCTCCCCTGGAGATGGACCGCGGATCCGTACCGGATCTGGCTCTCCGAGATCATGCTCCAGCAGACCCGCGTCGACGTGGTGGTGCCCTACTACGAGCGCTTCCTGGACGCGTTCCCCGACGTGGCGGCCCTGGCCGCAGCGGATGAGGCGCAGGTGCTCAAGGTCTGGGAAGGCCTCGGGTACTACGCGCGATGCCGGAACATGCACCGGGCCGCGGAGACGATCGTGGTGGAGCACGGGGGCCGGTTCCCGGAGACCCTCGACGCCGCGCTCGCCCTCCCGGGCGTCGGGCGCAGCACCGCGGGCGCGGTGCTGTCCTTCGCCTGGGGCGCCGCGCTGCCGATCCTCGATGGAAACGTGCGGCGGGTCCTGGTGCGCCTCACGAACGAGCAGGAGGATCCCCGGCGGGGTCCTGCAGAGCGGCGCCTCTGGGCCCACGCCTGTGCGCTGGTCCGGGCGGCCCCGGACCCGGGCCTCCACAACCAGGCCCTCATGGAGCTGGGCGCGATGACCTGCCTGCCACGACGGCCCGCCTGCCACGCCTGCCCCGTGGCCACGGCCTGCGCCGCGCGCGCCGCGGGGACGGAGGAACAGCTCCCGGTTCGCACTCAGAAAAAACCCCTGCCTCACTTCGACATCGCGGCGGTGGTCCTCGAGAACGAGGCCGGCGAGATCTTCATCCAGAGACGCCCTCCCGAGGGCCTCCTGGGGGGGCTGTGGGAGTTCCCCGGGGGCAAGCGGGAAGCCGGGGAGACCCTGGAGGAGGCCGCAGTCCGGGAGCTTGCCGAGGAGCTGGGGGTCGCCGTGGAGCTTGGGGATCGCATCGCCATGGTGAAGCACGCATACAGCCACTTCAAGATCACCCTCTACGCGTTTCGAGGGAGGATCCTGGAGGGTACGCCGCGGCCTGTTGAGGCGACGGACTGGGCGTGGGTGCCCCGGGGGGAGCTGGACGCCTACGCGTTCCCCGCCGCGAATCGGCGGGTGTTGGAGGCGCTCCTGTCGGAGGGGGACTGACGGCGTTCCCGAACGACTGACCCAACGGCTGGCGTCTCGCCGGCGTTCCAGGGATAATCACAGGATGAAACACCAACACCTCGCACTGGCGCTCCTCCTCCTCTCCCTCCCGGCCCACGCGGACGACGGGCCCGCTGGCGCCCGCGCCCCCTGGCGGCACAAGCGGACCCCGGTCTTCACCACGCCCCAAGGGGTCCCGCAGCACCGGTGCCGGGACAGCCTCTCCGTCACCGGCGGTCCCCAGGGGATCGCGTGCAAGTTCGCCTACGGTCCATGGGACAAGGACCTCGAGGACGAGGACGTGGAGGTCTTCGTGCACCCTGGAGGGGCGGAGGCCTGGCGACGGCTCGGAGCGGGCAGGACCGGAAAGGGCGAGCGCCGCGACCGGGCCCGCGGCATCCGCAACCTGGACGGATGGATGATCTTCACCATCCCGGAGGCCGACGCGCTACCCCAGGGTCGGCATCGGTTCCGGGCCGTGGTCCGCGGGGACGGCAGCGCGACGGAGGCCACCCTCTGGGTCCTGGCCCCGGGGCGCTCCGTGGTGATCTTCGACATCGACGGCACCCTCACCGTCAAAGACGCCGAGCTGACCCGGGAGTTGGCTGCGGCCGCGGTGAAGGAGCGCTATCGCCAGGAGATCCGCGCCGGCGCGGCGGACGTGGTCCGCGCCCGCGCCGCCGCAGGCGCGCTCCCCGTCTATGTCACCGCCCGCCCGGACCGCCTCGCTACGCTGACCCGGGCCTGGCTGGACGCCGAGGACCTCCCCGCCGGCCCCCTCCAGCTCCAATCCAGCGTGGCCGGAGCCCTCTCCTCTCGCCGCACCCGCGACTACAAGGAGCAGGTCCTCCGGGGTCTGGTGGATCAGGGCCTGACCGTGACCGCAGCCTACGGAAACGCGGTCACGGACATCGACGCCTACCTGGGCGCCGGGCTCGATGCGTCTCGTGTGTTCATCGTGGGTCCCCATCGCGGCGAGAAGGGCACCATGCCGATCGCGGATTATCGCGAACATCTGAAGACGCTGACGAAGACGCCGGAGTGAGCTCCACGCAGTCGGGCCTGCACCCAAAGGGCGTCAGTTTCGTACGAGCGGAGCTTCGTCCGCTCAACTCAGCTTCATACCCAAAGGGCATCAGTTTCGTACGAGCGGAGCTTCGTCCGCTCAACTCAGCTTCATACCCAAAGGGCATCAGTTTCGTACGAGCGGAGCTTCGTCCGCTCAACTCAGCTTCAAGGGCCCTCCCGCAGGGATCCTCCTTGCGATAGCACCCCCCCCGGGCGAGAATCACCGTCATGAACGCGTTCGCCCACTTCATCGTGCGCCACCGCTGGATCGTGCTGATCCTCACCCTGGGTCTTGCGGCCTGGCTGGGATCGATGCTGATCCCCCTCTCGGGGGTGAAGTACGATTTTTCCGTGCGCCGGCTCTTCGACTCGAGCCCCGACCGGGTGGAGCTGCTGCGTCAGTTCAAGGACGACTTCGGGGACGACGTGGGGTGGGTGGGCGTCCTCTACGCCACCCGGGACCCCGACGCGGCCCGGGGGATCTTCGAGCCCCCGATCCTCGAGTCCATGGCCCGGGTCCAGGACTGGCTGGCGGGGCGCCCGGAGATGGAGATCGGGACGGCCACCTCGATCCTCGACGCCGCGGATCTGCACTCCCCCACGATCCGTTCGGGCATCCTCCGCAGCGCCCTGGAGGCAGAGCCGTCGGATCCGGCGGCCCTGGACGCGGCGGCGGCCCGGCTCCTCGACCATGAGATCTATCGGGGACGCCTGGTCTCCCGGGCCGGGGACGCCGCGCTGGTGATGGGGCGCTTCGACCGGGACCACAGCGAGGAGCGGGACCGGGAGGCGGCCCTCGCGGCCCTGGATGCGCTGATGGAGGCCGAGCGGGACCGGGTGGGCGATCGGGTCACCGTGGAGCCCCTCGGGCTGCCCGTGGTGGGCCGGAACCTCACGGCGCTGGCCCAGGGTGACATCATCCGGTTCACGCCCATCGTCCTCCTGGTGATCACCGTCCTCCTCCTGTTCTTCTTCCGGAGCGTCGCGGTGACCGGCGTGGCCCTGGGCACCGTGTTCATCATCATGATCGCCGGCGTGGGCCTCCTGCAGGCCCTGGGCGAACCGATCAACATCATCAACAACACGATCCCAACGATCCTCATGGTGGTGAGCATCGCGGAGGCGATCCACCTCATCGAACGGATCCAGGGGGAGCGGCGGGCCGGGCTGCCGCCCCGGGCGGCCGCCGCCGAGGGCACCGCGCGCATGATCGCGCCCTGCCTGCTGACCATGCTCACCACCGCGGTGGGCTTCGGCTCCCTGGCCAGCGCCCACATCCCGATCCTGCGCAACTACGGGATCTTCACCGCAGCCGCGGTCCTCCTGGCCGCGGTCTTCAACCTCACCCTGATCCCCGCAGCCCTGTCCTTCGGGTCCGTGCGGGCGGCGGACACCCGCCCCACGCCGCGATCCGAGAAGATCCTCGGCTGGATCGCGGACCGCACCATCCGACACCCGCGCCTCATCTTCGGGCTCTTCCTGGCCATCATGGCGGGCACCCTGGCCTACGCGATCGTCGGCATCGACATCAACTCCAAGGTCATGGAGGAGGCCAACGAGGAGAACCCGGTGCGCAAGGCCCTGGACCGGGCAGAGGCCCGCATGTCCGGCGTGCTCACCCATGAGATCTACCTCCGCGGGGCCGACGGTGCGGTGCGGGATCCGCGGCTCATCCTCGCGCTGGACCGCCTGGATCGGGCCCTGATGGAGGACCCGGCCTTCCATGAGTACCTGGACCGGGTCGACACCCTCGCCGACCTGGTCCGGGAGATGGGCCGGGGCTTCCACCAGGGCATGGACGACCGAGGCCTCCCGGAGAACGGGGAGGTGCTGGCGGACCTGCTCCTCCTCCTCGAGTCCGGCGCGGAGGACGAGCTGGGCCGCTACGCGTCCTTCGCGTACGACGCCACCCGGGTCTCCCTGGTGGTCCGTGACGGGGGCTCCAAGGCCTGGGCCGCGTTGCAGCCCCGCTGCGAGGCCCTCCTGGACGAGCTGATCCGGGACGACCCGGTCCTGGGGGCGCAGCTCGACCCGGTGATCACCGGCACCATGACTTACGTGGACGAGACCCTGGACTTCATCATCCAGGACATGATCACCAGCGTGGCCCTGGCCTTCCTGATCATCATGGTCCTCATGGCGCTGCTCTTCCGGTCCCTGCGCGCGGGCCTCATCTCCATGCTCCCCAACGTCTTCCCCCTCATCGGCACCGCGGGGCTCATGGCCGTGCTGGGCATCCCCCTGCGGCTCTCCACGCTGATCCTCTTCGCGATCTGCCTGGGCATCGCGGTGGACGACACCATCCACTTCCTGGCCCGGTTCCGCCAGGAGGTGCGCGCCGGCCGCTCCGCGGAGGAGGCGATCCGCACCACCATGACCACGTCCGGGAGGGCCATGGCCCTGACCACGATCCTCCTGGTGGCCGGGTTCCTGGTGAACATCTCCAGCGACTTCCTCGCCCGACAGCAGTTCGGCTTCCTCGCAGGGGTGACCCTGATCCTCGCCCTCGTCGGGGACTTCTTCCTCCTGGCTCCCTGCATCCTCCTGACGCGCCTGGACCGGGTCTTCCGTCGCTGATAAAATCCCCCGGAACCGAGGAGGACGGATGGCGGAGTTCAAGGCGGCGATCGACTTCCTGCTCGGGCTGGTGTGGGAGACCCCGGAGATCCTGCCCTGGTTCCTCGTGCTCCTCCTGGGCACGGGGCTCTTCCTCACGGTCCGGCTGGGCTTCCTGCAGTTCCGGAAGCTCTGGCACAGCGTCAAGGTGATCGCGGGGCGCTACGACGACGACCACGATCCCGGGGAGGTGACCCACTTCCAGGCCCTCTCCGCGGCCCTCTCCGCGACGGTGGGCATCGGCAACATCGCCGGGGTGGCCCTCGCGATCCACTGGGGCGGCCCCGGCGCGCTCTTCTGGATGTGGCTCACCGCGTTCTTCGGCATGGCCTCGAAGTTCACCGAGTGCTCCCTCGCAGTGAAGCACCGCACCATCGAGTCCGACGGAGAGGTGGCGGGCGGACCCATGTACTACATGCGGGACGCCCTGAAGGGCAAGTGGGTCCGGATCGCTTCGGTCTTCGCCATGTGCGCGGTGATCTCGAGCTTCGGATCAGGCAACGCGGTCCAAGCCAACACCATGGCCGACACCTTCCGGGCCAGCTTCGGCATCTCGACGTGGATCACCGGCCTCGTCTCCGCCACCCTGGTCGGCGTGGTCATCATCGGCGGCATCCGGCGCATCGCCGCGGTCGCCAGCGCCGTGGTGCCCTTCATGGCCGCGATCTACGTCGCCAGCGGCCTCCTCGTCCTGATCCTGAACGTAGGCGCCGTCCCCGACGCGATCGTCACCATCGTGACCTCTGCCTTCGATCCCCCCGCTGCGGTGGGGGGCTTCGCCGGCTCCACCTTCCTGCTGACCATGCTCTGGGGCGTCAAGCGGGGGCTCTTCTCCAACGAGGCCGGCCAGGGCAGCGCGCCCATCGCCCACGCCGCGGCCCGCACCGACGAGCCCATCCGTGAGGGCGTCGTGGCTCTCATGGAGCCCTTCATCGACACCCTGGTGATCTGCACCATGACCGGCCTGGTGATCGTCACCACCGGCGTCTGGCACGAGAAGAAGATCACCACCACCCGCATGACGGAGCAGGCCGCCATCGCCGTGGTCCCCGGAGAGCCAACCCTCGCAGCGGGGGGAGAGTACGAGAAGCCGGACCTCCCCTACGAGGTCCCGGTGACCGACGGGGAGGTCGCGGGATCTCTGGTGCTGAACGAGTCCGTGGTGGACTCGGCGCGAATCCTGCGCAGCAGCGACAACGGCGGTCTCACGCCTTTCAACGGGATCCTCCGGATCACCAAGGACGGGATGACGGCCCTGGATCCTGGGGGAGACACCCTGGAGAGCGGCATCCTCCGCATGGAGGGGGCGCATCTCCAGAAGGGCGCGCCCCTCACCGCGTGGGCGTTCCAACGGGGACTCGAGCCGATCTTCCCCTGGGGCAATCTCATCGTGACCCTGTCGGTCTTCCTCTTCGCGATCTCCACCGCGATCTCCTGGTCCTATTACGGAGACCGAAGCGCCTTCTTCCTCTTCGGCAAGAAGGCCGTCCTTCCCTATCGACTGATCTTCGTCCTCATGCACTTCGTGGGCGCGATCTTCTCCCTGGAGCTGGTCTGGGCCTTCGGAGACCTCGCCCTGGGCCTCATGGCCATCCCCAACCTCATCGCAATCATCCTGTTGTCCGGGCGGGTCAAGAAGGACTCGAAGGACTACTTCACCCGCATGGATGCCCTGGACGCCGCACGAAAGGGAGGCGCATCGTGACCCGACTCCTGACCATCCTCGCCCTCTGCGCGGCCCTCGCCGCGCCGGCCCACGCCGATGAAAAACGGCCCATGGCCGTGCAGGACGTGCTGGATCTCCAGATCCCCTCGTCCCTCGCCGTCTCCCCCGACGGGCGCCGCCTGGCCTACGTGCTCGGCCTGCGCAGCCTCGAGGACAACGCGAACACCTCCAGGATCCACATCCTGGACCTGCAGACGCACGAGGATCTCCCCTTCACCGGCGCCGGGGGGGACAACGAGGGCGCGCCAGCCTGGTCCCCGGACGGGAGCCTCCTGGCCTTCACCTCGGACAAGTCCGGGGCCGGACAGATCTGGGTCGCGCCCGTGGGCGGCGGTGAGGCCCGCCTGGTGACGACCCTCGCCACGGGCGGGGCCACGCCCCGCTGGCTCCCGGGCGGACAGGGCCTGGTCTTCACCTCCCGGATCTACGCCGGGTGCCAGGGGGACGCCGCCTGCAACGCGAAGCAGCTCCAGGCGGACAAGGACGACCCGGTCACGGCGAAGGTCTTCAAGACGCTCATGTACCGTCACTGGGACCACTGGCGGGACGGGCGGGTGGCCCACCTCCACGTGACCTCCCTGGACGGGAAGACCGCGCTGGACCTCATGCCCGAGGACACCTGGGGCGTCACCGGGGGCTGGGACCTCGCGGCGGACGGCGCCGCGGTGGTCTTCACCACCAAGAACCCGAAGGACGAGGCCCTGCACACCAACAACGACCTCCACCGGGTCGCGGTCGTGGACCCCGTCGCGGGGGGAGAGGTGGGGCAGGTCGTCTCCCTCACCGCAGCAAACGCCGCCTGGGACGGGCACCCCGCCCTCTCACCGGATGGGACGCGACTCCTCTACCTGGACCAGAAGAAGCCGGGGTTCGAGGCCGACCGCTTCTGGCTCATGGTCCGCAACGCTGCCGACCCGGAGGAGATCCCCCGGGCCCTCACCGGGCAGGTGGACCGCTGGATCCAGGAGCTCGGCTGGTTCCCGGAAGGCGAGGAGGTCTGGTTCACGGCCATGGACCAGGGGCGCATCGTTCTGTATCGGATGGCAGCGGACGAGGAGGACGCCGAGGCCCGGCCCGTGATCGACGGGGCAACCTACTCCACAGTGACCTTGTCCCCGGGCGGGGAGCGCTTCTACTTCGTCCGGCAGACCCTGAGCCAACCCCCGGAGATCTGGACGATCAAGGCCCGGGGCAAGGATCTGGAGCGCCTGACCTTCCACAACAAGCCCGTGGAGGATCGGGTCGCGTTCGCGACGGTGGAGGACTTCTGGTGGGTGGGCGCGGAAGGCAAGAAGATCCACGGCTTCCTCCTCTTCCCCCCCGGGACCTCCAAGGAGACGAAGAACCGGTTCCTCCTGCTGATCCACGGCGGCCCCCAGGGCATGTGGACCGACGGGTTCCACCCCCGGTGGAACGCGCAGCTCTTCGCGGCCCCCGGCTACGTCACCCTCCTGCCCAACCCCAGGGGCTCCTCGGGCTACGGCCAGGAGTTCACCGACGAGATCAGCCGGGACTGGGGCGGACGCTGCTACGAGGACCTCATGAGGGGCGTGGACGCCCTGATCGCGAAGGGCTGGATCGACCCGGATCGCATGTGCGCCGGGGGCGGCTCCTTCGGGGGCTACATGGCCAACTGGATCGAAGGCAGGACCGATCGGTTCAAGTGCCTCTTCAGCCACGCGGGGGTCTACGATCTGTTCAGCATGTACGGCTCCACCGAGGAGCTCTGGTTCCCCGAGTGGGAGTACGGCGGACCGCCCTGGGATGCACCGGAAGACTACGAGCGCTTCTCCCCCTCGGGGCTCGTGAAGCAGTTCAAGACCCCGATGTTCGTCATCCACGGGGCCCACGACTACCGGGTGCCCCTGAACCAGGCCATGCAGCTCTTCACCGCGCTCCAGCGCCGAGGCGTGCCGTCCCAGTTCCTCTACTTCCCCGACGAGACCCACTTCGTGGTGAAGCCAGAGAACACGAAGCTCTGGTTCAACGAAATCCACGCATGGCTGGAGGACTGGCTCGGGGACTGAGGGAAACTCAGTCGTTGTACCAGGGGCAGATCCGGGTCGGGATGGCGAAGGGGGTGGCGCCGCCGCCGAGCTCGTCGTCGATGAGGACGGGGGCCTGGAAGGTCCCGTCCCCGTTGCTCAGCATGAGGTAGACCTTGGTGTCCGAGGACCCGCCGCTGGCGTAGGTCCCGAAGCATACCACGAGGGATCCCCCGGGTCAGTTTCGTCCGACCACCTCCTCCCTTGCGGCGGGATGACTACATCCGCTATGGTCCCTGCAGGCACCCGCGAAGGAGGACACATGTACGGCTGGATCGTTCGGCAGCACGGCGGGCTCGAGGCCCTGGAATGGGACGACGCGCTCCCGACCCCGGAGCCGGGCCCCGGACAGGTCCGACTCAAGGTGCGGGCGGCGGGCCTCAACCACCTGGACCTCTGGGTCCGGCGGGGCGTCCCTGGGCATCGCTTCCCCCTGCCCCTCATCCCCTGCAGCGACATGGCGGGCACTGTGGACGCGGTCGGACCCGGCGTTGCGCCCCTGGACCCCGACGTCCGGTACCTGATCAACCCCGGCTTCTCCTGCGGCGCGTGCCCCGCGTGCGACGCCGGGCAGCACCAGCTCTGCAGCTCCTACGGCATCTTCGGCGAGACCACCCACGGGGGCGCCGCGGAGTTCGCCGTGGTGCCCCAGGAGAACCTCCTGGAGGTCCCCGAGCGCCTCCGCTGGGACGAGGCAGCGTCCTTCCCCCTGGCCTTCCTCACCGCATGGCACATGGTGGTGGGCCGGGCCCGGGTGCAGCCGGGGCAGATCGTCCTGATCCAGGCAGCAGCGAGCGGGGTCTCCAGCGCCGCCGTCCAGATCTGTGCGCTCCTCGGGGCCCGGGTGATCGCCACAGCGGGGAGCCCTGAGAAGCTGGCCTTCGCCCGCTCCCTCGGGGCCGAGGAGGCCATCAATTCCCACAGCGAGGACGTCGTTCGCCGGGTCCGGGAGATCGCGGGGCGCGGCGGGGTGGACGTGATCGTGGACCACGTCGGGACCGACACCTGGGAGACGGACCTCCGGGTCCTGGCCCGGGGGGGAACCCTGGTCACCTGCGGGGCCACCACCGGGGCAGACGCCCGCCTGGATCTGCGGGGCCTCTTCTTCAAGGGCTGGTCGATCCTCGGTTCGACCATGGGAAGCCGCAGCGAGCTGCGGACCGTGACCGGACTGTTCGATCAGGGGCGGCTGCGACCCCTGGTCCATGCGGCCCTCCCCCTGTCGGAGCTCCGGGAGGCCCACCGGATGATCCAGGACCGGGAGGTCCTGGGCAAAGTGGTCCTCCTCCACCCTTGACTTCCACGGCACGATCTCGATCCTTGGGGGGGAGGAAGACCGTGCGGGACGAGCTGCCGATCACCACATTCGAGGAGCGCGAGCGACTGCACGTCGACATCGGCTCCTTCTGCAACAACAACTGCCTGTTCTGCATGGAGGACGACCGGCGTGGCCGGGCCTCCCGGGTGGGCTCCATCACCCCCGCCGTGGTCCGCCGCATCCTGGAGGCCAACGTCTTCCGGGAGGAGGTGGTCTTCGTCTCCGGGGAGCCCACCCTGAACCCCCACTTCCTCGAGTACGTGCGGCAGGCGAAGGTCCTTGGCTACCGATCCGTGGGCGTGATCTCCAACGGTCGCCGCTTCGCCTACGAGCCCTTCACCAAGGGGGCGGTGCTCCGGGGCCTCAACCACGTGATCATCTCCCTCCACGGGGGCAACGCCCGGATCCATGATGCCCTGGTGCGCGCGCCGGGCGCGTTCGACCAGGCCCGGGACGGGATCCTGCACCTCTCCGCGCTCAAGCGCCGGGGCGCGCCCCTGCGGATCCACTCCAGCACGGTGCTGAACACCCGGAACGCCAAGGTCGAGGTCCTGACGGAGCTGGTGGACTTTCTCAGGCAGCACGTGGACCAGATGGTGTTCAACATCATGCAGCCCTTCGGCAGGGGCCTGCGGCACCTCGACCGCCTCATGCTCCGCTACACAGAGATGGGGCAGGTCCTGGGGCGTTTCTTCGCCGAGAGCGGGTTGGAGGATCTCCCGATCTACCTCGTGGACATCCCCTACTGCGTCACCGAGGGCGTGGGCATCCCCGACGGCGCTCGGGGCTTCGTCGAGCGGTACGTGCACTACGACCGGGACACCTCGGACGGAGGCTTCGCCGGGGATCTCCAGGAGGGGGGCTCCCCTCTCCGGAGGGAGCTCCTCGAGGCCGAAGGCGCTGTCCCCGTGGACGGCCTCGTGGAGAAGCACCGGGATCAGCAGGAGCAGTCCAAGAAGCTCCGCCGCCCCGCCTGCGACACCTGCGCCTTCTCCCGCGTCTGCGACGGCGTCTGGCGCAACTACATCGACCGCTTCGGCTGGGACGAGTTCAACCCCGTCATCAAGTAACCTCTGTCTCAGGTGGGCTCCGTTGGTGGCCGCTTCAGGGCATGCTCACCACGACCAGGGACAGATCCTAATGTGCGCAGTTGATCGGGGCGGCGAAGTCGTAGGGATAGGCGGAGTGGTTCACCGAGGCCTGGATCGCG
This sequence comes from Pseudomonadota bacterium, assembly GCA_043815665.1. Classification (GTDB taxonomy): domain Bacteria; phylum Myxococcota_A; class UBA9042; order CAIXZC01; family CAIXZC01; genus CAZNWW01. Next base: position 21,697 of record JBDRIT010000115.1, read on the forward strand.
GGGTGCTCGCCCCAACCCCGGCAGATCCAGCCGTCCAGGAAGTCCACGAGATCAACGCCTTCGACGCCCCGGTCCGGGAAGTCCGGGCGGGGGAAATAGTTGAACACCGCGTCGAAGATGCCCCGGGGCATCGCGTCCACCGCGTCCCAATCCTCGGAGGCGAGGGGGGTGTCCGCCAGGTCCCAGAGGAGGGCCGTCACCAGCGCGCCGGAGAGCTCCCCGAAGAGGTCACCGGTGGAGGTGCCCACGGCGAAGGGGCTGTCAGGGGTCTCCGCGTCCAGGACCAGATAGACCCCGGCGGGGCGTGCGTTGACGTACCAGCGAGTGTCCGTGGCCGCGCAGGCGAAGAAGGTCGCCACGCCCTCGGTCCAGGCCCGGGTGGCCAGGTCCCGGGTCCAGTGGTGGGCGCCCCCGGGGTGGGAGTCCCGGCTGACCCGGTCCAGGATCAGCTTGAAGAACTCCTTGAGGATCACCATGTCGTCGTACTCGTCCCGGTCCGTATCCATCCCCTGGATGCTCAGCGCGCCCTTCTCGGTGCAGAGGCCCATGTCGTAGATGGCCTGGCTGCAGAAGAGGGTGTCCGTGGTGTCCGCGCCCGTGGCCCAGTACGCCTCGATGAGCCCCAGGTCCCTGCCGGTCATGAGGCGGACGAGGTCGTGGCCGCCCACGAGGGTGTCGAAGATGTTGAAGGCGCCCGCGAAGTCCGCCTCGGAGATGTCCACGTCGTGGACGGGCCAGTCCGAGAGGTGCTCGTCGAAGTTCCCGGTCTTGACGGTGTAGACCTGCTTGAACTTCGGGTGGTTGTAGAGCCGGAGGTTCCGCAGTCCGTTGGCCGCGTTGGTCCGGGTCAGGACCTTGAGGTAGACCCCGGGGGACGGGGGGCTGTTGTAGGTCAGCTCGTAGCGGCCGAAGCGGTCGGTCCACGCGGTGCCCAGGAGCGCGTCGGTGCTGGCGGCGTACAGCTCCACCTGGGCGTGGCGGGCGGGCTCCCAGGACCGGGCGCGGAAGCCCCAGCGGTCGAAGGCCCGGTCCTCGTACCGGACCCGCCCGCGGAGGAGGCGGCCACAGCTCTCGTTGCTGAAGGTCGCCACGGTCACCCCGTCCCCGGCGCCGCCCATGTCATCGGCCCCGGAGTTGAAGTGCCCGTCAAAGGTCTCCACCTCGCCGCAGTTGTGGACGGTCACGGTGTAATTGGCGCCGGTCCAGCTGCAGTCCTCCCAGAAGTCCACGCGGACGGTGTAGGTGCCCACCGGCGCATGGCCTGCGGGCCAGAAGATGTTCTCGTTGTTCACCCAGTCCAAGGAGCAGGCGGGGTTGGAGTCCAGGTCCAGCCAGCCGCCGCTGGGGCACGAGTCGTTGCCGTAGTAGATCTCACAGCCCGTGGGCTCCAGCACGTGGAGGTCCACGTCCGTGCCCGTGTCCCAGGAGATGCTCACCTGGATGTCGCCGGAGCCCACGGACTCCACGGAGAGGGTCTTCTGTTTGTACGGGAACACCGCGCCGGTCTTGTCCACCGCGGCCACCCGGACGTCGAGCTTCGTCGGCGGGGACTCCGAGTCCAGGAAGGGGCGCAAGAGGAGGAGGAGCTCCTCGTTCCCGCTGGAGCCCTCCAGGGGCTTCTGGTAGTAGCCCTGGAACCCCTGCGCGTAGACCACCAGCCCGATGATCTCCGAGGCGTAGACGTAGCCCTGGAAGTCCACGTTCAGCTTCGATGAGCCACCGGTGATGATGACGTCGTTTCCGTAGAGGAGGGTGATGGGTTGGATGGTCCCCGTCGGTGCGGGGGGGGTGGCGTCCACGAAGATGCCGCCGTCCACCCGCAGGGGCAGCATCGGGTCATTCTCGAGCTTGACCCGCAGGAGGTTGTAGAGGAGGGACTCTGAAGTCCCGGGGTCGGTGACGGTCACCGGGATCGGGTAGAACCCGTCCGCGTTGTTGTTCCCCAGGCTGATGGTCCAGGACACCAGGTAGCTGCCGTCGCCGTTGTCCTGGACCGTCTCCGCGCCGGGGGTGTAGAGCCCGTCGATCGCTGAGAAATCCGCAGCAACGGCGAGGCCCGGGATCATCGCCCGGACGGTGACCTGGAGCGCCTCCCCGTTGGCCACGAGGAATCCGTGGGGCTCCACGGCCTCGAGGCGGAATCCGGGGTTGTCCACCTGGACGCCGATCTCGTGGGAGACCTCCCCGTCGGGATCGTACGCGGTGGCCTTGAGGACCATCGCGCCGTCGGGGTACTGGCCCGTGTCGAGGATCAGCTCCGTGGGGAGCTTCACGTCGGAGAAGACCTGCACTCCGCTCACCGTAAAGAGCACCGCCTCAGGCTCCCACTCCTCCACGTCCACGGGCTCGATGCGGATCCGGATCGCGCCGGAGACCTGCTCCATGTCCGCGGGCGCGACGATCCGGATCTGGTGCGCCCCGGTGGTCCCGTCGGGGCCGGGCCCCCCGCCGTCCTGGCCGGGGCCGCTGTCGTCCCCGCCGTTGCCGTCGCCGCCGCCGTCCGCGCCCCCGTCCGGTCCCGAGGGGCCGGCGTCCTCCCCGCCGCTGCTCCAATCGTACCCGGGGAAGGAGTACCCGTCCCCCGGGTCCACGTCTCCGCTGCCGCTGGCGCCGCCGCCGCATCCAGCGACGGCGAGGAGGACCGCGAGGACTGCGACGCGGGAGTGGACGGGTGCAGACATGGAACCCCCCTGTGTGGACCTTGATATCGTAGCCATACCGGGGCGTCGCCGCAAGGACCGCCTAGGGGTGCGCCAGGGGGCGGAGGTGGGGCTCGAGGCGCTCCGCCAGGGCCCTGGCGATCGCAGCGTGGCCCCGCGCGTTGTAGTGATTCCAGTCCTCCGAGGCGTCGGGCATCATGAACCCCGGCAGGTCTTCCCGCACTGCGCTGTAGACGTCCAGGACGGGGACTCCGTTCCGTCCACAGAGCTCCGTGACCGTGGGGATGTGGGGCTGCGGGCGCTCGGGCGGGAAGTTCAGGGGCAGGGGCGCCAGGAAGACGGGGAACCCCCGCGCGGTCCGCCCCAGCGCGGCGAAGGAGGCCTCGAGCTCCTGGTAGATCTCCGAGCCGGGCGTGTACCAGTCCCCTTCACGCTGGCGGAGCTGGTAGCGGACCAGCAGCACCGCGTTGGCCAGCTCGAACCAGTGCTGGACGGGGATGTTCAGGAGCTCCCGGACGTTGGTCTCCACGGGATCGTTGTAGTTGAACGCGATGATCGCGGCGTCGGCGTCCCATGTGCGCAGGCGATCCTCCAGGAGGAGGCGCTCCTGCTCGAAGGAGAGTCCGGGCACCGACAGGTTGAGGACCTCGACCTTCCGGCCCAGCCGCGCCTCGAGGAGGCCCTCGAGGAGACAGGGGAACAGGTCCCCGGTCCCTGCGCCGCCGTCGATGCTCTCCCCGGCGCTGTCCGCCAGGAGGAGGAGCCGCAGGCTCCCGGAGGGCTTGATCGCCGGGACGTCATGGGGCATCCGGAGGCCCAGGTTGTTGGTGAACTCCTCGATGTCGGCCCGGTAGAGGTAGGGCACCCCGGGGACATCGGAGGTGGCCATGTACTCGAAGGGGACCTCGTAGACGTTCTCGAGCCGGTCTCCGAAGCCGACGCGGACCCCGATCTCAAGGAGGACCAGGCCGGCGAGGAGTCCTCCGAGCACCAGGAGCCCCCGCTCCACGGTGGATCGTCTCAGCGCGCCCCTCGTACGTCCCATGTCCCGTCCTCTCTCCTCACCAGGGCTTCTCGAAGTCCGTGGGGCCGAAGGTGTGATCCCTGACCTCCAGGGCCGGGGTCTCCCCACGGGGGAGGGGACGCAGGGAGGGCGGGCCCCTCCGGAGGAGGCGGCGGAGCAGTCCGACCGGGGTCACCATCACGACGTACACCAGGGTCAACAGGGTCCCGGAGACCAGGCGTCCGATGAGGCCCGTGAGCCCCCACCAGGCCGCAGACAGGAGGGAGGACAGGGTCACCGATGCGAGGCCCAGGAAGATCACCGCGGCGGCGGCGGCGGCGAGCTGCCGGATGTCGAGGACGAAGCTCAGGACCAGGAGCACGAGCGCGAGGGAGAGGAGCCCTTCCAGGCGGCGGCGATGCGGCATGGTGCGTTCGAGCAGCTCCATCCCGCCCCCTAGACCCAAAACAAGCGTATCTGCCTACTGCGGCGGCCGATCTGCCACTGCTGAACAGCGGATAGACCGTTCGCCACGCTCACTCGAACTCGACGATACTCTGCATCGCCTTCGTTCGCTCTCCTTATCAGCATCAGCATCTCAACCACCTCGTTACGGCATCTTCGCTTGTTTTGGGCCTAGAAGACCGTGTAGATGATGGGCGCGAGGGGGGAGCTCGTCCCCACGGCGATCAGGAGCCCCAGGAGGATCAGCATCAGGATGAGGGGGGTCAGCCACCACTTCTTCCGCGCCTTGAGGTATCCCCAGAGATCCTTGATGAACTCCATCCTCGTCTCCTTCAGTCCAGGGCCTCGGGGCCCACGGGTGCGTCCGCGTCCGGGGCCGGCTGCGCGGCCTTCTCGAAGAGATGTTCTCCCATCACCAGGAAGTCCATGTCCGTCCGCATGAAGCAGCGGTACGCGTCCGCGGGGGAGCACACGATGGGCTCTCCCCGGACGTTGAAGCTGGTGTTGATCATCACCGGACATCCGGTCTCGTCCCGGAAGGCCTCAAGGAGGCGCCGGAAGGTGGGATGATCCGCGGCCACGGTCTGCAGGCGGGCGGAGTCGTCCACGTGGGTCACCGCGGGGATCGACGATCTGGGGACGGAGAGCTGCTCGCGCCATCCCGCGTCCCTGGGCGCGGTCCCGCTGGTGCGGTGGGCGTCCCGGACGTCCGCGGTGAAGAGCATGTACGGCGAGGGGACGTCGATGTCGAACCACGCCGGCGCCTCCTCCTCGAGGACCACCGGTGCGAAGGGACGAAACCCCTCCCGGAACTTGATCTTGAGGTTCAGGCGCCGCTGCATCGCCGGGTCCCGGGGATCCGCGACGATGCTCCGGCTCCCCAGCGCACGGGGGCCCCACTCCAGGGCGCCCTGGAACCAGCCCCCGATCTCCCCCGCTGCCACCCGCCGCGCTGCCTCCCGGGCTGCTGCATCGAGGCTCCCCAGGCGGCGCCCCACCCCGCCCAGTTCCCCGGCGACGCGAGCGATCTCTTCGTCGGTGTAGGAGGGTCCCAGCAGGGAGTGGCGCATCCTGTCGCCAGGGCCCGCCGGGGCCCGCTCCTGCTGGAATCCCATGTGGTGGAGCGCCAGGGCCGCGCCCAGGGCGCCGCCGGCGTCCCCCGCGGCGGGCTGGATCCAGATCTCGTCGAAGAGGCCGCTCCGGAGGAGCTTCCCGTTCGCGACGCAGTTCAGCGCGACCCCCCCCGCCATGCACAGGGAACGCGCTCCGGTGAGCTCCTGCGCGGTACGGGCGAGGCGGAGCACTGCGTCCTCGGTCACCCGCTGGATGGCGAGGGCCAGGTCCGCATGGTGGGGCTCGATCTCGTCATCCGGGCCCCGGGGCGGGAACCCGAAGAGGGCGGTCCACCGCTCCCGGTGGATCATCTCCAGCGCGGTCATATAGCGGAACCACTGCGGGTGCAGGTAGATCGCGCCGTCCGGTCCGAGGGTCGTCATCTGCTCCCGGATCAGGGCCTCGAAGCGCGCGGTGCGCTCCCCCCCAGAGTCGCCGTAGGGTGCGAGGCCCATGAGCTTGTACTCCCCGGAGTTCACCCGGAACCCGAGGAACTGGGTGAACGCGGAGTAGAGCAAGCCCAGGGAGTGGGGGAACCGGAGCTCCCGCAGGAAACGGATCTCCCGACCCCGGCCGTGGCCGATGGACGCGGTGGCCCACTCGCCCACCCCGTCCAGGGTGAGGATCGCTGCCTCGTCGAAGGGAGACGGGTAGAAGGCGGAGGCGGCGTGGGAGAGGTGGTGCTCGGCGAAGCGGATCCGGTCGGCGCCGAGGACGCCCCGATCAACGGCCAGCAAGCCGTCCCGGAGCTGCTTCCGGAAGGACAGCTTCTCCTTCAGCCAGACGGGCACCGAGCGGAGGAACTGGACCAGCCCCGTGGGCGCCGTGGTATGCCAGGTCTCGAGGAGTCGGTCGAAGGTGAGGAGGGGTTTGTCGTAGAAGACCACCGCGTCCAGGTCTTCGAGACCGACGCCCGCGTGATCGAGGCACCAGCGCGCCGCGTTCGAAGGGAACGAGGGGTCCTGCTTCTTCCTCGAGAAGCGCTCCTCGTGGGCTGCGCCGACGATGTCCCCGTCCACCACGAGGGCGGCCGCCGCGTCGTGGTACCAAGCCGAGATGCCCAGGATCCTCACTGCGCCTCCTCACCAACCTGGGGAGTATAATGCTTCCGCCAAAAAATGACACCGGGTACCGCCGCTGAGTCCGCGGCCACGGTCCCGGCTTGCATCCCGGACTCCGCCGCATATCTTAGCCGGCGTCGACGGATCTGAACGAAGGAGAGACACCATGGCGAGGGCCACCACCCACAAATTCCAGACCCAGGCCAAAGAGATCCTGGACCTCATGGTCTACTCGGTCTATTCGAACAAGGACATCTTCCTGCGGGAGCTGATCTCCAACAGCTCCGACGCGCTGGACAAGCTGAGGTTCCGTGCCCTGGAGGAGAAGGAGCTGGAGGCATGGAGCGCGGACCCCCACGTCCGCCTGGCCACGGATGCAGCGACGCGGACCCTGGAGGTCTCGGACAACGGCGTCGGCATGGACCGGAAGGACCTGGTGGAGTTCCTCGGGACCATCGCCCGCTCCGGGACCAGGGAGTTCTCCGAGGCCCTGAAGGCCGCGAAGTCCGCCAGCGCGCCCGACGATCTCATCGGGCAGTTCGGGGTAGGCTTCTACGCCAGCTTCATGGTCGCGAAGCGGGTCCAGGTGCTGACCCGCAAGGCCGGGGACGACGGGGCCTGGCTCTGGGACTCGTCCGGCGACGGGACCTACACCCTCCGCGAGGCCAAGCGGGACGCACCCGGCACCACCGTGACCCTCTTCCTGAAGGATGCGGACGAAGAGGCGGGTCTTCGGGACTACGCCAGCGAGTGGGTGCTCCGGGAGATCGTCCGCAAGTACTCGGACTTCGTCTCGTACCCGATCCGCACCGAGGTGACCCGGCAGGAGATCGAGCGGGACGACGAGGGGAGGTCCAAAGAGGGCGCCAAGCCGACCACCGTGCGGAAGGACGAGGTCCTCAACTCCATGAAGGCGATCTGGACCCGCTCCGAGGGCGAGGTCACCGCCGAGGAGTACCTGGACTTCTATCGCCACCTCACCCGGGACTGGGGGGAGCCCCTGGCCCGGATCGTCTCCCGTGCGGAGGGGACCTCCGAATTCAAGATGCTCCTGTACCTCCCGAGCCGGGCGCCCATGGACCTGTTCTGGCGGGACGCGCCCCACGGGGTCCAGCTCTACATCAAGCGCGTCTTCATCATGAACGACTGCAAGGACCTGCTGCCCTTCCACCTGCGCTTCGTCAAGGGGGTCGTGGACTCCGAGGATCTGCCCCTCAACATCTCCCGTGAGGTCCTCCAGCAGGACCGCCACGTCCGGATCATCCGGAAGAACCTCGTCAAGAAGGTCATGGACACCCTCGGGAAGATGCGGGACGACGAGCGCGAGAAGTTCGAGGGCTTCTGGCGGGAGTTCGGCAAGGTCCTGAAGGAGGGCCTCGTCCAGGAGCCGGACCAGCGGGACGCGCTCCTCGACCTCGCGCTCTTCGAGTCCACCCATGGGGAGGCCGGCGCGCTGACGACCCTCGGGGAGTACCTCGAGCGGATGCCCGAGGGCCAGGAGTCGATCTACTTCCTCACCGGGCGGTCCCGCGACGCCCTGGTGGGTTCGCCGCACCTGGAGGCCTTCGCGGCCCGGGGGATGGAGGTTCTCCTCCTCTCGGAGCCCGTGGACGAGCTCTGGGCGGACATGGCGACCCCCTATCGTGAGAAGGGGTTCGTCAACGCAGCCAAGGGCACCGTGAACCTCCCCGACGTGGAGACCACCGAGGGGAAGGACAAGGAAGGGGCGCCCGATGAAGAGGCGTGGAAGCCCCTGCTTGCGGTGCTGCAGGAGGCCCTGGACGTCCACGTGAAGGCGGTGCGCTTCTCCACCCGGCTCACCGAGTCCCCCGCCTGCCTCGTCGTGGACACGGGAGACATGACCCCACAGCTCGAGCAGATGATGCGCTCCATGGGCCAGGATGTTCCGCCCCTCAAGCGGATCCTGGAGCTGAACCCCGCACACCCCGTGGTTCAGCGACTCAAGGGGATCCACGAGGTCGACACAGCGGATCCCCGCCTCCCGGAGTACGCCGTCCTCCTCCACGGACACGCGACCCTGGCCGAGGGAGGTGTCCCCGCGGAGCCGGCGGTGTTCGCGAAGCACGTCGCAGCATTGATGGGTCGGGATCTCCAGGGCCCTGAGGGCTGACGGTCAACGGAATTCCCTCGCCGCCCCCGGTGTCCCAGGGTAGACTTCCTGCTCGAACACCGGGGAGGTTCCATGAGAGTTCTGCCCTTCCTGCCCCTGCTGGCCCTGGCGGCCTGCGGCGGCGCGGACAAGCACCTGAAGACATCGAAGGCCGCGGAGATCCGTGGGCCCGCACACCTGGTCCTGGAAGGACGAGCGCTGCAGGAGGCGGCCTGTGACCGTGCACTGGACCTCCTGGTCGCGACCCCCGAGGCCATGGAGGGCTACAGCCTCGCTGAGCTCCGCGGGGAGTGCCTGGAGGACCTCGCCGAGGCGCCCCCCGAGGAGGCGCGGCGACGGGCCCGCTGCTATCTCGACGCCGCGGACATCCCCCAGCTGGCGGGCTGTTCGGACCCGGAGCTGGCCGCACCTTCCCTGCCCCGGGATTCCCCCGCCGCGGTGGTCCCCCACGCGTTGACCGACCCGACGGAGGTGGATCCCCTGACCTGGCGGGTCTGTGTCCACCTCGCCGAGATTGCCATGGCCGAACTGGCGAACCAGATCGATGCCGGTCAGGTGGCCCAGGTCACCGACATGGCCGTGAACGCTTGCGTGGATGCCCTGAAGACCGTCCCCCGGCGTGACCTGGAGACCGTGTCGGATTGCCTCCTGGAGGCCAACACCGTGGACGAGATGAAGGGCTGCAACCTGCCCAAGGACAAGTGACGGGCACGTTCACGGAGATGCAGGGGCGACGACGCGCGTCAGTTGCGGCAGCAGAGAACCCCGCCCTTGTCGGAGTTTCCGACAGGGTACCCATCATAGGAACATGAGACCTCCGGGCAGCCGGCCTTGGTGACGTGGAGGCCCTCGTTCAGGTGGCTCTGCAGCCCGCCGACGCACTCCCATGGCCCCAGGCTCGGCTCCGCCTCGTTGAACCCGCAGCTGTCAGGCTGCGTCGAGGCCAGGACCCGGTCCAGGGGGCCGCAGCCCTTGTCGGGGCCGAGGCCCGCTCCCAGGTTTCCGCAGCCGAAGACGTCGTTGAAGCCATCGCCCCAGTCGCCGCAGACGCTGCCCGTGAGGCTCGGCTGGCGCATCGCGAAGAACAGGGACTTGGGCTTCGCATCCGGGGGCACCGCGCCGGCGCAGCCCGTGGGTGACTTTTCGGCGATCTCCTGCCAGGTGGAGCACACGTGCCAGCCAGCCGCGCAGAGGTCGTGGGCGCCGCACCCCGTGCCCTCGGAGTTGGGGCCGTCGTCGCCGCCCTGGAGGTTGCAGCTGGGCTGCACCGTGTCCGGCGTGATGCCAGGCTGGTCCCAGGCACCTGCGCAGCCGGCGATGTGGCTGTAGGTGTCCGAGTCCAGGAAGCCCTCCCGGGCGCCGTCCGCGCAGCCGACCTCCGGGGTGACCTCCGGCCAGGTGGCCACGGTCACCACCGCCTGGGCGGGGACGCAGCTCTTCATATTCTCCTCGTCCCAGACGTCGAGGCTGAGCAGGTACTGGCCCGCGGCGTCCACGGTGAAGGTCGGGGCGACGCTGTCGTCCCCGGGCAGGAAGGCCGCCTGGGACCCTGCCGGTCCCTGGACGGACCACAGCCACTGGACGATCTCTCCGCCCGGGGACCAGGACTGGGCCCCGGAGAGATGGAGGGTGTCCCCCGTGAACGCGTTGTTGCCCTCGTCGATGGTGATCTTCGCGATGGGGCACTCGGTCTCCACCGGGGGCTGGCAGGCCGGGTTCAGCGGGCAGCCCTCGTTGATCAGGCCGTCGCAGTCGTCGTCGTCGCAGTTGCCGCAGAACTCCTCGGGGGGGATGCAGGGCCCCCAGTCCTTGAGGCACCTCCGGGTCCCGGCGGAGAAGCACGCGGTGACGCAGGACTCCTCCGAGAGGGGCTCGCAGGGATAGTCGAAGCCGTTCACGTCCTCGTCCGGGGGCAGGGCGTCCGCGGCGGTGAGATCCGCGCCGTCGTCCACGTCCCCGCCGGCGCCGTCGATCATCCCGAAGTCGAACTGCGGCGTCGTGTCCTGGACGTCCGTCGGGTCGGGCAGGGGTGCGCAGTCCGGGTCCGCGCCACCGCAGCCGGGGAGCAGAAGGAGCAAGGCGATGCTGGTCAGGGTCCGCATTGCGTTCATCTCCTCACTCCGCCGGGCAAGACGGGATCTCGAGGAGGCTGTTGTGCCCCCCGAAGCCGTCGGAGACCTTGTTGGGGTTCGCGGGATCGGTCTCCCAGGTGCCGTCCGCCACGAACTTGTATTCCCAGCTCCCGGGCTCGAGGATCATGGTCAGCTCCCAGGTCCCGTCCCCGTCGCCGTCGGCCATGGGCTCCGGGGTCCAGTCGTTGAACCCCCCCGCCAGCGCCACCAGCTGGGCCCCGGGGGCCGCGTAGCTGAAGACCACCTCGCCGCAGGTCTGGGGCGGGGGATCCACGGTTGGGATCACCTCGCTCACCGTCACCACGATCTCCGCCGCCGCCTCGAGGCCTCCGGTGTCCGAGAGAGTGATCCCGATGGTCTCGATGCCCCACCAGTCCACCGGGGCGACGATCATGAGCGCGTGCCCCGGGCCGTCGTGGAGGGCCACGTTCTCGGCGCTCCAGGAGAGGACGAGGTCCCCGTCGGGATCCTCCGCGTCCCCCATGAGCTCCGCGAGGGCCAGGGTGGTGTGGGTCCCCATGTCCAGGCTCACAGGGGGGAGGGGGCCGAAGGTCGGCGCCGTGTTCAGGACGCCGGTGTCCGGGGACGCGTCGCCGGGATTCATCCCGTCGCCCCGACCGTCCCGGGGGATGGTGTCCGTGTTCGCAGCGTCGGGTCCCGCACCGGAGGGCTGGAGGCAACCTCCGCCGTCGTCGCACCCGGCCAGGGCCAGCAGGCCAACCATGAGGAGCGTGATTCGCATGACCACTCCATTAGTAACTCAGAAGTGATTTACGCTTTGACTCTACGGCTGGCCCGGGGGCGTGTCAACCGAATGTACGATCTGCTATATTGGACCGGAACCCCCCACGGAGGTGCCCATGAGTCCGCTCCTCGAACGACCGCTCCTCGCCCTGGCCTGGCTCGTTGCGATGGTGATCCTGGCGCTGGGGATCCGGAGGCTCCGGATCTCGGATCGCCGGGGGCTCTTCCTCACCGCGCTGTCCTTCTTCGTCGCGCTCCAGGGGGCTGCGTCCCCGGATGCGGCGGCGAAGGATCCGAAGCTCACGGCGGATCGGATCAACCTGCCCCTGCCCCCGGAGCTCCGGGACGGGGAGACCTGGACGAAGTTCAAGGATCTCTGGCGGCGCCTCGACGCGGTGGCCCCCAGGGCAGAGGGGGATCCGCACAGGTTGGCGAGCGGCACCTATACCATGGCCGTGGAGCCCGAGCAGCAGGAGGTCTTCCGGGTCGAGCTGGCGGGGATCCTCGGGATCCAGCCGGGGGAGCTCTACCAGCTGCAGCTCAAGGGGCCGCCCCAGAAGGAGGGGGTCGAGAGGCCCGACGTGCAGCTCTCCACCCTGACCCAGGCCCTGGCGGTGGTGACCCTCAAGCGGATCGAGCACATGGGCATGGATCGGACCATGATGATGCGCATGGTGCCACCCCCGACCCTCCAGTTCCGAGGCTCGGTGGTGGAGCAGATCGAGCGGCGCATCGACAGCCTCATGGCGTTGCGGGCCAAGGAGGCGGTGACCGAGACGGAGCTGAAGGCCGCGCTGGCGAAGCTCCAGGACGACGTCTGGGTGCACTCGCTCCTGGCGGTCTTCGACGACTACCGGCTGGGAACCTTCGGGCCCATCGCAGCGCCCGGCGCGGCGGCGGTCCTGCCGGATCCCAGCCAACGGTGGGACGCTCTCTGGTTCGATGCGACGGCCTGGCTGCGGGGCTTCGAGCAGGTCTGCGCGCCCCGGGACGAGGCGGTCCCGACCCAGCAGGCGACCGGGCCCGGTCACCGGGACAAGGAGACCTTGAAGGCGGCCTGCCGTCAGGCCCGGGAAGGCCTCGAACTCCTCCAGGGCGTCCGTGGCGATCTGGCCGCGCTCGTCGCAGATCTGGAGACCCCCTGAGATGCCCTCGGGCGCGGTGGTCGAGGTCACCCCTCGCTGCAACCTCGCCTGTACCTTCTGCTACAACCCGTGGCGATGCGAGGACGGCCCGGTGCCGTCGCCGTTGTCCACCGGGGCTCTGTTGGAGGCCTGCCGCCGCTTCGCAGGGATGTCGGGGGTGGCCTTCATGGTCTTCGCGGGCGGAGAGCCCCTGCTGCGGGAGGATCTCGAGGACCTGGTTCGTGGCGTGGGGGCCGCTGCCCCCCACGCGCGCCTGGGCGTCGCCACCAACGGCCTGCTCCTGACCGCGGGGCGGCTGGCGTCCCTCCTGGACGCGGGGGTGACCCACCTGGAGCTGCCGCTGCTCACCACGGACCCCGCCGAGTACCAGGGAATGACCGGGGTGGATGGCTGGGTGACTGTCCGCGGGGCCCTGTCCCGCGCCGCAGCGGCGCCTGCGACCCTCACCGCGGCGATCCTCCTCCGCCCCGGGGTGCCCCTGGAGGACCTGGCGGAGCTGGCCTTTGCGCTGGGCGCCGACCGCATCGCGCTGAACCGCTTCACCCCCGTGGGCGCGGGCGCCCTCTCGAGGGATCGTTACCTGCTGGACCGGGAGACCCTCGACGATCTCCTGGTCCGCGCAGACCGCATCGCCGCGGATTTCGGCCTCCCCGTGGAGGCCGCCCTCCCCGTGGAGCCTTGCCTCCACGACCACGCCCGCTTCCCCCACCTCGGCTTCGCACCCTGCCGCTGCGGTGACGCAAAGTGGGCCATCGATCCCGGGGGGAACCTCAAGGTCTGCGAGTTGGCCGACGAGGTGCTGGGGAGCCTGCTGGAGGAGGACGTGAAGGTGCTGATGAAGAAGGCCGCAGAGTTCCGGGGGCGCGGGAGGTTCGAGGCGTGCGGGGAGTGTGCGGTCTCGGCGATGTGTCGGGGTGGTTGTCGGTTCGTCGAGTCGTAGTGGAGGGCCATTTGTGGGCAGAAAGGGCTGAGCAAGTGAAGGGAAGATCTCGGATCAGTGAACCTCGAGAGCCGTGGGGCCTTCCCTGTCCCGCACGGAGGGGTTGTAGTAGAGCCGGACCTCGGCGCCGCCGGAGGCTGCCTTGACGGGCATGCGCGCCTTGATGCGGTACTCCAGGTGGATCACCTTCCCCACTGGGGCCTCGTCCAGGTAGAGGATCAGCTGGCGGCCGGTCTTCTCCCAGGAGCGGATCTTCCGCTCCACCTTGAGTCCCTCCAGGTCCTCGGTGACCAGGTCGAACCCCGGAGGGACGCCCAGGGTCACCAGTACGGAGCCCTTGGCGCCCTCGTCGTTCCGGGTCACCTTCGCCCGGACCCGCACGGTCTCGTCCACCTGGAGCTTCTTCCGATCGTAGGACACGTCGATGGACAGCGGCGGCTTCCCGTCCGCGGTCTCGGTCCACGGGACGTGGTGCCCGGTGACCACCTGGTAGCCGAGGTTCCCGACCCCGGCGAACTCCAGGCGAAGGCTGCGCGCGTGGTCCAGCGCTTCCCCGGGGATCTCCACCTGCCAGAGGACGTCCTTGTTGAAGTCGTCGAAGCCCTTCGCCCCGAGCTCCTCACCGTCCAGCAGGACCCTGACCTGCGCGTCCGTGGCGCCGGGATCGAGGCGGGCTGCGGCCACGAAGACCTTGAGGGCCATCACCGTGGCCTGGGTGTTGTATCCCCAGTTTCCCTGGGCGTCCTTGCTGGCCGCGAGCCAGTTGACGATCTTCGGCACGTCGGAGAGGTTGCGCCTGGCCCCCATGTAGGCCAGGGCCATGAGCGCGGTGACCTCCACCTGCGCGGCGATGCCGCCGGAGTTGACCAGGGTCATGCCCTGGGGCTCCCAGTGGATCCTGTCTCCGTCGGTGGTCGCCTTCCCGGCGATGCGGTGGATCGCGTCGTCCATCGCGGCGCCGCCCGCGCCGGCGGTGGCCAGGGCGTTGACGCAGATGCCGAGGGTGTAGAGGTCCTCCTCGTCCCCCACCTTCCCCTGGATGAAGGCCGTGGCCTTCTTCCCCGCGGGGGTGTCCGCGTAGCCGCTGGCCCCGAGGGCCCAGGAGATGTAGCAGGTGCTGCGGAGCTGTCCCGCCCCGAGGTTCTCGTTCCCCGCGTGGAGGTGCCGGTCCTCGCCCCAGGAGCCGTCGGACTGCTGCCGGCTGGTGAGGAACCGGAAGGCCCGGTCGATGACCAGATCGTCCACCGCGCCGTACACGGCCTGGGTGTCCCGGAGCATCATCATGCCGAACGCGCTGAGGATCACGTTGCCGATCGGGTCCCCCTGCCACCAGTTGAAGCCGCCGCTGGGGCACTCGAAGGTGAGGATCCGCTGGTAGCCTGCGTTGACATACTGCATGGCCTTCATCTCGAGCTCCGGGGTGCCCTGCTCCGTGTCCTTGAGGTACTTGAGGGCCAGGACGTTGGGCCAGGCCGAGGAGGAGGTCTGTTCGAAGCAGCCGCCCGGGAGCTTGAGGAGGCTGTCCATCCCCTGGACCACGTGGGAGGTGAGCCCCGGGAGGATCTGGACCATGGCGCGCCGGGAGCCCGGCACGGTGTCCGCCGGGAACGTCAGCTCCATGGTGGCCGCGTCCCGCTTCTTCTCGGTGTTGAAGGTGCCGCCGGTCGCGACGGTGACCTCCCGGCCGTCGGGGCGGACCTCCACCGTACGGCGCACCGCATCGGCCAGACCCTTGGAGCCCTGGCCCGTGACCAGGAGCGCGTGCCAGCCGGCGTCCTTCACCCGTACGGGGATCGAGAGGCCGGAGACCTCGCCGGGGCCCAGGTCCAGGACGACCTCACCATCTCCGAGGAGCTCGAACCAGGGGGCGGCCTCCACGGTGATGGTGACGGTCTGGTCCTCGTCGAGGTAGTTGTAGACCGCGACGGGGAAGGTCACCTCGTCCCCCCGGGTGAGGAAGACGGGGAAGTCCACGTCCACAAAGAAGTCCTGGAACACCGTGATGGGCGTGTCCGCGCCGCCGATGCGGCCCTGCGCGTCGGAACCCACCGCGGACATCCGCCAGGTCGTGATGGAGTCGGCCAGGGGAATGTCCAGGCTCGCCCGGCCCTGGTCGTCGGTGATCAGGCAGTCCTCCACGAAGAGGGTCTCGGGGAACCACTGGCGCACCCGGGGCGCAGGGGCGGCGCCGCCGTCTGCGTCGTCCTCCGAGTCCCTGGTGGTCTCGCCCCCCTTATCGGCGGGCTTCTTCATGGGCATGGCCAGGCCGTCCGCGATCAAGTCGTCGCCGGCGCCCCGGGCGGCTCCCGCCACCGCCATGGGCACTTCGTTGAACATCCTCTCCTGCATGCCGCCGTTGCGGAACCGCGCCGCGGTCTCCACCACGGGCTGGGGGCAGATCTGCCAGTATCCGATGGTGAAGCCCGCGTCGTCCCAGGTTCCGTGGCGGGTGTCCGGGCCCGCGCTGGCCACCTGGATCTGATCGCCCAGGTCTTCCAGCTTCGGCCGGGTGCCCCACGCATCCCGCTTGAGCGCATTCTGGACGGCCTCCATCAAGGCCTGGGGCCGGCGGCCGGAGTTCCAGTACTTGCAGGTGTCGCCCTGCTGGATCTTCGCCGCCACCTGGTTCTGGGCGGTCAGTCCGTACCGGGTCATGGCCTCGACGACCCGGGCCCGCTCCTCCCCGCGGGTCGAGGCGGCCTGCCGCGGCAGGGCCACGTCCCCCTGCGCGGCCACCGCGGCCTCGGCGTCGTCCTGGAGCGCTGTCCGGGACGCGGTGTCCGCTGCCGCGGCGCTGCCGATGAGCTGCCCCAGGGTGGCGCCGATCCCTCGACCGATCTGGTAGGAGGGCTTCAGGAGCTCCTCCTCCAGCGCGAAGAAGAGCTTGAGGAGGCCCGGGCGGGCGTCCTGGAGCGCGAAGACCGCCTCGTCCACCACCTGGACGCCCAGGGCCGCGCGCACCGGGCGGCCGGCCTCATCGGTGACGGTCACGTCCACCCGCGCGGTTTCGGCGGGTCGGTAGCTGTCCTTGTCCAGGCGCACGTCCAGCGCCAGCGCGCCCGGATCCTCCACGTAGACCACCCGGGCGTCCCGGGTGTACTCCCCCCGCTCCGAGAGCACGTAGGCGGAGATCGCCAGGGTCCCGGTCATGGACGGATCCAGCTCCAGGCTGTGCCGGCCCACGCCACCGGGGAGCGGCACCGAGGCCACCGCGACGGTCTGACCGTCCCGGGTCACGTCCAGGTACGCATCGGTCACCGCCCCCGCTGTGAGGATCTCGATGTCGAGGGTGTCGCCGACCTTGAGGAGCGTGCTGCCGGTCCGCACCAGGACCTGCGCACCGGAGTAGGTCGCCTGGAGATCCATGTGCCGCTCCACCCGGCCGTCCGCCGAAGTTGCGGTCAGGACCGCCTGCACCGAAGGGAGCCCCGCGGGCGGGGTCCAGGTGACCGTAGCGAGGCCCGACGGGCCCACGTCCACCTCCCGGGTCGCATCGGCGATGCCGCCGAACTGTACCGAGACCTTGCCCGCCACGGGGTTGCCCCCGGGATCGGTCATGGCGACGAAGAAGCGGTTCTCCACGCCGGCGACCAGGGCCCCGCTCTCGGGGATCAGGGTCACGTCCATGGCCTGGCGGGCCACGGTGATCTGCCGGTTCGCGGTCTGCACCTGGCCCGCCCCATCGGTGACCTCCACCTCCAGCAGGACCAGGGCGTTGCCCCCCTCCACGGGCTGCCCCACGAGGGTTCCGGGCAGGGTGTGCTCGAAGGAGAAGAGCCCCTCGTCGTTGGCCTCCCCCTCGATCACCTTCGAGGGGACCCACTGCCCCTGGTAGTCGTGGAAGGTCACCCGCACCGCGCCGCGCTCCACGGGCTTGCCGAAGAAGTAGTCCGCACGGATGGTGCCCTTGATCTCCTGCGCGGGGAGATAGAAGCCGCGGTCCAGCTCCACCCCCACCTTGAACTTCGGCAGGACGTAGCGGGAGACCGTGAAGGCCTTCTCGGCCCGGTTGTCCCCGGCGACGAGCTCGAGGGTGTAGGTCCCCATGTTCACCTGGGTCGCCAGGGTGAACTCCGTCGAGAGCACGCCGAACCCGTTGGTGCGGAGCACCTCCTTGAAGACCTTGTTGCCCTTCGCATCCCGGATCTCCACCAGCGCGTCCTCGTCCGCGAGGGGGAGCATGGCCGGGCGCCGCAGCAGGATGCCCCGGAGGTGGACCGTCTGCCCCGGCTGATAGAGGGGCTTGTCCGAGGAGAGGAAGATCCGGGTCTTCGCCACCACCTGGACCTCCCGGTCCATCGCGCTGGTCCATCCGTCTCGCCGGGTCTCCGCCCGGAGGGTCACCTTGCCCTCCGGGAGGGGCGGCAGCGCGGCGAGGGCGCTGCCCGTGGCGCCGGTGCGGACCGTCGTCTCCCAGCTCCGCCCCTCCGCCGCCGCCCGGACGGTGACGGACTGCCCCGCCAGGGGGCGCCCCCGGGCGTCCGCCAGGGAGAGGGGGAGCAGGACCGGTGCGCCTGCGTGGAGAGTCTCGGGCCAGATCGCAGCCAGCGCCACCCGACCCTCGGAGGCCATCTGGTAGAGGCTCCGGCGTCCGGAGTACCGGCTCCGATCCGTCTCGAAGGACCAGCGCACCACGTAGTCGGCGTCGGAGCCGGCATCATCAAGGGCGGGGATGTCCCGCAGGCGGATCGCGAAGGTGTCCTTGCCCTGCGGGGTGGTGAAGCGCCCCTTCCCGCGGGCGATCCGCTTCCCGGAGAGATCCCGGACCTCCACCTTGTAGGTCACCGACCGGGGGGCGCCGGTGGTGTTGTCCATGGGAAACCGCACGACGAGGTCGTCCTCGCCCGCGGGCCGGGCCGAGATCCGTCCTTCGTCCAGGGTCACGTTGCCCCGGATCCCCTCGGCGTCCTCCTGCCCGTCCATCAGCCTGGACCAGAAGCCGAGGTCGACCCCCGACCCTCCGGCGGGGGCCTCGGCGTGGGCCGGGATCAGGAAACCGAGCATCGCCATCAACGTCATCGTGATCAGTGCCGCCTTGCGCATGGGTGCCTCCTTCGTGGACCGCTTCGTCGAACGGCGTGGGTATACGCCCCCGGTTGCCGAAAGGTTCTGCCAGGTGGTTGCAAACGATGGGGAACGGCCCGATCATGGGCGCAGATCGATCCCCGGGAGGTCGCCATGCCAAGGCCCCGCTGCCTCGCCGTCCTCGTCCTCTTCCTCCTCGTCCCGGGCTTCGCCCGGGCGGCGACGACCGCGTTCGTGGGAGGCGTCCTGGTGGACGGAACCGGGGGGCCGCCGGTGCCGGCATCGGTGGTCCTCGTGGAGGGGGATCGCATCCGCGCTGCCGGTCCCTTCTGCGTGGTGCCGATCCCGCTGGACGCCGTGGTGGTGAACGTCGCCGGTCGCTGGCTGGTGCCGGGTCTCGTCGACCCCCACATCCACTTCTTCCAGTCCGGGGGGCTCTATACCCGCCCGGACATCGTGGACCTCCGGGCCCTCCGGACGTACGAAGACGAGACGGCCTGGGTGAACGGCCACCGGGAGGACGTGTTCCGTCGCTACGTGGCCAGCGGGGTCACCGCGGTGGTGGACGTCGGGGGGCCCTTCTCAAACTTCGAGGTCCGGGCGCTTCGGGATCAGGTGGACGTGGCCCCCCGGGTTGCCGTCGCCGGGCCCCTGATCTCGACGGTCTCGAGGCCTCAGCTGGACATCGGGGATCCGCCCATCATCCAGGTCGCGGACGCGAACGAGGCCAGGGCCCTGGTGGCCCGTCAGCTGGAGCGGAAGCCGGACCTGATCAAGATCTGGTACATCGTCCCGGAGGACGGGGATCCCCGGGCGAACCTCCCCCTCGCCCGGGCCGTCATCGACACCGCCCACGCGGGGGGCGTGCGCGTCGCCGTCCACGCGACCCAGCGAGAGGCCGCCCGGGCCGTGGTGGAGGCCGGCGCCGACATCCTGGTCCATGCCGTGGACGACGCCCCCGTGGACGCAGCCTTCGTCTCTCTGCTGAAGGCCAGGGGCACGATCATCACCAGCACCCTCGTGGTCTACGAAGGCTACGGTGAGGTCCTCACCGGAACGCCGGACCTCACGGACGTGGAGGACCGCCTCGCCAGTCCGGCGGTGCGCAGCTCCTGGGCCGAGCTGGCCGCCGCCCCCGTAGGGACCGTGGATCCGGCCGCGATGCAAGCCCGGAAGGAGAAGATGCGGTCCCGGATCCCGGTGATGCAGGCCAACCTCAAGATCCTCTGGGATGCGGGGGTGATCGTGGCGGCGGGGACCGACGCCGGGAACATCGGGACGGTCCACGGGCCGGCCATGCACCGGGAGCTGGAGCTCCTGGTCGCGGCGGGCCTGACCCCCGGCGAGGTCCTCGTCGCGGCGACCCGCAACGCGGCGCAGATCTTCGCCGCGGCGCCGGATTTCGGCACGGTGACGCCGGGGAAGCTCGCGGACTTCCTGATCCTGGACGCGGATCCTCTGGCCGACGTGCGCGCGCTCCGCAGGATCCACCGGGTGGTCCTGGGGGGTCGGGTGCTCGACCCTGAGGTGGTGGTCCCGCAGGACGCGTCCTCGGTGGTGAGGAGGATGCACGACGCCTTTGGGCGCCGGGATCTCCACGGGACGATGTCTTTCTTCTCCGACGAATCCCTGGATACGAGCTTCGACACCGGGCGGATCCGGGACCGGGAGGCGATCCAGGAGGAGCATACGAAGGCTTTCGCCCTCACGGTTCCGTGGCTCCGCACGGTGAGGGACCAGCTGGTGACCGGAGACTTCGTCGTCGAGGCGATCACATTCGCCCCGGAGGGCAGTGCGCCGGATCCAACGGAGATGCTCCTGATTAGCCAGACCGTCGCGGGAGGGATTCGGAGGACCTGGAACGGCAAGGCACAGTCCTGCCGTGGTGCCATCGCACCGGTCCAGGGCCAGGTGGACGCGTACAACGCCCGGGACATCGACGCATTCGCGAGCTTCTACGCGCAGGACCTGAAGATCTATCGTCTCCCCGAAGGCGAGCTGATCCTCGACGGGCGGGACGCGCTCCACGAGCGCTATGCGGAGTTCTTCGAGCTGAGTCCGGAGCTGCGCTGCACCGTGGTCGATCGGCTGGTGTTCGGGCCCTGGGTGGTGGACCGGGAGGTGGTCACCGGGGCCCGGGCCGGCGCGCCTCTCCGGGCGGTCGCCGTGTACAAGGTGGAGGGGGACCACATCAAGAGCCTCTGGTTCCTGCCGCGGGAGGGACCCTGATGGAGACCATGGACACACGGGAGGTGACACGGCGGATCCGCCGGATCACCATCATCGGTGCGGCGGTGAACACCGCCCTGTCTTTTGTCAAGATCCTGGCAGGTGGGCTCGTCGGCTCCGTCGCGCTGATCGCGGACGGGATCCACTCCCTGAGCGATCTGCTCTCCGACGGGGTGGTGCTCCTCGGCGCGGCCCTCTCTGCCCGTCCGCCGGATGACGGGCATCCCTACGGTCACGGAAAGTACGAGACCTTCGCGACGGTGGTCATGGCGTTGATCCTCGTCGCCGCCGGGGCCTGGATCGTCTACGAGGCGGCCGCGGGGTTCTACCACCATGAGGTCTTCATCGCGGGCCCCACGGTGCTGCTCCTCGCTGCGGTCTCCATCGTGTCCAAGGAGGTGCTCTACCGGGTCACCTTGGCCGTCGCGCGGCGCACGGGGAGTCCCTCCCTGCGGGCCAACGCATGGCACCACCGCTCCGACGCCATGTCCTCGGTGGCGGTGCTCGCCGGCGCGGTGGCGTCCCTGGCCGGCTGGCACCACGGGGACCAGGCGGCGGGTGTCCTGGTGGGGCTCATGATCCTGGTCGTCGGCGCCTCCATCGGGATCAGCTGTCTCCGTGATCTCTCCGAACACTCCGCCGAGGAGGACATCCTGGCGGAGATCCGATCCTGCCTGGATCGGGACCCCGGGATCCGCGGGTGGCACTGCCTCCGCACCCGGAAGGTCGGACGGGAGATCTTCGCGGACGCGCACGTCCTCCTCGAACCGGAGATCTCGGTGTCCGAGGGCCACCGGGTCGTTTCATTGCTCGAAGACTCCATCCGCGTCCGCCTGAATTTCCCCGTCCATTTCACCATCCACATGGAGCCGGACGACGATGAGAACCGTCGCCAGATGGGGGAGAAATAAAAAATCGCAGGCCTGCTTCGCGGCCTTGCAATCCAAAAATACTGGCGATATCGTTTCTCATGGATTCCGGATAGATTGGGATCCAGAACCGTGCGGGTCGTCCCGAGCATCGCCACGTGTTCTAAGGATTTGCGTTTCTCGGGAATGACCGTTTCGAAGAGGGTTTCAGGAATGAACATCTACGTCGGTAACTTGCCCTACACCATCACCGAGGACGGGCTTCGGGAGCTGTTCGAGGCTCACGGGGCGGTCACCTCCGCCCGCATCATCACGGACCGGGAGACTGGTCGGTCCCGGGGCTTCGGCTTCGTGGAGATGGCGGATGCCGAGGGTGGCCGAAAGGCCATCGAGGAACTCAACCGGCAGGAGTACGAGGGGCGCACCCTCGTCGTGAATGAGGCCCGACCCAAGGCAGATCGTGGCGGCGGCGGCGGTGGTCGCGACGGCGGCGGCGGCGGTGGTCGCGACGGCGGCGGCGGCGGCGGTTACGGCGGCGGCGGCGG